>UQHF01000017.1 GCA_900540785.1 uncultured Blautia sp.
CTAACTCTAACTGACTAGCATCAATAAGATTACGTTTCATGTGTTCTTTTCCTCCCTCTCTTAGAATTTCAGTCCAGCTTCTCTAGCTGCGTCTGCTAATGCTTTCACTTTACCGTGGTAAATGTATCCGCCTCTGTCGAAAACAACGCTTTCGATTCCTGCTTCTACTGCTTTTTTACCGATTACGGTTCCTAAGTGTGCTGCTGCTGCTACGTCGTTTGTGTGCTCTAATTCTGCGTTTACTTCTTTCTGAAGAGTAGAAGCAGATACTAAAGTCTTACCAACGGTGTCATCAATAATCTGAGCATACATATGCTTGTTGGAACGAAATACTGCAAGACGTGGTGTTGTTGCAGTGCCGTTTAAATGATGACGTAATCTTCTATGCTTATTCTGACGAATTTCCGCCCTAGATGCTTTCTTTATCATGTTCTCACTCTCCTTAATTATTTCTTACCAGTCTTACCAACTTTACGTCTGATAACCTCATCAGCATATTTGATACCTTTGCCTTTGTATGGCTCCGGTCTTCTCTTATCTCTGATTTCGGCTGCAAACTGGCCAACTTTTTCTTTGCTGATACCGGAAACGATAATCTTGTTTCCATCTACTTTGGATTCCAGACCTTCCGGATCTTCCATTTCAACCGGGTGAGAATATCCCAGGTTAAGAACAAGCTTCTTACCCTGTTTTGCTGCTTTATAACCTACACCGTTTACTTCAAGAGTCTTTGTGTAGCCTTCGCTTACACCTACCACCATGTTGTGGATAAGGCTTCTTGTTAAACCGTGAAGAGATTTCATTCTTTTTAAGTCGTTTGGTCTTGTAACTACTACCTGACCATCTTCTACTTTGATTTCCATTTCAACTGGAAGCGCTCTTTCAAGTGTTCCTTTTGGTCCTTTTACAGTTACAACGTTTCCGTCTGCTACTTTTACTTCAACGCCAGCAGGGATTGCAACTGGAAGTCTACCGATACGTGACATATAATTGTCCTCCTATTACTTAAATTATCGGAGAGAAAGATTTCTCTCTGTTTTCAGTCTCTTTTGTGACGAGTATATTTTCGACGGTCAAATTACCATACGAATGCTAATACTTCACCGCCAACTTTTTCTTTACGTGCTTCTTTATCTGTGATAACACCTTTGTTTGTGGAAAGAATTGCGATTCCAAGTCCACCGAGAACCTTCGGAAGTTCATCTTTTCCAACGTAGATACGAAGACCTGGTTTGGAGATTCTCTTCAGTCCTGTGATGATCTTCTCATTTTTGTTCTCGCCGTATTTCAGTGTGATGTGAAGAGTTTTGAACACACCATCTTCTACTAAATCATATTTTGCAATATATCCCTCGTCAAGAAGAATGTTTGCGATTGCAATTTTCATTTTAGATGCCGGAACATCTACTGTGTCGTGTTTTGCAGTGTTAGCGTTACGGATTCTTGTAAGCATATCTGCAATCGGATCGCTCATTGTCATGTTAGTTTCCTCCTTATTTTCTCTCTTTTCAGACTTTACATGATTGTTTATATATTAATGCGCCTGTCGGCATGCATTCCAAAAGATACTTGTGGTCTGATTACCAGGAAGCTTTTTTCACTCCCGGAATCTGTCCCTTGTAAGCTAATTCACGGAAGCAGATTCTGCAGATTCCGTATTTTCTTAAATATGAATGTGGACGGCCACAAATTCTGCAGCGGTTGTATTCTCTTGTGGAGAATTTCTGTTTGCGCTGCTGTTTGATTTTCATTGCTGTTTTAGCCATGAATCGTTCCTCCTATCAGATTTGCAGACCCCGGCTTTCGCCGGCGGTCATCATGGTACACCCAGAGGGTATATTATTTTGCAAATGGCATGTTGAATAATGTCAGTAATTCACGTGCTTCTTCATCTGTTTTCGCAGTTGTAACGAAGATGATGTCCATACCTCTTACTTTGTCTACTTTGTCGTATTCAACTTCCGGGAAGATTAACTGCTCTTTGATACCGAGAGCGTAGTTTCCTCTGCCGTCAAATGCGTTCGGGTTTACACCGCGGAAGTCACGTACACGAGGAAGTGCAAGGTTGATCAGACGATCAGCAAACTCGTACATTTTGTCTCCTCTTAATGTAACTTTACATCCGATCGGCATTCCCTCTCTGATCTTAAAGTTCGCTACAGATTTTTTTGCTTTTGTAGAAACTGCTTTCTGTCCTGTAATCAGCTCCATATCAGCGATAGCTGCATCAAGAAGTTTTGCATTTTCTTTAGCTTCACCAACACCCATGTTTACAACGATTTTCTCGAGTTTTGGCACTTCCATAACGTTTTTGTATCCGAATTTCTTAGTCATGGCATCCATGATCTCATTTTTGTAAAGCTCTTTTAATCTACTCACCTGTCATGCCTCCTCTCTCAATTAATCGATAACTTTTCCAGTTGCTTTTGCAACACGGACTTTTTTGTCTCCATCCATCTGGAAACCAACTCTTGTAGCTTTTCCATCTACAACCAGCATTACGTTGGAGATATGAAGCGGAGCTTCTTTGTTGATGATTCCGCCGTTCTGGTTTGCCATAGACGGTTTGCTGTGCTTGGTCACCATGTTTACGTTTTCAACTAAGACAGTATTGTTTTTTGCGTTAACGGCAAGAACTTTACCTTCTTTGCCTTTATCTTTACCAGCGATTACTTTAACAGTATCGCCTTTTTTAATCTTCATAGCTGACATTAGGCACCCTCCTATAATACTTCCGGAGCTAAGGAAACGATCTTCATGAATTTCTTTTCACGAAGCTCTCTGGCAACTGGTCCAAAGATACGTGTTCCTCTCGGAGTTAAGTCGTCTTTAATGATTACGGCAGCGTTTTCATCGAAACGGATGTAAGAACCGTCTTTACGACGAGCGCCTTTTTTTGTTCTAACAACAACAGCCTTTACAACGTCACCTTTTTTAACAACACCGCCTGGTGTTGCATCTTTAACGGAAGCAACGATTGTGTCGCCGATGTTTGCATATCTTCTTGTAGAGCCGCCCATAACACGAATACAAAGGATTTCTTTTGCACCAGTGTTGTCGGCAACTTTCAGTCTAGTTTCCTGCTGAATCATACTGGTTTCCTCCTTATTTAGCTTTCTCTACGATCTCAACCAGTCTCCATCTCTTGTCCTTGGACAGCGGTCTGGTCTCCATTACCTTAACGGTATCTCCGATGTTGCACTCATTGTTCTCGTCATGAGCTTTTAATTTATATGTTCTCTTCACGATTTTTTTGTAAAGAGGATGTTTTACATGGTCTTCAATTGCAACCACGATGGTCTTGTCCATCTTGTTGCTGACAACCTTGCCCACACGGGTTTTTCTCAGATTTCTTTCCACGATTGTTTCCTCCTATATTCACTATTTGGAAGCGTTAGCCTGCTCAGTGATTACTGTCTGGATTCTGGCAATATTCTTGCGAACCTCTTTGATTCGTCCTGTATTGTCTAATTGATTGGTTGCATTCTGAAATCTCAGATTGAAAAGTTCTTTTTTAGCAGCTACTAATTCTTCATTTAATTCTGCAGCTGATTTTGCCTTTAAATCTTCTACGAATTTATTAATTTTCACTGTTATCACCGCCTTCTAAGTCTGCGCGAGAAACGATTTTACATTTACATGGTAACTTGTGCATAGCAAGACGTAATGCTTCACGAGCAACTTCCTCGGAAACGCCTGCGATCTCGAACATTACGCGACCTGGTTTTACAACTGCTACCCAGTACTCCAGGGAACCTTTACCGGAACCCATACGTGTCTCTGCTGGTTTTGCTGTTACTGGTTTATCTGGGAAAATCTTAATCCAAACCTTACCGCCACGTTTGATGTAACGGGTCATAGCAACACGGGCTGCTTCAATCTGGTTGGAACGAATCCAACAAGGTTCGGTAGCAACAAGACCGAATTCACCATAATTGATTTTGTTACCTCTCAGGGCTTTACCTCTCATGGAGCCACGGAATTGTTTACGACGTTTTACTCTTTTTGGCATTAACATTATTTATCGCTCCCTTCCTTAGTTCCTTTTGTTGGAAGTACTTCGCCATTGTAGACCCAAGCTTTTACGCCAACTTTGCCGTATGTTGTGTCTGCTTCTGCGAAGCCGTAGTCGATGTCTGCACGAAGTGTCTGAAGCGGGATTGTTCCCTCGCTGTAGAACTCTGTACGAGCCATATCAGCACCGCCAAGACGTCCGGATACAGATGTTTTGATACCTTTTGCTCCGGCTTTCATAGTTCTCTGCATTGTAGATTTCATTGCACGACGGAAGGAAATACGGTTCTCTAACTGTAATGCAATATTCTCAGCAACTAACTGTGCATCTCTGTCTGGTCTTTTTACTTCTTTGATGTCAACGATGACTTTTTTGTCTGTGTATTTCTGTAACTCAGCTTTTACTTTTTCGATCTCAGCGCCGCCTTTACCGATTACGATACCAGGTTTTGCTGTGTAGATGATGATTTTTACTCTGTCAGATGCTCTCTCGATTTCAATCTTGGAAACACCTGCACTGTATAATTTCTTTTTCAGGAATGTTCTGATGTTGTAATCTTCTACTAAGAAGTCTGCAAAGTTGTCTTCTGCATACCATCTAGAATCCCAATCTTTGATAACACCGACTCTAAGGCCATGTGGGTTAACTTTCTGTCCCATGATTTTCCTCCTTATCTTTCATCCAGCACGATGGTGATATGGCTTGTTCTCTTCTCGATTCTGTAAGCTCTACCCTGTGCTCTTGGCTGAATTCTCTTCATTGTAGGTCCTTTATCTGCGTAGCAGGCTGCAATGTAGAGGTTGTCTGCGTTCATTCCGTTGTTGTTCTCAGCATTTGCGATTGCTGATTCCAGTAACTTCTTAAGCACGCTGGAAGCGTATCTTGGGTTGTATGTCAGGATACCAAGTGCTGTCTGCACATCTTTGCCACGGATTACATCTAATACGTAGCAGGCTTTCTGAACAGAAATTCTTGCATAAGATAATTTTGCAGACGGTCTTGTCTCTCTATTATTCTCATTTCTGGCTCTCTTTATCTGGCTTCTATGTCCCTTTGCCATTTTAAAGTGCCTCCTTTCGTCATATTCGAATCTTTAATGGAAACCCCTGACTGCAGGCGCAGCCAGGCGGCTGTTCTTTACTGATAATTAGCGAACGCCGGATTTCTTTTCGTCTTTTCCGTGTCCTCTGTATGTTCTGGTTGCAACAAACTCACCAAGTTTGTGTCCAACCATGTCTTCTGTGATATATACCGGCACGTGTTTTCTTCCGTCATGGACAGCAATTGTATGTCCTACGAAGGACGGGAAGATAGTAGAACGACGTGACCATGTTTTGATAACGGATTTGTCGTTTGCAGCATTTAATGCGTCTACTTTTTTCAGTAAGCTCTCATCTGCAAAAGGTCCTTTTTTCAGTGAACGAGACATGCTTTATCCTCCTTATTATTTCGCTAAAGCTTTTCCATCGCGTCTTCTTACGATGAGCTTGTTGGACTGTTTGTTTTTCTTTCTGGTCTTCAGACCAAGAGCAGGTTTGCCCCAAGGTGTACATGGGCCTGGACGACCGATACCGGTCTTTCCTTCACCACCACCGTGTGGATGGTCATTCGGGTTCATTACGGAACCGCGAACTGTAGGTCTGATACCCATGTTACGCTTACGTCCAGCTTTACCGATATTAATCAGGTTGTGGTCTCCGTTTCCGACAACGCCGATAGAAGCACGGCATACGATCGGAACCATTCTCATTTCACCAGATGGCAGACGCAGTGTTGCGTATTTGCCTTCTTTAGCCATTAACTGAGCACCGTTTCCAGCAGAACGAACCATCTGTCCGCCCTTTCCAGGATGAAGCTCGATGTTGTGGATCATAGTACCAACCGGGATCATTTCCAGAGGAAGGCAGTTGCCTACACGAACCTCTGCTTCCGGTCCGTTCATGATCTTCTGGCCTACTTTTAAGCCTTCCGGAGCAAGGATATATGCTTTCTCACCATCTGCATAGTTGATAAGTGCAATATTTGCTGTTCTGTTCGGATCGTACTCGATTGTTGCTACTGTTGCAGGAATTCCATCTTTTCTTCTCTTGAAGTCGATGATTCTGTATTTTCTTCTGCTTCCGCCTCCGCGGTGTCTTACTGTAATTTTACCCTGGTTGTTACGTCCGGCATTTTTCTTTAAAGACACTACTAAGGATTTCTCTGGAGTGCTTGTTGTGATCTCAGAGAAGTCGGAACCAGTCATATGTCTTCTTGACGGTGTATATGGGTTATAGGTTTTGATTCCCATGATGTTTCTCCTTTCAATCTTTGTTATCACGCTTTTGACTGCGTATATGCGCTATCTTCACAAGGAAGTTCTTTTCGATCAAAGTCCCTCGAAAATCTCGATGTCCTTGCTATCCTCTGTAAGAGCTACGATAGCTTTTTTGGATTTAGCAGTTTTTCCAACTACCATTCCACGGCGTTTTTTCTTACCATCTAAATTCATGGTATTTACGCTTTTTACTTTTGTTCCTTCGAACATTTTCTCAACAGCTTCTTTAATCTGTGTTTTGTTTGCTTCCGGATGAACAAGGAAAGTGTATTTCTTCTCACCCATAGCGTTCATAGATTTTTCAGTAATCACTGGTTTTTTGATCACATCATAATACTGAATGTTAGCCATTATGCGTACACCTCCTCGATGGATGCTACAGCATCTTTGGTTACAACAACTGTGTTATGTTTCATAACATCGTATACGTTGATTGTGCTTGGAGTTGCAGTCTCTACATTTTCAATGTTTCTTGCAGAAAGAATTACGTTCTTGTCATCTGTTGCTGTGATCACAAGCGCTTTGTCTGCTTTCAGGTTTGTAAGAACCTTCTGCATTTCTTTTGTTTTCACCTCTGCAAGTGCAAGGCTGTCAACTACTACTAATTTATTTTCCTGAACCTTGGAAGTCAGAGCAGATTTTAAAGCAGCTCTTCTTTCTTTCTTGTTCATTTTCACTTCATAATCTCTTGGTGACGGAGCGAATACAATACCGCCGCCTGTCCACTGTGGTGCACGGATGGAACCCTGTCTAGCATGACCTGTTCCTTTCTGTCTCCACGGTTTTCTTCCGCCGCCGCTTACTTCAGAACGAGTTTTAGCTTTCTGAGTACCCTGGCGTTTATTTGCAAGCTGACGAACAACTGCAAGATGAACAAGATGCTCGTTGATCTCCACACCGAACACTGCGTCGTTCAGCTCCATTGTTCCAACTTCATTGCCTTCCATATTATAAACAGTTACGTTTGCCATTCTGATGCTCCTCCTTTCTCATTATAAGGACTTTACTGTCTCTTTGATAGTAACCAAAGATTTCTTAGGTCCTGGAACAGCACCTTTAACTAACAGTAAGTTATTTTCTGTATCTACGCGTACTACTTCAAGATTCTGTACAGTTACCTGAACATGTCCCATCTGTCCTGGCATTTTTTTGCCTTTGAATACTTTACTCGGGTCAGATGCAGAACCGTTGGAACCTGCATGACGGTGATATTTGGAACCGTGAGCCATAGGTCCTCTGGACTGTCCGTGTCTCTTGATCGCACCCTGGAAGCCTTTACCTTTGGAGATTGCAGTTGCATCGATGTGATCTCCTGCCTCAAAGATGTCAGCTTTAATTTCCTGTCCTACTTCATATTCGCCTGCGTTTTCAAATCTGAATTCTTTTAAGAATCTCTTAAGATCAACGCCTGCTTTTTCTAAGTGGCCTTTTTCCGGTTTGTTCACCAGTTTTTCTCTGATGTCGCCGAAGCCAACCTGAACTGCTGCATATCCATCATTTTCTTCTGTCTTAACCTGAGTTACGACACATGGACCTGCCTGTAAAACGGTTACCGGAATCAGTGTTCCGTCTTCGTTGAAGATTTGAGTCATTCCGACTTTAGTAGCTAAAATAGCTTTCTTCATTGTTTTTCCTCCTTATAGCGGATTACCATTTCGGTAATCATATAGTAAATAGCATAAATGCTTGCGCATTAACTTTGGAATCACCAGATGATTATTTTGTTTTCATCTTGATGTCAATGTGAACTCCTGCCGGCATTTCCAGTCTGGACAGTGCATCTACTGTCTTCTGGGTCGGTGTCAGGATGTCGATGAGTCTCTTGTGTGTTCTCTGCTCGAACTGCTCTCTGGAATCTTTGTATTTGTGAACCGCTCTTAAGATTGTAACAACCTCTTTCTTTGTTGGAAGCGGAACCGGACCGCTTACCATTGCGCCGTTCTTCTTAACAGTCTCGATGATTTTTGCTGCAGACGCATCTACTAACTGATGGTCATATGCCTTTAATGTGATTCTCATTACCTGATTTGCCATAAAAAAAGTCTCCTCCTATTCGTACTCTTATAGCAGTACGACAAGCGGCGACTGTACACATCTCCACGCGTGTCTTTATCTCTTTTCTACGCGTCCCATCCCTCTGATGGTTTCTGAACTTGTACAGTGACTTGTCGTCAGTTTTCTAACTTGACATTCGCTCCACGGAAAACCTGCTCTTTCAAGCAGCAACCTCGCGCTTCATTGCTATCATGTCACAACAGTTATGAGTATACACGAAGCTTTTACCAAATGCAAGCATTTTTTTTATTTTTTTCAAATTTTTTTGACAGAAACTTTTTTACAGGATTTTTCCCAAAAGAAAACGGACTGCAAAATGCAGTCCGCTGTTCTCTTACTCTTCCTCTCCATCTTCTCGGACAATATCGGAGTAGTCAAATAAAGTAACTTCTGTAATATCATCTTTTATAATTTCCGGAGAATCCCCTGCTGATTTGGCACGATTGGCAAGCTGTGAAACACTCCACTGAGGAATCGCCATCTTTCTTACCGGAATATCGCTATCCCTGTTTTCCTCTTCAGGGCCCTCTTTCTGCTGCTCCTCTTTCTGTGCAGGTTCCTCCTTGGTCATCTCTCCCAGCATTTCTCTTAATTCTGCTGTAGGATCTGGCTCTTCTGAAGTAGCTGCTGCAATTTCTTTCTTCAGGACCTCATGCGCTTCACTTGCTGCACTCTGCATGGAAACAGGTCTTGCAGGCTCTTCTGTGTACTCGTCATCTTCTTCCTCGATTTCATCTACGAAACCACCGGTGCGTATCATGCGCTTCTCCGCTTTTTTCTTTTTCTTCTTTCCCTTGTTTTCACTGCGGATTTCCCGCTCCTCTTCCTTCATCATTCTTGCGCGCTCTTTTTCCTCACGCTTCAGCTCCTTTTTGGACTTCACGTAAGCACTGGAAGAATTTACATTTTCTTCCACTTCTTCCTTCGGGTCTTTTTCCCAGAGTTCTGCAATGATATAGAGAATAATAAGGAACAGCACAGCAAGTCCGAGAATGATCTTTCCCTCTGTGCTCTGCGTAGCCACATAAAGGTATCCTACGCCGCTTAATGTAAAAACAACCTTCGGAACGTATTCCTTAATTGCTACAGTAATGGTCTCTCCATTTGTAACAGACGGATCTATTACTGTTCCTGTTCCATTTTCAAGGTCAAGCGCCTGTACACTGTAGCGGTAGATTTTAGAATCCTCATGAACAAGGATCGGATCTCCCACATAAATATCTGTCGCCTTAACCGGTATTGCATATGTAACAGAACCTATCGGAAGATTGGTGTCCTCCTTGGAATCCGTCATGATTTCCGTAGTCACTCCGAAAAATGGCGGCAGGATCAAACCGGCAGCACATACAATCGTACAGATTACGACAAAGTGCACAATAAATTTTAAAAATTTTGACATCGTAATGTTCCCCTCGCTTTATCCATTCAGTTGTATCATAGTTCAGATTATACCTTGTTTTTTTCTTTCGGTCAACTTATAATATTTTTTAATTATAATAAGAAACAATTTTTCAGAAAGGACTGTTTTTTATGGAATTTTTACATTTTCTGTCTCAGTTCCGTACAGACGGAGGAGACATTTTCTTTCAGCTTATCACTTATACAGCTCAGGAGCTTTTCGTAGTTGGCATTATCTGCTGGCTTTTCTGGTGTTCCAACAAACGCCTTGCCTACACACTTGGCTTTTCCTACTTTGCCTCAGGACTTCTCATACAGGGCTTAAAAATCACATTTCGGATTCCCCGCCCCTGGATACTCGATCCTTCTTTCCATCCTGTCGCTTCCGCAATTCCGGGCGCTACCGGATATTCCTTTCCAAGTGGGCATACGCAGAGCATTACCGCCCTGTTTGGAACAGCCGCCCTTCACTTTCGAAAACGGCTGTATCAGGTGCTGTGCTTTGTAGTAATTTTCCTTGTTGGATTTTCCAGAATGTACCTTGGCTGCCACACACCAAAAGATGTGATCGTCTCTTTTGTCCTTTCCTTTTTATGTGTAGCCTTCTGTTATCACTATATATATAGGAAGAAATCCTTCGAAGAGGCTCCCGGAAAAGTGGCTGTCATTATGCTTCTTATTTCCCTTGCCCTCTCCTTTTATTCTGTACTTCTGGAGAAAACAGGCCATATTGAGCTTGTATACGCAAAAGACTGTCTGAAGGCAGGAGGCGCTGGTGTTGCCTTTGCGCTCGGTTATTACCTGGAACAGCGCTTTATACGCTTTGCACTTCCACAAAATACAAAACAGAAAATCCTGCGCCTTATATTTGGTCTTCTCGGTGCGCTTATCATCCTGGAAGGAATCAAACCACTTATCGGAACTTCCCTTCCTGCCAGCTTCCTGCGCTATTTCCTTGCGGTATTCTGGATACTCGCTGTATATCCGTTTCTTTTTAGCAAATATGCAGCCTGCACCAAAAAATAAACAAAAGAAATGCGAATGAAAACCGGTCTTCTTTTTCATTCGCATTTGTATCAATAACACAGCCTGTTATTTTTTCTGACTACTGTTCACTCAAATATCTTTCAATACTGTTCATTGCCGCCTCTTCATCTTCACCATTTGTAAGAAGTGTAATTTCCTCTCCGGCATCCAATCCCAGTGTCATCATTCCCATAATACTCTTGGCATTTACCTTTTTTTCACCTACTTCAACGTAAATTTCACTGTTAAACTGGCTTGCAACCTGAACCAGCTGTGCCACAGGACGCGCCTCAAGCCCAGTAGAAAGATTTACTGTTATTGGTTTTTTAATCATAATAACTCCTCCTTGTTTTCCCGCAGTTCATCAGCCAGTACACTCAGTTTTCTCAATCTGTGATTTACTCCTGATTTTCCCACCTGCGGGCTTAACATTAATCCTAATTCTCTTAATGTAGCTTCCGGATACTGCAGTCTCAGTCTGGCAGTCTGCGCAAGACCTTCATTCAGGCGTTCAAAGCCCATAATCTCTTCTATCAGTTTGATGTCTTCAATCTGCTTTACTGCTGCATTTACCGTCTTATTGATATTCGCAGTTTCACAGTTTACCTTCCGGTTCACAGAATTACGCATCTCCTTCAGAATCCGGATATTCTCCAGATCCATAAGAGCCACGTTCGCCTCCATGATTGCCAGCATATCCACAATCTGCGCTCCTTCTTTCACATAGACCACATATGATTTCTTACGCAGAACAGTCTTTGCATCAATATGAAAGCTGCGGATAATCTCCTGTAACAACTGCGCCTTCCTTTCATCTGCACATACGATCTCAAAATGATACCCTTTTCTTGGGTCACTGATGGACCCTGATGAAAGAAACGCTCCACGGACAAAAGCCCGTTTACAGCAGCTCTGTTGAAGTGTAAGGGAATTCTCCTGTATATTCAGCTCCCCTGATCCAGCCAACAGCTTGGCTGCCTGCATCACTTCCTCCACCTGCCGCTGCCTTGTAATCTCCACCACATACACACGACCTCTTTTTAAATGTGTACCCTCGTGAAGAAATACTGCTGTCTCTATATTAAATGTTTTTTTTAATAATGTAAAGTATTTTCTTGCAACCAGTTCATTTTCTGTGTGAACCCGCAGAATTTTATTCCCGTCTTTTTTGTATTCCAGACTGCCGCAGACACATAAAATGGCGGCAAGCTCTGCTATGCGGCAGTGTCTCGCCGTATTGATCTGTCTGGAAAGCTCTTCCTTTACCATTCCTGAAAAAGACATGTTCCAACCTCATTTCTTCTATTTTTTCAGCATTCTGTCCTTCTCAATGTCACGGTGCTCAAGACGGAATCCGTACTGTCCGCTTTTCAAAAGTCTTTCGTACAGTTCTCTTGCAAGAGTGACAGAACGGTGCTTTCCACCAGTACAGCCGATTGCTATCACAAGATTTGTCTTTCCTTCTTTCACATAGTGAGGAATCAGAAAACGCACCATATCTTCCAGCCTGTCTGCAAATTCCCGGGCTGCGCTGCTGTTCATCACATATTCAAACACGCTGTCCTCCATACCGGTAAGCGGCCGGAGATCATCTACATAATACGGATTCGGAAGAAAACGCACATCAAATACAAGATCTGCATCTGCAGGAATCCCGTACTTAAATCCAAAAGACAGAACAGAAACCATCAGGTTGCAAAATTCCTGATTATCCACAAAAATCTTCTCCACTTCCTGTTTCAGCTCTCTTGTAAGAAGATAACTTGTATCAATGATATAGTCTGCTCTCTCCTTTAAAAAGTGCATTTTTTCACGCTCAATGCGGATTCCCTCATCCACTCTTCCTGTCATTGCAAGTGGGTGGCTTCTTCTTGTTTCCTTATATCGTTTCACAAGAACATTGTCTTCTGCGTCCAGAAAAAGAATCTCAAATTCATAACCGGCTTCTTTCATTCTGTCAAGAACAACCTCCAGCTCATCAAGCGCTCTTCCGCTTCTGGCATCTATTCCAAGTGCCACATTCTGAACATCCTCCCCATGTATTTCCGGAAGAAGCGAGGCGAACTTTTCCAGAAGCTGAATGGGCAGATTATCTACGCAAAAGTATCTGGCATCTTCCAGCATCTTAAGTGCAGTGGATTTCCCGGCTCCCGATACTCCTGTTACAATTACAAAACGCATGACTCTTTCCTCTCTTTTCCTCTGTTATGAAAAATCGCCCAGGAAACGGACCTCCGGCTCCAGCATCACACCGAATTTTTCATAAACTGTATTCTGCACATCCTGAATAAGAGCTCTTACATCTGCTGCAGTCGCTCCTCCTGCATTGATCACAAACCCGCAGTGTTTTTCTGACACCTGCGCTCCGCCCACACGGTATCCCCGGAGCCCGGAATCCATAATAAGCTTTCCTGCAAAATATCCTTCCGGCCGCTTAAATGTACTGCCCGCACTTGGAAATTCCAGAGGCTGTTTAGAAGTTCTTCTCTCTGTCAGGTCTTTCATAAGCGCTTTTATTTCTTCCGGATTTCCCTCTTTCAGAGAAATTTCCGCCTCCAGAACAAGATACCCTGCTGTTTTCACAATGCTGGTCCGGTATCCCAGATTCAGCTCCTCTGCTGAGAGTTTTCTGATATTTCCTTCTCTGTCTGCAACCGTAACTGATTTTAATACGTCCTTCATCTCTCCGCCGTAAGCACCTGCATTCATGGTCACAGCGCCGCCAAGAGTCCCCGGAATCCCCCCTGCAAATTCAAAACCTGTAAGCGAATGATTTTTGGCTTCTGCCGCAACAGCAGAAAGAAGCGCTCCTGCCTGCGCTCGGATTACAGTTCCCTCTGTCTCTATCTTATTCATATTACGGTACATCTGAATGATCGCGCCCCTGTATCCCCTGTCACTCACGAGAAGATTGCTTCCATTCCCCAGTATAAAACAGGGAATATTCTCCTCCTTACATATTTCAAAAATTCCTTTTATCTGTGTTCTTTCTGTTGGAAGCAGAAAGTAATCTGCCGCTCCACCGATGCGAAATGTAGTATGGCTGCTCATGAGCTCATCTGTGAGTACATTCTCTTCCCCCAGTAAATTGCAAAATCTGTCTTTTATTTTCAATGCTATAACTCCTTTTTTCTTATTCTCTGCTGCCATTTCAAACCTTATTTCTTTTTTCCGTCTCCCAGAAGGTCCCGCACAACTTCTCCTGCGATAAGAAGTCCCGCTACGCTTGGAACAAACGCAATGCTTCCCGGAACCGGCCGGTCTGTATTTCCTTTTCTCTCTCCGTTATCCTGCACTGCCTTTAAGGGTTTTTCCTTTGAATAAAGAACCTTTACCTTACGTATTCCCCGCTTTCTGAGCTCTGTTCTCATAACTTTTGCAAGAGGACACACACTTGTCTTTGAAATATCTGTGATTTCAAATTTGGAAGGTTCCATCTTGTTTCCCGTTCCCATACAGGAAATCACAGGAACACCGCACTCTTTTGCCTTCTGGATAATAAGAAGCTTTGAGGTCACAGTGTCAATGGCGTCCACAATATAATCTACACCACGAAAATCAAACATATCTGCTGTATCCTCATTATAAAAAGTCTCATATGTATGAACCAGAATATTTTCATCTATATCCCGGATTCTTTCTTTTGCCACCTGTACCTTACTGTGTCCTACTGTAGAACGAAGTGCATAAAGCTGTCTGTTAATATTTGTAACAGAAACGGTATCGTGGTCAACAAGAGTCAGACTTCCCACGCCGCATCTCGCCAGCGCTTCTGCCACGTAAGAGCCAACGCCGCCAAGGCCAAACACCATGATTCTGGCTTTTGCAAGTTTGGTACTTCCCTCTTCCCCCAGCAGTATTTCCATTCGTGAAAATGCGTTCTGCATATCACAAGCCCTCCTTTTTCCTGTCAAAATCTACACTTTTCCCTGCAGTCTATTCTATTATACTATGTGGTTCCCCACTTGTACAGTTTTTCATTTTTTATTAAGAATTGGCACATATTTTTTATGATTTTCCTCATACTAAGCATAAATCGGAGGTGAAGCTATGCTGCAGCAGATTTTTCTTGCATTCATTGGCTTATGTTCCGGAGTGATCATTGCAGGAGGCATTGTAGGACTTCTCATAGGTCTTTCTATTGTACCAAGATATGCAGGGATTACCCGAACAGGGAAATATATCATGCTTTATGAAGACGTCACTCTTATGGGTACTTTATTTGGAACTCTTATGTTTCTTTTCCGCATTCCAATCCCTTTAGGCACTCCTTTTCTTCTGCTTTACGGATTGTTTTCCGGTATTTTTCTCGGCGGTTGGATTATGGCTCTGGCAGAAATGGCGGACGTATTTCCCATTTTCACAAGACGCATTAAGTTCACAGAGGGGCTTCCAAAGGTTATTGTCTTTGTAGCTCTTGGAAAAATCTGCGGTTCCCTGCTCTATTATTTCCAGGGGTGGATGAAATAAAAATTTGTTAAGAAAGGACGGTGTTTTTATGCCGGACACAATCTCCCAACAGCAAAAACAGAAACAAAAAAAATATGAAGCATATGTAAAAAAGGTGACACCTGCCCACAGTCTCCCTTTCAATATGGTCAAAGCCTTTTTCACCGGAGGCATCATCTGTACTCTGGGACAGTTTATTTTAAACACTGCAAAATCTATGGGCGCAGATAAAGAAGCCGCCGGAACCTGGTGTTCTGTTATTTTGATTTTTTTAAGCGTGCTTCTTACAGGGTTTAACCTTTACTCCAAAATTGGCAAATTCGGAGGCGCAGGAGGACTTGTTCCCATTACCGGTTTTGCCAATTCTGTCGCCTCTTCTGCCATTGAATTTCAGGCAGAAGGACAGGTATTCGGCATCGGCTGCAAAATCTTTACCATTGCAGGTCCGGTCATTTTATATGGCCTTTTAAGTTCCTGGATTCTGGGTATCTTTTACTATATCTTAAAAATAATGGAGGTGATCTCATGAACGAAAACCAGACAACCGGACTTTCCAGTATTTCTTTATCCCGCCCTGTATTTATTCAGAGCTGCGCTTCCGTTGTAGGAAAAAAAGAAGGAGAAGGTCCTCTTGGAGACCTGTTTGATCTGGTATGTGAAGAGCCCATGTTCGGAAGTGATACATGGGAGGCTGCGGAAAGCGCCATGCAAAGAGAAGCCGCTGTTCTTGCAGCCGGGAAAGCCGGATATAAGCCGGAGGAAATCCGCCTTGCATTTGCAGGAGACCTTCTGGCACAGACAACTGCCTCCTCCTTTGGAATCGCAGGACTTGGCATTCCCTTTTTCGGACTGTACGGTGCCTGCTCTACTATGGGAGAATCCCTCTCCCTTGGTTCCATGTCTGTATCTGCCGGGTATGGCGAACCCGTTCTCTGCGCAACCTCCAGTCACTTTGCAAGTGCAGAAAAGGAATTTCGTTTTCCCCTGGGCTATGGAAACCAGCGTCCCTTATCTGCCACATGGACGGTTACAGGAAGCGGTGCCTGTATCTTAAGCACCTGTCCTCCTTCTAAAGAACAGAAAAAACAATATACGCCCCTTGCTTCCCCAAAAGGCTTCGCAGCCATTACCGGACTGACTACAGGACGGCTCATTGATTTTGGTTTTAAAGACTCTCTGAATATGGGCGGCTGTATGGCGCCTGCTGCCTGCGACACAATCTGGCAGCATCTCTACGATTTCGGACGCCTCCCTTCCGATTACGATTATATCTTTACTGGTGATCTGGGAATGGTTGGTCAAAAAATCCTTTTTGACCTTCTCGCCGAAAAAAGTGTAGATATTCAGGCACAGCACCAGGACTGCGGTCTTCTGATATATGATAATGAAACGCAGGATACCCATTCCGGCGGAAGCGGCTGCGGCTGTGCAGCCTCTGTGCTCACTGCTTATATTCTCCCTAAAGTTGCAGCCGGCGAATGGAAGCGTATTCTCTTTGTTCCCACAGGCGCTCTTCTTTCAAAGGTAAGCTTTAACGAAGGCGTTTCCATACCCGGAATTGCACACGCTGTTATTATTGAACACATTCCTGCATAAATACGGAGGTAATTATGGATTATATAAATGCTTTCTGGGTGGGCGGTCTTATCTGTGCCCTTGTCCAGATTCTACTTGATAAAACAAAGCTTCTTCCAGGCCGTGTTATGGTTCTTCTTGTATGTGGAGGCGCAGTTTTAAGCGCTGTGGGTATTTACGGACCTTTTGTGGATTTTGCAGGAGCAGGCGCTTCTGTCCCTCTTCTCGGGTTCGGAAATATTCTCTGGGAAGGCATGAAAAAAGCCATTGATAAGGACGGACTTTTAGGACTTTTTACAGGCGGCTTTACTGCCTGCGCTGCCGGAGTATCTGCTGCCCTGATTTTTTCTTATCTTGCCAGTCTTATCTTTAAACCCAAGATGAAAGACTGATCATAAAGTGAGGTGTATGTATTGAGCGATACTTTGTATCTGATGCTGGAACAGAATGTAGAAGTGAGGCATCCCCATATTTATCTTCAGGATATTGCAAAGCTTTCCTGCAGCAATCCCAAGATCCTGAACCGTCTCCGGGTTCTTCCTGTTTTAAATCTGGAACCGCATAAACCAGGCCGCTACGTTCTTTCTTCTATGGAACTGATTCGGCAGATCCAGCAAAAAGAACCAGACCTTACTATCTCCCATATTGGAGAACCTACTTTCATCATCACCTATCAGAACGAACCTGTCCACGGGCTTCTCTTAAGATGGCTGAAAGTAATCTTTGTCTGCCTTGCCACTTTTTTCGGCGCTGCTTTTTCTATTATGACTTTTAACAATGACGTAGATGTGGGCGGTCTTTTTTCCCAGATTTATACTCTTGTCACAGGAAATGTTTCCAACGGCTTTACCATTCTTGAAATTTCCTACTCTGTGGGAATCGGGCTTGGCGTGCTGTTCTTCTTTAATCATTTTGGAAAGAGAAAGCTCACAGATGATCCTACACCTATGCAGGTGCAGATGCGGATTTATGAAGATGATGTAAACAAGACGATCATGGAGGAGATGGAACGGGAGGGTACGGAAAATTCATAACTTGCTTTCACTTTCTTCTAATCAGTGCATAAGCGATAATCACCCAGAGTTCCTGCGCATTTCCAGGAGCGCTTATCTCTGTGGGAGCGCCGGAGAAATTACAGAGACGGCGCTCTCAATTTCTTTTTGTCATCTTACTGTTAATGTTTTTAATTTTTCTTTTCCCATAAAAAATTCATAACTGCTTGTCTATATAATTTTTGTATGTTACTATAAAATCATCCCTTATCAAAGACTCACTTCCCGTGTTCTCGTTTACCTCTTATATCACTTCTTCACGCTCTTTACATTTCATTGTTTTCAGGAGGAATTCTATTGTTGTATCATAATTTACTTGAACATAAAAAATATTTGTTAAAAGAAATCCAAACTTTAAAACATCGTCTGGTTTCTTACCCTGCCGGAGAGCTTATTTGTGCCCGAAATGGAAAATATGTTACTTATATCCATTCACTGAACGGAGTACATACCTACATTTCCAAAAAAGACATTTCATTTATAAAGAGACTCGGAGAGAAAAAATTAATTTCTGCTTCTCTTGAAGATTTACAAAAAGAATTACAAGCTGTAAACGCATTTCTGAAATGCTACAAATCCGATTCTTCCAAAGTTGAACAATTACTATCTCAGTCTCATTATCAAAAAATTATTTCCATGTCTTTTCCATCAGTTTCCGAAGATTTAGAACAGTGGAGCAGGGAATCTTATGAACGAAATCCTCTTCACCAAGAAAATCTGCGCCATTTCTGTCCTTCCGGACATATGGTCCGTTCAAAATCTGAAGCATTAATCGACC
Source organism: uncultured Blautia sp. (assembly GCA_900540785.1). Taxonomy (GTDB): domain Bacteria; phylum Bacillota; class Clostridia; order Lachnospirales; family Lachnospiraceae; genus Blautia_A. Next base: position 18,666 of record UQHF01000017.1, read on the forward strand.
AGGCTTTGTTTATGCACCAAATCCCTTTCCGTTATGAATATGCCTTGAAGCTTAAAGACACCACTTTTTACCCGGACTTCACCATACGCCACCCCAAATCAGGCGAGTACTTCTACTGGGAGCATTTTGGGCTCATGGATTCTCTTTCTTACTCACAACATACCTTTCAGAAGTTAAACATCTACTGTCAAAATGGCATCATTCCCACAATTAACCTGATTACAACCTACGAAACAAAAGAACACCCTCTCACTTCCCAAACGATTGAGAACATGATACAGGAGTATTTTGTTTCCTAAGATCTTTTTCGCATTTCATAAACAATCTTACGCGGCTTTTGTTTATTTCTGTAGCTTTTTCTACTTCTATAAACAATTTTCTCCGACTTTTGTTTATGTCCGCAGCTTTTTCTACTTCTATAAACAATTTTCTCCAACTTTTGTTTATTTCTGTAGCTTTTTTGACTTCTATAAACAATTTTCTCCGGCTCTTGTTTATTTCCGCAGCTTTTTTAACTTCCATAAACAATTCCGTCAGCCCTTGATTTTTTTATGTACCCATGTTATACTCATACCCGTTGCAAGCCCTCATATGCAGGTATCTAAAGGAAACCTGCTTTGTATGTTCATGCAAAACCAAGGTCTACAGGGCTTGACAGGCGGTCACCGCCTATAAATGTGCCGAGTGTTCGTGACCTTCCACTCGTAAAACAAAACTAAAGGAGACAAGTAAATATGAAAAACAAAAGTACCCTGTTTCTTGTACAGGCAGCAGCAATCGGTGCGATCTACGTAGTCATCACACTATTATTCGCACCATTAAGTTTCGGAGAAGTGCAGATCCGTTTCTCAGAAGCACTCACTATTCTGCCGTACTTCACACCAGCCGCAATCCCGGGTCTGTTTGTAGGCTGTATCATCTCCAACATTCTCGGAGGAGGAATTCCGGTAGATATTATTTTCGGAAGCATTGCCACTTTAATCGGCGCAGTTTTCACCTATAAACTTCGCGGCAATAAATGGCTTGCCCCTGTTCCTCCGATTGTGGCAAACACAGTCATTGTTCCTTTTGTCCTTCATTACGGATACGGAATCAACCTTCCGATTCCTTTCATGATGGTGACAGTCGGAGCCGGAGAGATCATCTCATGTGCTTTTCTTGGAATGATCGTGTTAAACGCACTTTCCAGATATGGAAATATGCTGTTTAAAAAAGGCGCCGCCAAAGCGTAAGAAACAGAATCTCATATGCCAAAAAGCTGCCGCATTTCCTTTCGGAAACCGACAGCTTTTTCATTTACAGAAACTTATTTCTATAAATTTCAGCAGCCCATATAAAGCATGGCAAGACGAATGGTATTTTCCATTCCTTCCCAATGTGTACGCTCCATTCCGTGAGAAGCATGAACGCCCGGACCGATCAGCCCGCCTTTAATATCATTTCCCGCAGCCCTTGCGGCTCCTACATCAGAGCCGTAGAACGGATAAATATCTACTGCATAAGAAAGTCCGTTATCTTTTGCAAGCTGGATCAGGCGGCTTGTCAACTCATAATCATACGGTCCTCCGGAATCCTTTGCACAGATGGAAACGTCGTACTCTGTACAGTTTAAATCATCTCCAATGCAGCCCATATCCACAGAAATCAATTCAGAAATATCCTCCGGAATGTAAGAAGCACCATGTCCTACTTCCTCATAAGCAGAAATAAAGAACTTTGTTTTATATGCAGGAACCAGATTTTCGTCCTTCATAATTTTTAAAATCGTCATAAGGCAGGCAACGCTTCCCTTATCATCAATAAATCTGGATTTCAAAAATCCGGACGAGGTAATCGTTGTCTTTGTATCAATACAGATATAATCCCCTGTCTCAACACCAAGCGCTCTTACCTCTTCTGCATTTTTTACTTTTTCGTCAATACGAACTGCCATATTGTCAGCATCCCGTTCTCTGCTTTTGCTGTCTGCAAAAACATGAGCAGCCGGACTCAGGCTCAAAATCGTGCCTGTATAAGCCTTGCCGCAGCGTGTGCGAATTGTACAGTATTCTCCGTCCAGAGTCGGAAGGAGCGGCCCTCCTACAGGTGTAAATTTCAACTGTCCGTCTGAGGTAATGGAACGGACCATCAGGCCCAGTGTATCCACATGAGCGGAAAGTCCCACTGTCTTTTCTTCGCTGCGTCCCGGTATCGTGATTACGCCGCATCCCTTTCTTGTTGTCTCAAAAGCATATCCCATTTCTTCTGCCATTTCGCCTATCAGCTTCATCACTTCTGCAGTGTAGCCGCTTGGGCTGTCCACTGAAAAAATCCGGCGGCAGGTGTCAAAAAGATAATCCCTGTATTTTTCCACGTTCATTATTTTGTGTCCTCTCTTCCTTGTATTCAAAACAGATTAAAAATCAGTTCTTACAAATTTCATTTATATCACTTAATTCCTCTGATGTAAAGTCTGTCAATGCACTTTTTAAATATTCTGCACCTCTCCCCCTCTCTCCGCCTTTTCCTGAAGCCGTTTCAGAATCCGTTTTTCCATTCTGGAAACCTGCACCTGAGATATTTCCAGGACTTTCGCGATTTCCGTCTGTGTCATATCCTGAAAATAGCGCATGTATATAAGCTTTCGCTCTCTGGCGTCCAGATCTTTTAAAATTTCTTCCAAAAATAATCTGTTTAAAAGATGTTCCTGCTGATTTTCCTTTTCCGGCAGCTTGTCCAGGAGAGAAATTTCCTGCCCTTCCCCCTGATAAATGGTTTTCTGGAGAGATTCCACCTCTGCTCCGGATTCCAGAGTCATCACCAGCTCTTCCATCGGCATCTTCAGCTCCTTTTCAAGTTCTGCTAAGGTTGGTTCTCTCCCGAGCTTTCGCTCCAGACCTTCCCTTGCCTTATAAATCCGGTAATGATTTTCCTTTAGAGAACGGCTTACCTTCAGGATTCCGTCATCCCGAAGGTAGCGTTTGATTTCCCCTGCGATCATGGGGACTGCATACGTGGAAAACTGTACTTCAAAATCTAGGTTAAACTTATCTACTGCCTTTAAAAGCCCGATGCTTCCAATCTGAAAGAGATCTTCCATTTCCACACCTCTTCCTGTGAAGCGTCTTGCCACACTGTAAATAAGCCCTGTGTTTTCCTCAAATAACGTATCTCTTGCTTCTTTATCTCCCTGGTGTGCGCGCCCGATGAGAGCAAGAGTCTGATTCATTTTTATCTCCTTATCGCTTTTTTCATATGGACTACCGTTCCTTCTCCCACTTTTGATTCTACTGAAATTTCGTCCATAAAAGCCTCCATAAAGGTAAATCCCATTCCGGAGCGGTCTTTTTCCGGCTTTGTGGTATAAAGAGGCTCCATTGCTTTTTTTACGTCCGGGATTCCTACTCCCTCATCTTTTACATCCACAAAAAGCTCCTGCCCTTTCAGGCGGCAGGTTACCCAAATCTTATGTATCTCCCCCTCATATCCGTGTATAATGCAGTTTGTGACAGCCTCAGAGACGGCTGTCTTTAAATCAGCCACCTCCTCAAGCGTAGGATTCAACTGTGTGCAAAACGCTGCCACTGCCACCCGCGCAAGGCTTTCATTTACAGGTCTGCTCTCAAAAACAATGGTCATTTCATTGGTGTTTCCCATAGTACGCTCCCTCCCTTTCTAAACAGCCTCTGGTTCTCTGCTGATTTCCATGAATTTGCTCACTCCTGAAATACGGAGAATTTTTTCAATGTGACGGTTTACATGAACGGCTCTGATACAGCCGGTGCACATACCAAGAGTTCGGTAGCGCCCCATAATAAGCCCGATACCGGAGCTATCCATAAACGTGGTTTCTGAAAAATCAAATTCTATTGTCTTAATATAAATTTTTTCCATGATCCTGTCTGCTGTTCTCCGCACATAATCAGATACCGGATGGTCTACCTCGCCCGGAAGTATGATCGTAAGACAGGTTCCCTCTGTTTTAAAACCAGGTTCCATGATAATTTCCCCCTTATTTTCTTTTTTATTCTCATTTTCTACCAAAATATGCTTTCTTCACTATTTTAAAGTACAAAAAAAGGACGTACCTGTTGTACATCCCCTTTTTGGAGGCTTCTCATTCGCTGTGCCTGTTATTCATAACCATCTTCGCCGCTATAATCGCTTCCGTCATCATAACCGCCTTCGCCGCTGTAGTCATCCTCACTTCCCTCAGACATTCCGGTATTCTCTTCTCCTGCCCCCGCTTCCGAAGAACCGCCTTCTGTATCAGAATTCTGCTCTCCATCAGAAGTTTCTTCGATTCCGGTCACACCTGTATTGTCGCAGATTGTCGTATAAATTCCCTTCATACTGTCTGAAAGAACGTCCGCGTGTACTTTCTGGATTTCCACTGCAGCACTGTCCATATCTTCCTGCTGCATGGCTGCATAAGCGTTAAAAAGTGCCTCATAGCTCTGACTTTTCTGTTTCTCTTCCTCTATCTGTTTCGCCGCTGCCTCTGCCGTATTATCGGACTGCTGCGCCTCTCCCTGTGCCTTTGAAAGCTCTGCTCCCTGGCTTGCAAGAGATTCGCTGTAATTTATGATCTGGTCGTTTGCTTCCCTGTATATCCCCTGTCGGATTGCGGGAACTGCAAGAAACCAGAGCGCTGCTGCCCCTGCTGCAAATCCTGCTGCCAGCGTAAAAAACAGAGGTGCTTTTGATTTTTCTCTGTATGCCGCATGCTGTACATACATATCGCTGTCTTTTTCTTTTCCCTCGCCGCTTCCTTTCAGAAAGCCTCCCTTGCTTTTTTTCTCAAGGCGTGTGGTAACGCCTGTCTGCTCGTCGATCTCTCTTAAAAAGCGCAGAGTCGTCGTGTTTGTCTTATCAATTTTTGCCGCCTTTTTCAGGATTCTTCGTGCCTTATTCCACTCCTGATTTTTCATCTGTATCAGGGCAAGAAGGTGGTATCCCTTGATCAGCTTGGGATTCTGGGTTAAAATCTTTCGAAGCTGAATGGCAGCCATATCTTCATGTCCTTCTCTGCAAAGAGCAAGGGCATGATTGTACTTTTTGATTGTTTCGTTAATTGCTTCCAGTTTATTGGAATTTGCCTGAAGCTTATTAATATATTCTGAGGCAAGATTTCTTGCGGGCTGCAGGTTTTTGCTGATAACCCACTCGCTCAAAGCCGCCACAACCTCTCCTGTCTCAAAATACACAAGACCCAGAAGATTTCTCGCCTGGATATTTGCCTTATTATAGGTAAGGCTCTGCTTCAGACAGCTGATCGCCCCGGAAAGGTCGCGGATACTTGCTTTTTCCAGCCCCTGATTATAATAGAGCTTGGAAAGATACTCCACTTTTTTCTGGATCAAAACATTACAGCCGCAGCGCGGGCAATAATCGAGATCCATATCCGTCAGGCGCGTGCCACAATTCATGCAGTTCATTAATTTCTCCTTATCTTACCCGTCTGTTGCTTTTCGCTTCCCGGAGCATTTCCTGGAGAATATCGAGAATATCTGTCAGCTCCCGGTCGTAAATCGCTCCTTCTGCGTCTGCCACATCGAGACATGGTTCAAACTTTTTCAGTTCCTCTTCGTAATCAATCATATTTTTTTCTCCTAATCACATCTTTCACTTCTCCTACAAGATAAAGGGAGCCTACACAAAACAGCATTCCGTCTTCTCCCTTTAATTTAAGAGCCAGTGGAAAGGCTTCCTCTGTCTTTTCGCAAACCTGTACGTCTGTACAGCCGTTTTCCCGGAAAAGCTTCGCAAATTCTTCTGCCGGAACTTCACGGTACCCTCCTACCTGTGTTACCACAACATGGGAAAGCTTAATGTTTCCGCATATGGAGGAAATCATATCTTTATAATCCTTGTCGTCTACCGCGGAAAACAGAAGAGTCAGAGGACATTCCTCCTGAAAATGTGCCGCCGTCTCCACAAATTTTTCTACGCCGTCCTCATTATGCGCACCGTCCACAATTACGCCGGGAAGCACGGTTTCCATTCTTCCCTGCCACCTTGTACGCAAAAGTCCGTCCTTTAAATTTTCAACGGAAACAGGAATGCTTTCCTTTAATACCTCCATTGTCTTTAAGGCAAGAGAAGCATTCATAACCTGATACTTTGCGATAAATGGAATGGAAAATACAGTATCCCCATAATACCCATTCTTCAGGGAAAAATCAATGCCTGTCCTTGTATTTTTATAAATTTCGGTATCTTCCTGCTTTACCTCAAAATACGGGCTGTGAAGTTTTTCTGCTTTTTTCCGGATCACTTCTGCAGCTTCTTCTGAATTGCCGTCAAAGATCACGGGGACTCCGGGAACAATAATGCCTGCCTTCTCCCCTGCAATTTCTCCAACTGTATTTCCAAGATACTGCATATGATCCAGGCTGATGGAAGTGATCACACAGGCTGCCGGAGCTTCCACTGCAGTTGTTGCGTCCAGTCTTCCCCCAAGTCCCGTCTCAAGCGTCACATAATCCACGCCTGCCTCTGCAAAAATCACCATTCCCATAAGAAACAGCATCTCAAAATAGGTCGGGTGGTAGCTTCCCTCAGCCACAAGCTCGTCCGCAAGGCGCTTTACCTTCTCAAAAGCATTTAAAAATGTTTCATCGTCAATTTCTGTCTCATTAATCTGGAACCTCTCATTGATCCGGACAAGATGCGGAGAAGTAAAAAGTCCGCAGGAATATCCCGCCTCTCTTAAAACAGACGTAATAAACGCACAGGTACTTCCCTTTCCGTTTGTTCCTGCCACATGAATCACCTGAAACTTCTTTTCCGGGCTTCCAAGTCTTCTTAAACACTCCTTTGTGTGTTCCAGGCTGTTTTTCTTTGTAAATTTCGGTGTTTCCTCAATATAAGCAACTGCTTCTTCGTAATTCATAAAAAATTCCACCACTTATCTATAATGTATTGAAACGATTTTAAAAACCGTTACGATACCATTATATATGAGTGGTGGAAGATGTCCAGTCCTAATCGTAACAAATTATCCGACACGATGTTACGATTTTTCTATTCTTTATTTAATTTCCACTTATTTTCATCAAAGAGAGCATAACAGGAGCGGTCATAGCTCTTACTTAATGCCTTTCTTGTTGAACTGTTGCTTCGCTGCACAACGGACAGACGGTCAAAATCTGTAAGCTCCGTACCGGAAATGATCAGGGTGGTAGGATTTACGTATACCGTATCGTACCAGTCACCGTTTAGTTTTACCTGGCTGGACGGTGTAAAGTTTGTACCGTGGATATAATATGTAAAGTCCAAAGGCGATACAAGGGAAATCGAATCCAGGGTTACATCGTAAAGCCCCATTTTCATCTTTGTGCGCTCAAAAGGATTTTCTCCGTCGTATGCGTATCTCTCTCCATAAAGAAGGTCATACTGAAGCGTTTCCAGATCGACCTGGTAGTTCTTCGTATTTCTTCTTGCCTGATGATAACGGAAAACCGTTCCTTCGTGGATTCCTACCCGGTCAAGAACCTCTGCTGCCATCTGGTAAGAAGCAAGGTTTTCGTCCTTTTTCTCAAGACCGAAATTATCCCAGATCACATATTCTGTCTGGAAAAGGTACTTATTTTTTACGTCCTCTACCGTAAGGTCCATCGTAGGAAGATGATCTCCGTACATTACAAGAACTACGTCCTCGGGATATTCTGAAAGTGTATCTGTAAGCTCTTTTACAAAATTATCCATTGCCCGGATCTCGTTTACATAGTATTCCCATTTGTTGTCCTGCTCCTCTGTGGGAGAACCGGAAACCGTAATTTCCGGATCGTTTAAAACAGGCTCTGCCGGATAATCTCCATGCCCCTGCACGGAAATAGTATACACATAATCCGGTTCCTCTGTGGCGTCCATACACTTGATGATCTCATCTGTAAGGATTTCGTCCTTTACCCAGCCTAACAGGTTTTTCTCGTCCTCTTCCGCCATATATTCTTCGGAAGTAAAGGTGTCAAATCCCAGATTTGGGAAAATACTTCTTCTTCCGTAGAAATTCGCCTCGTTGTTATGAATAGCATGTGTGGCATACCCCAGATCCTTTAAAACATAAGGGGCGCTTTCACATGTGGTTTCCTTTAAAATACTCTTATACGGATATTCTCCAGGTCCGAAATAATGAAGGCTCATTCCCGTAATGGTCTCAAATTCTGTATTTGCCGTACCCGCTCCAACGGAGGGAACTTTAAAATATCCCGAAGAATATTCCTTCATCAGTTTCCGGAAGGTTGGAATCGGGTCTTCCGATATATTCAGGTAATTTACAAGCGTCGGGTCAAAAAAGGATTCCAGCTGTAAAAACAGAATATTCGGCTTTTTCTCCTCTTTTGTTTTCGGAAGATTTTCTTCTGTCTTCTGGATCCTCTCTATTTCCTCCGGAGAGTAATCCCTGGGGCAGCTGATTCCCGTATTGAAAATCGTAGTTGCCAGACAGTAGGGATACCCGTAATCCTCATAAGCGAAAGCGATATTTCCAAAATAATTGGATAACACTCTCTTTTCCAGTGCAAGCTGTGTAATACCGCCAAAAGCAAGCACTCCGGCAAGCACAAGAGGAATATTGTAACGATATTTCAAAGGACCTTTATACTTTGGCGCTTTGATGAACATTCCCAGAAGGATCACTGCCAGAATACCCAGTACGATGTACACAAGGGTAACACCGTAAGATGGCAGATATTTCTTGGCAATGGCAAGTCCGTCTGTCACCATCGCAATGTCCGGTCCTGTAAACGGAGTGACACGGTTCATAAGAAGGATACCGTTTGTAATTCCAAGGAGCAGCCAGAATACACTGACAAAGGCTCTCCAGAATACACGCCTCCGAAACAGGTAGGCAATGAGCATTGTGGTAAAAATAAATCCTGCGTTATATGCAAATACAAGGGGTTTATTCACCATAAAATGCCATGCTTCCGCAAAAGAATGACGGCTCATCGCCTCAATTATAAAGTACATAACCGCGCAGCCCAGAGCCTGAAGGATCAGGGAAATCCTGTTACAGAAATCACAGAGCTTTTGCTTATTCATTCAACCACTCCTTTATCATTTCTCAAGCTGAGAAAGCTGTGTGCTGACTTTTTCTTTCATCTCAATGTATTTCTGAAGCTTTTCTTTTTCTGCTGCTACCTTTGCTTCAGGTGCTTTGTTTACAAAGTTCGGATTATTGAGCATTCCCTCACAGCGGGCAATTTCCTTTGTGAGACGCTCTTTTTCTTTTGTGAGGCGTTCCAGTTCTTTTTCTCTGTCTACCAGATCCTCAAGTGGAAGATATACAACTGCATTGGAAACAACGACAGATACAGCGTCTTCTCCGATTCCTGCCTTATCTTCCTGTACATGGATCTCTTTTGCAAGGGCAAGGTTTACAAAGGATTTCTGGCTTTCTTCGTACATTTTACATACTTCCGCATTTTTTCCTACAATATAGACATTTGTCTTTTTATTTGCAGGAACATTCATCTCTGTTCTTGTATTACGGATTCCGCGCACTACTTCTTTGAAGCTTTCCACTGCAAGCTCTGCCTCAGGGAAGGACCACTCCTCTTTGTATTCCGGCCATTTGGAGATCATAATGGATTCCTCTTCCGGAAGAAGGGTACAGAAGATTTCCTCTGTTATAAACGGCATATATGGGTGAAGAAGCTTTAAGCCTTCTGTGAGTGCTGTGCGAAGTGTCCACAGAGCTGCGTTTGCTGCTTCCGGGTTTTCCTCTGCCTTCCAGAGACGAACCTTGGCCATCTCAATATACCAGTCGCAAAGCTCATCCCAGAGGAAATCGTAAACCTTCTGTACGGCAATGCCAAGCTCGTATTTATCCATGTTTTCTGTCACTTCGCGGATCACGGTATTCAGGTGAGACAGAATCCATTTGTCCTCCGGACAGAAATCTGCAAGATTTTCCGGCTCTTTTACTGTTTTTCCTTCCAGATTCATCATAATGAAACGGGAAGCGTTCCAGATTTTATTTGCAAAGTTACGGCTTGACTCGACTCTCTCCCAGTAGAAACGCATATCATTTCCAGGTGCGTTTCCTGTCATAAGTGTAAGACGGAGCGCATCTGCACCGTATTTATCAATAACTTCAAGCGGGTCGATTCCGTTTCCGAGGGATTTACTCATCTTGCGTCCCTGAGAATCGCGCACAAGTCCGTGAATGAGCACATGATGGAACGGAACCTTTCCTGTCTGCTCGATAGCAGAAAATACCATACGGATAACCCAGAAGAAAATAATATCGTATCCTGTTACAAGTACGTCTGTCGGATAGAAATATTCCATCTCCTCTGTTTTTTCCGGCCAGCCAAGAGTAGAGAACGGCCAGAGCGCGGAGCTGAACCATGTATCAAGGGTATCCTCGTCCTGATGAAGGTGTGTGCAGCCGCATTTCGGACATTTCTCCGGCATTTCTCCGGCAACGACTACCTCGCCGCACTCGTCGCAGTAATATGCCGGGATTCTGTGTCCCCACCAGAGCTGACGGGAAATACACCAGTCGCGGATATTTTCAAGCCAGTGCAGGTATGTCTTGTCAAAACGTTCCGGAACGAAAGTAAGCTCTTTGTTATCCAGGGCTTCCATGGCAGCCTTTGCCATCTCGTCCATTTTTACAAACCACTGCGGCTTGATCATAGGCTCTACGGTTGTTCCGCAGCGGTCGTGTGTTCCTACATTATGGGAGTGAGGAACAACTTTTACAAGAAGTCCCAGCTCTTTTAAGTCTTCTACCATTGCCTTACGCGCTTCGTAACGGTCCATACCTGCGTATTTTCCGCCAAGGCTGTTGATGGTAGCGTCGTCGTTCATAATATTGATTTCCGGAAGATTGTGTCTGCGTCCCACCTCAAAGTCGTTAGGGTCGTGAGCCGGTGTGATTTTTACGCAGCCTGTACCAAATTCTTTGTCTACATACTCGTCTGTGATAACAGGGATCTCTCTGTCTGTAAGGGGAAGCTTCAGCATTTTTCCAACAATGTCTTTATATCTTTCGTCCTCCGGATTGACTGCAACTGCAGTATCGCCGAGAAGAGTTTCCGGACGTGTTGTTGCTATTTCCACGAATCTTCCTTCTTCTCCGACGATCGGGTAATTGATGTGCCAGAAAAATCCGTCCTGATCCTCATGCTCTACCTCTGCATCGGAAATGGAAGTCTGGCATACAGGACACCAGTTGATGATACGGGAGCCTTTGTAAATATAGCCTTTTTCGTACAGCTTGATAAATACTTCCTGTACAGCCTTTGAGCAGCCCTCGTCCATTGTAAAGCGTTCTCTCTCCCAGTCTGCGGAAGCGCCAAGCTTCTTTAACTGATTGATGATTTTTCCGCCGTACTCTTCTTTCCACTCCCAGGCATGTTTTAAAAACTCTTCTCTTCCGATTTCGTTTTTGTCAATGCCCTCTTTTTTCAGTTTTTCAATAACCTTAACCTCTGTTGCGATCGCAGCATGGTCTGTTCCCGGCTGCCATAATGCTTCATAGCCCTGCATTCTCTTAAAACGGATTAAAATATCCTGCATGGTCTCGTCAAGAGCGTGTCCCATGTGAAGCTGTCCTGTTACGTTGGGCGGCGGCATCACAATGGTAAACGGTTTCTTGTCCGGATTTACTTTTGCATGGAAATATCCGTTGTCCATCCATTTTTTGTAAAGGCGTTCTTCAATGCCTTTTGGGTCATAAGTCTTTGCCAGTTCTTTGCTCATAATGTCCTCCTGGTAAATAATTTGAAATTTATCTGTTAGTTCCCTCTGTGTGAAGAATGTCCATCTGAAAGTAAAACGCCCCTCACACAAACGTGTGAAGGGCGATTGTTGTCGCGGTACCACCTTCATTATGCAGAAAACCTGCACATCTCATTTCCCTTAACGCGGGTTACGGGAGAGCTTACCTCTTTTTCGGCTCTCCGGCTCCAAAGCTACCTTCACCTGTCTTCTGCATAAAATGTCTTCCAGCCTGCGGACATTTCTCTCTGTGTGCTCCAACAGATTACTCCTCTTCTTCTCTGCCTTTTATATGGGTAATACTATAATGAATATTTCTTTTTTTGTCAAGAAGATGTCCTTCGATTTCACACTTATTCCACGCTTTTCAGCGATTCTACCATATCGATCTTCTTTAACTTAAAATGCATCACCATATTTACAAAAGCGGAGAAGCCGCAGGTAAACAGCGCGCTGTATAAAAAGCTTAACGGCTTGATGTTTCGTCCGAACATAACCGCATCTACTTCCACTGTCGTTATCACATATCTGTGAAGAAGGATCCCGAAAGCTGCCCCTGCAATCACGCCGATAATAGTAAGAAGCACGTTTTCCCGGAAGACATACTGGGAAACCTCCTTGTCATAAAAGCCCAGAACCTTCAAAGTTGCAAGCTCTCTCTGGCGCTCTGTAATATTAATATTATTCAGATTATAAAGAACAACAAAGGCGAGCATTCCCGCAGATACGATCAGAACCACGATAACGGTTCCCAGGGTGCTCAGCATACGGTCAAGCTGATCTGCAAGGCTGCTTGTATAGCTGATGCTTAAAGCTGCCGGGAATTTGAGAATCTCATTTCCCACCTGCTCCATATTTTCCTTTTCTTCGTCCTTTACTGTGAAAATAATATTTTCAAAATCCGGTTTTTCGTGGAATGCTTCCTCATACACCTTCGGCGTCATGTAAATATAATGTCCCATGTAGTTTTCTGTAATAATATCCACTTTTACCTCATAAGGTTTATTATCCTGTATGAGCGTAATGGTATCTCCCACGGAAAGCCCTGCAAGCTTCGCCGTTTTTTCGCTGATGGCAGCTCCCGCATCTGAAAGCTCGTACTGCTCCTTTGTCCTGCGGTTCTGTAAGGTTACGTCCTCCTTAAAAGTTTCCAGATTTTCCGGCACATATACATAAACGCTTAAATTGGATTTTCCTGCCGGAGTCTCCATTTTTGTAAACTGTACGTTCGTATACCGCTCGATCCGTTCCTCCTCCTGAAGAAATTTTTCCAGCTCTTCCCTGTCTTTTTCATCTGCATCCTCGTCGCTGATAATCGTTCCGTCATAATGCTGGAGCTTTGAATACTGACGAAGGGCAATGTCCATGATCGAATCCTGGATACCAAATCCCACAAGCATGAGCGCCATACTTCCCGCAATACCGAAAATCGTCATGAAAAGACGTTTTTTATAGCGGAACAGATTTCGGAGAGTAGACTTCCAGGAAAAGCTTAAATGTTTCCAGAAGAATGTAATGCGTTCCAGGAGCACTCTCTTTCCTTCTTTTGGAGCAGGCGGCCGCATAAGAGAAGCCGGTGTTTCAGAAAGCTCCTTATAGCAGGAGAACAGGGTTGCTCCCAAAGTACATACAATAGCTGCCACAGAAGCAATCATGGCATATGTAAACTCATAATGGATCTGAATATTTGACGCCATGTTGTGATACATGATCCCATACGCCGATATAATAATATATGGAAGGATTTTTTCTCCGATGAGAACTCCGCAGATACTGCCTCCCACTGTGGCAATGAGCGCATAATTTATATACTTTGACATAATCGCAAATTTACTGTAGCCGAGCGCCTTTAACGTTCCTATCTGGGTTCTCTGATCCTCCACCATTCTTGTCATGGTCGTTAAACTGATAAGGGCAGCCACAAGGAAAAAGATAACCGGGAAAACCTGTCCGATATTCCGGATCCTGTCTGCATTATCTCCGTAATCCGAATATTCCGGAAGATCGTTTCTGTCTGTGATGAGCCATTCCGGCTCTTCCAGCTCCTCCACCTCTTTTTTTGCGTCCTCATACTCTTTTTTTCCGTCGGCAAGCTCTTTTTCGCCGTCTTCTATTTCTTTTCCTGCATCTTCAAGCTTCTTTTCATTTTCTTTGATTTCTTTTTCGCCATCGGAAAGCTTCTTCTCGTTTTCTTCTATCTCCTTTTCGCCGTCAGAGATTTTCTTTTCATTTGCCTCAATCTCTGCCTGTCCGGAAACAAGCGCAGCCTCGCTTTCGGAAATCTGACTCCACGCAGCAGCAAGCTTTTCCGACTGCGCCTCAATTTCATTCTGCCCTGCTGCAAGTGTTTTTTCGGCTGCGTCAAGCTGTTTCTGACTCTCTTCCAGAAGCTTTTCGTTTTTACTGATCTCCGCCTCTGCTGCCGGAAGCTTTTCTTCCTGCTTTTCAAGCTCCCGGAATCCCTTTTCAATTTCTTTCTGCCCTGCTGTAATCTGTCCCTCAGCCTGGATTAACTGCTGTTCTTTTTCGTTAAGGGAAGTAAGGCCTGCTGAAATCTTTGAAAGTGCGCCTTCCAGCTCTGCCCGTTTTTGTGCAAGCGTCTGCCGCTTTGCTGCAAGTGTCTGCTCCGTCTCACTGACCGTTGCCTTCAGAGCCTCCACCTGCGGAAGAAGTGCTTCTGCCTGTGCCGAAAGACTTCCTGCCTGCTCCTCCAGAGCGGAAATCTGACTTAAAAGTGCGCCCAGCTCTTCCTCTGTGGCAGTTCCGCTGTTTACAGCTTCCTCGTACCGGGCGCGCACCGTTGAAAGCTCCGCCTGCGTATTTTGAAGCTGTGCATTTACGCTGTCATACTGGCTCTGAAGCCCTGCGAGCTGTTCTTTTAAGCCTGCAAGAGCAGCCTCTCCTTTTGAAAGCTCCGCCTCTCCTGCCTCCACAGCCTTTAAGCCTTCCTCACACGCCTGTTTCTGCGTATTTAGTTCCTCTCTTGCAGCAGGAATGGCAGCCTTGCCTGCCTCCACCTCTTTCTGCTTTTCTTCCAGTTCCTGTTTCTTTGCTTCCAGAGTCTTTTTTCCTTCTGCAATCGATTCTTTTCCTTTGGAAAGCTCTTCTTTTGCAGCGGCAAGCTCTTCTTTTCCGGCATTTACCTTATCCTGATTTGCATGAAACTCCGTCCAGCCTGCACTTATTTTTTCTTTCGCCGCATTTAACTGGCTCTGTCCGTCTGCCGCCTGATTTTTTGCAGCTTCCAGCTGTTCCCGTCCGTCGGAAATCTTCTTTTTTCCATCGGCAAGCTCTTTCTTGCCATCCTCTATTTCCTTCTTTGCGTCTGCAAGCTCTTTTTTTCCGTCCTTTATTTCCTTCTTCGCATCGTTTAATTCTTTTTCGCCGTCTGCAAACTCTTTCTTTCCGTCTGCAAGCTCTTTTTCGCCGTCTTTCAGCTCTTTTTCAGCATCATTTAACGCGTCCTCCGCTTCCGCCTTCACATCATGATACCGGATTTCGCACCGTTCCTTCTCAATACCTTCCACAGTGCCCTGTACCTTTTCGATTAAATTGTCGTAAGCGTCCGTGTAGCTTGTCAGGTCTTCTGAACCGTGAAAACGAAGATAGATCTGCGTATATACTTCCTGGTCAAAATCCTCGGGGACTACGTAAGCAAAGCCGCTGATCTCACCGGATCCCAGGGTAGTATTTCCTCTGTTAAAAGAAATATAAAGAGGACTTGTACCGATTCCGCAGACTGTATAATCTTCTTCCAGGAGAAGACCATCTTCCTCCTGTTTCAGTTTTATGGAATCTCCTACCTCATACCCCATAGCCAGTGCATACTCGTTATCAAGGAAAATCTCTCCCTTTTTCTCCGGGATTTTTCCTTCCTTTGCCTTAATCTGATTCACGCCTTTATTGAGCGATTCCACATGGAGCACCTTCTGGTCCTCCCCTTCTCCACAGATGACATCTGTTCCGTAAGCGCCTTCCGCACTTTCCACGCCCTCTATTTTTTTGAGAGCTTCCACATCATCTTCTGTAAGCCCAAGAGTTCCCACTACTTTTAAATCCATAAGGCGTGCTTCATCATAGTAGGCGTCTCCGGAAAAACGCATGTCAGGAGATGCCGCCTGAATCCCGGAGAAAAAGGCAACTCCGAGAGCAACGATAAGAAAAATAGAAATAAACCGCGCCTTGCTCTTTCGTATTTCCATCCAGAAATCTTTATGTAATGCTTTCATCTTCTTCACCTACCACTCTATCTCTTCTACAGGTGTTGGGTTATCATTTAACGTCATTCTGGAAACTTTTCCGTTTTTAATTTTGATCACCCTGTCCGCCATAGGGGTAAGAGCAGAATTGTGAGTAATAACGATCACTGTCATTCCTTTTTCCCGGCACATATCCTGGAGAAGCTTTAAAATCGCCTTTCCTGTCTGATAATCAAGGGCTCCTGTTGGCTCATCGCATAAAAGAAGCTTTGGATTTTTCGCCAGCGCTCTTGCAATGGAAACCCTTTGCTGCTCTCCTCCTGAAAGCTGCGCCGGGAAATTTCCCAGACGGTCTTTTAATCCCACCTCAGAAAGCACGGTCTTTGCGTCCAACGGATTCTTACATATCTGGAGAGCAAGCTCCACGTTTTCCAGTGCAGTAAGGTTTGGCACAAGATTATAAAACTGGAAAACAAATCCGATGTCCTCTCTTCTATATGCTGTAAGCTGTTTATTTGTATATCCTGCAATGTCATGTCCGTCTACAAGAACTTTGCCGCTTGTCGCCTTATCCATTCCTCCCAGAATATTCAGAACTGTAGTTTTTCCGGCGCCGCTGGGTCCTACAATTACAACAAACTCCCCTTCTGCAATCTGAAAGCTGATTTCATCTACTGCAACAATCTTTACTTCTTTGGAACCGTATATTTTGGAAACATTCTCAAGTTTCACATAGTCTTCTTTTCGTTCGCTCATCTTTATCACTCCTGTGGAAGATTTATCCTGTCTTTTTCTCAAAATACTGCACATTTTATTCTATATTCAGTATAGCATTCCGGCGGTTTTTCTTCAATTCCCTGAGGGTGTGATAAGTCTGAAATAAATGTGAAATTTTTTGTTTTTTTATAAAAGGTATTGATTTCTATTCCAGGACTACATATAATAAAATTACAGATAAACATCTGTGTAGCGGTTAGAGTATCCGGTTAAAATACTCGTTTAAACGTGGTTAGGCTGTCCAGTTAAAACAGTCGTTTAAAAGTTAAGCAGATTGTTCATCTAAAACAATCGATCAACAACGGGTGGAAAAATCCACCCTCTTTTTTTATCTGTTTACTGGAGGTTTTCATGAACTGGTATGTCGTAGATAAAGCTTATATTCATTATTTATCAAAATTTGATCCCCGTATTGGATATGTGGATTACGGTGAACGTCTAAAACTTCATATTGGAATTCTTTTTACTATCAACAATTTTCATTATTATGTTCCTATTTCATCAGCAAAACAAAAACATCAAAAAATGTCAAACTCCCTTGATTTCCACAAACTTCAAGATAAAACAACCGGTTTTACATATGCAATTCTCAATATCAACAATATGATTCCCGTCCCAGATTCCTGTATTTTCCAAGTAAAATACAACACAATAGAGCAATTTCGAATTTTCACCAGTGAAAAAGAACGAACAAATTATATTTATCTGCCCCAAAAAGAAAAAAGTATTATAGACTCTCTTGAAACAGTTCTGCAAAGTAAAGCACAAAAACTATACTATAAATGCACTTTAAACCCACATTCTTCTTTAGCTGCAAGATGTTGTAATTTTTCTCTTCTTGAAGAAAAATGCGATTCTTATCTCTCTTTATAATTGTTTTTATTTTATCCAAAAATCCCCGGAAAGATCTTCCCTCCCGGAGATTCTTCTTATCTGTTTAAATTTTCCCTGCAGAGCTGCTTCCAATCCTTTCACAGCCTTCTTTTAAGTACGCTTCCATATCCTCTTTTGTGCGAATACCGCCAGCCGCCTTCATCTTCACCTCCGAACCGATATGCTCCCAGAACAGACGAATATCTTCAAGTGATGCTCCTGCCGTTCCGAAACCTGTGGACGTTTTGATATAGTCTGCCTTTGCTCTTGTAACAATTTCGCAGAGACGGATCTTTTCTTCCTCTGTAAGATAGCAGGTCTCTACAATGACTTTCAGGATTTTCTCCCCTGTCATTTCTTTTAAAGTACGGATTTCTCTTTCTACTGCATCGTAATCCCCGTTTTTTACATCTGTAATATTGATTACCATGTCGATTTCCCCGGCTCCGTCCTCCAGAGCTTTTTTCGTTTCCGCAGCCTTAGCTTCTGTCACGGAATAACCGAGAGGAAAACCTACGACTGTACAGATATTTAAGTCCGGATATGCATCCTTAATCCTCTTTACATAACAGGGCGGCACACATACGGAAGCCGTATGAAGCTCCACTGCCTCCTCGCAGAGTTTCTTTATGTCTTCCCATGTGGCATATGCCTTTAACTGTGTGTGGTCTACATGCGATAAAATCTCTTTTCTGTCCATTATTATCCTCCATTTCTCAACATCGCTTCTTATCAGTTATATATATTTGAAGTATACCATAATATATTTTATCTGTCATATCATTCCAGCATGGAAAGCACTCGTACAGGTTCCAACTTTAATGTTTTCTTTATTGCAGCATTTACACTGTAAGAAATAATCAGCAACATGGACGCAAAAACTAAAAACGCTGTTCCAGCCTTCATTTTTACCAGAATTTCTTTCGGAGGCTCTATTCCTGTTTTCTGATTTTTTGCCATCTCTGTTACTTTACTTTGTTCCCCACGGGCAATGGCTGCCTCAATTTCTTTCTCTGTGTAAACTTTCTGCTCTTTTTCCTTATTTACACTTCCGTATATCTGCTGTCCAATAACGGGAGTTACCGCAAAGCTTACAAGCAAAGCAAGGAGAAAAGCTGCACTGCCAATCAGAAGATGCTCCCATAAAAACTGTCTTTTAATCTCTTTTCCTGTAATTCCAACAGACATCAGAATTCCAGTTTCACGAATACGTTTTCTCATTGAATGCGTAATTACCAGAAACATAAGAACAACTCCTGAGACCAGACTGATTCCCATGCAAACAAGCATAATCGTCTTTACTATATGAAGCGGTTTAACTGCCTCTTTATATATCCCATCATCCTTTGCAAGGTCGTAACATTTCCATTCTATCCAGTCCAGCTTTTTTACTTCCCCCATAATCTTGTCTATGTCTTTCGGATTTTCCACAAAAAACTGACTGATCGCCAGATAGTACGGAGCCCCATATATTTGGTCAAGTGCCTCCCCTGCCGCATTATCTGTAATAACCCAGTTTTCCAATATATCTTCTTCACTTGTATACTGGTTTACCGCCTGCTGGTAAGTAACTTCAAAAAGTCCCACAATTTCTGTTTCCACAGTCCCAAGTGATTCTACCGGATATTTTGCCCGTACATTCAAAGAAGGATAATTGATTTTCAAAGTATCTCCCAATTTCAAATTATTCTTTTCTGCAAAAGCTTTTGATACAATACATTTAAACTTATCCTCTCTTGTGAGATGACGCCCTTCTGCAAGACGGAATGACCCATTATGAAACTGTTCCAGACGATTGCTGTTTCCAATATGCCAGCACTCTGTCAAATACATCGTATTTTTCGTTTCTTCCAAGTCAAAGTTAAGATGATGCTCATGGGTAGAGAAATACTCATAGCTCCACGTTTCATATCCCGGAATCAATTCGTAATTATCCAACATGATGCTTGTTCTGCTTCCTGTCTCGTAATCTGTAATTCCATCTGTCTCTTCTGCAATCCTCTTAACCAGAGCTTCGTCTATGTTCGGACCAATGTAAGCCCGTATGGAACTGTCAAGGCCCTCTATTTCCCTGTCTTCCCACATTGTCGGATCATTTTTATCCGGACAGAGCTCAATGCTGAAACTTGTCCCATATGTTCTTTCCATATGGGAAATT
Source organism: uncultured Blautia sp. (assembly GCA_900540785.1). GTDB lineage: Bacteria > Bacillota > Clostridia > Lachnospirales > Lachnospiraceae > Blautia_A. The sequence goes on from UQHF01000017.1 coordinate 38,388, forward strand.
GTTTCTTTGGCAGTATTATACACAGATAAAAATACCAGTATAAAAAGCATAAGAACTAACAAAATTCCAAATAAGAGAAAATTACTCTTCTTTCTTGACAGAGATAAACAAATCCTCTTTTTCTCCTTCATATACATTTCCTCCGTCATTTCTCTCAGCTCGTCATCGTCAGAATCTCCTTCGGATTTACCCGCATGATCTTCACAGAAGACAATGCCGTAACTGCCGCACAGAAAACAAGACCTCCCAGACCTACAGCCATCACATTTCCCGCTTTCAGGACAGCTCCGGAAATATCAAGCATACTTCCAAGAAGTCGTACTCCAAGAAATACAACCGGAACGGCAATCAAAAAGCTTCCGGCAAATACAAGCAGATTTTCCATAATCAGTTTTCCCATAATCTTTCCTTTGGAAAATCCCATAGAAAGGAAAATCCCCATCTCTCTTGTACGTTCCTGATTCCACATGGTCAGGATAATCATAAGAATTATCGTTCCCAGGGCAAGCACAACCGCCAACATAAGAAACAGGATCTTTTCCATCTGGGTCAGAGGACCTGCCGCTCTGTCATAATCTGCATTATTTGTATTAATAAAATAGCTGTCCCAGTCATAACCCGGAATGGACTGCAGTTTTTCCAGTGCGCCTGTAAGAAGCGCCGGGTCTTCAATCCAGAATGTAATACCATTTGCGTACTCTGTCTTTTCCTGCCATACGTCCCTCTGGACGTCCATACCGCTTTTTTCATCTACAAAAATATAATTGGAGAGAATCTCTGTCTCCGCTCTCTGTGGGGAAGTATTATCTGTCTCCGGGTCTACCTGAAAAATCCCCACAATCTCAAAATCATATGTATTGCCCACACCGGAACGCGCCCGCATGATCATCTCATCTGTCACAGTTCCGGTAATCGTATCGCCTATGTTCAAGCCATTTGCTGCGGCAAGCTCTTCGGAAATGACAGCTTTTCCCGTATCCCCTCTTTGAATATGCTCGCCTTCCGTAAGCTTTAATTTCCCTTCCGTAAACTCTCTTCCAAGAACGCTTTCCGTACAGGAAACCATTCTCGCCGTATGGGCTTCTTCCTTTCCTTCTGATGTGAATTTTCCCGGAATCAGGGAAAGTTCCTTTATGGAAAGAAAAAATGTATTTGTTCCGCTCCATTTCTTTGGATTTATCACTTCTGCAGCCGCTTCCCCAAGCTCCGGCGTTACCAGATTTTCATCATCAAAGGTTCTTTCTACTGTAAGACAGGCATAAAACTGCTTTCGAAGCTCCTCAAGGGAATTTCCCACCGCATCTGTAAGGGTAATTCCCGCAAGCACCAGAACGGACAGGGTAAAAAATATGCCCGCAAGAATCGCGCTTCTTGATTTCTTTCGTTTCAGATATAAAACAGCATGGTACAAAATTCCTTTTTCTTTATTCTTCTGCATACTCCCCAACCTCCGCTGAAAAACGCTTGTCCCTGTAAGTACATACTACATCAGCTTCCTTTGCAAGAGTTGAAGAATGCGTTACCATAATGACGCATCTTCCTTCTTCATGGGCGCTTTTTTTCAAAAGCTCCATAATTCCCTTAGCCGTATCTTCATCAAGGTTTCCGGTGGGCTCGTCTGCCAGGATCACCGGCTTATTGCTTGCGATTCCTCTTGCAATGGCAACTCTCTGCTGCTGCCCTCCGGAAAGCTTCAGCACGTTTCTGTTCCACAGTTCTCTGGAAAGCCCTACCTTTTCCAGCGCTTCCTCTACAGGAAGCTTTGCAGTCAGCTCCACATTTTCTTTTACCGTCATATACTCAATCAGATTATATCCCTGAAAGATAAACGCCACATGGTCCTGCCTATGCTTATCAAGCCCGTATTCTTTAATATCCGTTCCATCATAAAGAATCTTTCCTTTTCTCGGACTGTCAAGCCCTCCCAGAAGAGAAAGCATGGTGGTCTTTCCACAGCCTGACTGCCCCAGAATGGCATACAGCTTCCCCTTTTCAAAATCAAGATTCACGTCCTCCAGAACTGTGTTGTAATCTGTGTAAGAATACATCATATCAACAATTTGTAACATCGCTTATTCCTCCTGTTCTTTATTTTTTACTCAATCATAGACAAAACCCGTATGGGTTCCAGCTTAAGCGTCTTCTTAATTACCCCATTTACGCAGAAATAAATAATAAGAAGCATTGAAGCAAACACAACCACAACTGTTTTTACGCTTACCTTTGTATGCAGCTCTTTTGGCGGCTCTACGCCTGTTTTCTGGTTTTTTGCCATTTCCGACACCTTACTTTGCTCCCCGCGGGCAATGGCTGCCTCGATTTCTTTCTCTGTGTATATTTTCTGTTCCTTCTCCTGATGCACTGCTCCATAAATCTGCTCGCCGACGATCGGGGTTATCGCAAAGCTCACAAGCGAAGCCAGAAGAAATGCAGCAATTCCAATCAGCAGATGTTCCCACAAAAACTGCCTTTTTATTTCTTTTCCTGTGATTCCAAGCGACATTAGGATTCCTGTTTCGCGGACACGCTTTTTCATGGAATGAGTAATCACAAAAAACAGGAGCAGAATCCCCGCTGTCGTAATAGCACAGGCACATACAAACATTATCTTTTTTACCGTATCAAGCGGTTTTACCGCGTCTTTATACATGGAATCGTCTTTTCTCAATTCGTAATACTGCCAGTCGATTCCCTCAAGACTGTTGACCTCTTTCATTACTTTATCAAGTTCTGCCGGGTTTTCTACATAAATTGTTGATACCCATAAAGACGGAGGATCTCCATAAATTTTATCTAAATCATATCCCGTTTCGTTATCCACAAGAATCCAGTTGTTTAATATGTCGTACTCACTTGTATATTCTGTTACAACCTGTTGATATGTCATCTCATAGATGCCAATAATTTCTGTTTCTATTAATCCTAGCGGAATTTCTGGAAATCCCCTTAAAGTCAGTGAATCTCCCTGGATTTTAAACGTATCTCCTATCTTTAATCCATTTCTTTGAGCCAATTCTTTCGAAATCATAACGACATGTTCATCTTCCGGAGCGATATGTCTTCCTTCTGTTAATTTAAAGCTTCCATTTTGAAATTCTTCAAAATGTTCGCTTTTGCGCATTGCCTGGCATCGAGTCTGAAATCTCAGGTTTTGTGTATCTTCAACAGAAAACATTGCGTTAGGATCCGGGTGTAACACTTCGTATTCATATGAACTTTCATAATATCCTGGAATCAGATCATAATCGCAAAGTAATACACTATAATCCCCTCCTCCTTCATAATCCGTAACTCCATCAGCCTCTTCCAGAATATAATCCATCATTTCTTCATCTATACCAGGTCCGATATAATAATCGAGTGTCCCTACGCCTTCCACGTCTCTCTCTTCCCACAGTTCCAATTTAGACTTGTCCCGGTAAAGCAACATCATAAAACTTGCTCCATACTTCTTTTCTACTTCTTTCATCATCTGTTTTGATGTTCCATATACTGAAAGAAACACCAGCATAAAAAAGGTAAGGAAAAACAAAATTCCAAATAAAAGAACATTGCTCTTTTTCCGGGATAAGGATAAAAATATTCTTTTCTTCTCTTTCACACTTCCCCCTCCTCTACTCAATCATGGACAGCACCCGTATGGGTTCCAGCTTAAGCGTCTTCTTAATTACCCCATTTACACAGAAATAAATAATAAGAAGCATTGAAACAAAAACTATCACAACTGTTTTTACGCTTACCTTTGTATGCAGCTCTTTGGGCGGCTCCACGCCTGTTTTCTGGTTCTTTGCCATTTCCGATACCTTGCTTTGTTCCCCGCGGGCAATCGCTGCCTCAATTTCTTTCTCTGTGTATATTTTCTGTTCCTTCTCCTGATGCACCGTTCCATAAATCTGCTCGCCAATTATCGGCGTTACCGCAAAACTCACAAGCGAAGCCAGAAGAAATGCAGCGATTCCAATCAGAAGATGTTCCCATAAAAACTGCTTTTTTATTTCTTTTCCTGTAATGCCAAGAGACATTAAGACTCCTGTTTCGCGGACACGCTTTTTCATGGAATGGGTAATTACAAAAAACAGAAGCAGAATCCCCGCTGCCGTAATAACACAGACACATACAAACATTATCTTTTTTACCGTATCAAGAGGTTTGACCGCGTCTTTATACATGGAATCGTCTTTTACCAGTTCGTAATACTGCCAGTCTATCCAGTCAAGATTTTTTACTTCTTTCATAACCTCATCTATATCTTCCGGGTTTTTTACAAAAAAATATCCACCGTATAAGTGATTTTCTTCCCCATACATACGATCCAGGCAATATCCTGTCTCGCTGTCCGTAATGACCCAATTTTCCAAAATGTCATATTCATCTGTATACTGATTGACACTCTGCTGATACGTCATATCAAAAAGCCCCACAATCTCTGCTTCCACGGTTCCCAGAGACTCTATGGGAGTTTTTGCCCGTACTGCCAAAGATTCTGCATCAATCCTCAATATATCTCCTATTTTTAAATCATTTTTCTCTGCCAGAGATTTTGATATAATGCACTTAAACTTATCTTCCGGTGTAATATGCCTTCCTTTTGCAAGACGAAATGTTCCATTGTAAAACTGTTCAAACCGAAAACTGTTTCTTGTAGGAAAGCACTGGGTAATATACATATTATTTTTCGTTTCTTCCGGGTCAAAAGAAAGCTCTTGATCGTGAGAAGAAAAATATTCATAATTCCAATATCCGGGAATTAATTCATATTCATACAACATTACGTCCCAGTTCCGACCTGCCTCATAATCTGTAATTCCCGGTACTTCCTCTGTAATTCTCTCCATCATGGCTTCATCTACATTTGGTCCTGTATAAACACGAAGAGGCGCATCTAATCCTTCTACTATTTTTTCTTCCCAAAATTCCGGCTTTGATTCATCACGATAAATTTGTATTCGAAAGCTCGTTCCATATGTTTCTTCAATTCCAGAAACATTATTCTTTGCAGTCTGATACACCGACAGAAACACCAGCATAAAAAAGGTAAGGAAAAACAAAATTCCAAATAAAAGAAGATTGCTCTTTTTCCGGGATAAGGATAAAAATATTCTTTTCTTCTCTTTCACACTTTCCCCCTCCTTACTTCCCCTCAAATATTTTCTATTTTTCATATTTTTTGTGTATTATACACATCTTTTTTTCAATATATCATATTGAAATTATACAATATTCCAGTAGCTTTCGCCATCTATTTTTTCATTTTCTCAGAGAACGACAGAAAAGAAACTTCCGCGTCAAATGCAGATTCCGATTGTTTATAAAAACGCAAAATCCCCTGAAAAAACACAATTTTTCTTCATGATTGTTTATATAATGCTATTTTCGCCTCAAAAAACACAAAATTTGTTTATAAGCCGTGTGAAAAGAGCTAAAAAACACAACCTTGAAGTAATTTTGTTTATAAATCCTGCTTAAAGTATCAAAATAAACAAACCCTGCCATCAGACACTTGAAACTGTGTACTAAACATTACGGAGTAATTTCCTATAACATAAAAAAAACAGAACCGCCACATTTCTGCAGCAGTCCTGTCTTGTCTGTCTCTTATTTATTTTCCAGATTTTCCGCTGTAAAGCTCAGCGGAAGAAGCTGTTCCAGCTTATACACTCTGTAATCATTTCCCGAGCGCGGAAGAATGATTTCAAAATTCTGAGTATCGCAGAATTCTGCCATTACCTGACGGCAAATCCCGCAGGGCGCACAGTATTCAAACTCCTCTGCCGATTCCGGTTTACCCACAATGGCAATGGATTTAAACTCCCGTTTGCCCTCGGAAACTGCCTTGAAAAACGCAGTTCTTTCCGCACAGTTTGTTGCTCCGTATGCTGCGTTTTCAATATTGCACCCCTCAAAAATCTCTCCATCCATACAGAGGAGAGCAGCCCCCACCTGAAAATGGGAATAAGGAGCATACGCTTTTTTCTGGGCTTCAAAAGCCCTGCGTATTAATTCCTGCCGTTCCATCTTACACCCCTCCTGTATCTGTTATTTTTTCACTTCACCCCAGAAACTGGTTCCCTCTGTTTTGCCCTGGATTCCAAACATATCAAGAATCGTAGCCGCCATATCAGAAAACGTATTTCTCGTTCCGAGATTTACTCCTTCTTTTACCGATTTTCCGTACATCATCATAGGTACGCATTCCCTGCTGTGGTCTGTTCCCTTAAATCCCGGGTCGCAGCCGTGGTCTGCTGTGATCATGAGAACATCATCATCTCTCATGTTTTTCAGGAATTCTCCAAGCTGTTCATCAAAAACCGTTGCTGCATTTGCATAACCATCGATGTCGTTTCTGTGTCCGTAAAGCATATCAAAATCAACAAGATTTACGAAGCAAAGACCGTTGAAATCTTCCTTCTGGATCTCCAGAGTCTTATCCATGCCGTCAACATTATTTTTAATGGATACTGTAGTCTGCACATTTTTTCCTGCAAAAATATCGAAAATCTTTCCTACGCCTTTTGTATCGTATCCCTTTTCTGTCAGAACGTCCATCATGGTAACAGCCGGAGGAACAAGAGAGAAATCATGTCTGTGAGAAGTACGTGTATAATTTCCGCTCTCTCCCACAAACGGTCTTGCGATCACTCTTCCCACACTGTGCTCTCCTGTAAGGATTTCTCTTGCAATACGGCAGTATTCGTATAAATCTTCAAGGGGAACCACGTCCTCATGAGCCGCAATCTGGAATACGCTGTCTGCTGAAGTATATACGATCAGCTTTCCTGTTTTTACGTGCTCATCGCCGTAATCCTTAATGACCTCTGTTCCGGAATACGGTTTGTTGCAGATTACTTCACGACCTGTACGGCGTGTAAATTCATCAAGCACCTCTTTTGGGAAACCGTCCGGGTAAACTGGAAGAGGACGGCGTGAAATAATTCCTGCAATCTCCCAGTGACCGATCGTGGTATCTTTTCCCCTTGATGCTTCTGTAAATCTTCCAAAAGCTCCGGAAGGGTTTTCTTCTTTTGGCTGCGCCTCCACTCCGTCAATATTGAAAAGGCCGAGTTTGCACATATTTGGTGTATGGTATTTCTCTGACTTCACAATCGTTGCCAGAGTGTTGCTTCCTTCATCTCCAAAGTCTGCTGCGTCCGGCGCATTGCCGATCCCGTAGCTGTCAAGAACAATTAAAAATACTCTTTTTACGTCCATGATTTTTCAACCTCCTTATTTTATATTGCTATTTTACACAAAACCTGTGTGATTGTAAAGAAAGACCATGTATATCGTTCACAAAAAATCTCCGGCGAGCTCTTTTGCTTCTCCCGGAGATTTTCTTTTACATATTTTCGGTTTTCTTTTTTCGTCGTGTCATCAGTCCGCCAATTCGTCCTGTTTCCTTTGCAGAAAGACTTTTCCATCCACTTTCAAGAACCTTGTCAAGAAGCCCCAGTTCTTCTGCAATTTCATATTTCATGTTCTCCTCTCTGGAAAGCTTTCCTTCCAGATATTCTTTGATTTCTTTGTCGCGGTTCATCTGTCCACTCCTCCTTTTCCTCTGGAGTATAGACAGAAATTCAGGATTTATACATGAGATTTCGGCATAATAACAGCACAGAGGAAATATGCAAGAATACCCGCCCACCAGAAACAGCTTAGAATCACCCATATAATACGTATCAGCGTAGGGTCAATATTGAAATATTCTGCGATTCCTCCGCATACGCCACAAATCATGCAGTTTACATCTGACTTATATAAGCGCTTGTTTTCCATGATCATTCCTCCTCAAAGTCTATGTTGATGCTTCCCATTCCACATTCAAACTCTGCTGTATGAGCAGCTCCTTTATTTCCAAAACTATGATTGCCTGTTATACCTCCAAGTTCGTCGCTTCCAATTACAATACTGTTAAGCCCGCCTTCTGTTTTAATAAAATAGTCTTCTTCTCTTCCTGCGAAAGTAGCGTCCAGGCTTCCCATTCCGCATTCTCCGTCAATTTCCCAGGCTTCTATTACATCAAGATCCAACAATCCTACCCCAACTTCCAGACTGATTTCTCCTGCATTGATCCGGTCATATGAATTTCCCTCACCGGCGCCTACTGTAAAGCTGAATTCATCTGCTATGATGGCGTCCATAAGTTCTGCTGTTCCTGCTCCGATTTCAATATCCACCTCGCGAAAATTTGTTTTTTCCGGATAATAGAAAGTAACGGTTCTTGGCTCTTCATGCTTTTCTTCCAGTTTTTTACTTACAATTTTGACTTCCTGCCCCTGCTGCAAAACAGATACTTCTTCTTTCTCATCGCCTTCGATTTCCACACCGAAGCTGTTCTTATCCCAGCTTTCCATTACAAAACTGTCCCATGTAAGCTCTACGTCAAGCTTTGTCACATTATTTAAAGTATAGGAACGCACACCGTCTTCTGTTGTGCCCTGCACTGTATCAGATGGCTCCGTTACTGCTCTGTCGTGGCGATCGTCATCATAATGATCATCGTAATCGTCATCATCATATCTGTCGTCGTAATCATCGTAACGGTCGTCCATATCGTCATCATAATAATCCGTCTCTGTAAGTTCTGCATTTACTCTGTCACGAAAATCCCTGAGAATTTCTACACTGTCCACTGTCGCTCCCATTGCCACTCCGCTTGCAGAAAGCCCGATTCCCAATACACCGAAAACACCGGCTGTAATCAACATTCCTTTTGTAAATTTTTTCATATTTCCACACCGTCCTTTCTTTTTTCTTCTTTATTAATAAGGTTGTGAAATCCATCTGTTACTTTTCTTAAAATCCACGGAAGCGCTGTTCCAACACTCCACACAAGAACCAGAACACTGAGAATCGCTGCTGCTGCAAAAAGGCATCCGATTCCAAGAGTTAAAACACCGGCTCCCGGATATGTGAAGCACAGGCTGATTCCTGCCGCCACACAAGCTGCTGCTCCTGCAAAAAATCCAAGCACACACGCTCCCACTGCAAAAGCTGCCAGAAACGGAATCAGGGCTATGGCTATGACAACACCAAGGATTCCTCCTGTTGCACCCACCAGAAAGGGAGAAAGGATCACAAGACCCAGAATGATAAGACCAATCGCCACAGGATTTCTCTTCTTTCTTCCTGCATGATACCCGCGCTCTGCACGGCTTTCTCTTCTTCCTGCCGTATATTTTCCAGGCATCTGCCCCTGTTCTTTTGTCCTTGTATCTGTGTATCCCTGTTCTGTATATTCCCCGTAATTTCCTGCGTCTGCGTTTAAATCTGCTTTAATGATCGCAGCTACTTTTCCCGGACTCCCAAGTTCCCGGATCACTTCCGCTTCTCTTTCTGCGCCTGCGTCCTCAAAATAATTTTCGTAATATTCCAGGGCTTCCTCTCTTTCTGCTTCTGATATGTCAGAAAGAAGACGGGACAGCTCTCTCATAAACTGCATTCTGTTCATATTCCTATTCCTCCCTCAAGCATTTTGGAAATCTTTGATGAGTAGTTTTTCCACTCTACCTTATATAAATTCAACTGCGCACTTCCCTTTTCTGTCAGCTTGTAATATCTTCTGTTTCTGCCCTCATATGCCATATCGTACACTTCCAGACAGTCATCCTTCTGCAGTCTTCGTAACACAGGATAAAGAGTAGATTCTGATACTTCCAGAACACCTCGAACATCCTGGGTAATTTTATAGCCATACGTCCCTTCTTTTTCCTTCGATACAACTGCCAGAACTATCGCATCAAGAAGAGCCGCGCCTGTATTAAATACCATCGTCTCACTTCCTTTTTTATTTTATAATATTATACAGCTTATCAATATTGTTTTGTTGATAATACTATACATCATATAATATAGTTTTGTCAATAGTATTTTCGACAATATTTATACCAAAAGAGTCATGAATTGCCGATGTTTCATTATATACTTTTCGAAACATATATGGTAAGATAATTCCAGTCTTTTTATATCGTACAAAATCTTTTATATCAGGAGGTCCTATGAACCAGAATAAAACTGAAACTCTCCATCCGGCTTTTCTGGAGCGCATGAAAGCACTCCTCGGAGAAGAATATCCCCTGTTTTTAAAAAGCTTCGAAGCCCCCAGAACTTTCGGACTTCGTGTCAATACAGATAAAATTACCTGCGAGGAATTTGAACGCATTGTTCCTTTTCCCGTAACTCCCATTCCCTGGATAAAAAACGGATATTTTTATGAGGAGGAAAGCCGTCCCTCCCGCTGTCCCCTTTACCAGGCGGGGCTTTATTATCTTCAGGAGCCAAGTGCCATGACGCCTGCCTCCCGGATTCCTGTGTCTCCTGGCGAATACGTTCTTGATATGTGCGCTGCTCCCGGAGGAAAGGCAACGGCGCTTGGCGCAGCCTTAAAAGGGGAAGGTCTTCTCGTTGCAAACGACATCAGCACCTCAAGAGCAAGGGCACTTCTCCGAAACATCGAGCTTTTCGGCATTCCCAATGTATTTGTGGCAAACGAGCCTCCGGAAAAGCTTGCCCGCACTTTCCCGAATTTTTTCCATAAGATCATTTTGGACGCGCCCTGCTCCGGCGAGGGAATGTTCCGAAAAGAAGATGCACTCGCCCTTGACTGGACGCCGGAAAAATCCCATGAGCTTTCAAAAATCCAGAGAGCGCTTCTTTTAAACGGCTTTGATATGCTTCGTCCTGGCGGTCTTCTCCTCTACTCCACCTGTACCTTTTCCCCGGAAGAAGACGAAGGAAGTATTTCCTTCCTTCTGGAAAACAGACCGGAGGCAGAGCTTATGGAGATTCCCTGGTATGAAGGCTTCTCAGAAGGGATTCCTTCTGCCGGAAACGGGGAGGAACGCCTGAAACGCTGTGTACGCCTCTTCCCCCACAAAATGAACGGAGAAGGACATTTTATGGCACTCATTCAAAAACCCGGCATGTCTTCACAGGGCGGCATGTCCGCTCCGCACACAAAGCCGGATAAAAATGCAGTAAAATGGATGGATGAATTTTTTAAAGAAATCGGGCTTTCCACACTTGGCGGTCAGCCTTTTGACTGGAACCGGGTGGAAATCCGCAAAGACAAAGCCTACTATCTCCCCCCTGTGTCCTGTGGTTTCCGCGGACTTGCTTTTTTAAGAAATGGTCTGTATCTGGGGGATATAAAAAAGAATCGTTTTGAACCATCGCAGCCTCTTGCACTTGCCCTTCGAAAAGGCGAAGCTGCTTCCTGTATTTCTCTCTCTGTAAACGACGAGCGGATTACCCGGTATCTGAAAGGAGAAACTTTAAATATTGAGCCGCAGGAAGCCGCCAAAGCAAAAGGCTGGCAGCTTCTCTGCGTAGAAGGGTATCCGATCGGATTCGGAAAACTGGTAAATGGTGTGCTGAAAAATAAATATCCTGCTGGGTGGAGAGTGTGAAATCGTCTCTGAATCATTTAATCGTGTCATAAAAAACACTTTACTTTATATTTTTACATATCTTTGGTTTCTGCTGTTGGGCTTATCAGGAATCGTCATTTTGATAAGATTCAGCTCAACAGCAGGGCTCAGATAATTTCTGCGGAATCCTTCTCTGGATCTTAAGCCCATTTTTTCCATAAGTTCCTTACTTGTATAAGGCACATCGTATTCCATAACTCCAAGCAGCTTTTTAACAGCTTCTGACAGCTTTTCATTTTCTCCGCTCATTTGAACAGAGATCTCCTCAAGAATCTTATTAATCTGCTGCAGCATAAATTCAATAAAAATCGTAGAACTTCCATCAGCATGACATCTGGAAATTGCCTCATAGTATTGATCCTGAAATTTTTCAATCTGACTTTCGATTGGAATATATTCAAATATCGGCTTCCATTTAGACAAAATAGCAGTTTGCCATAATCTTGCCATTCTTCCGTTGCCATCTGCAAAGGGGTGGATAAATACAAATTCATAGTGAAATACACTACTCAAAATCAACGGGTGAACATCGTTTTGCGCTATTTTTATCCAACAAAATAATTCCTCCATAAGCTGTGGCACGAATCGAGCCGGCGGAGCCATAAAAACACACTGGTCACCATTGAAAACGCCTTCCTCCCCCAGTCGAAATTCACCGGACTCTTCCACAAGATACTTCGTCATAATCCCGTGGAATTTTTTCAAATGCTGTATATCATAAGGGTCAATTTCTGAAAGCTGTTCATATGCAGCATAGGCATTCTTTACTTCCTGTATTTCTCTTTGCTCTCCCAGTACCATTTTACCGTTGATTACATCTCTGACCTGCCCTAGTGTCAGGGAATTTGCTTCTATCTTCAGAGAGGAATGAATTGATTTAATTCTGTTATTTTTTCGTAAATGCGGCTTTGCCTCAAGATTATTTGTCGCTGTTATACGTCCGATTTTTTCAGAAACAGAAGATACATATGACAATATCTCATTCGTTATTGTAAAAGGCGGTTTATAATCTCCCACAAAAACACCTCCATCATCTTGCGTATTATCTTACGTATTATCTTCCTACATTATACAAATCTTTCAGAAAAACTTCAATAATAGTTACACCTCAATCTCCTTCCCCAGCGCAAAGGAATAGATATACGCCTCCTTTACCTGCTTTCCTGCTGCCCGTGAAAGCGCCTCTCCATAACCCAGAATCTGGTTTCTGTACCGTTCCGTGAGAATCTGTTCTTCTCCTCTTCTCACCTTATCTGTCTTATAATCCACAAGGATCAGTTCTCCGTCTTCTACAAAGTAAGCGTCCATAATACCTTGTACAAGAACGCGTTCTCCCTCCCAGTCAGGATTTAATTCTTCTGCTTCTCTTGAGATGACAAAAGGCTGCTCCCGGAAAAGAAGTCGGTTTTCAAATGCTTTTTTCATTCGCTGTCCCAATGAAGAAGTGACAAAGGTAAAAATATCTCCCGGACGGATACACTCTGCTTCTTTTTCTTTTAATTTCTTCTGCTGAAGCAGTTCTTTTATCTGTATCTTAATCTCTTCTACAGAAGATGTACGGCTGTAATCCAGGCATTCCATCACTCTGTGGTAAGCGGTTCCTCTTGATGCGCCTGTGTATGCTTCCTGCTTTTCAATAAACTCCGGCACAACAGGAAGCTCTTCCTCTTCCGGAATCTCTGTTATATTTTCTTCTTTTTCGTAAAAATCATGGTGCGCTCTTTTATTTAATTCCGATACGCTTACCTTCACCGGAATCTCCCGTAAAAACTCGTAAGGATAAACAAAAGAGAATCTTTTTTCCAGCTCTTCTTTTATTTCTTTGTCGTATTCAAGAGAAATGTCCCAGTTTTCCAGAACCTCTCTTCGGATTTCCGTTTCTGCCTGAAGCTCCACCTCTTCTTTTACAAGGTCTTTTGCCGTTACTTTTTGTATGATAAAATCGCTGTCTCCTTCATAAAGAGGATTTCTTCTGTTGGAAAAAATCCCGTACTCTTCCAAAATCGGCTCCATTGCTCTGTGTCGGATCAGAGCAGGAAGAAGGTAATCCCAGTAAGTCTTTGCCTTCATGCGGCTTCCCACAGGAAGCAGTTCCTCCTCTTGCTTTAAAAAGCCGGAAAGCCCGCGGATTCTCTCTTCCAGCTTTCCTGTTGTTCCTGTAATGATCAGCTTTTCTTTTGCGCGGGTCAGGGCGACATAAAGAACACGAAGCTCCTCTCCCAGACTTTCTTTTAAAATTGCCCTTCGTATCATCTGCTTATATAAAGTGGTGGAAGTGATTCTTTTTTCCGGAAGAATGGCGTCTGTTCCGATTCCAAGCTCAGGATGGATCAAAAGCCCTGCGTTTATATCGCTGAAATTAAACTGTTTTCCCATACCTGCCGCAAATACTACAGGAAATTCAAGACCCTTACTTTTATGGATCGTCATAATCTGCACAGAGCCTTCTCCTGCACCGGATAAATTGACTTCTCCGTAGTCTACCTGAAATTTCTGCAGCTTTTCAATATAACGCACAAAATTAAAAAGCCCGCGATAGCTTGTCTTTTCATAATCCATTGCCTTTTCTATTAACATCGAAAGGTTTGCTCTTCTCTGTTCTCCATCAGGAAGGGCAGCCGCATAATTTCCATATCCTGTCTTTTCCAGAATATATACGATCAACTGATGAACCGGCGTATATTCCGCCATATCCCTGACATTTGCCAGAAGGGATAAAAAACCGGAAAGCTTCTGAAAAAGCGCCGCTTCTTCCTCATTTTCCATGCATTCCTCATCTACCCATGCACACACCGCATCAAACAGCATTCCCTGCTCATACCTTGCGCGCAGAAGCCCAAGCTCCTGAGACGTACAGCCCACAACAGGAGAATGCAGCACGCCTGCAAGGGGAATATCCTGGAGCGGATTGTCACAGATTCGAAGGTAATCCAGCATGGTCACGACCTCTGTCGCGGAAAAATATCCTGTTTTTGAAGCACTGTAAGAAGGGATTCCCTGTGAGGAAAGCACCTCCCCAAAGGTTTCTGTCCAACCAGCGGCAGTACGAAGAAGGATTACAATATCCCCGTATTCCAGAGGTCGGTATTCTCCTGTTTCTTTATCAAGAACCTTCTCCTTTCCCTTCATTTCCTGAATTTTATGGGCAATGGCAAGCGCCTCCAGCTCCTGCTCGCTTTCAATCCCCTCCTCAGAAAGCTCTTCGCTGTCTTTTTCTACAAGAAGTACCTCTGTTCTGATAAATTCCGGATCCTGTCCTTCCGGAAAAACAGCGCCCGGATAAAGCGCTGCTGCCTCATCATACGCCACGCCGCCCAGGTCTTCCCCCATGATCTGGCGGAAAATATAATTGACGCTTTCCAGAACCTCTCTGCGGCTTCTGAAATTTTTATGAAGGTCGATTCTCTGCTCTTTCCCTTCCTCCGTTGTATAGGTCTTATATTTTTCCATGAAAAGCTCCGGTCTTGCGAGACGGAAACGATAAATGCTCTGCTTTACGTCTCCTACCATGAAAATATTTTTTCTCTGGTTTACCCACCCGGAGACCATGTTTGTGAGAAGCTCCTGCACAAGATTGCTGTCCTGATACTCGTCTACAAGAACCTCATCGTATTTTTCAGAAAGTTCCCTTGCTGCCTGACTTGGCGTAAAGGTATCTCCCTCCTTTGTCACAAGGATCTGAAGGGCAAAATGCTCCATGTCTGTAAAATCGATGATATTTTTTTCCCGCTTCTTTTCTCCGAAGCGCTCCATAAATTCCTCTGTAAGGCGGATCAGGATTTCCACTGGCTTCCGGCAGCAGAGAATTGTCTCTGCCGCCTCCTGCAGGCTCTCCGAAAAATACCGCTCGGAAAGGTCTTTTAAAATCCCCTTGCCTTCTTCCCGAAGCTTCTTTACCTGTTCCTTTTTATACTCCTCCACATCTTCTGCCTTTTTTGCAGAAAGACGCGCAAATTTTAAGGAAGAAAGCGCCGATGCCATACCGTCAAAATCCTGCTTTTCACAGAGAACGTTCAGCTCATCTATGAGAATCATATCGCTCCTAAGCGCCTCCTCATAAAGATACGGTCCTCCCGGCTCCTGGCACACAGAAATCCCCTGCATAAAAAGAGCTTCCGCCTGAGTAAGCTCCTGTATCACACTCTCCCACAAAACAGCAAACCAGTCCTGTTTTTCCAGATCTTGTGCACCTTCTATTTCATATGCCCTGATACAGCCGCCAAGCCATTCCAGCGGATAAGGATTACTCATTGCCGTATCGTAAAGCTTTAATACCAGCTCTTTTAATCCCTCGTCTGTTTTGCCCGGCGCATAGCACTCCACAAAATTCAGGAAATCTTCATCGTTTCTGCCATAAAAATCCTCGAAAAGCTCTTTTAACACATCTTCTTTTAAGAGCTTTAATTCCCCTTCTTCCGCTGTCCGGCACCCCGGGTCCAGCCTGATTAAATGAAAATAATTACGTATGAGATAAGAGCAGAACCCGTCAATAGTCGTAATCTGGGCTGTGTGGATCAGCGTCATCTGCCTCTGGAGATGCTCGTTTTCCGGTTCTTCGTAAAGAGCTTCCTCAAGGGCTCTTGAAATTCTCTCCTTCATCTCTCCCGCCGCTGCTCTTGTGAAGGTCATGATCAGCATTCTGTCAATGTCCACCGGATTTTTTTTGTCCAGGATCTTACTTAAAATTCTCTGTACAAGAACTGCCGTTTTTCCGGAGCCTGCCGCTGCGCTTACAAGAATGTTCCTGTCCCGCAGTGAAATTACCTGCTTCTGTTCTTCCGTCCATGAAACTGCCATTTACTCTTCCTCCTCCAATATCTGCCACAGTTCTTTATCGTCAAATACCTTCAAATTCCGGTACTCATACCCCGGCATCTTTCTGTCAAAGCCGCATACGGAAATGTAGGGGCAATACGTGCAGGCGCTTTTCTTTCCCATTTTATAAGGATTCACTTCCACGTCTCCCTCCATAATACAGCTTCTAAGCTTCTCAATTTTTTGCTTTACAAATCTTCCCAGAACATCAAACTGCTCTCTTGTTGCCACAGAAGAATTTTTCCGGAAGCTTCCGTCTTTATTCATTGCCACAGAAAGAGACACAAGGCTTTTATCCATTTTTTCTATCATTTCCCGGTCAGCCCGTACAAGACCGTTCATTTTCAGTTCTTTTAAAATCCGGCTGCTTACTTCTTCCACATCTGCATCTATTTTTTCTTTTATCATGGGGTCTTTCACATTATAATAGAATACGCCTGCTGGAAGAACTTCCTTTCCCGGATACTTTTTCTTTTCTACAGAAAGCGCGCCGTCCAGATAAATCATAAGCTGAAGCTGCAGTCCGTAATATAAATATACAAGGTCAAAGGTAGTATTTCCCGTCTTATAATCAATGACTTTCACATACACCTGATTTTCCTCTTCCATCACATCTACACGGTCGATGCGTCCGCCTCCGAAAGAGACTTCAAAACCCTCCGGCTTAAATTCTCCGTTTTGAAGCTGCTGCTGCAGTCCCCACACTGTACGCCTCAGGATCCTTCTGGTTCGCTCGATCATCGCCTCGTTTCTCGCACTGCTCTTTAAAATGGTGTTTCCATAATCTGCCGCAAGCTCGTCCAGACATTGATCCACAATCTCATTTCGTACTTCTTCTGTTAAATCCGCCCACTCAAGTCCTCTGTTTCGCACCTCTCCCGCGAAATTTTCCAGAGCGATGTGCATGATATTTCCCATATCCATTGCACGAAATTCATATTCTGCCCGCTCCGTCAGGCGAAGACCATACTGGAGAAAATGAGCGAACGCACAGGCTGCGAATCGTTCCAGCCTTGTGGCGCTGTACGGAGATACTTCTCCATATAAAACCTTTGCCACACTTCTGCTGATCTCATCTGCCGGTTTTCTTGTAAAGGCAGCTTCCACCAGTTTTTTCACAACAGGCGCATACACAGGACTTTTCAGATACCAGCTGTATAGCTCCTTAAATACCTCGTCTCCGCCTCCCTGAGAAGCTTCCTGCAGTCCCCTGATAAAATAAGAGAGACCAGCGCCCGGAAGCTCCAGTGCAGAAAGAGGATTTCCGGCATGATCTGCCTGTTCCACCTCTACATCAGGGAACAGTTTTTGAATACTGCCAATTAAATAGGCAGGGCTTACCGCCTCTCCGCTGTTGTTGGAAAGGCTGTAGGAAAGACAGAGATATTTTTCCGGCTTCGTAAGATTCAGATAAAGGTAATATCTCTGAATGCTCATCTGCTCCTTTGGTCCCGGAGCAAGCTCCACGCCCTGCTCTTCCATAAATTCCCTGTCAAGCTCTGTAAGAATTCCGCCTGATTCTGTATTTTTCGGAATATTTCCTTCATTTACGCCAACAAAAAATAAAGCCTTCATGCCCTTTAAACGGGTTCGCTCCATATCGCCCACTACAATCTGATCCTGAGAAGGAGGAATTAACGCCACTTTCGCCTCGGAAAGACCGGTTTCCAGAAGCTGGCTGTAATCCTGACGGCTCACTTCCTCCTCTCCGAGAATGGATACCATAGAATCAAAAAGCTCCATCACAATTCCGTAAATCTGGCTGTATTCCTTTTCCATTGCCGCATTTCCCTGCGCCTTAAAAGCCTTTTCTCTTTCTTTGAGCTTATAAAAGCTTCTGTTCTTCACAATGAAGTCGTACACAATGCGGCAATACTGCTCTACTGTCCGTTTCCCTCTGGAAAATCCTTCTGCAAGTGGGCTTACTTCCTCCACAAAACGCTCCCTGATCTCATTGAGGCGCTGAATGCTGTCCGGCTCCATTCCCCGGTAGATCCTCACCCAGCGCTCCTTCCACTTTCCAAAGCCCCGGATTCCAAGAGCCAGCACATAATTTTCCAGAAGGTCCGTCTCCTCTCTTGTAATATCCGACATCCCGCAGCGGAGATACCGGAATACGCTTTCATAGGAAAACCCCTTCACAGCCATCTCAATAGAAGCGCGGATATACTCCACAAAAGGATTCATAAGAACGGTATGCTTTTCATCAAGGAAATAGGGGATTCCCGCCTCATCTAATACCTGCTTTGCAAGAGTTCCGTACTCCTCAAGATTTCCTGTAATAATGGCAATGTCCCCGTAATGAAACCCTTCTGTGCGGACAAGACGTGCTGCTCGCTGTACTGCCTCCTCCATTTCTTTTTTGGGATTTTCTCCGCAAAATATGGAGATCGCATTCTGTTTTCCCTCATAAGAAGCCTTTCTGTAACGGAAAATATGCTCCTCCAGAAACTGCAGCGCAGGAGCCTTTGAAAACCTTGAATTTTTCCCATGATAAAGAAGCACAGGCTCTTCTATGTCTTTTGTGAGACTGGAAAGGCTCTGTACCATTTTTCTTCCCATATAAAAAAGCTGATGGGACTTTCCTTTTATATACGGATTTTCCCTTGCGTCCATTGTGACCGTCACATATACGCGGCTGCAGATACGTAAAAGTTCTTCAATGACCCGGTTCTGAATGGGAGTAAAGCCTGTAAAGCCGTCAAATACCATCACGCTTCCCCGAAGCTTTTCCGAAAAAGGCAGCATACGGAGAAGTACGTCCATCACTTCCTCTCCTGTCATGTAATGCCCTTCCAGATATGACCGGAATCCCTGATACAGGGTGTGTACATCCCGGAGCTTCATGGTAAGAAGCTCCCTGTCCCCGGCCTTTTCCACCATCTGGGAGAGCTCTTCCTCCCCGATTCCATACTGCATAAATTCTGAAAGAAGAGATTTTACCTCGTCAAGATAACCCGGCTTTTTCATCTGACTGCCGAGATAGGGAAGGTCTTTCTGATGCTTCTGTACCATTTTCTGAAGAACCATCGTTTTTCCCGTATCGTCCAAAATAACTTTTTCGTCTCCTCCTGTCTCCTCAAAAACACGGTAAGCGAGACGTTCAAAGCTTAATACATCTATATTTAAAATCCCTTTGGAAGGGCTCATTTCCACAAGTGTTTTCTGTGTCTGCATGGTAAACTGCTCCGGCACGATCACATAATAAAAACCCTCCGGGTGCTGCCCTGCTTCCCGGATCACCTGCTCATATATGTAATAGGATTTCCCTGTTCCGGAGCTTCCTGTAATAAACTGAAGCGACATATCCTGTCCTCCTTTTTCCGCCTGTTTTAACATTCATTTTACCTTATCTCAGATTCAAAAACAACCAGTCATATTTTCCCTGTCTCCTGAATAAGATGTAGAAAACAGACCAGGAGGCGCATACCATGAGTTCCAAAACAAAAATTGTTGTACTACATATGAAAGAAGTCATCTATACCGCAATTTTTATTATTCTTGCCCTGATTCTGGGGATTGTGGTATTTTTTATGTTCGGTCCGGGAAAGGGAAAGCTTTCCTCCTCCGGCGCTGTCCACAAATATAAGCCAGGCGTTTACACCTCCTCCATTGAGTTAAACAGCAACACCTTTGATGTAGAAGTCACAGTTGATGCAGACAGCATACAGTCCATTCATCTTGTGAACTTAAGCGAAAGCACAGCAGCCATGTTTCCACTCATGGAGCCTGCCCTGGAATCTCTTGCAAGTCAGATTTATACAAATCAGTCTCTTGAAAACATCCAGTATGCCGAAGACCAGAAATACACCTCCATGATGCTTCTTGATTCCATTGCGGACGCTTTGAAAAAGGCGGAGAACCCCTAACGTTCTCCGCCTTTTCCCTGTCTTTATTTCTTTATAATTCTTCCAGCTGTCCAAGCCACACTGCCGCGCTTGCATCGCTTGGCATACGTAAGTCTCCTCTTGGAGAAAGTGCCACACTTCCCACCTTTGGTCCGTCCGGGACACAGGAGCGCTTAAACTGCTGTGCAAAAAACCGTCTGTAGAATATTTTCAGCCATTTAAGGATCGTCTCTTTGTCATACACACCCTCAAATGTCTTACATGCAATATCATAAATTTTCTTCGGCTCAAATCCTGCACGAAGCATATAGTAAATATAAAAATCGTGAAGCTCATAAGGCCCTACAAGATCTTCTGTTTTCTGAGCGATTTCTCCGTCCTTCGGCGGAAGAAGCTCCGGGCTTACCGGGGTGTCCAGAATGTCAAAGAGAACCTCAGAAAGCCCTTTATCTTCGGCTGTTTCTGCATAATACTGCACAAGATGGCGCACAAGCGTCTTCGGCACAGAAGCGTTCACCCCGTACATGGACATATGGTCGCCATTATACGTTGCCCATCCAAGAGCCAGCTCTGATAAATCACCGGTTCCCACAAGAATGGCTCCCTCCTGGTTTGCCATGTCCATAAGAACCTGGGTTCTCTCTCTTGCCTGGCTGTTTTCATATGTGACGTCATGCACAGACGGGTCATGTCCAATATCACGAAAATGCTGGGAAACTGCCTCTTTAATATTTATCTCACTTAAAGAAGCGCCCATTCGGCTGCTTAACTCACAGGCATTCGTATATGTTCTGTCTGTCGTTCCAAAGCAGGGCATTGTCACGCAGTGAATGTTGCGTCTTGGGATTCCCATAAGATCAAATGTCCTTCCGATCACGAGAAGGGCAAGTGTGGAATCCAGACCACCGGATAAACCAACCATTGCCTTTTCGCTGTGCACATGCTCCATACGTTTTTTCAGTCCCATTGCCTGAATATTTAAAATAGATTCGCAGCAGCGTGCTCTCTCTTCTTTATCTTCCGGTACAAAAGGACTTGGGGAAAATCTTCTTGTAAGAGAAGTCTTCTCCATTTCTGCCTCAAAAGGAATCCGTATATGACTGTCTTCCTCTGCAGACGGGTACGTGGAAAGTCTTCTTCTGTCGTCTGCGAGACGCTGTACATCAATTTCCCCGTAAATTACATTGTTTTTGAATCGTTTTCCTTCTGCAAGAATCGTTCCGTTTTCTGCAATGAGATTCTGGCCTCCGAAAACAAGATCCTGGGAAGATTCTCCCTCTCCTGCCGTTGCATAGATATAGCCGCAGACAAGACGGGCAGACTGTCCGTTTACAATCGTTCTTCTGTACGCGTCTTTTCCCACCATCTCATCACTTGCAGAAAGATTTACGATAATATGCGCTCCTGCCAGTGCATGGGAAATACTTGGAGGCATGGGAACCCAGAGATCCTCGCAGATTTCTGCTGCCACTGTAAACTCCGGCATATTTTCACATGCAAAAATCAGGTCTGTACCAAAGGGTACGTCCTCCCCGTTTACTTCTATATAATCCAGCGCCCCTTCTTCTGCAGGAGTAAAATGACGCAGCTCATAAAATTCATTATAATTGGGAAGATTTGTTTTTGGCACAATACCAAGAATCCGTCCCCTGTTCAGGACTGCAGCCGCATTATAAAGCTTTCCGTTTTTCCGAACGGGAAGTCCCAGAAAAATAAGCCCGTCTGTATCTTTTGTTTCTTCTGCAAGAAACAAAAGGGTGTTCCATGCAGAATCAAGAAGTGTGCGCTGCCAGAAAAGATCATGACAGGTATATCCTGTAATACAAAGCTCCGGAAATACCATAACCTTTGCATGTTCTTTTTCCATTTCCCGGATAATTCCGAGAATTTCTCTTCCGTTTGCCTCACAGTCTGCTACCGTCACCTTCGGTGTTCCGGCAGCAGCTTTTATAAACCCCAGTTCCATAAGCTCCTCCTATCTGGCTTTGCAGCTTCTCAGGATTTCTTTTAACTCCTCTACTGAGAATACATAATTTGTATTGCAGAAATGACAGTTCATCTCCACTTCTTTTCCTTCCTGGATCAGCTCGTTTAATTCCTTTCTTCCGATGCTGATCAGGGCTTTTTCCACACGCTCTTTACTGCAGTTGCAGTAGAATTTTGTATCCATGCGGTCGTTGATCTCCACGTCAAAACCTTCGAGAACCTTTTCGAGAAGGCTTTCCGGTGTGTGTCCTTCCTCAAGAAGATTCGTCACAGAAGTGATTTTCTGCACATTTTCTTCCAGTCTTGCAATGACAGATTCCTCTGCAAAAGGCATAAGCTGTACAATAAAGCCTCCTGCCTGACGCACCGTATTGTCCTTATTCATTAAAACTCCAAGTCCCACTGCGGACGGAACCTGCTCACTTGTTGCAAAATAATACGTAAGATCGTCTGCAATCTCGCTTGTCTGAAGCGCAACCTGTCCCATATAAGGCTCTTTCAGTCCCATATCCTTAATGATGTTCATAAAACCGACTCCTACAGCGCCCGCTACGTCAAGCTTGCCCTTACTGTTTGCAGGAATACAAACATTTGGATTTCCCACATATCCTTTTACGTTTCCCTTAGAATCTGCTGTTACCGTAATTCCCTGGATGGGACCGCCTGCATGGATCTGGAGCGTCAGAATATCCTTATCTCCCTTCATCATGACGCCCATCATTGCGCCGCCTGTCAAAAGTCGTCCTAATGCCGCTGTTGCCACAGGACTTGTATTATGCGCCTTTCTCGCTGTCTCCACCACATCTGTTGTCACTGCTGCAAATGCACGGATCTGACTGTTTGCAGCCGTTGCTCTTATAATATAATCACTCATGTATTTCACTCCTGTTCTGTTTTTCCATGCTCCCTCGCCAAAAAGGTAAGTCTTCCGCTCTCTGAAGACGGCGGATTTTTTGTATAGGCGTCGTAAACGGCAAGAACTTCCATTCCCGCCTTTTCGAGGAGCTCTTTTATTTTTTCTTCTGAATATGCTTTCTGGTAATGAACCTCTTCTGTTTTTTCGTAAAGACCGTCTTCTCGTGGAAGGAAGAGGGTCAGTCCGTAAACGTTCATCCCTGTTTCTTCATCATACTCGTTTTCCCAGATAAAGCTTCCCTCTTCCCTGCTCTCCGCTATTGTAGTATTCCCCAGCATTTCCCTGTATTTATACACCGTGTTCATATCAAAGATAAAAATGCCTTTGGGGTCGAGGTAATTATTTACAAGGGAAAAAACATGAAGAAGGTCTTCTTCCTCTGTTATATAATTCAGGCTGTCGCACACGCTTACCACTGCACGCACCGTTCCATACAGTTCAAACTCCTCCATATCCTGAAGAAGATATAAAATATCGTGTCCGGATTCCTCTCTTTTTTCCATTGCTTCTGCGAGCATTTCCTCCGCGTTATCCACACCGATCATATCGTATCCCGATTCTGCGAGAAGCTCTGTCATGGTCCCTGTTCCGCAGCCAAGCTCCAGCACAAGACCATCGCCGATTCCATACTCTTTTAAGCTTTCTGTCAGATAAGACGCCCAGGCTTCATAATCCACGTTATCCATAAAAATGTCGTAGACTCTGGCAAATTCTCCATATGCTTCCATTTTTCATTCCTCCGCCAACCATCATACCACAGGTTTTCAAAAATCGCAAAGAGAGTTCGACAAAAGCCGAACTCTCTGATTTAGGAACACGCAGGCGTTCCTTCTGCAAAATGCGCGCTGCAAAGCAGTCTCTTCACACATTTCTGCATTTTACTGCACAGGCATATAATATACGTCTGCTGCTTCTCCATGATAATAATAATCGACATCGTTCTGGTCGTATACGTCTTCATCATTCGCAAAACGGTAGCTGTTTCCGTCTGCGTCTACCCAGTTTCCATTGGCATCCGGGAAAATAACAAGCGGCTGTCCGTCAGAGTTTCGATAAATGGTTCTTGTCTGGCTTGTATCACTGAGCTGCGCGTCTGTAAAACCACCAGAATTTGTTGTGCCGGAAGAACTTCCATCTGATGTTCCTGCATCACTGCCAGCTCCATCGGAAGCTGCGCTGTCTGCATTCTGTCCCTCACCGGAAGTGTTGCCTTCTCCTTCGGCTTTTTTATCCTCTGACTGCTTTGGAGCTGCGCTCTTGAGGGAAGAATCCCCTAAAATCTGGAAGCTCGCAACGGAATCTTCTGCTTTTTTAAGAAGCTTCTCATCATCTTTTTTAATAGATGCTTCTATGCTGTAAAATTCACCGTCATTTGCGTAAACACGTTTCACTGCCCATGCAATTCCATCTGTCTTCTCTGTGTTATTGTATTTTACATTATAAGAATATACATTTACGCCATTTACATCACTTGCAGAATAACTTCTGATTTCGTAATCGGTTCTCGGTTCAAGTCCGGCTGCCTTCTCAAGTGAATTAGCCATATCCTCTGTACTTGGAATGACAGCAGAAGACATATCTTCCTCGCCTTTTCCGTGTGTGATCACAATTTTACCCTGATCCGGTGACTCAAAGCTTACCAGATCTTCCTCATCTGATTTATTTGCCCATGTGGCATCCGGAAGCTTAATGGCAATGCTCTTATCTTTTGATGTATATGTTGTATTCTGTCCGTCAGCAGGTGCCGGAGTTGCTGTAGGTTTTGGAGCTTCTGTTGGTTCTGGAGTAGGAGTCGCCTCCACAACTACCTGGTCTTCCGGTTCATCCCCGCCAAACCCGCAGGCTGTCAGCGCGCCTGAGAGAGCCACGGTCATCACCAGCATTGCAAGTACCTTTTTATTCTTCATGGTATCCTCCTTTTTATCGTCTCATAAAGTTCTTTGGAATACATTTTACAATTCTATTACAGACTTGTCAATGAAATTTCCCTTGTGAGTTTATAAAATAACTGTGAAGTTCATGAAGCGCCCGCGTAGCAGCAATGTATCTTCCCTGCCGAAGAAGAGCGCTGTCGTTATCTTTTGGGAAGACAGAAAATACACGGTCAAACTCCAGCCCTTTTGCAAGATAAAAGGTAGTGACGGTAAGACCTTTTTCAAATTTCCGGCTGTCCCTGTGAAGATAGGAAACCTTCTCTCCCAGCATTTCCTTCAGAAGAGAGGTAAAAAGAGAGGCGCTTTTTTCATCTGGCAGGATCACAGCCTCCGTCTCGTATGCTTCCTCTTCTGCCCTCACTTCTTCTGCGACTTTCTCCGCAGCTTCTCTTAAAGAATCAAATTCCAGTTCCTGCACCGGTTTTCCGTGGCGTTCAAATAACTCTATATCCTGGATTCCTGCAAGTCTGTTTGCATAAGAAGCAATCTCCACTGTATTCCGATAGCTTTTATTCATGTAAATCGTGCGGATCTCTCTTCCGAAAATTTCCGGAAGGAAGGACGTCACGTCCTGTATCCGATCTTCCATAGTCTGTGCCCTGTCTCCCAGGATCGTCATTCTGCACGGAAAAAGCATCTGAAGAATTTTGTACTGAAGTCTGGAATAATCCTGCATTTCATCTACCACAAGATGTTTGATATTTTCTTTTGCCTGTCTGTTTAACAGGCGGTACTTGAAATACAAAACAGGATATACGTCTTCATAGGGAAGCTTTCTCTTTTCAACAGGCACTTTCGGAAGCGGGGAAAACCCTTCTTCTGAAAGAAATCGGTTATAAAGAACGTACACATCTCTCGTCTCATACATTCTTCGAAACTTTTCTTTTACAGCCTCTTTCTCTTCTTCCTCCATGTCTCTGTTTCTCAGTGTCTCCACCTCATCGATAAAATATTCCGCAACCGCGTCCATTCTGGATAAAAGCGGAATATCCGTAAACTTAAAATAAAAAAGAGAAATAATTTCTTTTTCTGTTTTGACAAAGCCTCTGTGTTCCACATCGCGGAAGTTCATGAGGCTGTCCTCAAGCTCCAGAAGAAAGCCCTCGATTTTATCTGTAAATTCTGCATTTTCCTTTTCTTTCATGGAATCAGACAGAAATGGAAATTTCAGATTTTTTTCTATCTGGTCATATCTGTCCTCACAGTCTGCCGCCACGTCCTGAAGTTCTTTGTATGCAAAAAGATCAAAGCTCATTTCCCGTATATTTTCTTCCCCAAGTTCCGGAAGAATATGAGAAATATAATCAGAAAATACGCTGTTTGGAGATAAGATCAAAATATCCGAGGATTTCAGATTTTTTCTGTCATGATAGAGAAGGTAGGCAATCCTGTGAAGCGCCACAGAGGTTTTTCCGCTTCCTGCTGCACCCTGTATCACAAGGATCCTGTCTTTTGTGTTGCGGATAATGGCATTTTGTTCTTTCTGTATGGTGCGGATAATGTTTTTAAGCTGTACCTCACCGCTGCTTCCAAGTTCCGCAGCAAGAATCTCATCGTCGATTTTTACATCGCTCTCAAACTCATACACCATTTTTCCGCCCCGGATCTTATACTGCCATTTGGACGTAATTTCCCCGGTCAGCTCTCCCACAGGAGCTTCATACTGTGCCGGTCCCTTATCGTAATCATAAAAAAGCCCGCTTACCGGCGCTCTCCAGTCATAAATAAGAGGCGTCTGTCCTGTCCGCTCCGAAAAATTTCCGATTCCGATATAAAAGGTTTCCGGATCCTCCTCCCCTTCATATACAAAATCCACTCTTCCGAAAAACGGAGAATCCATCATTTTTGTAAAGCGCTGTTTTAAAAGAAGCTGCTGCTGATTGGCATTGACCTGATGAAACAAAGCCTGCTGATTGTCGTAATCCTCATAACCATACTGGTCCATCTCTGTATAGTTTTCCCAGTAATATTCGTGCATTCCCTGAATTTCCTTCTGTCCCTCTTTCAGGGAAAGATTTACTTCTTCCACTCTTTTTTCAAGCTTCTGAAGAACAAATTCAAGGAATGCACTTCCTGTTTCCTGTTTATTTTCTGAACTCATGAAGCACCTACACAGCAATTACGGCTGTTCCGCTCACTGTTACCATCAGCATTCCGTTTCCGGAACCAAGCACCTCATAATCAATATCGACGCCTACTACTGCGTTCGCGCCTAACTGCACTGCCCGCGCTTCCATCTCTGCAAGGGCTCTTGTTCTTGCATTTACCAGTTCATCCTCATACGTGTTGGAACGTCCTCCGAACATATCCGAAAGACTTGCTGCAAAATCTTTTACAAAGTTTACTCCGGAAACTACCTCTCCAAATACGATTCCTCTGTATTCCCGGATTTCTTTTCCTTCTATGGACGGTGTGGTTGTAATAATCATAAATTTATCCTCCTGAACATTTATTTCTGATATTATATACCAGACCGTCCAAAATGTATAGTATTATGCGCCTGCTTTTTCAAACTGGCTGTTATAAAGGTCTGCGTAAAATCCTCCGGCTTTTAAAAGCTCCTCATGATTTCCCTGCTCAATAATATCGCCATCCTTCATAACAAGGATCAGGTCTGCATCTTTAATCGTTGACAAACGATGTGCAATCACAAAGCTGGTTCTTCCCTTCATCAGGTTATCCATCGCTTTCTGGATCTGCATTTCTGTTCTTGTATCAACAGAAGAAGTTGCCTCGTCAAGGATCAGGATTCTGTTGTCTGCAAGAATGGCTCTCGCAATGGTAAGAAGCTGTTTCTGTCCCTGAGAAATATTACTCGTCTCCTCGTCAAGTACCATGTCGTAACCGCCCGGCTGCTGCATGATAAAATTATGGATATGGGCAGCTTTTGCTGCTGCAACGACTTCCTCATCTGTAGCATCAAGACGTCCGTATCTTATGTTTTCCCGGATGGTTCCGGAAAACAGCCAGGTGTCCTGAAGCACCATGCCGAACATTTCGCGGAGTTCGCTTCTGTTAAAGTCCTTTACATTGTGACCGTCAATGGCGATGCTTCCGCCGTTAATATCGTAGAAACGCATCAGAAGTTTTACCATTGTGGTTTTTCCGGCTCCTGTAGGACCGACGATCGCAATTTTCTGTCCATCTTTTATGTCAGCAGAAAAATCATGAATAATAATCTTATCCGGATTGTAGCCGAATGTTACATGATTAAATTCCACATTTCCGGAAAGCTTTGTAATATCTGCCGGATCTTCCACTGTCTGGTCTTCCTCCGGCTCCTCCAGAAACTCAAACACACGCTCGGAAGCTGCAGCGGAAGACTGCAGAAGATTTACTACCTGTGCGATCTGCTGGATCGGCTGCGTAAAGTTTCGGATATACTGGAAAAAGGACTGAATATCTCCAACCTCAATGCTTCCCTTGATGGTAAACACACCGCCTAAAAGAGCGACCATCACATATCCCAGATTTCCCACAAACTGCATGACAGGCATCATCATACCTGAGAAAAACTGAGATTTCC
This sequence comes from uncultured Blautia sp., assembly GCA_900540785.1. Classification (GTDB taxonomy): domain Bacteria; phylum Bacillota; class Clostridia; order Lachnospirales; family Lachnospiraceae; genus Blautia_A. The sequence continues at coordinate 66,839 of UQHF01000017.1, forward strand.
ATGCGGATTCATAAAGTTTTTTATTGTCTTTTTCAAATTCTTCCACAACATCATTTTCTTTATTGAATACCTTTACTACGTTGTGTCCGCCAAAATTTTCTTCAATCTGACCGTTTACTTCACCGAGATATTTCTGCTGTGCTTGGAAATATTTCTGGGAATGCTTCATAACCTTCTGAATAATGAACATGGAAACAGGCAGGATCAGAACTGCTGCAACTGTCATCCACACATTAATGGAAAGCATCATGATAAATACACCGAGCAGGGTTGTCACCGATGTAATAAGCTGTGTCATACTCTGGTTTAAACTCATCTGAAGGGTGTCCACATCGTTTGTGATCCTGGAAAGAATCTCTCCGTTTGTGCGGCTCTCATAATAATTCATGGGAAGCCGGTTCATCTTCTTTGAAATATCCTTACGGAGACTGTACGTTACATCATTGGAAATCCCTGTCATAACAAAGCCCTGGATCAGGGAAAACAGGGAACTTACCAGGTAAAGTCCCAATGTCCACAGAAGAATCATTCCGATTTTTTCAAAATTGATCCCGCCTGTGCCGTTTACCTTTGCCACAAGACCGTTAAACAGCTCTGTTGTAGCTTTTCCAAGAATCTTCGGTCCCACAATGCTGAATACCGTTCCTGCGACTGCAAAAATAAACATCATGGCAAACCGGAATTTATAATGCTCCATATATTTAAAAAGCTTTTTCATAGAACCTTTGAAGTCCTTGGCCTTTTCTCCGGCAGCCATTCCGTGACCGTGTCCTCCCATAGGACCTCTTCTTCTCTGCTCACTCATGCCAATTCCTCCTCTGATAACTGAGACATTGCAATCTGGCGGTAAACCTCGCAGTTTTTCATAAGCTCTGCATGTGTTCCCATTCCTGCCATATGACCGTCATCCAGTACAATGATCCTGTCTGCGTGTAAAATTGTGCTGATCCGCTGTGCAACAATGATCGTAGTCGCGTCTTTTGTATGCTCCTTTAATGCACCGCGAAGCCTGCTGTCCGTCTTAAAATCAAGAGCAGAAAAGCTGTCGTCAAAAATAAAGATTTCCGGTTTCTTTGCAATGGCTCTTGCAATGGAAAGACGCTGCTTCTGTCCGCCGGACACGTTTGTTCCTCCCTGCGCGATCGGGGAATGGTACGCCTGTGGCTTTTCCTCAATAAAATCCTGTGCCTGGGCAATCCGGGCTGCTGTTTTTACCTCTTCTTCTGAAATATCTGTTTTTCCGTAACGGATATTGGAATCAATAGTTCCTGAGAAAAGAACCCCTTTCTGCGGCACGTATCCCAGACAGTCGCGAAGCTCCTTCTGGGACATATCCCGAACGTCCACTCCGTCTATGGAAACAGAACCTTCTGTCACATCATAAAATCTTGGGATCAGATTTACAAGGGTACTTTTTCCGCTTCCCGTACTTCCGATAATGGCTACTGTCTCTCCCTTTTCCGCCTTAAAATGAATATCCGTAAGAACATTTTCTCCTGCCTCCGGATAAGCAAAGGAAACATGGTTAAATTCTACCGTTCCTTCTGCTTCTTTCTTTGGGTGTTCCGGATTTTCCGGGTCTTTAATGGAAACTTCTGTCTTTAAAATTTCATCGATACGAAGGGCTGCCACATTTGCTCTCGGAAGCATAATGGACATGGCGGTGATCATTAAGAATGACATAATGATCTGCATTGCATACTGGATAAACGCCATTACATTACCAACCTGCATGGTTCCGTTGTCTACCGCGTGGGACCCGCTGTAAATAATAAGCACAGAAACTCCGTTCATGATCAGCATCATAACAGGCATCATAAATGTCATACAGCGGTTTACAAAAAGGTTTGTTTTTGTAAGCGTTTTATTTGCCTCCTCAAAACGCTCTTCCTCATGTTTTTCACGGCTGAACGCACGGATAACAGGAATACCGGTCAGAATTTCTCTTGATACAAGATTCAGTTTGTCAATTAAAGTCTGAAGCTTTGTAAACTTCGGCATTGCAATCATAAAAAGTAAAATGATCACTGCCAGAATAAGAACAACGGCAACTCCCAGAATCCATGTCATGGAAGCATCTGTTTTCAGAACACGGATCACACCGCCAATTCCCAGGATCGGCGCATACAAAACAATTCGGAACATCATTGCCATAACCATCTGTACCTGCTGCACATCGTTTGTGCTTCTTGTGATCAGAGAAGCCGTGGAAAACTTATGATATTCTCTGCTGGAAAAGCTCATAACCTTTCTGTAGACACTGTTTCGAAGATCGTGTCCCAGCGATGCTGCAACTCTCGCAGATAAGAAGGTGACGGAAATCGCTGCCATCATAATGATGAGCGCCATGAAAAGCATTTTACCGCCGGATACAAGAAGATATTTCATCTGGAGTGCGTCCACATCTTCTCCCATATCCTCATATTCCTCATATACAAAAGAAACGGCTGCCTGTGTCAGTATGGACTCCGGCATTTCTGTAAGCTTTTTATCCATCTCCTCTGTCATTCCCGCAAGCGCCTCCGGAGGAAGCTGCGCCATAACTTCTGTTGGGTCTGCTCCTTCGGGAATCCCCATCTGGCTTCTCATTGCCTCGCTCTCCTCACTGTCTGAGGAAAATCCAGAGAGCATAAGCATTGGTTTACAGAAAATTTCATTTAAAGTTTCCCGTTCTTCCTTTGTAATGTCATCGTGGAGAACGTAAATCTCATCTTCCTGTCTGTAAGCATTGGAAATTTCTGTTTTATCTTCCTCACTCATAAACAATTCCAGATTTTCAAGAGAAGATTCCCGAATTTTTTCCGGTACTCCGTCCTCAATTCCCTTCTGCTGGATTCCTACATTAATGATCTTTGATGTGTAATCCGGCAGAGACAGGTCGCAATATGCCTGCAAAAACAGAAGTCCTATAATAAGAACAATAGAACCTACTGATTTTTTCAGGTACTTCATCAATTTCAGCATTTCTCTGTCCCCTCTTTCTTCATAAATTTACACTTTTCAACCGGCGTTCCCGGCATACTGTGAAGGTTGCTTAACATCTGTTCAAAAAAACGGCGCAGAAGGCAAAGCTCTGTCTCGGAAAATCCCTGAAACATGATTTTTTCCATTTCTTCTGCCTGCCTCATAATCCGCTTTACCGTTTCTCTTCCCTTTTCTGTAAGATATACCCTCATGATCCGCTGGTCCAGCTCATCTTTTTTTCTGTACACCATTCCGGATTTTTCAAGGCGCTGTATACTTACATTCACAGTTGGAGGTTTAATCTCAAGGCGTTCTGCTATCTCTTTCTGAGAACATCCGTCCCGCCTGCTTAAAATCATAATAAAGGGCATCTGGCTTGGGTGAACTTCCAGCTCTGCAATCTGCTGAAAACATCGCCCTGCATAATGTCTGCTGATCTCCATAAAAAGCATCTGCAGACTTTTTTCCTCCTGCCCTTCCTCTTCTGTCCACTTCATTTCTTCACCTCACATTTCATTAGCCCGACTAATCATATATAATATACTTTTGCACAAAAAATGCAAGTTATTTTTGTGCACTTCACACTTTTTTCAAACTTTAAACACATTTATTTTCCATTTTTTCATTTGTCCGGCTAATTATAATAAATATATATTTTCCCTGCCTTTTCCGCCGCAGTGCGCTCCTGCGCAGAGCGTTTTTTATGCTATGGAACATTACGGAGTAATTTCTTATAGTAAAAAAAATCTTCCGGAAGCATTCACTTCCAGAAGATTTTCTTCTCAGATAAACTGGTTTGTCTCCTCATCATAGTGGTAATCTATGGCGTCCATTTTTTCCACCAGTTCTTTTTTCCGCATTCCTCTGCAGGTACAGAGGGCTTCCAGGGAATCGTAGTAATCCCGAAGCTGTGTATTCACATAGCTTAACAGTATCATTGGGTCCTTGGGTATCATTTGTTTCCGTCCTTTACTTTTACAATAAAATTTCCATCCTGTACGTCCAGAACAAGGGTATCTCCTGCATGTACATCTCCGGAAAGGATCTTTCTTGCGGCAAGTGTCTCCACATATTTCTGCAGATAACGCTTCAGCGGTCTTGCACCGTATACCGGGTCGTATCCTTCCTCGATCACATGGCTTCTTGCACTGTCTGTCAGTTCCAGAGACAGCTCCTGGTCAGAAAGTCTTCTGTCAAGCTCCTGAACCATCAAGTCTACTATCATACCAATGTTGTCTTTTGTCAAGGGCTTAAACATAATAATTTCATCAAGACGATTTAAAAATTCCGGCCGGAAGTGTCCACGAAGGTCATTCATAACCATCTCTTCCGCCTCCGGTTTTACCTCGCCCTTCTCGTCAATTCCTTCCAGAAGATATGGGGAACCGATATTGGAAGTCATAATGAGAATGGTATTTTTAAAATCAACCGTCCTTCCCTGAGAATCCGTGATCCTTCCATCGTCCAGAACCTGTAACAGTACGTTAAATACATCAGGGTGCGCTTTCTCAATCTCATCAAACAGCACAACGCTGTACGGTTTCCTGCGGACTGCCTCTGTAAGCTGTCCTCCCTCTTCATATCCCACGTATCCGGGAGGCGCTCCGATAAGACGGGACACGGAATATTTCTCCATGTATTCGCTCATATCAATACGTACCATGTTCTGCTCATCGTCAAAAAGATTTTCTGCAAGCGTCTTTGCAAGTTCTGTCTTACCAACGCCTGTAGGTCCAAGGAACAGGAAGGAACCGATTGGCTTTGTAGGATCTTTGATTCCTGCTTTTGACCTTAAAATCGCATCTGTCACACGGCGAACACCCTCGTCCTGTCCAACTACCCGGTGATGGAGCTGATCTTCCAGTGTGAGAAGTTTTGCCCGCTCTCCCTCTGTCAGTCTGGAAACAGGGATGCCTGTCCATCTTGAAATAATTCTCGCGATTTCGTCATCTGTCACAGCCTCATGGACAAGGCTTCTGTCGCCCTCTTTTACATTACGCTCCTCGATTTCAAGCTGCTGCTGCAGTTTTGGAAGCTCGCCGTACTGAAGCTCTGCCGCCTTTTCCAGATCGTAATTCTGCTGTGCCTTCTGGATTTTTTTATTTACTTCCTCTATCTGTTCACGAAGTTTCTGCAGTTTTTCTACAGAATGCTTCTCATTATCCCACTGGGCTTTCTGTGTATTAAAGCTGTCCCGAAGCTCTGCCAGCTCTTTCTGTAATGTTTCCAGTCGCTCTTTGCTTAAATTATCCGTCTCTTTTTTAAGGGCAGACTCTTCAATTTCAAGCTGCATGATCTTTCTTCTCTGCTCGTCAAGCTCTGCAGGCATGGAATCCAGCTCTGTCTTAATAAGAGCGCAGGCTTCGTCCACAAGGTCGATCGCCTTGTCCGGAAGGAACCTGTCTGTAATGTATCTGTGAGACAGCGTGGCTGCCGCCACAAGAGCGCTGTCTGTAATTTTTACTCCGTGATAAACCTCATATCTCTCTTTCAGTCCACGGAGAATGGAAATGGTGTCCTCCACAGTTGGTTCATCTACAAGAACCGGCTGGAAACGTCTCTCAAGAGCCGCGTCCTTTTCAATATACTGACGGTACTCATCAAGAGTAGTCGCGCCGATACAGTGAAGCTCTCCTCTTGCAAGCATCGGCTTTAACATATTGCCTGCGTCCATTGCACCATCTGTCTTTCCTGCTCCCACGATAAGATGAAGCTCATCAATGAAAAGAATCACATTTCCCTCACTCTTTTTGACTTCTTCCAGAACAGCTTTCAGACGTTCCTCAAACTCGCCTCTGTATTTTGCGCCTGCTACAAGAGCGCCCATATCAAGAGCAAAAATTTTCTTATCCTTCAGCCCTTCCGGTACGTCTCCTCTTACAATACGCTGGGCAAGACCTTCGATTGCCGCTGTTTTACCAACGCCGGGCTCGCCGATCAAAACCGGATTGTTTTTTGTTTTACGGGAAAGGATACGGATAATATTCCGGATTTCTCCGTCACGGCCGATGACCGGGTCAAGCTTCTGATTTCTTGCCTTTTCCACAAGATCTTCGCCGTATTTATTTAAGGTATCGTAGGTTGCCTCCGGATTGTCGCTTACGACTCTCTGATTTCCCCTTACCGTAGACAAAGCCTGAAGAAAACGCTCTCTTGTAATGCCAAACTCATTCCAGATTTTGCTCATGGAAGGACTTGGATATTTCAAAAGCGAAAGGAAGAGATGTTCCACAGAAACATACTCGTCTCCCATTGCTCTTGCCTCATCTTCTGCACTTACGAGGGATTTATTCAGATATTGTCCAAATCGAAGCTCTCCTCCTGAAACCTTGACTCTTGCTTCCAGAGCCATTTTTACTTTGTTTATAAAATACTCTTTATTAATCTCCATCTTCTCAATTAATTTGAGAATCAGGCTGTCCTCCTGACTTAAAAGAGCATATAAAAGATGCTCCTGCTCGATTTCCTGATTGCCGTACTCATAAGCAATCTTTTCCAGATTCTGGACCGCCTGCAGAGATTTCTGTGTGAATTTACTGATATTCATAGGCTTTCCTCCGTTATAAAAAGAAGTGTTCCATCTGGAACCTTGTGTTTTCTTTGTTCTATACGGAATATAACACTTTTCATTAGCACTGTCAAGTGTTGAGTGCTAATAATTTTTATATTTTTTTGCAAACCCTTTAAAATCAATGGTTTGCAGTATCTTATTTCTTTTGAAATTGTGATTTTTTCGATTTTGACACCAATTTGACACCAATTTTTCTTTTTATGGTGTCAAGCGTTTAACGCCATGCTATCCAGTCTTGCAATCTCTTTTTCAATCCTTGTCAGCTCTCCAATATGGTTGTACACTTCCATTGTTACATCTATATGAGCGTGTCCCATAATATATTGAAGAACTTTTACGTCCATACGGCACTCTGCCATTCTGGTACAAGCTGTGTGACGCATTACATGAGCTGAAAACTTTGGTAACAGCTCTGCTTTCCTATGCTCTTTTTTTGCTCTCTCTACTTCGGTTTTGTTATATGCGTCTACAATGTTGTATAAAACACTATTTACGCCATTCGGCATAAGCGGTCTGCCCGATTTTGCTGTAAAGACAAACCCCGAACACCCGTCCACCTCAATGCTCTTATCCTTTGCAAGCATAAAATTGATTTTTCTTTGTTCCTCAAAGGCTTTTGCAACTTCTTGTGTCATAGGTATAATACGAATACCCGACTCCGTTTTTGGTGTAGAGATATGGAACTTGCAACCGTCGCCTAAATTCTTATAAATGAGCTGGTGGTCTA
>UQHF01000018.1 GCA_900540785.1 uncultured Blautia sp.
AAGCCGCTCAATTATCATAGAAGATTTCAATTTACAGAAAAAATTTCACACCGTCTAAAACACCTTTTTACGCCTAAAAAACAAAAAATCTCTCCAAAATTTTTTATAAAACGCATTTTTACGCTTAAAAAACAAAAAATCTCTCCAAAATTTTTTATAAAACGCATTTTTTCACTTAAAAAACAAAAATCTCTCTACAGGAAGTTGACAGTTCACTTTTGCCAAAATACTCCAGTTCCAAAGACGGGATTATAACCTTTTCCGTGGACGTCTTAAAGCTCCCAGAATGTGATTTCTGCCTCTGATGCTTCTACCCGGGCAGAATATTTTTCCGGATAATAACGTGTGGAAAAAACCTGCTCCCCATCATTTAAAAACACCTCCACAGAAGACACATCTGCAAGAATGCGCACATTAAAAAGTTCTTTTATATCACATCTGCGGCTCTTTCTCCCTGCTGATACGGAATCTTTCCCCTGATTTTTAAAGCACATTGTAAACTCTCCGTCTCTGTACTTCAAAACAAGCTCTTCTCCCAGAACAGCGTAAAAAGAACTGCCTTTTATCTTATCAGCAAAAATTTCATAAGTTTTTGTCCCGTTTGATTTATGGAAGATTTCTTTTGCTTCCTCTTTGTTTTTCCGTATAGCTTCCAGTTCTCTTACCGGTCTTTGCAGCACCTTGCCATTCTTTACAACTACTTCTCTCGGAAAAGTAAAACAGTGCTGCCATCCATCTTTCAGGGTAAGATTTGTATATTCCGGGCAGTCCGGCATTCCCATCCATGCAATCTGAATCCGTCTTCCATCTTCTGCCTCAAAAGTCTGGGGAGCATAGTAATCAAATCCATAATCCCAGAGAAAATAGGAGGAAAGCTGACACTCTCCTTTTACATCGCCATTCAGGAAAAAATAACCGGACTGATAGACGTTTCTGTTTTTCCATTCCTCTCCTTCCAGTCCCTGCACAGAAGCAGAAAGAAGCTTTCTGCCGCCCACTTCAAAATAATCCGGACACTCCCACATATAACCAAATTTTTCTTTTGTGGAAACCCTGTTTTTCAGCTTCCAGTTTAACTTATCCTCCGATTCAAAAAGAAGAACCTGCCCTTCGTCTTTTTCTGTTCTGGCTCCCTGCACCATGTAATATGTATCTTTTTCCTTCCATACTTTGGGATCGCGCACATGACAGGTTACGTCTTTTGGATAATCTTTATTTCGCATTAGTTCTTTTTTCGGGGAAAAATTTTTTCCGTCCTCACTTATCACGAGAATCGTATTTGCCTCTCTGCCTGTGCGGATATAGTCAAAATCTCCATCTTCCAGTTTTACATTTCCCGTATAATATAGATACATTTTTCCGTCTTCTATAAAAGCCGATCCCGAATATACGCCATGACAGTCAAAAGGCTGATCCGGATAAAGCGCCACTCCTTTGTATGTCCAATGGATCATATCCTTACTTGTATAATGTCCCCAAAACTTTAATCCGCCCTCTGCATCAAAGGGAGAATACTGAAAAAAGCTGTGAAACTCCCCTTCAAACTCACAGAGTCCGTTCGGGTCGTTTAGCCATCCTGTGGGAGGCATAAGATGAAATTTCTGACGGAAGCGGTCATAATGTACCGCTTCCTTTTCTGTTTTTTCCGTAAGTTTTATAAAATCTCTTGTCAAAGCATTCATTTTATTTTTTCCTCAACTCCATAATTGCTGTTCCCTGCTCTGCTTTTTCCACCGGAAGTTTTTTTCCTTCCACTTCCTCTTCATTTGTAAGAATCATCATAGTCGTTCTCTCATACCCTGCTTCTTTTACTTCTTCCATGTCCATTTCAATCAGAACGTCTCCCGCATGGATCTTCATTCCGTCTGATACCATTTTCTTAAAACCTTTTCCACTCAGCTTTACTGTATCAATTCCAACATGGATCAAAATCTCCGCTCCTGTTTTTGTCACCATGCATACCGCATGACCTGTCTCGTAAATATTTAAGATTTCCCCATCGCAGGGAGCTTTGATCGTCCCTTCCTCCGGCTCGATCGCAATCGTCATTCCCAGAATTTCCTCTGCAAATGTGGCGTCTTTTACCTGAGAAACCGGAATGACGCGTCCTTTTACCGGACTTGTAAGAATTTCTTTCTCCGGAGCTTCTATTTTCATATTATCCGGAGATGCTTTTTCTGTCTTTAAATTTTCTGAAGCTGCGGGTGCTTCTGCCGGTTCATTCTGCACAGGTTTTGCAGCATCATTTTTATCTTTATAAAGAATAAAGGAGATAACAAAAGCAACACCAACTGCTATTCCCATTTCGATTAAATACTGAACCGGAGCATCGAGACAGAGCAGAACGCCGAAAATGCCCGTCACACCTGTTCCTTTTGCTCCCAAATGTACAATAGAAGCATAAAGAGCGCCGCAGCCACCACCGATGCACCCTGCAAGAAACGGCTTAAAGAACCGAAGATTCACACCAAAAATCGCAGGTTCTGTAATTCCCATAAACGCACTTAAAGAAGACGGAAGCGCAAGAGACTTCACTTTTTTATCTTTTGATTTTAATGCAACCGCAAGAGCAGCAGCTCCCTGTGCCACGTTTGCGGCACTGGCAAGAGGAAGCCAGAAAGTGACACCATACTGTGCAATCTGTCCAAGGTCAATCGCTGTATACATCTGATGGATTCCCGTTACAACAGTAGGCGCATAAAGACTTCCCATCACAAGACTTCCCAGTCCAAAAGGAAGAGTTAAAAGCCACTGGATTCCGTCAAGAACTGCATTTTCTGCCCATACAAAAACAGGTCCGATCGCTGCCAGGGTGAGATAGCCTGTAACAAACACGCTCACAAGGGGAGTCACAAAAAGATCCAGCACCTCCGGCACGATCTTGTGAAGTTTTTTCTCAATCACGGACATAAGCCATACGGCAATGACAACTGGAATTACATGCCCCTGATACCCTACCATATCAATATCATACAATCCGAAAAATACAGACTGCGTTGCCTGTACCCCTTCCGTTGCAACTGTGTAAGCATTTTGAAGAGACGGATTGATCATGATCATTCCGATCACCGCTCCCAGATATGGATTGGCTCCAAATGCTTTTCCGGCAGAAAATCCGATTAAAATCTGCAGAAATACATAAGCGGTATTGCTGAAAAGATTGGCAAATACATAAAGAGAACCTGTTGTATCTATGTTAATAAAACCGTTGCTGTTCATAAAGTCCAGGGAATTCATAATTCCCATTAAAAATCCGCTTGCCACAATAGCCGGAATGATCGGCACAAAAATATCTCCCAGAACCTTGATCGCCCGCATAAACCAGTTCTGCTTTTTGACAGCCGCCTCTTTCGCCTCTGCCTTGGAACTTGCTGTAATCCCTGCCATAGAAATAAACGGCTCAAATACCTTATTTACCGTTCCTGTTCCCAGAATAATCTGAAGCTGTCCGGAAGCCTCAAATACTCCCTTTACTCCGGAAATATTTTCAAGAGCTGCTTTATCCGCTTTTTTATTATCTGCGATAACAAGGCGCAAACGTGTGGCACAGTGCGCCGCGGAAATAATATTTTTTCCTCCTCCTACATATTGCAGAATCTCTTCTGCCGTCTTCCTGTAATCCATGATTTTCTTCCTTTCCTCTTCTGAATTTATGAAATCGATTTCATATCTTGTTTTTATCATACATAAAAAAATGCCACTTGTAAAGATGGCATTTTTACTGATTTTCCATATGATTTTTTGTTAATTCTGCTGAATCCTCTGTCTGTGATTCTTCTTATTTTATGCCTACGATTTCATATCCAAGCTTCGTCTCTACAGGAATCCGGCTTTTTTCTTCCACCTGCTCGAGAAGAATCTGTGCCCCCTTGATCCCGCTTGTTTTATAGCCGAAATGAACCGTTGGAATCCCGCCGGTCACAGCTTTTAAAAACTGATTGTCCCCAAAACCGGTTACAAGAATCCCCTCTCTTCCAAGCACAGTGCAGGCCTCTATCACTCCTGCCGCAATCGTATCTGTGGCACAGGCAACTACTTCCACATCTCTGTTTTTTTCAAGAAGATCCCGTCCTTTTTCATAACCGGATTCCATTGTAAATTCTGCCTGTCTGTATAGCTCTCTGTCAAAAACAAGTTTTTTTTCGCGAAGACCGGCTAAAAATCCGTCCTCTCTTCCAGCTCCCGCAGCCTTATCGGCTCTCGTCACACCAAGATAGGCAATCCTTGTTTTCTCTTTTTCTGCCAGAATCTGCGCCAGTTCTTTTGCCGCATCATAATCATCATGGTAAACACAGCTTACGCCTTTTACCTTCTGCCCGATCACCACAACAGGAACCGAAAGTTCCTCCAGAACTTTTTTATGCTTTCCTGTGATCACAGTTCCTACAAGAATGATCCCATCCACAGGATAATGCACAAACAAATCCATTGCTTCCAGCTCTTTTTGCGGATTATTATCTGTAATCGATAACACCATCTGATACCCTTTTTCGGAAAGTACCTGGCTGATTCCTGCTGTCACACGGCTGATGGATTCTGAATTAATTTTCGGAACAATCACGCCGATCAGACAAGCTCTCTTTGTCCGGAGAGTCCTCGCCTGAACAGAGGGACGGTATCCGGTCTCCTCTATTACCCGGCGTATTTTTTCTCTCTTTTCCTCGCTTATATAGCCACCGTTCATATATCTGGACACCGCAGCGCTGGATACTCCTGCAAGACCGGCAATTTCCTTGATCGTCATAAAGCTCTCCTTTAAAAAGGCTCTTAAAGGATCAACATGGCATCCCCAAATGAGAAAAAGCGATACCTATCCTTTACAGCCTCCTCATAAGCCTTCATAATGTTTTCTTTTCCTGCCAGGGCAGACACAAGCATGAGAAGGGTAGACTCCGGAAGATGGAAGTTTGTGATCAGTCCGTCTATCATCTTGAATTTATATCCCGGATAAATAAAAATTTCTGTCCAGCCGCTTCCTGCTTTTAAAATTCCATCTTCCCCCGTAGCAGATTCGAGAGTACGGCAGCTTGTAGTTCCCACTGAAATCACACGTCCGCCGTTTTTCTTTGTATCGTTAATAATTTCTGCCTGGTCTTCTTCCACAACATAAAACTCAGAATGCATGTGATGATTTTCCACATCGTCTACCTTGACAGGGCGGAAGGTTCCAAGCCCCACATGAAGGGTGACATGGGCAATTTTCACACCCATTTTTTCTACCTTTTCCAGAAGCTCCTTTGTAAAATGAAGTCCTGCTGTAGGGGCTGCTGCAGATCCTTCATTTTTTGCATATACTGTCTGATAACGGTTCTTGTCCTGTAATTTATGGGTAATGTACGGAGGAAGCGGCATTTCTCCAAGTTTATCCAGAATTTCCTCAAAAATCCCTTCATAGTGAAACTGGATCAGGCGATTTCCCTCTTCTACCACATCCAGAACCTCTCCTGTCAGGATTCCGTCCCCAAATGTGATTTTTGCTCCCGGACGTGTTTTTTTTCCAGGCTTTACAAGACATTCCCAGATGTCGTTTTCCCTTCTTTTCAGAAGAAGGATTTCAATGACTGCGCCTGTATCTGCCTTATGTCCGTAAAGTCTTGCAGGGATTACCTTTGTATCATTAATTACAAGGCAGTCCCCTTCTCTTAAATACTCCAGAATATCTGTAAAATGGCGGTGTTCTATGCTTCCGTCCTCCAGAGACAGGTGCATCAGTCTGGAAGAACTTCTGTCTTCCAGCGGGTCCTGTGCAATAAGTTCCTGCGGAAGATCGTAATAAAAATCTGCTGTTCTCATATGTTATTCTCCTGTTTCTCCGTCCGCTTCTTCTTTCCACTGTTTTCGAAGCTGGCGCACAAAATTCCACTCTTTATTTGTAAGATCTGCTTTTTTGAGAAGGTCAGGGCGCCATTTTGCCGTCCGGATAATGGACTGCTCCCTTCTCCACTTTTCAATATTTGCATGATGGCCGGACAACAAAACTTCCGGAACTTTTTTTCCGTTCCATGTTTCCGGGCGGCTGTACTGAGGATATTCCAGGAGATTTCCCGCAAAAGATTCCGTCTCGCCAGATTCCTGATTGCTCAATACACCCGGAACCATGCGGGAAATGGAATCCATCATAACCATTGCAGGAAGCTCTCCCCCTGTGAGAACATAATCCCCAATGGAGACATAATCGGTCACGATTTCTTCCAACACTCTCTCATCGATCCCCTCATAATGTCCGCAGAGAAAGACAAGATCTTCTTCCAGCGCAAACTCTTTTGCCATACTCTGGTTAAATACTTTGCCCTGAGGAGTCAGAAATATGGTACGCGGTTTTTTTCCTGTTTTTTCCGCAATGGACTGCCACGCAAGATATACCGGCTCTGCCTGCATCAGCATTCCCGCGCCGCCGCCATAAGGATAATCGTCCACCTTCTGATGCTTGTTAAAAGCGAAATCCCGGATATTCACAGCCTCCAGGCTGAGATACCCGTTTGCTATGGCTCTTCCTGTGATGCTTGTATTCATTCCGTTTGCAATCATTTCCGGAAATAAAGTCAATACATGAAAATTCATTTATAAAAGTCCCTTCATCAAATGTACAGTCATGGTGTTCTCTTCCACATTCACGTCCAGGATACACTCCCGGATCGCAGGAAGAAGAACTTCTCCTTTTTCTTTTGTATTAATCACATAAACGTCATTTGCGCCTGTTTCCATTACATCTTTCAGTGTTCCGAAAACAGTTCCGTCCTCCAGAACCACCTGCATGCCGATCAGGTCTGCCACATAATACTCGCCCTCTGCGAGCTCCTGCCCCTCTTCTCTTGGAATCCACAGGTCTCTTCCCTTGTACATTTCTATATCATTTATATTATCAATCCCTTTAAATTTCAGGATTGCAAGATTTTTAAAAAACTTTACATTCTGAATTTCCAGTCTTCTAAGTTCCCTTCCTGTATCAAGAAGTACATAATCAAGTTCCAGGAAACGCTCTGCCTCGTCTGTTGTCGGAAAAACCTTTACTTCTCCTCGAACGCCGTGGGTGGTTGTGATCACCCCTACCTTTAATAAATCTTCCATGTAATAAAACTCCCTTTAAGACTAAATCAGGAGCTATGGACTCCACAGCTCCTGATCCTTATTTTCATTGCAGAATATCTACAATCACTTTTTTGCTGCTTTTGGAAGAAGCTGCCTTTACCACAGTACGGATTGCCTTTGCAATTCTGCCCTGACGACCGATTACTTTCCCCATATCTGCGGAACCAACCTTCAGTTCAATCACAATAGCGTCTTCTTTTTCTGTTTCTGTAACAACTACTTCATCCGGATTTTCAACAAGAGATTTTGCAATTACTTCTACTAATTCCTTCATTACACACCTCCCTGACCTCCCATTAGGGAGTGTCACAGAAATACCTTTTCCGGTACTTCTTATTTTTCAATTCCGGCAATTTTGAAGATCTTTGCAACTACCTCTGTCGGCTGAGCGCCTGCTGCAAGCCATTTTTTTGCTGCTTCTTCGTCTACTTTATATACGCTTGGGTCACAGTTCGGATCGTATGTTCCGATTTCTGCGATACATCTTCCGTCACGTTTGCAACGGGAATCTGCAACCACGATTCTATAAAAAGGTGCTTTCTTCTGTCCCATTCTTCTTAATCTGATTTTTACTGCCATTTTTGTTTTCCTCCATTAATTATCTTTTCTTTGTTTTGATTTTATCTTAAAAAGGAAGCTTAAAGCCGCCTCTTTTGCCAACTTTGCCGCCCATTAATCCGGGCATCTGTTTCATCATTTTCTTACTCTGTTCAAACTGCTTTACAAGACGGTTTACTTCAGATACATCTACGCCTGCGCCTCTTGCAATGCGGTTCTTTCTGGAAATATTAAGGATAGAAGGATTGCTTCTCTCCTGGACTGTCATGGAAAGGATAATGGCTTTTGTTCTGTCCATTGCCTTTTCATCAATCATGCCTTCCAGTTCTTTTACCTTACTGCCAACGCCGGGAAGCATACTTAAAATACTTCCAAAGCCGCCCATCTTGTTCATCTGTTCCATACTTGTCAGATAATCGTTGAAGTCAAAGTCCATTTTCTTTAACTTCTTCTGCATTTCCTGTGCCTGCTCCTGGTCAACTGATGCTTCCACCTTCTCGATCAGGCTCATTACATCGCCCATTCCCAGGATTCTGGACGCCATACGCTCCGGATAAAACTGTTCCAGATCGGAAAGTTTTTCACCCATTCCCACGTACAGAAGCGGTTTTCCTGTCACAGCCTTAATAGAAAGCGCGGCTCCGCCTCGTGTATCGCCGTCCATTTTTGTGAGGATCACACCGTCAATGCCGACTTTTTCTGTAAATGTCTTTGCCACATTTACTGCGTCCTGTCCGGTCATGGCATCTACCACAAGAATGGTAGCGTCTACCTGAACATTCGCTTTAATATCTGCAAGCTCCTGCATCATGTTTTCGTCAATATGAAGACGTCCCGCCGTATCGATCAGGACAACATTCTGCTGGTTGGATTTTGCATGTTCAATGGCTGCTTTTGCAATATCTACCGGTTTCTGTTTATCTCCCATGGAAAAGACTTCCACCCCCTGCTTCTCTCCATTTACCTGAAGCTGTGTGATCGCAGCCGGACGATATACGTCACAGGCTACAAGAAGAGGTTTCTTTCCCTTGGATTTCAGCTTTCCTGCAAGCTTGGCAACTGTCGTTGTCTTACCTGCACCCTGAAGACCTGCCATCATCAAGACAGTAATCTCATTGCCCGGCCTGATCGGAAGCTCTGTTGTCTCGCTTCCCATAAGATTTACAAGCTCATCGTTTACAATTTTAATTACCATCTGTCCCGGGTTCAGTCCGTTCATTACGTCCTGTCCCACAGCCCGTTCCTGCACTGCCTTTGTAAACTGTTTTACAACTTTAAAGTTTACATCTGCCTCAAGAAGAGCCATCTTTACTTCCTTCAGCGCAATTTTTACATCCTCTTCTGTAAGACGTCCCTTGCTGCGAAGTTTTTTAAATACATTCTGTAGTTTCTCTGTCAAGCTCTCAAATGCCATCTGCTATAACTCCTCTAATATCACATTGGAAATCGCCGCTATATCCTCAGCTTTATACTGTTCTGCAAGCTGGTGGATTTTCTGTACCTGCCCCCGTATCTGCAGAAACTTGTCTACCAGGTGAAGCTTCGCCTCATAGCCTTCCAGTGTACGGTTGCATCTCTTGATCATATCGTGAACACCCTGGCGGCTGATTCCCAGATCTTCTGCAACTTCACTGAGAGAATAATCCTCAAGGACAACATTTTCATAAACCTCCTGCTGCCGCTTGGTAAGAAGCTCTCCATAAAAATCATACAATAATGTTTGCTCTACAAACTTTTCCATTTGTAATCACCTTTGGTATCATATCGTATTTATGACGCGGTGTCAAGTGTTTTTTCTTGACAAATATTTTTTAGATGCCAGGGTCAAAAGGTCATAAACCACGATATGCTTGTATATAAGTGGTTTTATGCCTTTACGACCCGCCCCAAAATGAGGATAAAAGTGGAGCGTATGCTTCACGATATCCGAATGTGGGGCAGAATTGTGGGAGCACGAAGTGCGAAACAATTCGTCAGGCATCTTTCAGCCCTCAATATTTTTTAGATACGTTTCTTTATATGTCCATGCTCCCGCTTCGAAATCCTTCTATATCAAGAGTGATATACGGACATCCCACTTCCTTTAAATTAAGAAGAATCTCCTCTCTTTTTTCTAATATACGGGAAAAATCCTCCGGATTGATCTCCAGCCGAAGAATCGTGCCGTGAATACGAAGCCGCACGTCCCCAAACCCAAGACTTCTTAAATACTCTTCTCCTCTGTCAACCTTCTCCAGAAGAGTAAGGTCAATTTCTGCCCCGTAGGGAAGGCGTGTGGCAAGGCAGGGAGAAGAAGGACGCTCTGCCACAGAAATCCCGTATTCTCCAGCAAGCTCCCGCACCTCTTTTTTCGTCATTTTGCAGTCCGCAAGGGGCGTATGTACTCCCAACTCACGCACAGCCTTCAGCCCCGGACGATATACATGAAGATCGTCTTCATTTGTTCCGTCTATTAAAACAGAAATATTTTTCTCACAGGCAAACTCTTTCATTTTCGTGTACAGCGCTTTTTTACAGAGATAACACCTTTCTCTTGGATTATTTTTTATTCCGGCGTCAGTCAGCTCATTTATGTGAATCACGATATGCTCTGCCCCTGTCTCTTTCGCAACTGCTTTGGCTGCCTCTATATCTGCCTGCGGGTGAAGAACCGTATCCATCGTAACTGCGTATACCTTTTTTCCTGTATGGGAGGAGGCCTCACATGCCATTTTAAGAAGAAGACCGGAATCCACGCCGCCAGAAAACGCCACGCACATATCCTCTTTTGCAAGCTCTTCTATTCTTGCTTTTAACCTCTCTTTTTTATTCATTTTACAGGTCCTTTCCTGTGATTTTTTGTTGCTGTGAACGGCACTATTTTACCATATGTTTCTTGCCAATTCCACTAAAATAGAGTATGATTATGACATGATATTTAGGAGGTCTGACTTATGGAAAAATCTAAAGTTTATTACACAAATCTGCGTACCGGTTTCAATAATGGACTTCTCGATAAACTGAAACGTCTCATTAAAGCCACCGGTATCGAAAATATTGATTTCGAGGGAAAATATACTGCCATTAAAATCCATTTTGGAGAACCTGGAAATCTCGCCTTTCTTCGTCCCAATTATGCCAAAGTGGTAGCCGATATTGTAAAAGAGCTTGGGGGCAAACCATTTCTCACAGACTGCAATACGCTTTATGTAGGCGGCAGAAAAAATGCTCTGGATCATCTGGACGCCGCATATACAAACGGCTTTTCTCCTTTGACAACAGGCTGTCACGTTTTAATTGCAGACGGCTTAAAAGGAACCGATGAGGAATACGTTCCTGTAGAGGGCGGCGAGTACGTAAAAGAGGCAAAAATCGGAAGAGCCATTATGGACGCCGATGTCTTTATCTCTCTTTCTCATTTTAAAGGTCATGAGGCAACCGGCTTTGGCGGCGCTTTGAAAAATATCGGTATGGGCTGCGGCTCACGAGCAGGAAAAATGGAAATGCACAGCGCAGGCAAACCACATATCGATCAGGACCTGTGCATCGGCTGCAAACGATGTGCAAAAATCTGCGCGCACGACGCACCGTCTTTTGAAAATGGAAAAGGTGTCATCGACCACGACAAATGCGTTGGCTGCGGAAGATGTATCGGTGTCTGTCCGAAAGATGCAGTTCTCTCTGCCTCCGATGAATCCAACGATATTTTAAACTGCAAAATTGCAGAATATACAAAGGCTGTTATCGACGGACGTCCAAACTTCCATATCAGCCTTGTAATCGATGTTTCCCCATACTGCGACTGCCACGCAGAAAATGACGCGGCCATTGTTCCGGATGTAGGCTTCTTCGCCTCCTTCGACCCGGTCGCTCTTGATACTGCATGTGCAGATGCCGTAAATGCACAGCCAGTTATCAAAAATTCACTTCTCGGTGAATCTGACCACGAAGGACATGATCATTTCGGAGCAGTCTCCCCATCCACAAACTGGAAAAGCTGCATCGAACACGCAGAAAAACTGGGAATCGGAACAAGCGATTACGAACTCATTGAAGTAAAATAATTCCTTTTTCATACATATATAGATTTTGAAGATAAAATGCTGCAGATTTTTAACAGGTCTGCAGCATTTTTATAATTCTCACCGGCACTGGAAGCGTTTATTTCAGTCAGAGATCAGCTCCTGCTTAGAGAAAAAGCTCGTTTTTCTTTCGCTCTTTAAAAAGAGGCGCCATTTTTTCCGAAAGAGCGGAAATCATTTCCGGATTCAGGCTTCTTGCATGGCTCGGACAGATCTGAATACAGCGCATGCAGGAAATGCAGGATTCCACATCTGTCTCTCCCGGTCTTCCGGAAGATATGGCGCATACAGGACAGGATTTGACGCAAAGACCACAATCATTGCAGATTCCTGTTGTCTCCGGCACCATCGGAACCACTTTCAATTCCTTATAAGGGCGGTTTCCGGGCACAGAAATTTCCTCTTCTGTGCGGTTTTCCAACTTCTCTCTGATTTTCTTTCGAAATTCTGCCAGTTCTTTTAAATCTTCTTCATCTGGTCTTCCGGAAGCAAACTGGCGCATAATAGAATGCTCCGCAACAGCAGACACTGCTACCGCACAGAAAAAGCCCCTTTCTTTCAGAGCATCGTATAGCTCCACCATCGTATCTTCATACGCCCTGTTTCCATATACGATAACAGGAACTGCCTGCGCGCCGTTTCCTTCAAAATTTATCATGCGCTCCAGTGCAATTTCCGGTACTCTTCCCCCATAAGAGGGAACTCCTACAAAACATATATCTTCCTTTGAAAAACTTCTCTTTTCTGATACAGGGCGACACAGGTCGATTTCTTCGAATGTGCCCATTTCCTCTGAAAGAAAATTTGTTACCTTTTTTGTACCCTTTGTAGGGCTGAAATAAACAGAATATGTACTCATTTTTATTCTCCTTTTATTTGAATCCCCTGTCCTTTAACCATTTCCAGGAGCGCAGCACATTCTCTTTTGTACTGCACTCAATGGTAATGGACGGAGAAACATGATCTGTAAAAATTTCATCAAGTACAGAAAAACTGTCCATTGTTCCGCAGTCTGCCGCAAGATGGCTGTCCTTTCTGCCGAAATTGTTATGAAGATGAATATGACGGATATGCGGTTTTAAACACTTTGCCCAGCTTTCCACAGAAATATCTGAATAACAATGCGCATGTCCCATATCAAGGCAAAGACCAAAATTTGCATGTTCAATTTTTTCAGCAGCCTGTGCAAGTGGTTCCGGAAAAGGATCCAGTACATTCTCCATTAAAATTTCTGTTTTTTCATCTTTCCCTTCCAGAAATTCCCGATAAAAATCGACAATCCTCTGTGCAATCCCCTCCTGCATGTAAACCTGCGGGATAAAACAGCTGTGATATACGATTTTTTCTGCCCCAAGTTCTTTCGCTGCATAATATGCCTGCTCATATCTCGTTTTCGTTGCCTGCCTTATCAGACTGTCATATGCCATTGGGTTCAGATCAAGAAAAGGTCCGTGAAATGTCAAAGATTTGCATTCCATATAGGAAAGTCTTTTCTCATAAGAAATCATGGTTTTCTGAAGATTGTCAAGATTTTCTGCAACAGAAAATTCAATGCTTTCTACTCCCATACCTGTTTTCCTTATAATTTCCCGCATTTCTTCATCTCTCAAAAGATGTGTAAAATATATCATATCCACCCTCGTATCTTTTCGTCTGTACTTCTCTATTTATTATAGAACCATCGCGCCTTTCTTTCAACTGAAATTATCTACTCTCACCCCGGCATCTGATTTTTCCTTTTTAATCCTTTTACAGACATTCCATAAAATATAATACAAAATCCCACGCACCAGAGAAGCGCTGACACAAAATCCCGCATCTCCCATGCACTTCCAAGAAATGCGCCCCGCACGGTATTGATCGCAGGAGTCATGGGCTGATGCTCTGCAAAAAACGCCAGCGCCTTTGGCATTGCTTCTACAGGTACAAACCCGGAACTTAAATAAGGCAGCACAATGACAAGCGTAAGAAAACTACTCGCTCCTTCCGGACTTCCTGCTTTGATTCCAATAAAAACAGCAATCCAGGAAAACGCTAAAACCACACCTGAAAGAAGCGCTAAAATCACGCACCAGTCTCCCAGTGACGCGTTTGGGGAAAAACCAAACATCAGAGAAACGGTCAGCACTACCAGAGCCGTTATAAAATTTCTGAAAAAGGCCTCTGTTACATATCCCCATAATACAGAAGATGTCTTTACAGGAAGAGCAGAAAAGCGTTTTGCCATACCTCCTGTTACATCTCTGTTCACAGTGATGGCAGTCACGGAAGAACACTGTCCGAAGCACTGCATAAGAACACCCGGAATAATATAGTCTACATAAGACATATTTTCCACGTGGATCAATTTCCCAAATAAGGCAACAAAAAGAACCATCATCATAACCGGCATGATTACGCTTGTTAAAAGAGTATCCGGATTCCTTGAGGAAATAAGAAGACACCTCCTCGCCATTGTAACTGTATCCCAATATTTTCTCACTCTTGTTTCCATACATTTTCTCCTTCTTCTACCAGTGCAAAAAACACATCTTCCAGATTTGGGGTAACTATTTGAAATTCTCTCACTTTAATCTTCCTTTCCTGAAAATCGTGAAATATTTTCCCTACAGTATCTGCTTTTCCATCTGTGTAAACTCTGACCGCATATCTTTCTTTTAAATCCTCTGTTTGAAACTTTGTAAGCAGCGTTTTTCCCTGCATATAGTCTTCTTCTTCAAAACAAAACTCCACACACCCATGAGGAAGAAGGGATTTTAACTCCTTTGAAGTCCCTTCCGCAATGATACGCCCCTTGTCCAGTATACCAATTCTGTCTGCTAGTTCTTCCGCCTCCTCCAGATACTGTGTTGTAAGAAAAACGGTGGTACCAGAGTCTTTCAGCTTTTTAATCATCTCCCACATACCTCTCCTGCTTTGTGGGTCAAGTCCCGTTGTAGGTTCATCAAGAAAAAGTACCTCCGGATTTCCCACAAGGCTCATGGCAATATCCAGTTTGCGTTTCATTCCCCCGGAATAAGAAGCTGTTCTCTGATTTTTAGCAGAGGAAAGAGAAAAATATTCCAGAAGCTCTGCTGCCTTCTTCTCCGGCTCCCGGATATGGCGCATTCGTCCCATGATCACAAGATTTTCTCTGCCTGTAAGCGCTTCATCCAGGGCTGAAAACTGCCCAGTAAGGCTTATGATTTTCCGTATTTCTTTTGTCGCTCTTCCTGACTCCCAGCCTTTTATTTTTACGCTTCCCTCATCTGCCGGAAGCTGCGTTGTCAAAATCCGGACCGTCGTCGTTTTACCCGCCCCATTCGAACCCAAAAGAGCATAAATACTTCCTTCCGGAACAGAAAACGTAACATTTTTTAAAACCTCATGAGTCTGATAGCTTTTTTTCAGACCAGATACCTGAATGGCAGATTCTTTGCTTTTCATAAACACCCTCCTTATTTTTATTTACATACCAAAAGAATGTATTTGTGTATAAAAAAATGTGCCTCTTACATATCAGCAGTTCTCATATGTTCCAGCGAAGCGCATTTTTTTGACTTTGGCATTATTTTCCTTCTTTAAAATAAGGAAGCTTTTCCAACATCTCCCCGATTTCTCCATCGTAAACAGGAAGCCCCATTTTTTCAAAAATCTGAGATATGAACAGATACCTTCTTTTCATTTCTTCTTCATTTCCCGGAAAAATGGAAGGTATTAGCCATATGTCCATCAGCACAAGAAGCTCCGACATCTCTTTTGCGTTTTCTGTTGTAACAGATCCGTCTCTTTGACCCTCTTCAATCAGTTCCTGCCAGTAAGGACAGAGAATGCGGCGGTTTGTCTCTATCATTTTTGCCAGAATATGCGGATTTTTCAAAAGCGGAATTGCCTGCTTTGTAAGCTCCACACTCTGCTCATCTTCCTGGTGAAGCAGAATGACCTCTTTTATTTTCTGAAGACCATTTAAATCGCTCCTCTTCTTTACTTTTTCAAATGGATTGTTCTGAAAAAACATCTTATCACCAATGGCGTCCATAATTTCTTCCTTTGATTTAAAATGATGGTACACCGCGCCTTTTGTAAGTCCTCCCAGCTCGTCTACAATATCCTGAATCGTCGTATTGTCATAGCCCTTTTCCAGAAAAAGCCGCTGGCATACGTCCAGTATTTTTTCGACGGTTACTTCCGGGTATTTGTTTCGTCCCATATCGTCCTCCGTTTACATTCTTTTAGTATGTATTTATTATATGCTGTCTCTCATCTGTCTGTCAAGTATTTTTCATACCAAAAGAATGTATTCAAACAAAGAATTCCGCCAACTGAAACCAGTTGGCGGAACATAACTTTTTCTTTTTCGTTTTAACAGAAAATCAGAATGTGAACTTATCAGCAAAGTATGCATCCAGTTCTTCAATTTTTACTCTTACCTGCTCCATTGTATCACGGTCACGCACGGTAACAGCTCCGTCTGTCTCGGAGTCGAAGTCGTATGTGACACAGAAAGGAGTACCGATCTCGTCCTGTCTTCTGTAACGTTTTCCAATATTTCCACGGTCATCGTACTCGCAGTTATACTTCTTGGAAAGCTGCTGATAAACCTTCTCAGCGCCCTCATTCAGTTTCTTGGAAAGAGGAAGTACGCCGATTTTAACAGGCGCAAGTACAGGATGGAAACGAAGCACCGTACGCACATCGTTTTTCTCTGCATCAAGAACTTCTTCGTCGTATGCGCTGCAAAGGAAAGCAAGTACCATACGATCTGCACCGAGAGACGGCTCAATTACATATGGAACGTATTTTTCTTTCTTTTCATCATCAAAATATGTGAGATCCTGTCCGGATACATTCTGATGCTGCGTCAGGTCATAATCGGTTCTGTCTGCGATTCCCCAGAGTTCGCCCCAGCCAAACGGGAATAAGAACTCTACGTCTGTCGTTGCCTTACTGTAGAAACACAGCTCTTCCGGAGAATGATCACGGTAACGGATCTCTCCTTCTTTTAAGCCAAGAGAGCTTAACCAGTCAAGGCAGAACTGTTTCCAGTATGCAAACCAGTCAAGGTCTGTTCCCGGCTCGCAGAAAAATTCAAGCTCCATCTGCTCGAACTCACGTGTACGGAACGTAAAGTTTCCAGGTGTGATCTCGTTACGGAAGGATTTTCCGATCTGTCCGATTCCGAACGGGATCTTCTTACGAGAAGTTCTCTGTACGTTTTTAAAGTTTACAAAAATACCCTGTGCTGTTTCCGGTCTTAAATATACCGTATTTTTCGCATCTTCTGTTACACCCTGGAATGTTTTGAACATCAGGTTAAACTGACGAATATCTGTAAAATTGTGCTTGCCGCAGGTAGGGCATGGAATTTCATGCTCTCTGATAAAATCTGCCATCTGCTCCTGAGACCAGGAATCTACGCTGCCCTCAATGGCAATGTCATGTTCTGCACAGAAATCTTCAATCAGCTTGTCTGCACGGAAACGCTCATGACATTCGCGGCAGTCCATAAGCGGATCGGAAAATCCGCCAAGGTGTCCAGATGCCACCCATGTCTGAGGATTCATTAAAATAGCACAATCCACACCTACATTGTAAGGGGATTCCTGAATAAATTTCTGCCACCATGCGCGTTTTACGTTATTTTTCAGTTCTACACCAAGATTTCCGTAGTCCCATGTATTTGCCAGACCTCCGTAAATTTCAGAGCCCGGATACACAAAGCCTCTCGCTTTTGCCAGAGCTACGATTTTCTCCATTGTTTTTTCCATGTCATCTCTCCTAAATTTTTTTCAATGCCTATATTATACTAGCATCTTTCTTCTTTTTCAATACCGCTTTTCAACACATCATCTCCAAAATGTCCAGACTTTTAAATTTTTTATCTGTATTCTGATAAACATACCGGTGAATGTGATGTTCCAGCTCACCCAGCACCTCATCTGTCACAGTGAAAGTGTAAAGTTTTCCCATAGGCGCGCTCACTATATAGATCATGGCATAACGGGCAGCCGGGGAAAGACGCCTGGAATCAGAAACCTTTCCAAGACATTCTTTTCCGATGATACCGTGGGCTTCCTGGGAAAAAAACAGCTCTTCTTTTTCCGAAAGTTCTCTCCCGCAGACTGCACAGTTTAAAAGCTCCGGCATCAGTCCCTGTACTGCCATCGTGCGAAGCTCATATATACAGCGCACAAGACGGTTGGTTATATTTTTATTTAAAAGAGCTTTTACCGTCACATAGAGAAGATTCATCATCTCCCTCTCGTCTGTGCCTTCATGCCCGAAATAATCTGCAAGCTCCAGGAAATAATAGCCGTAATAAATCCCCGGCTGCTCTCCGGCGAGCTCCACGAAATGGTGGGTCACGCTCACCTGATTTAAATTAAAGCTGCTCCTCCCCTCAAAAAGAGTAAAGTTTCCAAATACAAAGGGATTGGCAGCCGCCATAAAAGGGCTGTTCTGTCTTCGCGCACCTTTTGCAAAGGCGGCAATTTTCCCTCTCTCTCTTGTAAGAAGAACAATGCGCTTATCGTAATCCCCAACAGGCATGGCAGAAAGCACCACTCCCTGTACGGTAATCAGATCACTCATACTCAGATTTCCTTTTTGTCATACCCGAAATTCTTAATCAGAAAATCACTGTCACGCCAGTCTTTTTTTACTTTAACCCAGAGCTTTAAGTTAACTTTGGATTCCAGCATACGCTCCAGCTCAAACCTTGCATTGCTGCCGATTTTTTTCAGCATTGCCCCCTGTTTTCCGATAATAATTCCCTTATGAGAGTCTTTTTCACAGATAATGGTCGCGTCAATATCGATCAGCTTCCCTTTTCCGGGACGACTCTTCATGCGGTCTACTGCAACTGCGATTCCATGAGGAATTTCCGCATCCAGAGCGTGAAGCGCCTTCTCTCTTATGATTTCCGCCACAATCTGTCTCTGCGGCTGATCTGTGATCGTATCCTCATCATAGAACATCGGTCCATACGGAAGATACTTAAAAATACAGTTTATAATATCGTCTGTATTCTGCCCGCGAAGTGCAGAGCAGGGAATAATCTCTGCAAAATCGCAGATTTTCCGGTAAGTATCAATAGCAGGAAGAATTTCTTCTCTTGATACCGTATCAATTTTGTTGATGATCAAAATCACAGGAACACCGATCCCCTGAAGCTGCTCTGCAATATGACGCTCGCCTGCACCGATAAAAGTAGTCGGCTCTACAAGCCACATAATCGCATCCACCTCTTTTAAGGTACGCTCTGCAACCTGTACCATATACTCTCCAAGCTTGTTTTTTGCCTTGTGGATTCCCGGTGTATCCAGGAACACGATCTGCCCTGTCTCATCTGTATATACCGTCTGGATCCTGTTTCTTGTTGTCTGCGGCTTTTTGGAGGTAATGGCGATCTTCTGTCCGATCAGATGATTCATTAAGGTGGATTTTCCTACATTGGGACGTCCGATAATTGCCACAAAGCCGGATTTAAAATTTTCGTTCATTGATTTTCCTTTCATTTACGACTGCAGAAACAGCCGTTTTCTCAACAGGTAATTAAATTTTTCACTTCTTTAAATATTTCTTTTGCCTCTTCTATTTTGCTCTCGCTTCCCACAACACAAATCTGCTCGTCTTCAAGAACCGCCTCAACAAGAGGCGCCAGATTGTGCATATCTTCCACTGTGGCATTTAAGATTTCATCTCTTTCTTTCTGGAGCATTTCTTCTGTCACATCACAGAAATACGCTGTTTTGGAAAGATTTCCCTGCATCTGAGGCGTTCTTGGGACATCCTTTCCACTGATGGTTCCGATAATATATTTTGTCATCTCTCTTTCATCAGCCTGGAAGGTACGGATATAATCCGGAATGCCTTTAAACACATCAAGGGTGCGTCCAAGATGCGGATCGCGGTAAGAAACAAAATAACTCTCTCCATTTCTCTTAAATCCGCTCATGCAGCCGTATGCTCCGCCTTTTACACGAAGATTCATCCAGAGATAATCATAGCTTAACGCCACTTTTAAAATATCAAGAGCGCCTGTATAGGCAAGTCCTTTTTTGCGGAAATTTCCTGTCTGTGCCACATACTGTACCTGTCCGGAGGTTTTTAATCCCTCATTTTTCTTCTCGCAGATGATCGCCTCTCCAAATACTTCTGCTGGCTCTGTACAGAGATGTTTCTTTAAATCTTTACAGAGAGCTTCTACGTTTTCCAGAGACTCTCTTTCTCCTGTGTAGCTTACATGGAAATATTCCGGACGGAGAATCCGTTTCATAAGCTTTTTAAGTGAAGAAACAATCTCTTCTTTTCTCTCCTCAAAGTCTTTTTCCAGTTTTTCAATAAAATGATAATAGCCGACACCTGCCATCTCGTCCTGGAAAGCAGCCATAGGAGAAGCATAGGAAGCGCCCCTGAGCACGGCTGTGGAATGTCCTGCGCTTGCAAGATTTGCCTGTGCCCTTGATTTTACCTGTGCCACAATTTCATAGAGTCGTCCGGTATCCTCGAGCTTTGAGGTTTCCAGGATCTCGCGGATCATGGCGAAAAGGAAATCCATCTTCGGGTACAGCGCCTTGCCGCGGACAGAGAACATAGCGCGGAAACCATCCTTCGCATTTTCGTTGTCAAAAACTTCCACACCGCTGTAAATGCCGCCTGTGTTTGCATTGATTTCATTAAACAGCTCTCCGTAGGTATAGTGTTCTGTATCTACATATCCGAGAACAGATTTTAAAAGTCCCAGATAATGAGTTTCTTCTCTTGTAAGCGTTCCAAACTCAAAAAGAAGATCAAGATAACCGATTCCATTTGTGCATACATCATGATATAAGAAGAGGCTTCCGTCCAGGTCAAGCTCTTCATTTGTAAGATGTGCCGCTTCTTTTTTGATGTCCTCTCTTTTTAACATAGGAATGCAGGAAAGCGCCTCCGGCTCTTCCTCCTCTTCCTGGTACGCTTCCAGAGCTTTTGTTTTCTCCACCATGTTCTGAAGCTCTTCCGGAGAAAGACTCTTTCTGTACGCTTCCAGTTTTTCTGCCAGAGCTTTCTCTCTCTCTGCCTGAAGACCTTTTTCCGGCACAAGAGTGAGAACAGAGCCGTGCGGATTCTCAAGAAGGTATTTCCGGATCAGTTCTTCAAAATATCCCTCATGGACCGCTTTTTTCAAAGCCTCAAATACAGAGAGCTGCTGCACCTGGGCAAACGGCTTTTCATCGTCATAGAGCCAGTCTCCGAGAATATCAAGACTGTACATCAGACCCTTTGGATAAGAAGAAAAGTCTGCCTCTCTGTATCGGAATTCCATGTAATTGATTCCTGCTTCCACTGCCTTTTTGTCAATTCCGTTTTTCACAATATCTGTCAGCACATTTCGGATCACAGAAACAAATTCTTCTTTTTTATCTGCATTTGCGCCTTTTGCAACCACCGTAAAATAAGGCTGTAAAATCCCGTCGTCAAAAGAACCGTAAATATCTTTTCCGATCTTCGCATCGAGAAGGGCTTTTTTAAGAGGCGCGCCCGGAGCACTTAAAAGTGCGTAATCCAGAACCTCAAATGCCATACATTTCAGGTTGTCCGTGGCTGTACCTGCCACCATATTGTAGGAGAGATACGTGTTGTCCTCCTCGCCCTCCTGCTCAGATACAGGATAAGGAATGGTAATGTCCTTACAGGAGGAAAAAGCTTTCTGCTCCGGAATTACGGAATCTACAGAGAGTGCGTCAAAAGCAGAAAGGTAATGTCTGTCAATAAAGTCCAGCTTTTCCTCCATATCCATATTTCCATAAAGATAAATAAAGCTGTTTGACGGGTGGTAATATTTTCTGTGGAAATCAAGAAATCCCTCATATGTCAGCTCCGGAACATTCTCCGGATTTCCGCCGGACTCACAGCCATATGGCGTATCCGGGAAAAGAGAATTCATAATCTCTCTTTCCAGCACCTCGTCCGGTGAGGAAAATGCGCCTTTCATTTCATTATATACCACACCGTTATATTTCAGAGGTCCTTCCGGTTTTTCCAGCTGGTAGCTCCAGCCTTCCTGGCGGAAAATCTCCTCTTTTTTATAAATATTCGGATAAAAAACAGCATCCAGATATACATGCATCAGATTCTGAAAATCCTGGTCATTGCAGCTTGCCACAGGATAACAGGTTTTATCCGGATATGTCATAGCATTTAAAAACGTATTAAGAGAGCCTTTTACAAGCTCCACAAAAGGATCTTTTAAAGGAAATTCCCTGGAACCACAGAGAACGCTGTGCTCCAGAATGTGCGCCACGCCTGTGCTGTCTTTAGGCGGTGTGCGAAATGCAATATTGAATACTTTATTTTCGTCCTCATTTTCGATCAGAAGAATTCTCGCCCCTGTTTTTCTGTGGCGGAGAAACGTTCCTTTTGAATGAATATCTGCAAGATTTTCTTCTTTTACCACTTCGTATGCTGTAAGATTTTCTGTTTTCATGGCTTCTCCTTATGATTTCTGTTTTCGTCTTTTATTCTTGAACGCCCCGCCGGAATTCCGGCAGGGCGGTTTGATACCATATCACATTTTTATTCCAGTCCGCCTTCTCCCGGAAAATGAAGCTCATACATTTCTTTTGCAGCCTTCACGACCAGCTCCAGCTCCTTTTCCATTCCAAGAGAAGCAGGAAGAACAATGGCAGTCTCATACATATCCTTCTGAAGCTTTGCTTTTGCCTTGTCATCACTCATACTCATAATGCCGCAGAGCATACTTGTATAAGATTTATCGGACTCGCAGAGCTCCATGTATGTTTTTACAAGATGGCAGCACTCTCTGTACAACAGCTCTCTCTCCCGCTCTCCTCCGTTTGCAAATTCCTGGAACTGAAGCTTTTTGAGCTGTTTTTCTATATCTTTTCTTGCGCCTCTTGCACCGAAAAATTTATTTCCCGCATTTCTGTTAAATTCCAGGATCATCCACAGAGCCAGAAAACCGTCTGCTCTGGCGTCGCCGCCTGTCTCTGCCTTATCGTTATAGCGGATCTCCCATATTTTTTTACGGATTTCATTATTCTCCGGTTCTTCTCCCTGGGCGATGGAAGTTTCCAGAAGCTGTTTTCTTTTCAGAGGGTCATGCTCCCTGTAGTATTGTGCGATTGTTGGTGTATCCATACTTCCTCAATCATTCCTCCTGTCACGGTTTCTCATAAGTAAGCTCAGTCTCTGCAAGAGAAAGCGCCTCTTCGATCACCTGATCCATATCCATATATCTGTACATACCGAGACGTCCGCCGAAGATCACGTTCTTTTCCTTCATAGCAAGACGCTCATACTGTGCAAAGAGATCGGTATTTTTCGGGTCATTTACCGGATAGTAAGGTTCCTCTCCTTTTTCCCATTTTGCAGGATATTCTCTTGTGATAACTGTCTTTGGCTGTGTTCCAAAATCAAAGTGCTTATGCTCAATAATTCTTGTATACGGCACTTCATAATCTGTATAATTGACAACTGCATTTCCCTGATAATTTGCCATATCAAGAGTTTCTGTCTCAAAGCGGAGAGAGCGGTATTCCAGCTCACCGTAGCAGTAATCGTAATACTGGTCGATCATACCGGTAAAGAGAACCTTGTCTGCCTGCGCGGAAAGTTCTTCTTTGTTATCGAAGAAGTCCGTATTTAAGCAAACCTGCACGCCTTCCAGAAGTTTCTTGATGATTCTTGTATAGCCGCCTTTTGGAATACCCTGATACGGGTCTTTAAAGTAATTGTTGTCATACGTGTAGCGAAGAGGAAGACGTTTGATGATAAATGCCGGAAGATCCTTACATTCTCTTCCCCACTGTTTTCTTGTGTAGCCCTCCACAAGCTTTTCGTATACGTCCTGTCCTACAAGGGCAAGCGCCTGCTCTTCCAGATTGCGTGGGTGTGTAATGTGCATTCTTGCAATCTGTTCCTGTACCTTTGCCTGTGCTTCCGCCGGAGTTTTTACTCCCCACAGCTGATGAAAGGTATTCATATTAAACGGCATATTGTAAAGCTCATCCTTATAAATGGCGATTGGGGAGTTAATAAAATGATTAAATTCCGTAAACTGATTAATATACTCCCATACGTGCTTTCTCGAGGTGTGGAAAATATGAGCGCCGTAGCGGTGTACCTGAATGCCCTCCACCTCTTCTGTATAAATATTTCCTCCGATATGGTCTCTTCTGTCGATCACGAGACAGGTTTTGCCGCAGCGGGTTGCCTCATGGGCAAATACTGCACCAAAAAGACCTGCGCCGACAATTAAATAATCGTATTTTTTCATGAAACAGCACCTTCTCCTTTATTTTCAAATTGGTATTATCATAACATATTTTACCTGAAAATGATACCCCGAAGTTTTCTCCTTCGTTTTCTGCCCTTTCGAAGATATACATTTTTTATATACCAGATTACCGTATCTTCCCCGTAATCGTTTAAAATGCGGAGAAGCCCCTCCAGTTCTCTCTTTGTCTGAGGGTGGATAAACCAGAGGGAATCCTTTCCCTTTCTGTAATATTCCAGAGGCTTTTCCTGTGTGTAGGCATCACCCATATACGTTCTGCATGCACTGATCCTGTCCATGATCATTTCCGCCACATATTTTCTTGGCATCTGCGCTCCCATGATCACATGCTCTCCGTCAAGAGAATAATCTACCCAGTGCTCAAAATGATGGCGGTTTCTTCCTTTATGATGAAGCCAGGACGTGGAAACGCCCGTCGCTTCTCTCTCCGCATTATTGGGGCTTCTGTCTCCCTGATAATATTTGCATCCCACAAGAAACTCTGCAGGGGAATACTTCGACATATCGTGAAGCAGTCCCTGTTTGTAAAGTCCCACGCGAAAGCAGTATTTCATAACCATCAGTTTATGCTTTGTAATTGTTTTAAAATGACCCCAGGCCTTCATTTTGTCTGTTCCTCCTGTCTGCCTGTCAAGACTACGATTGTGCGGGGCGCTGCCGTTACTGTCTTTTTATATTCTTCCTCTGACGGAAGGAATTTCCCGCCCTCTTTTAAATCTCCGGTATCTGCCACCTTTTTCCAGGAATAGCCTTCCGGAAGATTGGGAAGAGCCAGGCTTCTTTCTTCCCAGTGGAAGTTATACCCCACATAAATAAACTCGTCTTTCCCTTCCTCTTCATAAGCGCTGTAATACATCACCCCGAAAAGGCGGCTTGTATTTTCATAGCTTACATACCATGCCCGCTCTCCGTGGAAGGATATATCCGGAAACCCCTTTGCAAGGTAATCCGTTCCCTTTAATTCCTTCGGCATATGAAGAATTGGATGAGCAGCCCGAAAAGCAAGGGCATTTTTTACAAACTGAAGGAGAGAATCGTTTCTTTTTAAGCCCTTCCAATCGGTCCAGCCAACCGGATTATCCTGACACCAGGCATTGTTATTTCCATCCTGAGAATTTCCAGTCTCATCTCCTGCATAAATCATGGGGATTCCCTGACTTAAAATCATCATGAGAAAAGCGTTTCGCATCTGACGTTCCCGCATCTGGCGTACAGCAAGCTTTCTTGTATTTCCCTCGATCCCACAATTCCAGGAATAATTATAGCTGCTGCCGTCCTCATTATTTTCTCCGTTTTCCTCATTATGTTTATAATTGTAGCTTACAAGATCATGAAGAGTAAAGCCGTCCTGACATGTCATAAAATTTACCACTCCATGAAAACCGCTGTTTTTTCGTACATGCCAGAGAGCTCCCTCTGTCATTCCCTCATCGCTTTTTAAAAACCTGCGCATATCCTCAAGAAACGAACGGTTGTATTCCGCAAGAACACGTCGCTTTGGTTCTTTTCCCCCATAAAACCCTGAAAAGTCGTATCCTGTCATCATAATCTTTGTATCCGAAAGAATCCCGTCTCTTAAAATCAGCTCTGCAGGAACACCTTGTCCCTGGATATGAAAACCGTCTATATGATAATAAGTTTTCCAGAACTGCAGCGCGCGAAGGGCTGCAAAAGGATTTGTTTCTCCCGGAAAATAAAACTCCATAATACATTCCATACCGGCTTTGTGAAGGATTTTTATAAAATCTCTTACCTCATTCTGCACCTTGTCCTCTGTGCAGTAGGCTCTTTTGGGAGAAAGATAATAGCCGGGGGCATATCCCCAGTAATTCACCCGCCCGTTTTCTTTTCTGTCTGTGATATATTCTTTTTCCCCCTCCTGCTTTGCCGGAGGAACTTCAAGAAATTCATACGCCGGCATCAGCTCCAGAGTATTGACGCCAAGTTCCTTCCAGTAAGGGATCATTTCTGTAAGGCCGGCAAACGTGCCTTTTTTTCTTCCAAGATTTGGGGCAAGCTTTGTATAACCTCTTACATGGAGCTTATAAAGTACCATATTTTCATAGGAAATTCCCGGCGGTTTATCGCCCTCCCAGGAATATTTTTCTTCCGGAAGAAATCCGCAGCGCACTTTGTGCACATCTTCTGTCCTCTCCCCGAAATGCTTTTTTCCTCTGATACAGTAGGCAAAAGGATCCTGATATATTTTTCCGTCAATCTCATAATTATATTCATATGCTTCCCCGGAAATCCCTTTGACTTCCATCGCGCAGATTCTTCCCATTTTCTCTTCTTCCGGGAATGGAAGAATATATTTGGGAGTCTTTCCTCCCTTTTTATAAAGAAGAAGTTTTACTGTTTCTCCTTCGGGTACATCAAGAGCAAAATTATATCCTTCTGCTGTGCGGTTTGCCCCCAGAAGAAAGGGATTTCCCTTCTCTGTCAACAACATATTTCCCCCTCCTGTCAATCGTTTTCCATATTTATTGTAAGTTCTATCGGGCAGTGGTCTGAGCCCATAATCTCACTGTGTATCTTCGCATCGTCAAGCTTTGACGCAAGAGAAGGGGAAACGAGAAAATAGTCGATTCTCCAGCCTGCATTTTTCTCTCTTGCCTTAAACCGGTAAGACCACCAGGAATACGCGCCCTCAAGCTCCGGATAAAAATGTCGGAACGTATCCACAAAACCACTTTCCATCATCGTGGAAAAGCAGGTTCTCTCCTCATCTGTAAAGCCCGGATTATTTCTGTTTGTTTTCGGATTTTTAAGGTCAATATCTTTATGAGCCACATTCAAGTCTCCGCACACGATCACAGGCTTTTTCTCCTGCAGATTTAAAAGGTAGGAAAGAAAATCTTTTTCCCACTGCATTCTGTATTCCAGACGGCGAAGCTCACTCTGAGAATTTGGCGTGTACACCGTAACCATGTAAAAATCATCAAATTCCAGGGTGATCACCCTGCCCTCTTTATCATGCTCTTCAATACCCATTCCGTAAAAAACAGAAAGAGGCTCTTGCTTTGTAAAAATGGCAGTTCCGGAATATCCTTTTCTGTTTGCGTAATTCCAGTACTGATAATATCCGGGCAGTTCCAGCTTTACCTGCCCCTGCTGACATTTTGTTTCCTGCAGACAGAAAATATCTGCGTCCAGTTCTTGAAAGCGCTCTTCAAAGCCTTTTGTAAGGCAGGCGCGGATTCCGTTTACATTCCAGGAAATTAATTTCATCTATGTTCATTCTCCTTTATTTTAAATGTTGTAAAATATTGTGTTTTCGTACATAAGTGATTACACGGATTGTTTCGTGCTTTGCACTCTCACAATCCATTCCAAATTCGCATATCGTGAAGCTTACGCTCCACTTCCATGCTCATTTTTGGGGCGTGTCCCAAGGTCCTTCTCCCACCTCTGTGCAAGCACAGGTGGGTTCAGACCTTTTGACACTGTAATCACATAAATATTCTACCATATTTTCTCCGCACAACAAATGTTTTTGTGGTATAATTTAAGAAAATTATTTAGGAAAAGAGGAAAGAAAATGGAAACTTATGAAATCTTTAAGGATCTTGCCATTATTCTGATTTCCGCAAAGCTCTGCGGTCTTCTCGCAGGCAAGCTCCACGCTCCCCAGGTTGTGGGCGAGATCATCGCCGGTCTTTTGATCGGTCCCAGTATTTTAGGACTGGTGCAGCAAAATGAGCTTATAAGCGGCATGGCAGAGATCGGCGTTGTACTTCTTATGTTTTTTGCCGGTCTTCAGACGAATCTTCGGGATCTGATGCGGACAGGCTGGAAAGCGCTTCTTATTGCCTGTGCCGGTGTATTTGTTCCCCTTGCAGGAGGTTATCTCCTCCACAGCGCTTATTACGGCTTTGCCCCAGGCGGCTCTTCTCAGTTTTATGCCTCTGTTTTTATCGGCGTCATCATGACAGCTACCTCAGTAAGTATTACCGTTGCCTCCCTTCAGGAGCTTGGATACCTGAAATCAGAAACAGGTACTACGATCATGAGCGCGGCTATTATTGATGATGTAATCGGCATCATTGTTCTTACTTTTGTTATTGGTATGAAGGATCCGTCCTCAAAACCATCTTCTGTTGTAATCAGCACAGCTCTTTTCTTCCTGTGCGCGGTTCTTTTTGGAGTGATCATTTACAAGCTCTTCGCCATATTGGATAAACATTATCCTCATACAAGAAGAATTCCGATTTTCGGTTTTGTTCTTGCCTTCGCTATGGCGTACATAGCCGAAAAATACTTCGGCATTGCAGATATTACAGGCGCTTATGTGGCAGGTATTGTCCTCTGCAGCATTGATGATTCCGAATACATTGCAAGAAAGGTGGACGTAAGTTCCTATATGCTGTTTGCCCCTATGTTTTTTGCAAGTATCGGTCTGAAAACAGATATTGAAGATATGAGTTCTTCTCTTCTTGTTTTCTGTATCCTGTTTGTCATTGTAGCTTTGATCACAAAAATCATCGGCTGCGGTCTAATGTCCAAAATTCTCGGCTTCTCCACAGGAGACTCCCTGAAAATCGGCGTGGGAATGATGACAAGAGGAGAGGTCGCTCTTATTGTGGCACAGAAGGGGCTTTCTGTGGGAATGATTGAATCCAAATACTTTACAGCCGTCATTCTCCTGATCCTTGTTTCTTCTATTATCACACCGATTATTTTGAAGCTTCTTTACAGAAAACACGCTTAATGCAGGAATTGTATTGCTTTCTCCAAATGCTTCTGTTACAATGTGCCTATAAAAGAAAGCGAGGATAAATTTATGAGTGACGAATTATTTAACAACGGCGGCTGTGACCCAAGCGACTGCGCTTCCTGTCAGGCAGGCTGCAGCTCCTGCGGTTCTGATTTTGAAGAACACCGCACCATCACCCTTACTATGGACGATGACACAGAAGTAGAATGTGCGGTTCTTACCATATATCCGGTAAATCAGAAAGAGTATATCGCCCTCCTTCCTCTTGACGAGAACGGTCAGAGTGAGAGCGGCGAGGTTTATCTTTACACCTTCTCCCGTACAGAAAACGGAGACCCGATGCTTGCAAACATTGAAGACGACGCAGAGTATCAGGCGGCTGCCGAGGCATTTGACGCTATTTTGGAAAATGCCAAAACAGTGGCAGAGGGCGGTCCTGAAGAGGAAGAATGGCTTCAGAACTGGCTTCAGAAATAACCCATTTCATAAATTTTCAAAAACAGGCCGTTTCGATTATTGGAGCTGTTGACAAATTAAAAAATACCTTCCATATGATATAATTCATATCGGATATGGGAGGTATTTTTTGACAAAAAATGATAATCAATACTTAAATTAGCTAAAAATTTTTCTCGGTACTTCTTCGTCGTATATAGTTACTTTTTCTTTTATCAGTTGATCTACTACCTGACAAATCGATTCTCTGAAGCTTTCCACATAAATATTTTCTTTAATCGCCAATGCATATTTTTTCATCTGTTCATTATCCAGTTCTTTTTCCGGTGTAAACATTGTCAAAATTGATATATTTAAGTTTCGACCAAATTTTTCACTTGAAAACAACATAGTCACACACCTGTTTCTCTCACTCTTAAACCGGAATATAAAAGGAGCTTCATATTCGACATTGGCAAGATTTAAAGCCTTTGCCGGTTCCCTGCTAAGAGTAATCTCGCCACCAAAATCTTTAACTAAATCAGAAAAAGCCTCTTCCATCTGCTCCTGTGAAACTTCCTGTCCACTGGATAATGGTAACGTTTTTGTCCATTTTGACATCATTAATGAATATTCCAATGATTTATGCGTCATTTCCAGTTTTCTAAAGAACATATCATAAGCATCTCTATTCCATGTTTCAACAGAACTGTCAAATAAAAAGCCCTCCATATCTCCCACATCAAAGATTTTGATATTTGTATTTCCACCGCTTTCAAGGAAGCTAAGACGATCCTGATACTCTATTTCAAATTTCACTTTTTTATCAAAAAGCTGTCTTAATACTGCTCGCTCTAAATCATAAAGCCCCATCCATGCCAGACCAGATGCCAGTAAAAATCCTTCTTCCGTACAGCCGATCTTGATAATCTCATTAATCCAATCTGTAATGCGTGCTTTTTCTTTACTTACAGTGTTTACTCCACCAACAGAATTTTTTGCATAAATTAATGCCAGCCAATGTTCCACATGAATATTTAACAGGCATTTTGGACTTTCATTCTGATTATCATTTTTAGCCTGCGCGTATATCAGCTGTTCATATTTCCATGTAGTACAACTGTTATCAATTTTACATCTGGCAGTATAAGCATCAAAAAAAGAAGCAGCTTTATTAAACATATTCTGGTCAAATGGTTTTCTACTAGCAACACACCACATCAATTCCGCTGCATAATCAATAATATTAGACAACTCCGGATTTATTTTTTCATAATATTCTCCTAAATCCCCCTCTAAATTAGTTATTATTATTTTTATTTTGTTAAATAATTCTTCTATTCTGTTTTCAATATTTATCCCATAACGTGGATTGCCTATTTCCAGAATACAATCCCCATATTGAATAAATTTTATATAGTGGACTTTATTTTCCGCTTTATTTAACAAGTCTTCCAGGGTATTAACTGCAGAATCAAATCTGCTATCCCCCTTATATGCACTACGAAGACATATCATTGTTCTAAGCATCATAGATAAGCAATAATGTCCCGGTTTATCAATATTTATATTAATAATATTTCTTAATTGATTGACATGTTCTGTCCACACTTTTAAAAAAGTATGTTCATATGGTCTTTCTTTCGATTCCTTTTTTTCTTTCTCTAGCTCCCAAATATGATTGTAAAAATTCGAAAGAGATTCTCTGTTGCAGTTACAATAAATTTCTCTAGCAATAGCGTCATAAAAACGATTAAGCTTATTACACCATAAATCATAATCTGAATCTAATACCTTATCTATTTCTTCAGCCTGTTTTCGTTTCTTTTCCTCCTCATCTTCTTCTTTCTTAAATATTCCTATAATCCCTCCAATTACCGCTCCTACAATAGCTAAAAATATCACCACAGAACCACTTATATGTGTAATACCTGAATTGCCACAGCTTATATAATAAAATGCACATGTACACAACTCTAAACCTACAGATACTCCTACACCTATCATTGCTCCTAATATACATCCCGAAATAAAATAAAATATCATTTTTCTCTTTCGCATCTCCTTCTAATTATTATTTTTAATATCATATAGCTTATAACCAATATACTGATTATCTGTGAAAATGAAATCATACCAAATTTTCCTCTCACTTCATCTCCTCTCCATATCTCAATTACGAATCGAAATATCGCGTATGAAAGCAAGTATATATTCAATAATTTTGGTATTACTATTTTGTTTTTTTCAGAATAGTGATATAATCCAAGCAAAAAACAAAACAGCATGAGTTCGAAAGCTGCTTCTATTAATTGAACAGGAATCCGCTTAACAATTTCCTGACTGTTATAGACTCTATAAGGAAATGCTATCCACGAATCACTTTTAACACCGTAACAGCAGCCCGCAAAGAAACAGCCGACTCTTCCAAAGCAGTGGAAAAGCGGAATCCCTATTGTCAAAATATCAGATAACTCTTCAAACTTCTGTCGTCTGATTTTGCATATAAGATATACCATTAATAACGCTCCAAACAAGCCTCCATAATATACAATTCCTGATTGTCTTATACTTCCATGCAAATCAAACTTTCCATTTGTAGCCAAATTTCCAAGTCCTGTACTCAGAACTCCAAATGCTTTTCCTCCGATCATCATTCCCGGCAGAACCATAACGATATTAAATGTATATTTACGGACTAAATTCTTTTTAAACAAAAGATGATTCCACAAAAGAACAGATAATACCGCACCAATACAAGAAAAAATAATATAAGTTGGTATCTTTTCTCCATCTAAATATATGTATGGATACATTTGTTATCCCCACCTGTTATTTATTATTCCGGGGATATGTATATCTCCCGGATTTCTTTCTTTTTTCTTCCTCCAACAGCTCTGCTGACTCCATATGCTTTTCATATTGGGCGCTCATTACATCTTGAAGATCTCCTTCATCCGGAATCATAACATCAAAACTTTTCAAGGCATCTGTAAAATCAGAGGAAACTCTTTCTGAATACTGAATATAACTGCTTTCCAATGGATTCATTTCTTTTTCTACTGCATTCTGTATATTATCTGCACCACTGTAAAATTCAAATCCCCCAGTGATTAATTCAAATGCTGTAGTGGCTATCATTCCGCTTTTCATTAAGCGATCCATTATTACAGAATGTTTTTCTTCTCTTCATA
Source organism: uncultured Blautia sp. (assembly GCA_900540785.1). Lineage (GTDB taxonomy): Bacteria > Bacillota > Clostridia > Lachnospirales > Lachnospiraceae > Blautia_A. The sequence goes on from UQHF01000018.1 coordinate 32,335, forward strand.
AAAGACTTGCGCTTTTAGCCAGATTCTCTGATTCTTCACGAGCCTCTATTATAGTTTCCTTTAATTCCCCAAGCTGTTTTTCTTCATTTTCCAGTTCCCTCATCGAAGAATCCATTAATTCTCCCATATTAAAATGAGTTAATATAGATTTTTTATCTCTCAGACTCTCCTGTTTTTCTGCATTACTCTCGCTAACCTCCTGTACCTCCTGCATTTCTGCTTCATATTCTTTTGTTTTTTCTCCTACTTCATCACTTAACTCCTGTCCCTGCTCAGAAACATTCCTAAGTTCTGCATTTAAATCCTCTACACTTTTTTGCTTAGTCTCTTCCGATATATTGGCTCCTGATAATTCTGTTATTGCAGATAAAAGCTCTTGTTTTGAAGTTTCAAGATTTTGAAATTCTTCCTTCTTCTCCCCTACTTCCTTCTGTAACTCCGTAATTTTTTGCTTAGATTTCTCAATTGAAAACCCTGCCATATTTTTCTCCTTCCTTACTCTTGTGCCCATATATGAATTTTTGCCCGAAACATTTTGCCGTATGATTTTCCAGCTTCTGCAATAATACTTAAAGCATTTTCTTTCTTTTCACGAGAAATAAACTGTTCTGATAATCCCTGAACCTGTACAGATAAATTATTTTTTTCCCGAACTAAAACAGTACAATTGTTATTTACAGTTTCAATATATTTCTCCATAGTACCATTGGAAACATTATCAAAAGACACTTTATCTAACTGCTTTGTAAGCTGTTCGCATTTTTCCACAAGATTCTGAATGGATTTTTTTATCTTTTCCCATCTGTCCAGTTCTTCTTTTTTTCGTAGACCTACGTACTCCGGGTGCTTCTTTTCATCCATCATTAATTCATACAATCTCTGGTCTGTGGGGGTATCTTCTCCATGTTCAGGCACAAGTGCGACCTGCATATCAAAGGGTCTGAGTAAATCTTCATATGTGTATAGCGCATGACCTTTTGTATATGTAGCCATATTTTCCAATTGTAATGCGCTTGCTGACATAGTACTTCCAACCAGTTCCCTGTCGTCCTGAGATGTCAGCCTGTGTACAAGCTTAATATTTGTATTTTTTATTACTTCCGGCGCCATAGCTGTCGGTAACTGGTCTGCAATAATAATCCCTTCCCTCAAAGCACGAACTTCCGCCAGCATTTTTACAATAAATGCCGTGGCTGCAATTTTAGGATTCGAATCTTCCGGTTTATCTGCACTGGATTCAGAAGAAATTAAATTGTGAGCTTCTTCTATAAAAATAACGTGCCGAACCGGTTTCTCCTTATCTTCCAACGGATTTGCTTTTAATGTTTCTCTGATCAATGTACAAAGCAGCAGCGTTACAAAATTTGCAGGTCCTTCTCCCAGTGATTCCAACTCTATGATAACAGGACGTTTCAACCATTCTTCTGGAGCTAACATAGACTTTGGAGTATCAAACATTTCTTTCATTTCCCGTCGAAGTAAGCTTCCAATTCTGACTTCCAGTACAGATCGGATATTTCCCTTCATTTCTCCATCATAATTTGTGTTTTCCAATTCCTGTTCAAACTGTTTATATAGTTCTGACATTGTTGGATATTCTTTATCTCCAATATTTATATCCTTTTCATTCCAACCATGTTTCTCATAAACAGTCTGAATTGCTCTGTCCAAAATAAATGGTGCCGGAGCCGGAATAGGAAATGCTCCTTCGAAAACCTGGCATAGTTTTCCAATATGTTCCGATAAAGTTAATCCTTTCGGAAATTCAAACGGATTTATTCGTAACGGAAAATCAGTACAAGCAGATGGAGAAAACACAATCAGTTCAGGAATATCAAATAATGCCAGCTCTCTGTACTCGCGCTTTGCAGGTTCTAATACTAAGAATGGAATATGTGCCTTTTCTTCTGTTCCATCTTTCTTTCTAACCTTGTGATTCCATAAATTATTTGCCATATACAACATTGTATTTGTTTTTCCAGCGCCTGGTACACCACACACAAACATATGCTTTGGCAACATATTGAATGGAATTTTCACATCATAATTATTGGAATCTTTTCCCAGAGAAAATCCCGAATTTTTATGAACAGCAGCCGTTTCTTTTGACAGTTCAATATTTTCGCCATCACATAAAACCGGCAATCTGGTAAAAGCTGATGCCTCTTCCAAAGTAAATGTAACGGGCCAATATATCATAGATCCCGGTGTTTCCTTACTGCATGACTCTTCTCTTGGAGGAATATCGTTCAAGTCTTCCATTCCGGAAAAACTTCCTGTTTTCTCTAAAAGATTACCATTTCCTGTCTCCAGACATTCAGAAATAGCAGAATCTATCAGTAGCTTACTATATTGCTCGTCATTACTAAAAGAACATATTCTGCCTAAAAAACTTGGAGAAGTATCTATCGCCTTCAGCCAATCTTCATACTGTTTTAGTACCTCATTAACATTTGGATCTTTTTTCTCGTTATGCATTTTGGAATACTCACTAATTCCAGTCTTTGAATTATAACTGTTTCTTAAATAAGTCAGAGGATTTTCAAAAGCTTTATGTATTTCCTCCTCCAATTCTTTTTTCGCAAATAAATCGACTCTGTAACAACATGGTTCATTAAATGATTCCATTAATTTAAAAATATTGTATAGTCGGCAATGCTCTCTTATCTTCCAATTAGGAACCACATAAAAATATGTTTTTTCGTTATTAACAGATGTTTCTAATATGCGTTCTTTTTTCCTCATAAAACACTGACAAGTATATATTTCAGAGTTTATTTTTGACTCCTGAATTTCTGTAAAATTAAAGTAATTTGAGATTCCCGATGCTTTCACTAATTTCCTCATTTTATCAAAATACTTTTCATTTTTTTCAGAGCTAGTAAATAATAATCGGATATTAATTTTATTCCCTTCAGGACGCTCTGGGACATAATCAAATAAAAAATGTATATTTACATTTCCTAACAATGCCGCGCGATAAAGCTGTCTTATAAACTGAGTTTGGGCGTCAAGCATACCTTCTATTCCTGATTCTTCAAAAACCTGATACTTACTCAAAGTTAAATCTGGAATAGCTTTTATCTCATAAGCTAACATTACCATCTCTCCTAACAAATAAAATTTCGTATTTTCTGTACTCTTATTCTCTCTTTTTATCCTACTTTATCTTATTTTATCCTACTTGTCAATATAGTATGCCACAAAATGGTATCTTCTATATAAAAAGGAGATTAACTATGAAACCATTAAAAACTAAAGTAAGTATAACTCTTGATAACGATCTGGTTGTCAGTCTTAAAGAAATGGCGGAAGATGATGATCGCTCATTTAGTCAGTATATTAATTTGATACTGAAAGACTGGGTTTTACATCACAACAACCCACACAGCAAAACAAATTCTATTCCCTAAATATATCCTCAATTATAAGCACTGTTAAAAAACAGATTTATCTAAAACAGGGGCAGATGTAACTTATACAAGCCACATCTGCCCCTGAGAGTAAAAAAATCTCCTGTAAAATACCGAATGTTAAAAACACCGATTTCTACAGGAGATTCCTATTTTAAGATTTAGAGCCATTTATCGACAGCTCATTTTATTTTGTTGTACTTCCAAAACCGCCGTTTCGAACGCCTTCTGCGGCGTCGTCCACCGTGATTCCGTATTCTACAAAGATTCCCTGCATAAACCCTGTTCCTGCAGGAATCACAAGGGTTTTTCCCTCGTTTGTATCATTTGTAAGCTTTGCAAAAATATGACCTTCATTGTCTGAATAAAAGTAATCGCTGTCAATAATCCCTACGGTATTATTTAACTGCAGGCGGTACTTAAATCCGAGACCGCTTCTGGGATAACATTTCAAAACCCAGTCCTGTTCCATTTCCACACGGATTCCCGTAGGGATTTTTACTGTTTCTCCAGGCTGTAATGTTACCTCAACAGGCGCAAAGAAATCATATCCTGCGCTTCCGGCAGTTGCCCGCACAGGAAGGGAAATCCCTTTATAAATCTCCTGCACTTCTTCTGCGGAAATTTCCCCGAAGGTATCTTTCCAGTCTTCCAGAAAACGCGCTTCACTTACTTTATGAAATTTTGCAATTCTTCTCATATTCCGAATTTATCTCCTTAATCCTGGTGAAGAACTGCTTTTCCCTCTCTGAGAGAGGCGGGAACATCGATCACTCTCTGATTGGAAGAGCCCTTCCACTTAAGAAGCAGTTCTTTTTTGTCAATCTCAAACTCTCCGTCTACACAAACATCAAGATAACGGACGATTTCCAGATTCTGAATCTCTTCCCACAGAGAGCCTGTATACAGCCAGATTGTTTTATCCGGATATTTCTCACGGATTTCTTTTGCAAGAGCTGTCACCCCCTCCACATTGGCAGGGTGCAGCGGATCTCCGCCAGAAAAGGTAATGCCGCTTACATATGCCTTATCCAGCTCCGCCATGATCTCTCTGTGTTCTGCCTCTGTAAAAGGAAGACCGCCCTTCGGATCCCAGGTAATGGGATTCTGACATTCCCTGCAGCCGTGGGAGCAGCCTGCCACCCACAGAACTACACGAAGTCCGTCTCCGTTTAGCATATCGTCTTTCGTTATATTATGGTATCTCATGATTTACGCTTCTTCCGGTACATCTTTCATGCTGAAGCTGATTCTTCCCATCTTGTCTTTTCCGAGGCAGATTACTTTTACCTTGTCGCCAAGTGTGAGAACATCTTCTACACGGTTAATTCTCTCTTTACAGATTTTTGAAATGTGAACCATTCCTTCTTTGCCAGGTGCAAATTCAATAAATGCTCCAAATTCCTTAATGCTTACAACCTTACCTGTGAAAATCTGGCCAGCCTCAAAATCAGTCGCAATGATTTCCACCATTCTCTTCGCTTCGTCCATCATTTTCTGCTCTACGCCGCAGATGGATACTGCGCCTTCGTCTGTAATGTCGATTTTTACGCCTGTACGCTCAATAATGGTGTTGATAGTCTTTCCTCTCTGACCTACCACATCGCCGATCTTCTGCGGATCGATCTGAATCTGGATGATCTTCGGTGCATACTGTCCCACTGTTTCACGGGGCTTATCGATGCATTTTTCCATAACCTCTGTGAGGATATACTCTCTCGCCTCTTTTGTTCTGCGGATTGCTTCCTCTACGATCGGTCTTGTAAGTCCGTGGATCTTAATATCCATCTGGATTGCAGTAATACCGTCATGTGTACCTGCCACCTTAAAGTCCATATCTCCGAAGAAATCCTCAAGTCCCTGAATATCTGTAAGAACAATGTAATCGTCGTCTGTATCCCCTGTTACAAGTCCGCAGGAAATTCCGGCTACCGGTTTTTTGATCGGTACGCCTGCTGCCATAAGAGACATGGTGGACGCACAGATACTTGCCTGAGAAGTAGAACCGTTTGACTCAAAAGTCTCAGATACAGTACGGATTGCGTACGGGAAATCTTCCTCTGCCGGAAGGACAGGCACGAGTGCTCTCTCTGCAAGAGCTCCATGACCGATCTCACGGCGTCCCGGTCCTCTGGACGGTTTTGTCTCACCTACAGAGTAGGACGGGAAATTATAATGATGCATATATCTCTTGGAAGTCTCAAATTCATCAAGACCGTCAAGACGCTGTGCTTCTGCAAGAGGAGCCAGTGTTGTCATAGTGCAGATCTGTGTCTGTCCACGTGTAAACATAGCAGAACCGTGAACTCTCGGAATAATGTCAACCTCTGCTGCAAGAGGACGGATCTGTGTGATCTCACGTCCGTCCGGGCGCTTGTGGTCTTTTAAGATCATTTTACGGACTGTCTTCTTCTGATACTGATAAACAGCTTCACCAAGAACAGCGAGCCACTCCTCTTTTTCTGCAAAAGCCTCTGCAAGCTTCTCTGTTACTTTGCGGATATTTTCTTCTCTTGTCTGCTTGTCGTCAGAGAATACTGCCTCTTCCATTTCTGCCGGAGGAACGATTTCCTTGATCGCCTCAAAAAGCTCTTCCGGTACCGCGCAGGATTCGTAAGAATGTTTTTCTTTTCCGCAGTCAGCAACGATCGTATCGATAAATTTGATGATTTCCTGGTTTACTTCATGAGCTTTGTAAATTGCCTCGATCATTTTATCTTCCGGAATCTCGTTTGCGCCGGCTTCGATCATGATCACTTTTTCTCTTGTGGAAGCAACTGTAAGCTGCAGATCGGAAATGTCCTTCTGTGCCAGTGTCGGGTTGATCACGTACTCTCCGTCGATCAGTCCCACCTGTGTTGTCGCACATGGACCGTCAAATGGAATATCGGAAATGCAGGTTGCGATCGCAGAACCGAGCATAGCCGGAATCTCCGGATTGCACTGCGGATCTACAGACATAACCATATTTACAAGTGTCACGTCATTTCTGTAATCTTTCGGGAAAAGAGGACGCATTGGTCTGTCAATGACACGGGAAGTCAGGATCGCATGTTCACTTGCCTTTCCCTCTCTTTTATTAAATCCTCCCGGGATTTTTCCAACTGCGTACATTTTTTCTTCATATTCAACGCTTAACGGAAAGAAATCAATTCCCTCTCTCGGCTCTTTTGATGCGGTTGCAGTAGATAATACAGTAGTATCACCATAGTGCATAAGAGCAGCGCCGTTTGCCTGTTTTGCAACGCGGTCAATATCTACAGTAAGGGTTCTTCCGGCTAATTCCATGGAATAACTTTTGTACATATTCTTTCTCCTTTTCTTCTTGATAACTTCTTTAACTTCTTCTTTATATATATAAATATCTTATAAAGCAGGCGAAATAACAGCAAACAGGGGCGGATGGAAATCCGCCCCTTCCGCATACTAATTATTTTCTTAAACCTAATTTTTCAATCAGTGTACGGTATCTTTCGATGTCTGTTTTCTTCAGGTATGCCAGAAGGCCACGGCGCTGACCTACCATTTTCAGAAGACCACGTCTGGAATGATGATCTTTATGGTGTGTCTTTAAGTGCTCTGTTAATTCCTGAATTCTTGCTGTAAGAACGGCAATCTGTACTTCCGGTGAACCTGTGTCACCTTCACATCTTGCATATTCTTTCATAATGGCTGTTTTTTTCTCTTTTGAAATCATTTTGATTTCCTCCTTAAAATAATTTAATTAAACCGCCGCATATTAAGAGATGGTCGGAGTGTCCTGTCTCTGAATAAGGGCTGAATTCACCTTCGTTAGTATAACACAAAGATTTTTTTCTGTAAACTCTTTTTTTATTATTTTGCTGCTGCGCGCATTTCTTTCTGTCTTTCTATAGGATCGTCCTCAAGAAGAGAAAAAGCAATGTTTGTCGCATGATCTGATACACGCTCAAGTCCGGAGACAATATCTGAGAACATCATTCCTGCGCTTGCCGTACATTCGCCTCTTGTAAGACGCTGTACATGGGATTCCTGAAGATAGCGCTCCGCATCGTCCACCTTATCCTCAAGCTCCAGAATTTCCTCCATATGCTCCTGATTATTATGAGAAAACATATCAAGGGCATATGTAGTTACCTTAATTACCATCCCAAGCATCTCAGACAGCTCTTTCTTTGCCTGGTCGCTGAAATCAATTCCACGCTCCATCCTGGAAGCAGCGGCATCTGCAATATTTTCCGCATGATCACCGATACGTTCAATGTCGTTTACTACATGGAACAGTCCGCCAATGCTCTTCGCATCGTCTGATGGCAGAGTCGTCTGATTGATCTTCACAAGATAATCGGTAATCGCATGATTCAGATAGTCGATGTTTTTTTCTGTCTCATACACTTCCCGGATCTCTTTTTCATCCAGGGTAAGCAGAGCATTCATTGCTTTTTCCAGATTGGAAATCGCCATCTGTCCCATGCGCTCCATTTCTCTTGTTGCGTCAAATACAGCCGTTGTAGGAGAAAACACAGATTTCTCTCCAATAAACTGTAAGCCCAGTGCATCCTGATTTTTCTTTTCCTCTCCGCGCACAAGAAAACCTGTCAGTTTTACAATCTGTTTGATAAACGGAGCAAGGAGAAGAACCTCTGTAAGCTTGATAAGGGTATGCGCATTTGCCACTTCTCTTCCCGGATTACCGCCGGAAATATAAGAAATAAACTGTGTGACCGGTTCAAGCGCCACGCTTAATACAACATAAATAATAAAGGTTCCGATAATATTAAACACCAGATGGATCAGGGCAGCCCGTTTCGCATCTCTCTTTCCGCTTAAACCGGCAAGAAGGGCAGATACACAGGAGCCAATGTTACAGCCCATGATAATAAAGAAACAGATACGTATATCAAGAAGTCCCTGGTTTGCCAGAAGAAGCACAATACCAACTGTGGCAGAGGAGCTCTGAAGAACAGTTGTGACAACAAGTCCTACAAGAACAGCCAGAAAATGACTGGTAAGAGAGCCCATGATCTCCACTACCTCCGGAGACTCCCTCAAAACAGACATGGAATCTGACATGGTGGTAAGACCCATAAACAGAATACCAAAGCCCAGAAGGACCTCTCCAATACGCTGTATCTTTACTTTTTTAAAGAACATCATCATAACCACGCCCGCCATAACGATCGCCGGGGCAAGGGCAGAAAGGTTAAATGATATTAACTGAGAAGTTACTGTTGTTCCAATGTTGGCACCCATGATCACACCGGCTGCCTGATACAGGTTCATAAGTCCTGAATTTACAAAACTTACTACCATGACGGTAGATGCACTGGAGGACTGGATGATTGCAGTGAAAAATGTTCCCACAAGGATTCCTCTGATAGGCGTCTTTGTAAAAAACTCAAGAATGCTTCGCATCTTGGCGCCTGCAACTTTTTCAAGTCCATCGCTCATCTGTTTCATACCGAACAAAAAGAGGCCCAAACCTCCCATTAGTCCAAGAATAATCTCTGCCATTCCTAAATATTCTCCCTTGTATTTTCTCTGTTTCGTCTGTCAAAATATTCCCGCCCAAGAGCCGCATCTGTAAAAATCTGCCGCCGAAGGGCTTCCAGAGACTCAAATTTCTTTTCCGGACGCTGATAATGGAGAAATTCCACTTTGCAATTCTGACCATAAAGATCCTCCTCACAGTCAAAAAGATGGGTTTCCACCCCCAGGAATTCTCCTCCTACTGTAGGCTTGTACCCGATGTTCGTCACACCGGAAAAGCATCTGTCTCCAAAATAAGACATCGTGGCATACACCCCGCAGGGCGGCATAAGCTTATCTTTTGGTGGAATGATATTTGCAGTGGGGAGCAGAAGCTTGTGTCCCAGTCCTCTTCCATGTTCTACTGTTCCCTCTGCAAAGAAATTCATTCCCATAAGTCTCTGGAATTTTTCCATGTTTCCTTTTTTTAACTCTTCCCTTATATAGGTACTGCTGATTTTTCTGTGTCCTTCCATCTCTTTTGAAATGACATCTGCATGAAAACCGTATTTTCTTCCCATTTCTTTCAAAAGAGACGGCGTTCCCTTTCTCTCATACCCGAAACGGTAATCCTCGCCTACTGCCACATATTTTGCCTGCAGATCTCCCACCAGGATTTCCTTTACAAAATTTTCGGCCTTTATATGGCGGATGCGCTCGTTTAATGGACACTCCAGAAGAATATCCACGCCCATTTCCTCCACAAGGCGGCACCGTTCCTCCCTGGACAGGATCATCTTTTCCGACACATCAAAAGCAAAAAGAACAGCCGGAAGCCCAAGCTCTTTTTTCTGTTTCAGAATGCTTTTTACAAGCTTCTGATGTCCTTTGTGAATGCCGTCAAACTTTCCGAGCGTAACTGCACTTTTGGGGAGACGTGGAAACTCTTCTGTTATTTTCAAGTATTCCATATGCCACTCCTATATTTATACGAACATTTTCACAGGAAAATATTGCTGTCTTTTCTGCTTCCACTGATAAATCCCTGTAAAAACTCCGCTGCTTGTGTACATACGAACCCAGCCTTCTCTCACATCACCCTTTACAAGTCCCTCATGAAGAGGATTTCCATTTGCAAGAAGACGGTCCCCCTCTTTCTCTGCATATACAGCAGGATAAGAAGAAAGTACCTCCTCAATAGAAATGATCTTTTCTTCAATGGTTCCGGATTTCACTGCTTCCTCCGTCTCCTGAAGGGTCATACTCTGTTCCAGAGTAAAATCTCCGGATTTTGTCCGAAGGAGAGCTTCCATTGCTCCGCCGCAGCCGAGTTTTTCTCCCATATCATGACAAAGCGTTCTGATATACGTTCCCTTACTGCAGGAAACCCGCATTTTTACAAGCGGAAGATGGATTTCCAGAATTTCAATCTGATAAAAATGTACAGGGCGGGCCTTTCGCTCCACTTCTTTTCCCTCTCTGGCAAGCTCATACAGTTTTTTTCCATTCACCTTAAGGGCAGAATACATGGGAGGAACCTGAAGCTGCTCCCCTATAAAAGAAGACGCTGCGTTTTTAATTTCCTCCTCTGTTACAGAAACCTCTTTTTCTTTTAAAACAGTCCCTGTCATATCCTGTGTATCTGTGGAAACACCGAGGCGCATGACTGCCTCGTATGTCTTTTCTTTTTCTGTGAGAAGTTCCACAAGACGGGTCCCTTTCCCAAGAGCTACCGGGAGAACGCCTTCCGCCTCCGGATCGAGCGTTCCCGTATGCCCTATTTTTTTCATATGAAGGATTCCGCGAAGCTTTGCCACTACATCATGAGAGGTATAACCTTTTTCTTTTCTGATTACAATAATTCCATTCATATTCTGTTGTCAGTCATCCTGTTCCTGAAGCTGTTTTTCAATCTGAGCAGTAATATTATTTACCACATCGTACATGGAGCCGCGTAAATCGCAGCCTGCAGCTCTTGTGTGACCGCCGCCTCCGAAAAATACAGCAATTCTGCTCACATCAACTTTTCCGTTGGAGCGCATGGATACCTTAAATGTCTGGCTTTCTGTTTCATAGAGGAACAGGGCAACTTCTACGCCCTGCGTCAGACGGAGCTGGCTCACAATTCCGTCCAGATCCTTTCCGTCCACGCCGTAGAAATCCATATCCTTCTTTTTCATATAGCCGACAATACATTTTCCATTCTGAAGCATAATGCTTTCTGCAAGCACACGTCCCATTACCTGATTCTGGATGTACGTCTTCTGATAAAAGGATTCATCAATGATCCTGCTGAAATTAAAGCCTGTTTTCATAAGCTCGCCTGCAATGCGCATGGTTTCCGGAGTTGTAGAAGAATACTGAAACACACCGGTGTCATGTGCCATTCCCGTATAAATGGAAGCGGCAACAGAACGGTTTACCTTTTCTTTATCCAGAAGCCCGTAAAGCACCTCGCTGGCAGAGCTTATATCTCCCCGGATATAATTTATATCTGCAAATCCCGGATTACTGATATGATGATCGATACATACTGTTTTTTTCGCACTTTCAAAATAGTCTCCTGCAGGTGCGATCCGCTCTTTTGCGCTTACATCGCAGGTGACAAAAAGGTCATATTCCTTTTTGCCTTCTGCTTCTGTTTTTATCTCGTCAATCCTGTCAATATGACCAAATACCGGCTTTGGATTGTCAAGATATATATCGACCTGTATATCCGGATACCACTCCTTTATATACAGATACAGAGCCATGCAGGAGCCCACACAGTCCCCGTCGGGACGTATGTGGCCTGAAATAGCCATTGTCTTTACCTGCTCCAGTACCTCTGAAATATTATTCATACGCGCTCTACCTCGCTATTCTTCTGTCTCCCTGCCGGAAGCGTCTTTCTTTGTCACATCGTCAATAAGTTTTGACATATTTACTCCGTATTCAATGGACTCGTCAAGAATAAAGCGGATTTCCGGAGTATTGCGAAGATTTAAGTTTCTGGCAAGCTGTCTTCTGATATAGCCCTCTGCGCTGGAAAGCCCTTTAATGGTGTCTTCCTTTGCTTCTTTTGAGCCAAAAACACTGATGTATGCCTTACATGTTTTTAAATCAGGAGCAACCTCCACAGCCATAACAGATGTCATAGGATGAATACGCGGGTCTTTGATCTCATTTCGGATGATCGTGCTTAACTCTTTCTGCACCTCTCCGTTAATCCTGGTATTCTTAATGCTGTTTTTTCTCATTTATGCCTCACTCCTATCTTGGCACTTCCACCATGATATATGCTTCTACCATATCATCTTCTTTTAAATCATTGAAGTTTTCAAATACAAGACCGCACTCGTATCCTGCTTTTACTTCTTTTACATCATCTTTAAATCTCTTGAGAGATGCAAGCTCGCCTTCGAAAATCTGCTCGCCCTCTCTGGAAATACGAACCTTGCAGTTTCTCTGGAAGTATCCGTCCAGAACGTAGCTTCCTGCGATCGTACCGACACCGGAAGCCTTAAAGAGCTGGCGAACCTGTGCGTGACCGATCACCTTCTCCTCAAATACAGGGTCAAGCATACCCTTCATGGCAGCTTCCACATCTTCGATCGCCTGATAGATGACGCGGTACAGACGCATGTCTACGCCTTCCTGCTCTGCAAGCTGTTTTGCAGTCGCGTCCGGACGCACGTTAAATCCAATGATGATCGCATTGGAGGTTGCAGCAAGACTTACATCAGATTCATTGACAGCACCAACACCGCCATGAATGACTTTTACTACAACTTCTTCGTTGGAAAGCTTTGTAAGACTCTGTTTTACGGCTTCCACAGAACCCTGTACGTCTGCTTTGATAATAAGAGGAAGCTCTTTTAAATCGCTTGCCTGAATCTGGTCAAAGAGATTGTCAAGAGAGAGCTTTCCTTTTGTCTCCTCAAGAAGACGGTTTTTATTCTCAGATACAAAGGCTCCTGCAAAATTTTTCGCCTCTTTGTCACTGTCAAAGGACATGAGGATCTCACCTGCATTCGGAACATCTCCGAGACCGAGGATCTCAACAGGAGTAGAAGGACCAGCCTCTTTTACTCTGCGTCCCTTATCATCCATCATGGCACGAACCTTACCGCTGCATGCACCTGCCGCAATGAAGTCGCCCACATGAAGCGTTCCCTTCTGTACAAGAATCGTTGCCACAGGACCTTTTCCTTTGTCAAGCTGCGCCTCGATCACAAGACCGCGCACAGAACGTTTCGGATTTGCTTTAAGCTCGCATACTTCTGCTGTCAGAAGGATCATCTCAAGAAGCGTTTCAATTCCCTCTCCTGTATGTGCAGATACCGGAACAAAGATCGTGCTTCCACCCCAGTCCTCAGGAATCAGTTCATACTCGGAAAGCTCCTGTTTTACGCGCTCTACATTTGCGCTTGGCTTATCAATTTTATTGATGGCAACAATGATCTCAACGCCTGCAGCCTTTGCATGGCTGATCGCCTCTACCGTCTGCGGCATCACACCATCGTCTGCCGCAACAACAAGAACTGCAATGTCTGTGGAATTTGCACCACGCATACGCATGGCAGTAAACGCCTCATGTCCCGGTGTATCCAGGAATGTGATCTTCTGGTCATTTACGTTTACGACATAAGCGCCGATATGCTGTGTGATTCCGCCTGCCTCGCCTCTTGTCACGCTTGTATTTCTGATCGCGTCAAGAAGAGAAGTTTTACCGTGGTCAACGTGACCCATGACACATACAACAGGAGGTCTTGGAACCATCTTGGATTCGTCTTCCTCTTCTTCTTTCAGAAGCTCCTCGATCACGTCCACTTTTTCTTCCTGTTCTGCAATAATATCGTATTCCAGAGCAATTTCCTGCGCTTTTTCAAAATCGATCTCATGGTTTACCGTTACCATGATTCCCTGCATAAACAGTTTTTTCACAATAACAGACGGCTGCATTTTCATTGCCTCTGCGAGCTCGCGGATCGTCATTTTCTCCGGAAGCGTGATTTCCTTAACCTCCGGTTTTTTCTCTTCCTGTTTTGGCTGTGGAGCCGGTTTCTGAAGTGCTTTCGGAAGTCTCTGATTCTGGCGTCCGCCTCCCTGGTTCGGTCTTCTTCCGCCGCCCTGATTCTTCTCGAAATCTTTCTTCTTGTTCTTATTTTCTCTGTCGCGCTCTCTCTTGCTGTCTTTGGAAGTCTTGGTAAGCTCCGGTGCAAATGCCATATCTCCGGAACCACTGCTCTTTCTTCCACCCTGGCGTCCGCCTGCCCGGTTCTGACTGCCTCCGAAACGGTTGTCACGGCTGCCTCCGTCTCTTCCTTCACTTCTTCCCTGGCCGCCCTGTGGTCTTCCCTGAGAAAATCTTCCTCTGTTCTCCCGGTTTTCTCTGTTATCGCCAGGTCTTGCGCTGCGTCCTGCATTTTCTCCGCCTCTTGCCGGGCGGCTGTCTCTTCCCTCGCCATTTCTCGGAGAGCGGTTCTGGAAACGGGAGTTGTCTCTTCTCTCGCCTCTCTCTCCTGCACGGCTGTCTCTTGGTGCGCCTGTCCGGTTCTGTGCACCGTTGTTTCTCTCTCCGCCTCTTGCCGGACGGCTGCCTGCGCCCTCATTCTGTTTCTGAGAAGCGTTTCCCTGAGGAGCAGCCTTTGTCTCCTGTGCCTTTCCATTCTGCTGACGTTTTTCATTATTTCCCTGTGGGCGCGCCGTTTTTTTGTCACCTGCCGGTTTCTTTCTGTTTTTTCCTCCGTCACTTGCATTCTGTGCGTGGAATACACGGATAATGTTTTTCTTTTTCTTCGGTGTCTCCGCCTCTGCGTTCACCGCTGTTACCTTTTCTTCTGTCTTGGGAGTATCCAACTTTGTCATTTGCTCCTTTCCCATATTTCTAAATTTTTGTTTTACCATAGCCGCCTGTGCTTCGTCCACATTGCTCATGTGGCTTTTGACATCTACGCCGCCGGATTTTAAACATTCGATCACTTCTTTGTTCTGCCTGCCAAGTTCTTTGGCAAGCTCATGTACTCTGATTTTCGACATTTACATACCTCCTTCAGTAGCACGATGTCCTTTCGGACTATTTTTCCAGTTCCTTCATAATTGCTTTCGCAAAATTTTCATCCTGTACGGCAAGACAGGCACGGTATTCTTTTCCCATTGCCCTGCCCAGGCTTTCCTTATCTCCATGAAAATAAATCGGAACCTGGTAAAAACTGCACATATTCCGAAATTTCTTTTTCGTGTTTTCAGAGGCATCTTCTGCTGCCACAACAAGAAATCCATTTCCTGTTTTCACCGATTTTTCAGTGGAAAATTCTCCGCTTACTGTTTTTCCCGCTTTTGTGGCAAGTCCTATCAAAGATAAAATTTTACTGTTTGTCAATCTGTGCAAACTCCTTTTTCAGCTCTTCATAAACAGCTTCCGGGATCTGCGTCTTCAAAGACCTTTCCAGACCGCGATTTTTCATCGCCTTTTCCAGGCATTCTTCCGAGCGGCATATATAAGCGCCCCGTCCGTTCTTTCTGCCGGTAGCGTCAAGAAGGATTTCACCCTCCGCTGTTTTTAAGACTCTGAGCATTTCTTTTTTATTTTTCATTTCCCTGCAGCCGGTACACTGGCGCATGGGGATTTTTCCCTTTGTGCTCATACTTCTTCTGCCGCTTCTTCCGGCTCCTCTTCCAAAGTATCGTCAGAAGCAGTTTCCTCCTCAGAAATCTCTTCTGTTTCAAAAATCTCCTCATCTGCGGAAATTTCCTCTGCCTCGGAAGCTTCTTCTGATTCTGCCGGATCTTCCTCATAGTCATAGAAATCTCCGGATTCTCTTGCCTGTGTCTCACTCTTAATATCAATCTTAAATCCTGTCAGTCTTGCTGCAAGACGGGCATTCTGTCCTTCCTTGCCGATTGCAAGAGAAAGCTGATAATCCGGAACTACAACAAGAGCGGATTTCTCATCCGGGTCTGCCATAACTGCAATTACTTTTGCAGGACTTAAAGCATTTTCAATTAAGATCGCCGGATTCTCATCCCAGTTGATAATATCAATCTTCTCTCCGCGAAGCTCATTGACAATGGCTCCTACACGGGCGCCGTTCATACCAACACAAGCACCTACCGGGTCTACGTCCGGGTCGTTGCTCCATACGGCGATCTTTGTACGGGAGCCAGCCTCACGCGCAATGCTCTTAATTTCCACAGTTCCGTCTTTTACCTCTGCAACCTCAGACTCAAACAGTCTCTTTACAAGTCCCGGGTGCGTTCTGGAAACAAGAATACGCGGACCTTTTGGTGTATCC
Organism: uncultured Blautia sp.; assembly: GCA_900540785.1. Classification (GTDB taxonomy): domain Bacteria; phylum Bacillota; class Clostridia; order Lachnospirales; family Lachnospiraceae; genus Blautia_A. Next base: position 48,473 of record UQHF01000018.1, read on the forward strand.
TTTACCTCCAGAATGTAAACTTTAATATGTTCTGTAGGTTTGAATACTTCTCCCTTTACCTGCTCGTTTTCACTTAATACCGCATCTGCTTTTCCAAGGTTAATGCTTACATTCTTGCCCATTACACGCTGTACAATACCGGTTACTACTTCTTTTTCAATTCCGTAATACTGATCGTAAAGAACTTTTCTTTCCTCTTCACGGATTTTCTGAAGAATTACGTTCTTTGCATTCTGCGTTGCAATACGTCCAAATTCTTTTGACTGGATCTGTACTTTTACAACGTCTCCCACTTCTGCATTTACGTTTATTTTCTGCGCTTCCGCCAGAGAAATCTCAAGTGCCGGATCTTCCACAAACTCGGCTACTGTTCTGTCTGCATACACACTGAAGTCACAGGTTTCCGGATTAATGGATACATGTACGTTATCAGCCTTTCCAAAGTGATTTTTACATGCCTGAATCAAAGACTGCTCGATCGCCTCCAGAAGGGTATCCTTGCTGATATTTTTTTCCTTTTCCAGAACATCCAGCGCTTCCATTAACTCTCTGTTCATTTTTTTCTTTTCCTCCTAATTTTGTTAAAAGCTGAGTTTTAAAATTCAATCGCCAGCCTGATGAGTGCAATGTCTTTTCTGTCAAAGGTTCTTGTCTCCTCATCTTCCTGGATCGTCACTGTACTGCTGTCATATGCGGTTAAAACACCACAGAATTCTTTTTGTTTTTCGATTGGCCGGTAGGTCCGCACCTCCACCAGCTTGCCCATGCTTCTTGCAAAATCTTTTTCTTTTTTCAGTGGTCTGTCAAGTCCCGGGGAACTGATTTCCATAATATAACTGTCCTCAATAAAGTCTTTTTCGTCCAGCTTATCACTGAAGATACGGCTTACTGCCTCACAGTCATTTACGGTGATACCGCCCGGTTTGTCAATATACCCCCGGAGATACCAGTTTCCCGCTTCTTTTACGTATTCCACATCTACAAGCTCAAATCCGCAGCCTTCTACAATAGGAGCAAGAAGTGTTTCTGCATACTTCTCGTATTCCTCCCGCCTGCTCATGTTTCCCACCTGCCTTTCTCATTTCAGCAAATAGGAGTGGGCAAATGCCCACTCCTATGCCGGTAACTTCTAAGTTTCTTTTTCTATTCTAACACCAATATCCGGGAAATGCAAGTCTTTTCCTGACTTTTTCAGATTCTTGGCTTAATTCCCTTTGTATCGCGCTTGCCAAGGCGTACTTTATGAAGAGGATATTCTTTATTCCCATAAGAAATTGCATATTCCTTATGTCCTTCCAGGAGATATGCGTGTTCCAGTTTATCCCCTTCTGCCAGCTTCATTCCTCTCACGCCAACTGCCGTTTTTTTCATGGAAGCTACTTCCTGCTTTAAAAATCGCAGGAAGCTTCCGCCGGCGCTCTGAAGCACCACATGCTCCATCTCATCTGCAGGAGCCACAAAAATAAGTTTATCTCCCTCCGTCAGCTTTGTGGAGGCAATGGTTCTCTTTGATACATTGAATTCTGCTCCGTCCACCAGCTTACACATAGACATTTCCGTGACAAAAAGAAGTTTGCTCTGTCCGATCCTGGAAACAGGCGCAACATAAAGCATCTGTTCTGCTCCGCTGTCGTAATTGCTCAGATTATCTGCCGGAACGCCCTTGTCGCGAAAGCGTCCCATAGGAATATCTGCCGCCTTTATGGTGTGCATTTTTCCGGCATCTGTAAAAATACAGATTTTATCTGTATTCATACAGGTAAACACAAATTTATTTTCTCCGTGGGCAGCTTCTTTATTTCTCTCATAGGCTGCCTTGTCAATGAGTTTCATATATCCGAAGCGGTCCATTAAGAAGCAGACTTCCATCTCTTCCATCTTTTTCTCTTCGTAAACAGCCTCTTCCCCGTTTTCAATCGCTGTCTTTCTCGGAGTTCCGTACTCTTTTTTAATGGAATCCAGTTCTTTTGTGATCACACCTGCCATAGAATCATAATTTTCCAGAATATCCTGATAGCATTCTATGTTTTTCATGGTTTTTTCGTATTCTGCTTCCAGAGCCTCCATCTCCAGACCGATCAGACGGTAAAGACGCATATCCAGAATTGCAGTTGCCTGGTTTTCTGTAAATCGAAGCTTTGACGCTGCCTTCTCCCCTGTCTTTGTGCGGAAACGGATTCCCTCTGTCACGCCGCTTACAAGGCATTTCTTTACCTGCTCTCTGTTCTTGCTGCCGCGAAGGATCTCAATGATCAGGTCAATGACGTCACACGCCTTAATAAGACCTTCCTGGATTTCTTTTTTCTCCAGCTCTCTTGAGAGAAGCGTATTGTATTTTCTTGTTGTGATCTCAAAGAGAAATTCCACATGATATTCAATAACTTTTTTAAGACTCAATGTCTCCGGTCTTCCGTTTGCCACAGCAAGCATATTTACGCCGAACGTGTCCTCGAGCCTTGTTTTTTTGTAAAGCATATTTGTAAGATTTTCCACATCTGCATCGCGTTTCAGTTCCAGCACAATGCGGATTCCCTCTTTTGAGGACTGGTTGGAAATATCTACAATATCCGTAGTCTTTTTCGTCTCCACAAGAGACGCCACGTCATTTAAAAACTTTCCAATATTTGCTCCCAGCATGGTATATGGAATTTCTGTGATCACAAGCTGGCGTCTGCCGCCTTTTAATTTCTCGACCTCCACTTTTCCGCGAAGACGGATTTTACCGGTTCCCGTCTCGTATATTTTCAGAAGCTCGTCCTTGTTGATGACAATTCCCCCTGTCGGGAAATCCGGTCCTTTTAAGTAGCGCATCAGCCCTTTTACACTGATGTCATTATTTTTCATATATGCTTTTACTGCATCTGCCACCTCTCCCAGATTATGCGGCGGAATGCTGGTTGCCATACCGACTGCGATTCCCTCCGCTCCATTTACGAGAAGATTGGGGATTCGCACAGGAAGAACCTCCGGTTCTTTCTCTGTCTCATCAAAGTTTGGAAGAAAATCCACCACATTTTTGTCAAGATCCTCAAGAAACACTTCCTGAGTCAGTTTTTCCAGACGCGCCTCTGTGTATCGCATGGCAGCCGCGCCGTCTCCTTCGATGGAACCAAAGTTTCCGTGACCGTCTACAAGGGTTTTTCCTTTTTTAAATTCCTGCGCCATCACGACAAGCGCTTCATAAATAGAGCTGTCTCCGTGAGGGTGGTATTTACCCATTGTATCTCCCACAATACGGGCACATTTTCTATATGGTCTGTCGTAACGGATTCCAAGTTCATACATATCATAGAGGGTTCTTCTCTGCACCGGCTTTAAACCGTCCCGCACATCCGGAAGGGCTCTTGATACGATTACACTCATGGCATAGTCAATATACGACTTCTGCATAATCTCCGAGTAATCTGTGCGAATAATATTGTCCTGTTTTGTTTCCATAATCTATCTCCTAAATATCAAGCTCTGCATCCTGTGCATGTTCGTAAATAAATGCCTTTCTCGGGGGAACTTCGCTTCCCATAAGAATTTCCGTCACACTGGAAGCAAGACGGGCATCTTCAATTTCCACACGCTTCATCATTCTTGTTTCCGGGTTTAAAGTAGTATCCCAAAGCTGCTGGGCGTCCATCTCTCCAAGACCTTTATATCTCTGAAGAGTAAAGCTTCCCGGCTTGTGGTTTTTCCGGTAACGCTCAAGCGCCTTGTCATCGTAGAGATACTCCTCCGGACCTTTTTTCGGCATGGCTTTATATAAAGGCGGCATGGCAATATATACGTGTCCCTCATAAATCAGTTCCGGCATAAACCGGTAAAATAAGGTAAGAAGAAGGGTAGAAATATGAGCGCCGTCCACATCGGCATCTGCCATGATCACAATTTTATCATAGCGGAGCTTTGTAATATCAAAATCATTTCCGTATCCTTCAGAGAAACCGCAGCCAAAAGCATTGATCATGGTTTTAATTTCTGCATTTGCCAGCACCTTGTCAATGGTCGCTTTTTCCACATTCAGGATCTTTCCTCTGATTGGAAGGATCGCCTGATAATTTCGGTCTCTTGCTGTTTTCGCAGAACCGCCCGCAGAATCTCCCTCCACAATAAAAATCTCGCAGAGAGCCGGGTCTTTTTTCTCACAGTTTGCAAGTTTCCCGTTGGAATCGAAGGAATACTTCTGTTTCGTGAGAAGATTTGTCTTTGCCCGTTCCTCTGTCTTTCGTATCTTCGCTGCTTTTTCCGCACAGGAAAGCACAGCCTTTAAAACCTCAAGATTCCTGTCAAAATAAAGGACGAGCTGCTCGCCCATTACTTTTCCTGTCGCTCTTGCCGCGTCCTGATTGTCAAGCTTTGTCTTTGTCTGCCCTTCAAATCTTGGCGCCGGGTGCTTGATAGAAACAACGGCTGTCATTCCGTTTCGAATATCCGCGCCTGTGAAATTTGCATCTTTTTCTTTGAGAACGCCGATCTCACGGGCATATGTATTCATAACCGTCGTAAAGGTTGTTTTAAATCCAGTCAGATGGGTTCCGCCCTCTGCATTATAAATGTTGTTGCAGAATCCGAGGACGTTTTCCCGGAACTCGTTTGTAAACTGAAACGCAGCCTCCACCTGGATTCCCTCTGCCTCACCTTTTATATACACAGGTTCATGTAGGGCTTCCACATTGTGGTTCAGATCACGGATAAAACCAATGATGCCCTCCGGCTCATGAAACTCTATTTTTTCCGGCTCCTCTTTTCTTTTGTCCTCAAAGCAAATGGTAAGTTCCGGATTTAAGTATGCGGTCTCATGGAGGCGGCTTTTTACCTCTGTTGCGGAAAATCTTGTCTTTTCAAAAATCTCCGGGTCAGGAAGAAAATTAATGCAGGTTCCAGTCTGTCTCGTTCTTCCAAGCTTTGGAAGCAGTCCTTCTTCCAGCTCAAGTGTGGGAATCCCTCTCTCATAGTGATCGTGGTGAACGTATCCGTCCCTGCTGATTTTTATATCAAGATATGTGGACAGGGCATTCACGACAGAGGAGCCTACGCCATGAAGACCACCGCTTGTCTTGTATGCAGAATTATCAAATTTTCCTCCTGCGTGTAAGGTAGTAAAAACAAGACGTTCTGCGGAAACGCCTTTTTCGTGCATATCTACAGGAATTCCTCTTCCGTTGTCTTCCACTGTACAGGATCCGTCTTTTTCCAGCACTACATGAATTCTGCTGCAGTATCCTGCAAGATGTTCGTCCACTGCATTATCTACAATTTCATATATCAGATGGTTCAGTCCTTTTCTGGAAACACTTCCTATATACATACCAGGACGCTTTCTTACTGCCTCCAGTCCTTCCAGAACAGAAATACTGGCTGCATCATAGGTGTTCTTTTTTGGCATTCTTCCATTCCTTTCTAAACTTGCGCATTTAAAACCGGCACTTGCAAAAAAGTGCCGGTTCGTTTCTTTCCATATTGTATACCAGAAAACATGTTTGGTCAACACTAAATTCTCTTTGTTTTTCATGCTATTTCTCTTTTTGAAATTTTTTTTATTTTTTTGAAAAAAAGGCTTGCATTTTATCAAAACTTGTTATATACTAAGCAAGTCGGTTGAGGCAACACAAAAACATATGACATGAGGCCAGTTGGTCAAGGGGTTAAGACGCCGCCCTCTCACGGCGGAAACACGGGTTCGATTCCCGTACTGGCTGCTCCAAATATCAGTTTTCTGATATTTACCAAAACACAAAACATATGTCATATGGCCAGTTGGTCAAGGGGTTAAGACGCCGCCCTCTCACGGCGGAAACACGGGTTCGATTCCCGTACTGGCTGTTTTAAAGCATCGAGATGATTCTCGGTGCTTTTCTTTTGTTTGTTACCGCCAAAAGACAAAAGGCATAAATTCACCTTGTTTCTGTAAATCAAGTGAATTTACGCCTTTGTGTCCCACCCGAAAATTTATCTAGGTATCTTTTTCTGTTTTTTACTCTTCTACATCTTCCGCAGGCTCTGCCGGGATAAATACTCTGCTTTTTTCTTTCTTCGTCTGTTTTTCCTGTGCCCGCTCCGTTGCCTCCCGGCAAAATTCCATCTGAGAATTGATCAGAGTTTTTCCGCGTTTATCCTGTTTCTCATAACTGCCGTCACTTTTCAGAAGATGAGCTTTTACATTATCTTTAAATTCCAGAGTCAAAACATGAACCAGTTCTTTTTTGATGGCTTCGTCTTCCACAGGAAATACAATTTCCACACGACGGTCAAGATTTCGCGGCATCCAGTCTGCGCTTCCCATATAAATCTCTTCACTTCCCCCATTATGGAAGTAGAAAATACGGCTGTGCTCCAGAAAATCTCCTACAATAGAACGCACATGGATATTTTCACTCACACCCGGAATCCCCACTTTCAGACAGCAGATCCCTCGGACAAGAAGATGGATCTGCACACCACAGGAGGACGCATAATAAAGCGCCGCCATAATCACAGGATCGCACAGAGAATTCATTTTTGCCACAATATAAGCAGGGATTCCCTTCTTTGCGTGTTCCGTCTCTCTCTCTATCAGCTTCAGGAAACGATCTTTCATCCAGATTGGCGCAACGATCAGTTTATTCCATTTCTTTGGCTCTGAATATCCGGAAAGCATATTAAAGACAGCGGTCGCATCTTCTCCAAACCGTTCGTCACATGTAAAAATACCGCAGTCTGTATAAAGCTTCGCTGTAGAATCGTTGTAATTTCCAGTTGCCAGATGCACGTATCTGCGGATTCCCGTTTCTTCCCGGCGCACCACAAGGGTAATCTTACTGTGAGTTTTTAAGCCCACCAGCCCGTAAATAACATGGCAGCCTGCTTTTTCCAGTTTTTTCGCCCATACAATATTGTTTTCCTCGTCAAAGCGGGCTTTTAATTCCACAAGAACCGATACCTGCTTGCCGTTTTCTGCTGCCTGGGCAAGGGCTGCGATGATCGGAGAATTTCCGCTGACACGGTAAAGCGTCTGTTTGATAGCGAGGACATCGGGATCCTTTGCCGCCTGGCGCACAAAATTCACGACAGGGTCAAAGCTCATATACGGATGATGGAGGAATACGTCTCCCTCACGGATTACTTTAAAAATGTCCTTTTCTTCCCGGAACCGGGGCACAGGAGCAGGAATGTACCTCGGCGTCCTGTACTCATCAAATCCTTCCTGACCGTAAACCTTCATGAGCATGGTAAGGTCGAGAGGTCCGCTGATCTCAAAAATATCGTCCTCTTTAATTGCAAACTCTGTTTTTAAAATTTTCAGAAGACGGCTGTCTGTCTTTTCCTGTACCTCCAGACGGATCACCTCGCCCCACTGACGTTTTTTCAGCTGTTTCTGGATTTCCACAAGAAGATCTTCCGCTTCGTCCTCATCAATGGTAAGGTCTGCATTTCTCATAATACGGTACGGGTGCGCGCAGACTACATTGTAACTCAAAAACAGCTTTTCAATATTCCGCTCAATGATCTCTTCCAGAAGAATGACGGTCGTGTCCCCTTTTTTCACAGAAGGAATCTGAATCACTCTAGGAAGAACGGACGGAACCTGCACAGTGGCAAATTCCAGAATCTCTTTTCCCTTCTTTTTATCCTTTTTGGAAATGAGAGCGCCAATATTTAATGTCTTATTCCGGATAAGAGGAAACGGTCTTGAGGAATCCATTGCCATTGGCGTCAGAACAGGATACACATTATCCTCAAAGTACCGGTCCACAAACTCTCCCTGTTCTTTATTTAAAAGCTCATGCTCCAAAACAAGGTGCATTCCTGATTTTGCAAGAGCCGGGAGAAGAGAACGGTTCAGAGTCGTATACTGCATATGCACAAGCTCGTGTGTCTGGACGCTGATTTCTTTCAACTGCTCCCTTGCCGTCAGACCCGCAATATCTGTTTTTGAATATCCTGCATGAACCTGATCCTTTAAAGATGCCACACGCACCATAAAAAATTCATCCAGATTCGACGCAGTAATACTTAAAAATTTCAGTCTTTCAAAAAGAGGAAGACTTTTATCACGGGCTTCGCTTAATACTCTGTCATTAAATTTCAGCCAGCTCAACTCTCTGTTTCCAAAATATTCCGGCTTTTCAAATTTTTTAATATCCATATTTCCCTCCCGCAGACGTTCCTGCCTATATTCTTCTCTTCCGTCTCAACACAAGATGGATTCCGAAAACCTCTTCAAAAAACTCCACTTTATCTCTCAGAAGTCCAAGCTCCAGAGAAAGATCTCTCGGAGAATCCACGATCACAGAAAGTTCTCTTTCTTTTAATACCGTTCTTATGTCTGTCACCTTCTGATAATGGCTTCTGTCCATTGCGTTTGCAATCCGGAGAATTGCCGTAAGTTTTGCGATCAGGAGATAGTTGTCCCTGTCCGCCGTTGTCCCGCCTTCGTAAGTACCGTAATGGCGGAACTCCTTTGTATTATAGCGCACTACATTTGCAATAATATTTCTTTCTCTTGTGGAAAGACCGATGATTTCCGTCTCCATAATGATCCGATACGAGCATTCCGACACATCTCCCATGCTGATATACTTTCCGCAATCGTGAAGAAGCACTGCAATCTGTAAAAGAAGTCGCTCTCTTGCTCCCATTCCGTGTACTTTTTTGATACTGTCGAAAATGGCGAGTGCGATCCTCGTTGTTCCATTAATATGATTTTTCCCTGTAGAATACCGTTTTGCAATGTTTTTAGACGCCACAATAATATCGTTCTCAAAATTGTGGGCGCTTTTTATAAACTTTTTCTTTTCCGCAAAGTCGTATGCAATTCCGTCAAGAAGAGAAAGTCCGGGCGCCCAGAGGGCTTCTGCATTAAAGACCTCGATAAAGTTTTTGCAGATCACCATAGTCGGAGCTACAAGAGAAGCATATTCCGGGTCAATCTCCATCATTTCCGAAAGCTGCTGCACCGGCATATCTGCCACCTGCTCATACTTATTCATAAACTCCGCTTTCGTTACAATATTGTCCCTTCTCTCCTCCTGAAAAATGGTATCCGTCAGGAAATCTCCCATGAGGATCACATTCTTAATATCCCGATCCTTTAAGTAAAGCCGCTGAAAACTCATAATGTCATTTCGGATAAATTCCTCTACAAGCTGCCCGTAATGGTTCGATGTCTTTTCCAGTTCTTTTAATCGTTCCCGGACTCTCATACTTCCCATCTTAAGACTCTGCGTCGTCACAAGCGCATCTTTGTCAAAAAGGGAAACCTGAAGACTTCCGCCTCCCACATCCAGAATGGCAGTTCCCTTCTGGATCATTTTTTTAAATCCCGTCTCTATGGCTGCAATGGATTTATAGCCCAGAAAATGCTGCTCTGCATTACTTAAAATTTCCACCTGGATCCCGGTTCTCTGAAACACCTGCTCTAAAATCACAATGGGATTTTTCAGTTCCCGGAAAACGCTGGTAGCACAGGCTCTGTACTCCTCTGCTCCAAATTCCTTCATCACCCGTTTAAAATCAAGAAGGATCTCGCAAAGAGCATCTACCATGTCTCTCTCAAGCTTTCCTCTTGAATACGCACCTTTTCCAAGCTCCAGGCGGTATCGTATGTCTGTCAGCTCTTTAAATCCCACTTTTCTGGAAAGCTCAAAAATTTTCATGCTTACCTCATAAGAGCCCACATCAATCGCTGCAAATGTTGTAACTGCCATATTTCTTTATTCCCCCTTTCCCAGAAGATAGTCAATAAACTGCTGGGCAGTTCGTCCTGTCAGCCCTCCGTGAGAAAGCTCCCATTTATTTGCCTCAAGAAGAAGCTCTTTTTCAGGCAGTGAAATATGGTAACGCTCTGCCAGAACCTTTACTATATTCTGAAACTCTTTTTTATTTGGTGCCCCGAAATAAATCCGTACTCCGAACCGATATACAAGAGAAAGCTTTTCCTGCACTGTATCAGAAGAGTGCAGATCATCTTTATCCATAATTTCCAGCTTATCTCCCACACGTTCCCTCACAAGATGACGTCGGTTGCTGGTTGCATAAATCAAAATATTATCCGGCTTTTTTTCAAGACCTCCCTCGATCACAGCCTTCAGATATTTATATTCGATCTCAAATTCCTCGAAAGACAGATCATCCATATATAAAATAAATTTATAATTCCTGTTTTTAATCTGACGGATCACCTCGTTTAAATCCTGAAACTGGTGCTTATACACCTCGATCACGCGAAGTCCGTCCTCATAATAGCGGTTTAAAATCCCTTTGATGCTTGAAGATTTTCCTGTTCCCGCATCACCGAAAAGAAGACAATTATTTGCTTTTCTTCCCTGCACAAATGCCTCTGTATTTTCAATGAGCTTCTGCTTTGGAATTTCATATCCCACAAGATCTTCCAGCTTCACATGTGCAATTCTTGTAATAGGAGCGATCACAACTTCTCCTTTTTCTCCGTGTTCGATGCGGAACGCCTTGTGAAGCCCAAGCTTTCCCACTCCGAAATCCCGGTAAAATCCCACCATATCGTCCATAAATTCACCGACAGAAGAAGCCTCCGCCAAAGTCCGGCTCACGTTACAGATTCTGTCCCGGATCCGGGAATTGAACATCTTGCTGCTCCCGTCCACATTTTCATAATTACAGATCACAGAACAGCACCCGGTTCCATATATATGATCAAGGCGGTTCAAATCAAATTCATACAGTTCTTTAAAAAAAGAAAAATCCTGTTCCGCAAGACAGTTGATGCTCCCGGAAACCGCACCTTTGATCTCACACGCCGTGCTGAACGCATTTTCATGATTTACGAGAAGAAACGTCAGATAATTGTGCCAGAGATTCCCGGAAAAGCCATACATTCCCGCCATCTCCACAAGCCCGTGCACACACTTGTATAAAATCTCTTTTCCATTTTCTAAAGTCTCTTCTTTGTCACAGGCATTCATAAGGAATACCATATCTTCCAGTATTTTTCCTTCCGGAAAATCCCGGTAAAGAATACATTCTCCCAAATTCAACTCTATTCGCCTCTTTTCCTTCCGTAATTTCCCAATATCCGGAGAAGAATCGCTTCGGATTCCAGTCCACGGAGCGCGTTTTTCACAGCGCTGTCTCTTAAATTCCCCTCAAAATCCACAAAGAAACGGTACTCCCAGGTTTTTCCCGGAATAGGGCGGGATTCGATCTTTGTCATGTTCAGCCCATTATAAATAATATGAGACAGCATATTATAGAGAGTTCCGCTCTCATGAGGCAGTTCAAAGCACACACTGATTTTTTCTGCGCCCTCCTCACATACCGGCTGTTTTCCCACAATGATAAATCGTGTGGAATTCTCCTGATTTTCACAGATATTTTCTGCAAGAACAGAAAGACCGAACACCTCGCCCGCTTCCCGGCTTGCAATGGCAGCCTGGGAAGCATCGCCATCTTCTTTTACTTTCTTTGCAGCTCCTGCTGTATTTGCAGCCTCCGTTCTGTTCCACTCCTGATGGTTTTCCAGATATTTTTTGCACTGGGCAAGCCCCTGCTGATGAGAAACTACGCTCTTTATCTGAGAAAGCTCTGTTCCGGGAAGCCCCAGAAGCACATGCTCCACACGGATAATCTGCTCTCCTTCAATAAAAAGCTGATATTCTGTCAGCAGGTCATAAATATCCGCCACAATTCCTGCTGTGGAATTTTCAATAGGAAGCACTGCATAATCCGCTGTTCCGTTTTTTACTGCTTCCATAGCGTCTCTCCATGTTTTTACATGAAAGCTTTTTATTTCCTCACCAAAATACGCCCGCATGGCAGCGTAGCTGTAGGCGCCCTCCACGCCCTGAAATGCCACGCTTGCATTTTTAAGAGGCAGTTTTTTTACAAATAGAAAATCTTCTTTTTCTTCCGCCCCCTTCTCTCCCAGAAGCTGATACTGGCGTTTTCTGCTGATCGCCATGATCTGCTGAAACAGTTCCTGGACTCCCAGAGCATTAAATTCACTATCTGCCCTGCTTTTTAAGGTTTCAATTTTCTGCCTTTCCCTTTCCGGATCAAGAACTTTTTTTCCTGTCTTTATTTTATACGCAGCCACATCTGCACAGATTTCCATTCGTTTCTGAAAAAGCTGCAATATTTCCTCATCTATCTCGTCAATTTTTCTTCTGCATTCCTGTAAATCAAGCATTTTTCTGTCTGTCCTTCCGTTTTTCTACTGTCTCGCTCAAAATCCCGATAAAGGAAAGAGAGCCAAAAGCGAGGATCACGTCTTTCTCACCTGCAAGGGAATAGGCAGCCTCTACTGCTTCCTCAATGTTTTTCATTGCCTGCACATCCTTATGAAAATCTTTTGCAGCCAGAGCAAGCTCCTCTGCCGGCAGAGCTCTTGGATTATCCGGCGCTTCAATGGTAAAAATCTTTTCCGCATAAGGGCAGGTTGCAGAAAGGACGGCTCTATAATCCTTATCCCGGAACATCCCCATAATAAAATAAATCCTTTTTCCGCTGAAATAATGACGTATGGAGGACGCCATTTTTTCTGCCGCCGCAGGGTTATGCGCCCCGTCTACGATAAAGAGGGGTTCTCTGGAAAGAACCGTAAACCGTCCGTTCCATCTTGTGTGGAAAAGCCCTTCTTTTCTCTGTTTCTCTGTAGTGGAAAATCCAAGTTCTGAAAGAAGGTTCAAAGTCTCCACTGCCAGAACTGCATTTTCCTTCTGATATACGCCTCCAAGAGAAATCCGGTACTCCTCCCCTTTATAAAGAAAGCTCTGTCCTTCTGGGCCTTCCTCCGTCACAAGGGCAAGCGCCCCGTCAGCCTCTCTGTAAGGAACGCCGCAGATTTCACATGCGCTTTTTATGGCAGTCTCCGCCTCCTGTTTCTGGTGTACGGTTATCATGGGGCAGCCCTTTTTTATAATGCCCGCTTTTGTTTTTGCGATCTCTCCCAGGGTATTTCCAAGAAATCCCATATGGTCCATACTGATAGAAACAAGAACCGACAAAAGAGGCGCTTTTATAATATTTGTAGCGTCCAGGCTTCCTCCCATTCCCACTTCAAGAAGTACCAGGTCACATTTTTTCATCTCAAAAAACAAAAACGCCACCGCCGTTTCCATTTCAAAAGGGGTGGGGTGAGGCAGACCTTCCTCTGTCATCTGAGAAATCGCCTGCGCTGTCCTGGAAAGGCAGATGGCAAAATCCTCCCTGGAAATCGCTTCCCCGGAAACTTCCATACGTTCTCTGTAAGAATAAAGCGTGGGGGAAATATAACGTCCCACCCTGTATCCTGACTCTCTCAGCACAGTATATAAATATGCAATCACGGAACCTTTTCCATTGGTTCCTGCCACATGGATCATTTTCAGTTTATCCTGCGGATTCCCGAGACGCTCCATAAGCTCTCTCATGTTATCAAGCCCCAGAACACTTCCGTATTTCTGGGCATCTTCTATGTATTTCCGGCTTTCCTGATAGTTCATTTTCTTTTAGCTCCCGTTTTTTCAAATCTTTTCGTCATTATATCCCACCTGTATTATTTTTTCAAGGTTGGCAATACTACAAACAGGTTAAATTTTTGTAAAATATAAAGGAGATTCCTTATGCTCAAACGAAACTTTCTGCTGTGCGGCTCTCTCGGCTGGTGTCTGGAAGTTTTCTGGACAGGAATGCACTCTCTTCTCTCCGGAGAAGCCACCATGACGGGCGAAAGCTCTCTTCTTATGTTTCCTATATACGGGTGCGCCGCCCTGATAAAGCCGATATACAAAAAAATCGCCTCCTTTCCTGTCCTTCTTCGGGGAAGCCTCTATACAGGAGGAATTTTTCTTATAGAATATATTTCCGGGAGCATCTTAAAACACTTTCATATGTGCCCCTGGGATTACAGCAGCTCCCCCTGGCAGTTTCACGGCGTGATCCGTTTTGATTACGCGCCTGTATGGTTTTTTACAGGTCTCTTTTTTGAAAAAATACTTACGAAATCATCTTGAAAAAAGCCCCCGGGTATTATATTATGATTAGTTAGAAGGGATTTCACCCTGATACCAAAAAACGGAGGTATAACATGAAACACTTAATGAGTCCATTGGATTTTTCCGTAGAAGAACTTGACAAGCTCCTTGACCTTGCCAACGACATCGAAAAAAATCCAAAAAAATACGCACATACATGTGATGACAAAAGGCTCGCTACTTTATTCTATGAGCCAAGCACACGTACACGTTTAAGCTTTGAAGCTGCCATGATGAATCTGGGCGGTAAAGTTTTAGGCTTCTCTTCCGCTGATTCCAGTTCTGCTGCAAAAGGCGAGAGTGTCGCAGACACAATCCGCGTAACTTCCTGCTATGCCGACATCTGCGCTATGCGCCACCCAAAAGAAGGTGCTCCGCTTGTAGCATCTATGGCTTCTTCTATTCCTGTTATCAATGCCGGAGACGGCGGCCACCAGCACCCTACACAGACCTTAACCGACCTTCTGACTATCCGCTCCCTGAAAGGACGCCTGAACAACATCACCATCGGTCTGTGCGGCGACTTAAAATTCGGACGTACCGTACACTCTCTGATCGAGGCTTTGGTACGTTATGACAATGTGAAATTTGTTCTCATCTCCCCGGAAGAGCTTCGCATTCCAAGCTACATCCGCGAAGATGTATTAGCACGAAACAACAAAGAATTTGAAGAAGTAGAACGTCTTGAGGACGCACTTCCCCAGCTTGACATCCTCTATATGACACGCGTACAGAAAGAGCGTTTCTTCAACGAGGAAGATTATGTGCGCATGAAAGACTTCTACATACTGGACAAAGCAAAAATGGAACTTGCAAAAGAAGATATGTACGTTCTTCACCCGCTGCCCCGTGTAAATGAAATCTCCGTAGAAGTGGATTCTGACCCGAGAGCAGCTTATTTTAAACAGGCACAGTACGGCGTTTATGTCCGTATGGCACTGATTCTTACATTACTGGAGGTGGAACTGCCATGTTAAATGTTGGAGCACTGAAGGAAGGCTATGTACTGGACCATATCAAAGCCGGCAAAGCCATGACGATTTACCACGACTTAAAACTGGACAAACTGGACTGTACCGTTGCCATCATCAAAAACGCCCGCAGCAATAAAATGGGCAAAAAGGACATCATCAAAGTAGAATGTCCTCTTGGTGATGTTGACCTTGATATTCTCGGCTTTATCGATCACAACATTACCGTAAATATCATCAAGGATTCCAAAATCGTAGATAAAAAAGAACTGAAACTGCCAAAGCAGGTAGTAAATGTGATCAAATGTAAAAACCCGCGCTGTATTACTTCTATTGAGCAGGAGCTTGACCACATCTTCGTTCTTGCAGATGAGGAAAAAGAAATTTACAGATGTAAATACTGCGAAGAGAAGTACAGAGGAAAACGCAACAAATAAGGATACAAAACGAACCCGGCTCGCCATAAACAGGAGAACCGGGTTCTTACATTTTTCTTATATTTATTTTCGTATACGCAATCAGACCGATAAGCCGGGTTATGTCATTGGGTAATCATCTATCTAGGCCCTTTGTTGCCAGAGGGCTCAAGCGACCCACCTGAAAGCACGACGGGCAGCCGTATCGCTTTCTTTTCGGTCTTGCTTCGAATGGAGTTTACATGTGCCCGGTCTGTTACCAGAACGGCGGTAGTCTCTTACACTGCCTTTCCACCCTTACCGGGGAAATCCCGGCGGTTTATTTCTGTTGCACTGGTCTGGGAGTCACCTCCACCGGACGTTATCCGGCATCCTGCCCTGCGAAGCCCGGACTTTCCTCGTCTGAACCCTTTCGTCTGTTCAGCCGCGATTACCTGGCCTGGTTGCGCAAGCGCTATTTTATCACGTTTTCCCGCACTTGTAAAGAGAATTTACACATTAAAACAGCTTCCTCCGATAAATTCCCGCAAAAGCGAATTATTCGGTACTTCCTCACTTGGAACAGGAACAAAATAATCAAAAAATTTCAAAAGGCGTTTTGCCTCCTCATACTCCGGCTCATTTTTTCCAATCCCAAAAAGAAGCGGCTCTGCATAAACCTTCAGACAGGCAAGCTCATATACAAGTGCCGAGTTAAACATCACGTCCGCCTGCTCCTGGAACGGGAAAATATTCTCTTCCTCTCCCCTTCTCACAGAAGGCCACCTTGCAATGGTTTCTTTTGCAGACGTTCCCCTTGTTCTTGCATCACGGACAATACGCCGGATCAGACGTCCGTCTGTTGTTGGAATCCGGTTGTGCTCATCGATATTTAGCTGAGTCAGAGCGCTGATATAAATTTTAAACTTGCTCTCTTTTGGAAGCGCATAGCTTAAACGGTCATTCAAACCGTGGATTCCTTCAATTACAAGAATGTCCTCTTTTCCCAGCTTCAGATGATCTCCTTTATACTCACGCTTTCCTGTCACAAAATTATAAACGGGAAGCTCCACTTCCTCTCCGGAAAGAAGGGAAAGCATATTTTTGTTAAACAGCTCCACATCTATGGCTTCCAGACATTCATAATTTTTCTCCCCAAACTCATCAAGAGGCGTATCTTCCCTGTTTACGAAATAATTGTCAACCGCTATTGGGTGAGGCCGCATTCCATGTGCCATAAGCTGAATAGACAGCCTGTGGGAAAACGTAGTTTTTCCGGAAGAGGACGGTCCTGCGATCATTACAAATTTTACATTTCCTCTGTCCTTTATCTGCTGCGCTATATCTGAAATTTTTGCCTCATGGAGCGCCTCCTGAATAAGAAGAAGATTTCCCACTCCTTCTTTTGTCAGCCTGTCGTTTAAGTCTCCCACTGTGGCAACGTCCATTTTTTCGCCCCACTCCTGAGATTCTTTCTGAACTGCAAAAATCTTATCCTGCGGAACAAACGGCTCCAGCTTATCCGGCGTTTCTTTTCTTGGAAGAATCAGCACAAATCCCTCATCATAGAGCTGAAGGTCAAAATATTTCACATACCCCGTATGGCATGCCATAAATCCATAGAAATAATCCTCAAAGTTTTCAATGCTGTAGATATTTACCCTTGAGACACGGCGGTAACGGAACAGCTTCTCTTTATCATACATATGGTGTTTATGAAAAAGGGCAATCGCCTCATCTGTTCCCACACTCCTCTTTATAATAGGAAGCTCTGCTTCTACAAGCTCTTCCATCCTCTTCTTTACAGAAGAAAGAAACTCTTCTGTAAGAGCAGTCCCGCCCTCCATTGTAAAGTAAAGGCCGTTCCCAAGAGCATAATGAACAACTGTTTTTTCCAGATTCTTCTTTCCTGCCACATCATAAATGGCTTTTAACAGAAGAAAGGTGGCACTTCTCACATAAGCGTTATGACCGATTGCGTCTCTCGTTGTAACAAATCCAAGCGTACAGTCTTTTTTCAGATGCTTATGAAGCTCTCTAAGCTTCCCGCCCACTGTCACAAGAATGATGGGCGCATCCTCCCTGTCCTGATACTCCTTTGCAATCTCCCAGTAGGAAATTCCTGCCGGATACTCTTTTTTCTCCCCGCCTATTGTTACACAACACATTTTCTGTTCTGTCATTATCAAGTACCTCCTTTTGCTGCACTTTTATACTACAGTATACGGGCTTTTCACCTCTGCGCAGGTAACGGAAAGCTCCGGAAACGCCTCAAGAAGAACTTTCTTTAAAGCGTCAGCAAAAATATATTCTGTTCCGTAATGCCCTGCGTCAATAATAGCAATTCCCTCTGCCACTGCATCAATTCCCGTATGATGGTCAATATCTCCTGTCACATACACATCTGCCCCTGCGCGAATGGCATCTTTTATCATGCTTTTTCCTGAACCGGTACAGACAGCCGCCACTTCCACTTCCATATCCGGATTTCCGTAAAATCGGATATCCGAAAGACCATTGCACTTTTTCACATACCGGGCACATTCCAGAAGAGACATTTTCTCCGGCAGTTTTCCCACACGGCCAAAGCCCTCCGGATTCTCTCTTTCCTGATTGGTAACAGACAACACCTCTGTGTCTTTAATTTTTAAATATCCGGCACTTAAATCTGCCATTCCCAGAATATCGTAATTTGTGTGCATGGCATAATAAGGAATGTCTTTCTGGATCAGCTTTATAATCTTCCTTCCTGTAAAGGTATGATTATTTATTTTTTTTATTCCGGAAAAAATCATAGGATGGTGGGTGATGATCATATCCGCTCCCGCCCTCTCTGCCTCGCTTAATACTTCCTCCGTAAGATCAAGGGCAAGAAACACATGAGACACTTCTTTCTCATCATTTCCAACCAAAAGCCCTACATTGTCCCAGTCCTCCGCAAAGGAGGGAGAATACTTTTCTTCCAGCCACGAAATCAGTTCACATGCTTTCATATCGTTTCAGAGCAGCTTCTATCTGCTCTTTTTCCTCCTTTACTTCCTGCATACGCGCTTCTGCCGTTCCTTTTGAAACATTTGAAAGACGCTCCAGAATCTCATTCCTGATACGGAGTTCTCTTTCCAGGTATTGTTTCAGAACAGGATGCTTCCCAGCAAGAAGATGCTTTCCAAACATCTCCTCTTCCTTTGTCCATTTTTCCATGTTCTCTTTTTTTACAAGAAGCACCTTCATAATCGGATAAAATTTTCCATCTTCAAGAATCATTTCTTCTTTTACGATCTCCCAGCCTTCTTCCCGTATAAAATGCCGGAAATGAGGAATATCAGACTGTGGCTGAAGAATCATTTCCTGAAACGTCTCTCTGACTGTCTTTCCTTCTGTGAGGATCCGTTCCATGAGAGGACCGCCCATTCCTGCAATTACAAGGGTATCTCCCTCTCCCGGAGCAATCGCAGAAAGTCCGTCAGAAAGTCTTGTTTCTATGTATGCCTCAAGACCATACTGGGAAATATGCTCCTCTGCCCTGGACAGAGGACCTTTTCTCACATCCGCGGCAACAGCCCCCGGGATTTTTTTATTAAGAAGCAGATATACCGGGAGATACCCGTGGTCACATCCCACATCAACAAGCTTATTCCCCTCTGTCACCATATCTGCAATGGCACAAAGACGTAAGGATAACTGCATATTCTTCTCCTTAATCAAGGTAATCTTTCAGTTTGCGGCTGCGGCTTGGATGACGGAGCTTTCTGAGCGCCTTTGCCTCAATCTGACGGATACGTTCTCTCGTTACATTAAACTCTTTTCCTACTTCCTCCAGAGTTCTTGCTCTTCCGTCATCGAGACCGAAACGGAGACGGAGCACCTTCTGCTCTCTGTCTGTCAGTGTTCCCAGCACTTCCACAAGCTGTTCTTTTAAAAGAGTAAACGCTGCTGCGTCCGCCGGAACCGGAACATTATCATCCTGAATAAAGTCTCCGAGATGGCTGTCTTCCTCCTCACCGATCGGGGTTTCCAGAGATACCGGTTCCTGGGAAATTTTAAGGATTTCTCTTACACGATCAACAGACATGTCCATTTCCTCTGCAATTTCTTCCGGAGACGGCTCTCTTCCCAGTTCCTGAAGAAGCTGTCTTGATACACGGATCAGCTTGTTTATTGTCTCTACCATATGAACCGGAATACGAATGGTTCTTGCCTGATCTGCAATGGCTCTTGTGATCGCCTGACGGATCCACCAGGTTGCATACGTACTGAATTTATATCCTTTTCTGTAATCAAATTTTTCCACAGCCTTAATAAGCCCCAGATTTCCCTCCTGGATCAGGTCAAGGAACAGCATTCCTCTTCCCACATATCTCTTTGCAATACTTACTACAAGACGCAAGTTTGCCTCTGCAAGACGTTTCTTGGCAGCCTCATCTCCCTGCTCCATTCTCTTTGCCAGCTCTGTTTCCTCATCGGCTGTCAGAAGATTTACCTTTCCGATTTCTTTCAGATACATACGCACCGGATCCTCAATACTTACACCTTCCGGAACAGATAAATCAATTTTATCAAGCTCTACCTCTTCCTCATCTTCCAGTCCGTCAATTTCCAGATCATCATCAAGAATAATATCATCCCCGATATTTTCTGTGATACGCAGAACGTCTACACCGCTTGCCTCCAGAAAATCAAACACCTTTTCCATCTGCTCCACATCAAGGGGCTGATCTTTAAAAAAATCGTTGATTTCCTGATATTCCAGTACATTTTTCTTCTTTTTTGCAAGCTCCAGAAGTTCCACCAGTTTCTCGCTGAATTTACCCATATTCATTTCCATATGTGTTCTATACCTCCATATAGTGTTTATATTTTATCCTTATTCGAAAGAAATATGCAGCCTGTGCCCGTTTCTTCCAAGGTCTTCCAACTCTTTTTTCGCCTGGATCAGCTCCTGCAGAGCCTGCATATCCGTTGGATCCCAGTTTTTATTTTTTTCCGCAAGACTCTCTTCCTTTATCCGAAGGAGCGCATCCAGAAACGCCCGGTTCTGTTCCTCCGGAGTTTCCAGATGAATAGTAGCGTTAAAAAGAGACGCCACTTCTCTCTGTTCCTCACTGTCTGTAAAGGCATTTAAGAGGCGGGCAGGATTGACTTCCCCTTCTTTTCTCTGAGCAAAAAGCATTTCTGCTACCTGCCTGTAAAGAGGAACTACGAAATCGGAAGGGGAAAGATATTTTTCTGCTTCCGCAAAAATCCCCGGATATGTAACCAGCCAGGTAAGCATAAGCTTCTGCGCCTTATCTCCTGCTGATTCCCGCTTTTTCGTCTCATGACCTGTGCTTTTTGGCTGTACCCTCTGCTCTGCTCTCGTCCCCTTCATTGCAAGGGTATTCACTCTTTTTCTTAAATCCTCGCCGCTGATACCATATCTCCGATACTCCTTTACAATCGCTTCTATATAAAGATTCCTCTCCAGCTCATCGGAAAGTTCCAGAAGCATACGGGCGCACTCTTCAAAAAAGCGGTTCTGACCCTGTGGCGTTTCCATGTCTGCCTCTGCTTCCCCTGTATGTACCCGGAACAGAAAACTGTCAGAAGCATTTAAAAGGCGCTCCTCAAAGGCCTCTGCTCCCATATTTTTGATAAATTCATCAGGGTCTTTATACGGCTTTAAGCTTACCACCTTCGCATTCACTCCCGCCTCCCTGAGAATGGGAATGGCACGAAGAGCTGCCCGGATTCCCGCCTCATCGCTGTCATAAAGAAGAAGCACCTCTTCTGTGTAGCGCTTTAAAAGGCTTGCATGGCCGGAAGTGAGGGCGGTTCCAAGAGAAGCCACCGCATTTGTAAAGCCTGCCTGATGCATGGAAATCACGTCCATATATCCCTCACAGAGAATCAAATAATTCTTCCTTGTGGTTCTTGCCACATTCAGGCCGTACAGATTTCGGCTTTTATCAAAAATCTTCGTCTCCGGAGAATTCAGATATTTCGGTTTTCCGTCTCCCATCACACGCCCGCCAAAGCCAATCACACGGTTATTGACGTCCATGATCGGAAAAATTACACGGTTCCAGAATTTATCGTACATTCCCCGCCTCTCGTCTGCATTAAACAGTCCGGATTCCCGCAAAAGCTCATCGGAATATCCCTTTGCCTTCATATATTTATAGAGGTCATCGCTGTACTTGTCAGAATATCCAAGTCCAAACTTTTTAATCGTCTCCTCACTTAATCCTCTGCCTGTGAGATACTGATAAGCAGCTTTTCCCCCTTCTCTTCTTAACTGATAGTAAAAATACTGGGCTGCCTTTTTATTAATCTCCAGAAGCAGAGCTTTTCGCTCCGCCTTTTCCTTTGCTTCTCTGGAATATTCTATTTTCGGAAGCTCCACTCCTGCCCTCTGCGCAAGATGGGAAAGCGCTTCCCCAAATGTATAATTTTCATATTCCATAATAAAATTAAATACGTTTCCTCCTGCACCGCACCCAAAGCAGTAATACATCTGTTTTGCAGGCGTCACAGAAAAAGAAGGCGTTTTTTCATTATGAAACGGACAGAGACCAAAGTAGGAGCTTCCTTTTCTTGTAAGCTTTACATATTGAGACACTACGTCCACAATATCGTTTTTTGTCCGTACTTCTTCAATCACATCGTCCGAATACCGCATCTGCCTTCCTCCTTTGCCAGAAATTCCCTTCCTGTTTAATATACAGACCAACCGGAAGGGATATAAATTTCCCGGAATTTTTCCATAGAATACTGGTCTGTCATTCCAGAGAGATAATCACAGACAACCTGGGATTTTTTCTCCCCCTTTTCTGTGATCAGCTCCCTGTATTCCCTGGACATGGCTTCCGGGTGCTCAATATAATACTCGTAAAGCTCCGTCAGCATTTTGATGGCTTTCTGTTCCTCCTTCTTTGCCAGAGGATTTTCATATACGTCCTGAAACATGATGCTCCGAAGATCCATAAGACCCTCTTCAATCTCAGGCGCCATCTGGATGGTTTCTTTATTTATGCTGTTTTCAATAATACTATGTACAAATGTGTTCAGGCGCTCCTTTGTGGTATATCCCAAAAGCGTGCGAAGGGTAATGGGTATATCGTCCTCCGTGATAATACCTGCCCTCTGCGCATCATCCATATCGTGATGGATATACGCGATTTTATCAGAAAAACGCACTACCTGTCCTTCCAGTGTAGACGGACTTCCACTTGTTCTGTGATTGCGTATTCCGTCCCGGACTTCCCATGTAAGATTTAAACCCATTCCGCCTTTTTCCAGAACCTCTACCACCCGCACACTCTGTTTATAGTGGGCAAATCCTTCCGGGTGGATTTCATTGAGTGCCCGCTCTCCGGAATGGCCGAAAGGCGTATGTCCAAGATCGTGCCCAAGAGCGATCGCTTCCACCAGATCCTCATTCAGTCGAAGCGCCTTTGCTATGGTTCTTGCTATCTGCGAAACCTCCAGCGTGTGAGTCAGGCGGTTTCTGTAATGATCTCCCTGGGGAGCCAGAAAAACCTGTGTCTTATCCTTCAGCCGCCGAAACGCCTTGCTGTGAAGAATCCTGTCCCTGTCTCTCTGAAAAGCTGTCCGCATGTCACACTCTTCCTCCGGATGCTCCCTTCCCGCCGAATCTGCACTGCATACAGCATAAGGGCTTAACATCTGTTTCTCTCTGAATTCCATCGTTTCTCTTATATTATTGCTCATAGCACCTTCCTCCACAGACTGACAAAACTGCACTTCATAAACCCTCTCATATTAAGTATATTCTACACAAAATTTCAAATTCCTCTTTTTTTCAAAAAAAACTCGAAAATTTTTTAATTTTTTTTCAAAAAGGTGTTGACTTTCTCTTTCCCTTTTGATATACTCTCATTTGTCGCGAGGGAACAGCAAAAAACATCCCGAAGAAATGCGATATGCGGAAGTGTCGGAACTGGCAGACGAGCAAGACTA
>UQHF01000019.1 GCA_900540785.1 uncultured Blautia sp.
CCCTCTTTTGAATCATGGATGTCAGCACAGAAAAATCCGTTGCGGACAAACTGATAGCTGTCATAGCCTTTTGCCTCCATAAGAGACGGCTCCACATATGCCGTTACCTTTGTAAGAGAATTCGGGTTCACATTCAGAGAACCGTCCTCTTTATTATACACGCCTTTTTCCTCATCTACAATGTTTTCATAAAGACGCACTTCTGCTTTTCCTGCATTGGAAGCCTCTACCCAGTGAATCGTTCCTTTTACTTTTCTTCCGTCCGGTGCGTTTCCGCCCTTTGTCTCCGGATCGTAAGTACAGTGGACTACGCGCACTGTGCCGTCCTCATCTGCCTCATAACCTGTACAGGTAACAAAATAAGCGTTCATTAAGCGCACTTCTGTTCCCACAAACAGTCTCTTATATTTTTTCGGAGGATCGATCATAAAGTCTTCTCTCTCGATATAAAGTTCTTTTCCAAACGGGATCTTACGATTTCCGAGAGATTCGTTTTCCATGTTATTTGGTGCTTCCAGATATTCCACCTGTCCCTCCGGATAATTGTCGATCACCAGCTTGACCGGATCGAGAACTGCCATCAGACGCGGGCGTTTTAATTTCAGATCCTCGCGGATACAGTATTCCAGCATTGCGTAATCTACGGAGCTGTTCGCCTTTGACACTCCGCAAAGATCCACAAACATTTTGATAGATTCCGGTGTAAATCCACGGCGGCGCAGAGCTGCGATAGATACAAGTCTCGGATCGTCCCAGCCATCTACAATTCCGTCTTCTACCAGTTTTTTAATGTATCGTTTTCCTGTTACCACATTTGTAAGGTACAGCTTTGCAAACTCAATCTGCTTTGGAGGATGCGAATATTCCAGCTCTCTTACCACCCAGTCGTAGAGAGGTCTGTGGTCCTCAAATTCCAGAGTACAGATAGAGTGAGTAATTCCCTCGATCGCGTCCTCGATCGGGTGAGCAAAGTCATACATCGGGTAGATGCACCACTTGTCTCCTGTGTTGTGATGTGTCATATGTGCCACACGGTAAATAACCGGGTCACGCATATTCATATTCGGAGATGCCATATCAATTTTAGCACGGAGTACCTTTTCTCCGTCTCCATATTTTCCTTCTTTCATCTCTTCAAAAAGCTTCAGGTTTTCCTCTACGCTTCTGTTTCTGTAAGGACTCTCTTTTCCAGGCTCAGTGAGGGTTCCTCTGTACTGGCGGATCTCCTCTGCGTTTAAATCGCACACAAAAGCTTTTCCCTTTTTAATAAGCTTTACGGCAGCCTCATACATCTGCTCAAAATAATCAGATGCAAAAAACAGTCTGTCCTCCCAGTCTGCTCCCAGCCATTTAATATCTTCTTTGATGGACTCTACAAACTCAATCTTCTCTTTTGTAGGGTTTGTGTCGTCAAAGCGCATATTAAACTTTCCGTTGTACTCCTTTGCAAGACCGTAATTCAGAAGAATAGACTTTGCATGTCCAATATGCAGATAGCCGTTTGGTTCCGGTGGGAAACGTGTGTGTACGGTATCGTAAACACCCTCTGCCAGGTCTTTATCAATGATGTTTTCAATAAAATTTTTTGAAACAGTTTCGTTCTCCATCTCTGTCCCTCCTAAAATTTATGGTACAAAAAAAGAGCTGATGACGGGAATTGAACCCGTGACCCCTTCCTTACCAAGGAAGTGCTCTACCTCTGAGCCACATCAGCATCTCTGTTCACGGCAGCATGATGCCGCTCACAGTTGATTATGTTATCAGAATTTTATTCTGTTGTCAACACTTAGCAGGAAAATTTTTTAATCTTTGTGCGGATACGGCGCATGGCATTGTCAACGGATTTGGGAGACTTACCAAGAAGCTCTCCAATCTGCTGATAACTGTTTCCGTCCAGATAACAGTCAAGCACTCTGTTTTCCATAGGGCTTAAACATCGCTTGATCTCTTCTCTTAAATTTTCCGCATTTTCCTGATCGATCAGAATTGATTCCGGATTTTCCATATGGAAATCTTCGAAATTCCCTTCTTCGTCTTCATGGCTTAAAGAAACATAGGAATTTAAAGGCTGGTGCTTCTGTCTGTTGGAATTTTGAATGGCATTATACATCTGCCTGTCAATGCAGAGCCTTGCAAACGTCTGGAAAGATGCTTCTTTATCCGGCTGATAATCCCGCACAGCCTTAAAAAGCCCTATCATTCCCTCCTGGATCAGATCGTCTGTATCTCCACCTATGAGAAACATGGCTCTTGCCTTTTTCCGCACCAGTTCCTTATATTTTTCCATAAGGTAATCTGATATGCCCTCCTCCCCTTTTCGGAATCGGGCAATCAGCTCCTCGTCTTTTATATTGTCGTACCGGCTCATTCTGCCTCCGCTGTCTTTCTGTTCTGTCTTATTTTACTGACAGGCGCTGTCTCACAATCTCATATGCAAGTACACCTGCTGCCACAGATGCGTTGAGAGAGTCAATCTCTCCTTTCATGGGAATGGAAGCAATATAATCGCATTTTTCCCGGATCAGGCGGCTGACGCCCTCTCCCTCGTTTCCGATCACAAGGCCGATCGGTCCTGTAAGGTTCAGGCGGTACATGGTTTCTCCGCCCATGTCCGCACATGCAA
Source organism: uncultured Blautia sp. (assembly GCA_900540785.1). GTDB lineage: Bacteria > Bacillota > Clostridia > Lachnospirales > Lachnospiraceae > Blautia_A. Next base: position 2,624 of record UQHF01000019.1, read on the forward strand.
ACCAGATACCTTTTTCTTTTAACTCATCAATGGTTTTCCCAAGATTCGTCACTTTTGCCACAGGCGTATAATTTAACGCTCCTGCAGATGTTTTCGCCACTGTGGAGGTAAGTCCCACTGCCCGGCGTTTCGGAATGATCACTCCGTGAGCGCCTGCCAGGTTCGCGGTACGGATGATCGCTCCAAGATTATGTGGATCTTCAATTCCGTCAAGAAGAAAGATAAACGGCGGCTCGCCTTTCTCTTCTGCCTTTTTCAAAATATCTTCCACCTCAGCGTACTCATAAGCAGCCACCTGGGCAATGACGCCCTGATGCGCACCTGTCTCGCTTAGCTGGTCCAGACGTTCTTTGGGAACGAAGTTTATAATTGTATCATGTTTTCTCGCTTCTCTTGCAATGCTTCGCACCGGTCCGTCCTGACAGCCGTCCAGAATAAAAAGCTTATCTACGCATCTTCCTGCGCGAAAGGCTTCCATGACCGCATTGCGTCCTTCTATCTGCTCGCTCATTTTTTTCTTTTCTCCTTAATTGCCTGCTCCTGTGCAGTCAGTCCTGCATGAACAAGCTCTGTCATACGTGTAAAATCTTCTTTCAGATACAGATACCCTATAAGCGCCTCAAACCCGGTAGCCCGCCTGTAATCCGACATAGTGGCGTGTTTTGCCATTGTGGGAGAGTGGGCGTTTCTGCCTCTTCTGTACACTCCCGCTTCTTCTTCCGTCAGCATGGGCTCCAGCACTTCCATCATAGCTGACTGGGAGGCAGCCTTTACAAGGCTGCTTGCCTGCTTATGAAGACGGTTTACAGGACAGTTTCCTCTCTTTACAAGAACGGTACGCACGATCAGCTCGTACACCCCGTCCCCGATATATGCCAGAGTCAGAGGAGAATAGGTACGTAAATCCATATCCTTTAATTCAAATATTTCTTTTAGATTTTTTAAGCCCGTTTCCATTTTACGCCTTCCCGGGTATCTTTCAGAATAATGCCTTTTTCCAGAAGCTCATCTCTGATCTCATCTGCCCTTGCAAAATTCTTTGCCTTTCTCGCTTCCTGGCGTTCTTCAATGAGAGCTTCAATTTCTTTATCCAGGATTTCTTCTTTTTTGATCACCTTCAGACCCAGAACATCGGCAAGCTTCACAAGCTGTGAAAGAAGTGCATCTGCAAAAGCAGCGCTGCTCTTCTCTGTCACATTTGTATTTGCAAATTTAACAAGCTCAAAAATTGCTGCCAGTGCGTCTGCTGTGTTAAAGTCATCTTCCATAGCAGCCTCAAATTTCGCAGTAAAGCCTTCTGCCTCAGTAAGAAGTGTTTTCTCTTCTTCCAGAAGTTCCGAAATAGCTGCGTTTTCTTTTCTGTCTTTTAAGCGTCCTGCGCCCTCTGTAATACGCTCCAGCGCGTTTTTGGAAGCTTCCATTAAATCCGAGCTGAAATTTAACGGACTTCTGTAATGTGCGTTCAGCATAAAGAAACGAAGCACCTGCAGATCATACTGCTCGCTGATTTCCCGGACAGTACGGAAATTTCCAAGAGATTTTGACATTTTTCGGTTATCAATATTTAAAAAGGCGTTGTGAAGCCAATATCTTGCAAATTGTTTTCCGTTGCAGCACTCGCTCTGTGCGATTTCATTTTCATGGTGTGGAAACACAAGGTCCTCGCCGCCTGCGTGAATATCGATTTCCTCTCCCAGATATTTTTTTGACATAACGGAGCACTCAATATGCCAGCCGGGACGTCCGTCACACCAGGGTGAGGTCCAGAATGGCTCTCCTTCTTTTTTCGGTTTCCACAGTACGAAATCAAGCGGGTCTTCCTTCTGTTCTTCTCCGGATACCTGAAGAGAACGGAAGCCGGACTGCAGGTCGTCCAGATTTTTGTGGGAAAGCTTTCCGTATTCTTTGAATTTTTTCACGCGGAAATATACTGTGCCGTCTTTTGCAGCATAGGCATATCCTTTATCCACAAGAGTCTGGATCATCTCGATCATACCATCGATTTCCTGTGTTGCAAGCGGGTGGGTGGTTGCAGGTTTGACATTCATTCCCTCCATATCCTTCTTGCATTCCGCAATATAACGGCTGGAAATCTCTTCTGCACTCACGCCTTCCTCAATGGCTTTTTTGATGATCTTATCGTCCACATCTGTAAAATTGGATACGAAATTCACTTCATATCCCTTATATTCCATATAGCGGCGTACTGTATCAAATACGATCATAGGACGCGCGTTTCCAATATGGATCAGATTATATACCGTCGGACCGCATACATACATTTTTACCTTGCCTTCTTCCAAAGGCACAAACTCTTCTTTTCTTCTTGTAAGAGTATTAAAAAGTTTCATGTCTGTTTTCCTCCACTCTCTTCTCTTTTATACCAGAAGGCAGATTGCCTGAGCGGCAATTCCCTCTTCACTTCCTGTAAATCCAAGACCTTCCTCTGTCGTCGCCTTTACATTGAGACAGTCAACAGAAATTTCCATTGCCTCCGCCATGTTTTCGCGCATTTTCAAAATATGGGGCGCCATCTTCGGTTTCTGTGCAATGATGGTTGCATCTATATTTCCTATTGTATATCCGTGTTTCTTTAAAAGCTCCGTCACATGGCGAAGAAGAAGGATACTGGAAATCCCCTTATAAGCCGGATCTGTATCCGGAAAGTGCTTTCCTATGTCCCCAAGCGCTGCCGCTCCTAAAAGCGCATCCATTACCGCATGAACAAGAACGTCTGCATCGGAATGTCCGAGAAGTCCTTTTTCCCACGGAATCTCCACGCCTCCTAAAATCAGCTTTCTTCCTTCTGTCAGTCTGTGTACATCGTAACCCATTCCAACCCGCATATTTTTCCTCCCAAAGTCAATGGCTATATTTCCAGCATCTTACTTACGCGCATAAAAGTCAGTCTTCTTCTCACATATGGAGAAAGGCGAAGACTTAACTCCTTCTCTTCTTTTGAAAGCCCTATATCATTTAAGCTTCTTCGGCAGCCTGCTTTTTCAAGGAGCGCCTTCATCTCTTCCGGTTCCGGAAGCTTTTCTATAATTTCTGCGATTTCAGGCAGACGCTCTTTTAAATATTCCGGCTGCACTTCCAGAAGAAGCTCCGGTTCGTTTTCTTTTCTGATTTTTTCAAGAATTCCTTTTTTTCCGAAGGTTTCCAGAAGAAGCTCTTCATCGCTGTCTTCGTATTCCTTTACTTTGCAGCGTTTTTCTGAAATTGCCTTTGCAAGCCTTTTATATTCTTCCAGTACAAGCATGGTTCCCACGGAAACTTTTTCCCCGTGAAGAGCGTCCAGAGGTCCGTTGATCACTTCCATTTCCCAGAAATGGGACATATGGTGCTCTGCTCCTGACGCCGGTCTCGAATTTCCTGCCATCTGCATGGCGAGTCCGGAAAGGATCAGCCCGTACATCAGCTTTTCACAGGCTTCCTCCTCACCTGACGCAATGGCACGAAGGCTTCCCTTTACAGCTTTTAACGCTTTCTCCTCCATCTCTGCCAGATATTCACAGTAATATTCTCCTGTCAGAAGATTTGCGATCTTCCAGTCTGCAAGGCAAATATATTTTCCCATCAGATCCGATACACCCGATGCAGTCAGACGCCCGGGGGCTTTTGCAAAAATATCGGTATCTGCATAGACACACAGCGGGGCAGCGCAGGGAATTGTCTTTTTTACCCCTTCCCAGGTCATGGCTGCCACTGTGGATACGAATCCGTCCACACTTGCTGCAGTTGGTACTGATACAAAAGGAATTTTATATCTGTGGGCAACAAAACGGCTGATGTCATGAATGGTTCCGGAGCCAACTGCCAGAATCAGATCAATATCTTCATCCATATTGTTTTCCACAATCTCTACTGCATGTTCATCTGCATGAAGCCCCTCTGCTTCCAGAACAAGAACCTGGCATCTGTCACTTATATCTTCCATCTCTTCTTCTGCAAAGCAGCAGGTATTTGTATCACAGATTAAAAGAGGGGAAATATAATTTTTCAGAAATCCTTCTGACATCTCCTCTTCCAGTTTCTTTACGGCTCCTGATTCAATTAAAATTTCCTTTACATCTATGTGGTGTTCCCTTCCGCAGCTACAAGGTCGGGCAAAATCGTCCGCATCGACTCGCATGTGTTTCTCTCCTCCTGATTTTCATAAACTTTTATAACTCGGTATTATACACGATTTTTGTGTAAAAAGCAATGCAGGAAAAACCCTCCGAAGCAGGTATATGAACCTGACAAACCGGAGGGTTTTCTATCTGCATATTTTATTTTTACGCTTCGATCGCCGCAATGACTTCCACTTCGCAGAGTACATTCTTCGGAAGTGTTTTTACAGCAACACAGGAACGTGCAGGCTTATTGACGAAATATTTTGCGTATACTTCGTTAAATGCTGCAAAATCTCCCATATCAGCAAGGAAACAGGTTGTCTTTATCGCGTTTTCAAATCCGGTTCCCGCCTCTTTTAAAACAGCGTCCAGATTTTTCATTACCTGCTCTGCCTGTTCTTCAATGGTGCTTCCTGCAATTTCTCCTGTTGCAGGATTTACCGGGATCTGACCTGAAGTAAACAGTACGTTCTGGAATACGATTGCCTGGGAATATGGTCCGATGGCTGCCGGAGCCTTGTCTGTGTGAATGACTTTCATAACAAAATCTCCCTTCTTATTTATATTGTTATTTTGTTGATTTCATTGTATATCAAAAAATTATTAGGGTCAATGATTTTTTTTGTATTTTCAGAGATTCAAATGATAATACACCAATCTTGACAAATCCTGAATATTGTGAATTGCCGTACCCTCCGGGCAGTCCTGGGACATGACACAGAAGATATACGTTGTTTTATCTCCGTATACAATGGCAATATCATGTTGGCTGGTGTCCGTTTCTCCTGTTTTATTTGCTACCTTCACATCTTCTGCAAGACCGGATGGAATTTTCCAGTCCACCTCCTGCTGAAGAAGAATATTGAGCATCTCCTCTGAGGCTTCCTCACTTACGCATTCTCCTTCATAAATCCGCTCCAGAAGCATTCCGCAGTCTTTTACGGAAGTGGTGTTTCTTCCCCCAAGTCCTGTGGACGGGGAAGCGGACGGCGCCAGGGTGTGCTGCACGGAAGTGTCTTCGTACTCTTCCTCTTTTAAATATTCATTGATTTTTTCTGCGCCTTCCTTAAAATCATTTTTCTCTGACTGAAGCCGCACAAGCTCATTAAAAGACTCATTGTCGCTTACTGTTATCATATTCTGGATAAGGTCGTCCACTTTTACCTTTACTTCCGGACTGTCCGCTTCTTTTTTCAGCTTCTGTCCCTCATTTGCTTTTATGCTGTCCATCTCGTTATAGGAATCTGCCAGAACAAACGCTTTAATGAGACTCGCAGAATACATGGGCTGATTATTGATAAGGATTTCTTCTCCGCTGTCCAGATTTTTCACGTAGGCACTCCACTCTCCCTGATAGCTTTCCAGCATCTCTGTAAGCTTTGGTTCCAGAGTTTCCATACCAAGCTTATCTCCATCTTTAAGACGCCCTGTCTCATCTACGGAAAATCCCTCCGGTGTTGTCTGTTCTTCCTGAACAAGAAGCCCGTTTTCCCCGCCAAAATAATACATTCCCTCGAAATGCTGTCCGTTGGACGTCATATCAAGCTCATGGATTCCTGTCTCTGTTACCAGTTCTCCGTATTCATCAAAATAATAGTATCCGTTAAAAGACTGATTATTCAGCTTCAGTTCGTTCATATAGCGGATCTGAGGGGCAGCCGTCAGTTTTCCCAGATTATTTACCATAAAATATCCCTCAAAAGAAACTGCCATTTCTTCCATTATTTCTCCGGCAGCACCGGCCGGAATATTCAAATATGCCATATATGGGTTTCCTGCACGGAATTTTCCGCTTTCATCATGATAATAATAACCGTCAAACACCGTTCCGTCTATCACAAAATGGTCAAAATAATGAACTGCCGGAGTGTTTTCCAGAGTCCCGTCTTCATTCAGGCAGTAAAACCCATCGCTTTTTAAGAGATACTTTCCGCTTCCGTCTTCTATGGCAAGAATCTGAGATTCCTCTGTCACGCTCAAAAGACTTCCTGCCTGAACTTTCCCTGTCCCTGCAAAAAAGACGGCTGCACAAGCCACAGGAAGCACTCCTTTCAAAAAAAACTCCGGCAAAGTGAATTTCTGTTTTTTCATTAAACTCTCCCTTTCTTATTTCTGTCGGAAAGAAATATTACCGAAAGTATACCCTGTTTTCTCCGGAAGTGCAATTCTTTTTCTTTTTATTCTACTGTAACAGATTTTGCCAGATTCCTCGGCTTATCAACATCAAGCCCTCTCCCCAGTGATACGTAATAAGCCAGAAGCTGAAGAGGAATAATTGCAAGAGAATTGGAAAAAAACGGATTCGTCTTTGGAATATAAAAAACATAATCGGCTGTTTTTTCCATTTCTTTATGTTCTTCATCAGTTACTGCCATCACAAATGCCCCTCTTGTCTTAACTTCCACAATGTTGCTGACCATTTTAGGGTACAGTGATTCCTGTGTAGCCACCGCCACTACAAGTATGTCCTCTTCTATAAGGGAAATCGTTCCATGTTTCAGTTCGCCCGCCGCATAAGCTTCTGAATAAATATAGGAAATTTCTTTTAATTTTAATGAGCCTTCCAGTGAAATGGCATAATCTATTCCTCTGCCAATGAAAAACATATGCTCTGCTGCAAGATACCGGTTTGCAAAACGCTGAATTTTCTCTTTCCTTTCCAGAATCTGTTCCACCTGCTCCGGAAGTTTTTCCAGTTCTTTTTCAAAACCGGCAAGCTCTTTTTCTGTCATCAGTCCACGAACTCTGGCGAATTTCATCGAAAGAAGATAAAGAGCCGCAAGCTGCGCACTGTATGCCTTTGTCGTTGCAACAGATATTTCCGGACCAGCCCATGTATAAAGCACGCTGTCCGCCTCTCTCGCAATGGAACTGCCCACTACATTTACAATTCCCAGTACCTTTACATGGTTCTGTTTCATCTCCCTTAAAGCCGCAAGAGAATCTGCCGTTTCTCCTGACTGGCTGATGATGACTGCAAGAGTTCCTTCTTCAAAAATAGGATTTCTGTATCGGAATTCACTTGCCAGATCCACTTCGACTGGTATTCTTGCAAGCCCTTCCAGCACATATTTTCCAGTTACGCCGGCATGGTAGGCAGAACCGCAGGCCACGATCACAATTTTCCGAATATTTCTGATTTCTTCCTCTGTCATTCCAAGCTCTTCAATTACCACTTCATGATTCTGAATACGAGGACTGATCGTATCTCTGAGCGCTTTGGGCTGTTCGTAAATCTCCTTCAGCATAAAATGCTCATAACCGCCTTTTTCTGCCGCATCCACATCCCAGTCAATAAAAACTGCTTCCTTTTTCAGATTTTCTCCATCTATATTATAAAATCTGATGTTCTCTCCGGAAAGGCAGGCAATCTCCTCATTTTCCATGTAATATACTTCTCTCGTATAGCGGAGAACCGCCGGAACGTCTGAGGCGATCAGATTTCCCTCACTGCTTTTTCCTACAATCAGAGGACTATCCTTTCTCGCAGCATAAATATGATGCGGATGATCCTGAAACATAATTCCAAGAGCGTAGGAACCTTCTACACGACGCATTACTTTTTCAATCGTCTCTATTGGGTTCCCATTATAATACTCTGTAAGAAGATGCACCAGTACCTCTGTGTCTGTCTCTGACTGAAACTCATAGCCTTTTCCCTGCAGTTTTCTTTTCAGTTTTGCATAATTTTCAATAATGCCATTATGTACCACCACAATCGTATGCTCTTTATTAAAATGAGGATGCGCATTTTCGTTGGAAGGACTTCCATGAGTCGCCCATCTCGTATGACCGATTCCTGAAGTTCCCAAAAGAGTCGTTCCTCCTTTTGTCGCTTCTTCCAGAACCTTCAGACGTCCCATAGCCTTTTCCATATGAATTTCTTTTCCGTCAAAAACTGCAATTCCGGCAGAATCATATCCCCTGTATTCAAGCTTTGATAGTCCGTCTAATAAAATGGGCGCTGCCTGCTGTTCTCCAATGTATCCGACAATTCCACACATATTCTTCTCCTTTTTTTGCACAATCATGTCTTTTTTTTGTGTTTTTTACATTATATCCCATTTTATCGCTCTGTCAAGTTAAAACTTTTTTGTACTAATCCAAAATTGTTGTAAAGTCTCTTCTACATTTCCCAGCCTGCACCGTTTCCTGTCCGCCCATTCCGACGGAAAAAGCCCTCTGTAATCACTTTCCCAGAATCTTTCGTCAAGAAGCAGGAGGATTCCTCTGTCCTCCTGTGTTCGGATCACTCGTCCTGCTGCCTGGAGCACTTTGTTCATTCCGGGATAGCGGTAGGCATAATCAAAGCCTCTCTCTCCCTTCTTGTCGTAATAATTTTTAAGGATTTCTCTTTCATTGCTTATCTGGGGAAGCCCTGTTCCCACAATAACAGCTCCAATAAGCCTGCTTCCAATAAGATCAATACCTTCGGAGAACACGCCGCCCATCACACAAAAACCGACGACTGCGTCTCCATCCTCTGAAAACTCACTGAGAAATTCCTCGCGTCTCTTCTCGCTCATTTCTGTTTCCTGACAGATTGTCCGGATCCACCCTACAGAAAATTCTTCTTCATAAATCCGGTACACCTCTTCCATAAAGCGGTAAGAAGGAAAGAAAACCATATAATTTCCTTTTTTCTGCCACACTGCCCTTGCAATATACTCTGCCACTTTCCGGTATTCTTCGTATCCTCTTCTTGTGTATCGGCTGCTCACATCATCTCCTATGAGAATCTTCCTGTTTTCTGCTGAAAAAGGAGAGGGAACATAAATTCCATAATCATCTTTTCTCACACTCAACATTTCTCTGTAATATCCCAGAGGAAGAAAGGTCGCAGAAAAAAATACGGCGCTGCTTCCCTTTGAAAGACATTCCCCCAGATTTGCTCCCGGATTGACACAAAAAAGCTTTACTCTGAAATTTCCGTCCTCTCCGTTTTCTGCATACACCTGGTAATTCTCGTCCACAAGCTCCGATACATTAAGAAAGTCCCGCACGGAAAAATAGAAGTCGAGGATTTCATCTATAAACAGAGCATCTGTTCCATCTTCCAGAATTTTATCCATCTCCCCCATGACCTGGAGAAGACTTAAGGGCAACGCGCCCGGTCCTTCCAGAACCTCGTATTTCTCACAGTCTTTTCGGATTTCAAGAAGCTGGCGGTTTACGCGGCTTAAAGCTTTCGTAAAACGGGGATATTTTTCCCCTGCCTTTTTTCTGATTTCCAATACTTCTTCCTTACAGACAGAAGCGCTGTACATTTCCCTTCCGCGTTCTACAAGATTATGCGCCTCGTCTATGAGAAAAATATAGTTTCCGGATACCCCATCTCCGAAAAAGCGCTTCAGCTTTACATTGGGATCAAAAACATAATTGTAATCGCAGATCACACCGTCTGTCCAGAGAGCCAGATCAAGACACATTTCAAAAGGACAGACCTTCCACTTCTCTGCATGTTCCAGCATTTTTTCTCTGCTGTAGGCATGTTCTTCCTGCCAAAGCTCATACAACGCATCATTGATTCTGTCGTAATGCCCCTTTGCATAAGGGCAGCTTTCCGGATTGCATTCTGCCTCCTGAAACGGGCAGATCTTATCTTTTGCAGTAATCGTCACAGACTTAAATTTAAGCCCTCTGTTCCTTAAAATCTCAAAGGCTTCCTCTGCCACTGTCCTTGTTATGGTTTTCGCAGTTAAATAAAAGATTGTCTCTCCTTTTCCCTCTCCCACTGTCCTCACAGCAGGAAAAATAGTAGACATGGTTTTTCCCACACCTGTAGGAGCCTGGATAAAAATCTGCTTTTTTTCAGAAATGGCGTGATAGACACTGCTTACCATACGCCTCTGTCCCTCTCTGTAAGGAAATGGAAAATCCAGATTTTTCATAGAGTGATTTCTCTCTTCCCTCCACTTTATCTGATAGGAAATCCATTTGTGATATTCCTCAAGAAGCCCGTCGTACCATTTTTTTAGTTCTTCCAGGGAATACTCCTGCCGAAAATACTTCAGCTCTTCTGTATCAAGATTTCCGTAAGTCATCTGGATTCCAATGTGCGCGCAGTCTTCCATCTCTCCGTAAATCCTTGCATAACACTTTGCCTGCGCCAGATGGACAGCCACCGGCTCTTTTATATTTTCCAGGTTTGTGAGAACTCCCTTGATCTCGTCAATAAAGGTTGCTCCCGCCTCCATAAAAATGCCGTCTGCCCGTCCTTCCACAAGAATGATAACGTCCTCATATTCACTTTTCCATTTCAGCGAAACCTCCGCCCTGTATATGGCGTCCTGCCTTCCCTGTATTTTTCTGTGAAGACGGCTTCCTTTCTGCATGGCTTCTTTGTCCATTGCGCCCCGGCGGCTGTCAATATCTCCCTCCCGCAGAATAAACTCTACGAGATTCCGCACAGAAATGCGAACTGTTGGCTTTTCCATGATCTTTCTCCCGATTTCTTCTGATATATCTCATATTGTATCACAACCTGTCGAAAGAAATCCACAGCCTATCTTTTTTATTCTTTCATCTGTTATATAAGATTTTCAAAGAAAAACTCCCCAGATAAACCGGGGAGTCTTCAAAAACGGTATCTTGATTTTGTAAGTATGAAACTCATGAATAGTATTTTTATTCGCCAGCCTGTTCCAAAACCATGCACTCAACTGCGTCACTTACATAAAAACCGTTCGCTCTCATTTTAGACAAAAATGGTCGCACTTCGTTTATAATTCCCTGATGTTTCGCTTTTATTAAAACACCTAGCGTTCCTGTAACAGTCAGTCCCAAATACTTGGCAGTCTTTTTTGCTGCATTGTCATCTATTATTACCAAATCTGCCTTTTTCTCCTGAGCAAGAATCATCACTTCTACTTCTCCATCGTGAAGCTTTGCTTTATACATTTTCTTTTCACTATAATCCTTAATCTGCCAAACAAACCACCTTAAATATTCTTTTCCAAACTATACCTCGCTTAAATCTGCGTCATCACAAATATATCATAAATCGCCCTTACTGCTGTCTCAAAATCACGGTTTTCCACACCAATGATAATATTCAGCTCACTGGATCCCTGGTCGATCATTTTTACATTGACATTGGCGTGCGCCAGAGCGGAGAAAATACGTCCTGCCGTTCCTCTTGTGGAGCGCATTCCTCTTCCCACGACTGCGATCAGCGCAAGGTCTGCTTCCATTTCCACAAAGTCCGGCTGAACCGCTCGGTGGATTCCTGCAATTACCTGCTGCTCTTTTTCCTCAAACTCATCCTGATGTACATATACCGTCATCGTATCGATTCCGGAAGGAACGTGCTCAAAATTAATCCCCTGGTCTTCAAAAACCTGAAGAATTTTTCTTCCAAAACCAATTTCACTGTTCATCATAGATTTTTCAATATTGATGGAACAGAACCCTTTTTTTCCTGCAATTCCCGTAATGGTATACTTCGGTTTTCTGCAGGTGCTTTCCACAATGAACGTTCCTTTATCTTCCGGTCTGTTTGTGTTTCGGATATTGATCGGAATCCCTTCTTTTCTTACCGGGAAAATCGCCTCTTCATGAAGAACGGTTGCGCCCATATAGGAAAGCTCGCGAAGCTCTCTGTATGTAATGGTTTCAATTACTGCCGGGTTTTCCACAATTCTCGGATCTGTCACAAGAAAACCGGAAACGTCCGTCCAGTTTTCATATAAATCTGCCTGGATCGCCTTTGCAACGAGAGAACCTGTTACATCAGAGCCTCCTCTTGAGAAAGTCCTTACCGTCCCGTCTGCGCATGCCCCATAAAATCCCGGAATTACAGCACATTCGCATTTTTCCAGTCTTTTTGTGAGAAGCTTATCTGTTGTCTCCATATCAAAGCTTCCGTCTTTTCGGAAGCGAATAACTTCCGCCGCGTCTACAAATGTGTACCCGAGATAGGCAGCCATAATTTTTCCGTTCAGGAACTCTCCTCTTGATGCGGCATACTCCACGCCGGACTGATTTTTAAAATCCTCCTGAATGGTTTTAAATTCTTCCTCCAGGGAAAGATTCAGGTTTAATCCCCGCACAATTTCATAATACCGTTCCTTGATCGCCTTTAACTGATTGGTAAAATCCTCTCCGGAAGCCGCTGTTTCATAGCAGGCATAAAGCATATCTGTGACTTTTGTATCTCCGTCAAAGCGCTTTCCCGGAGCAGATGGAACTACATATCTTCTGCTCTTGTCACTCTTTATAATTTCTCCCACTTTCTGGAACTGCTCTGCATTTGCAAGCGAACTGCCTCCAAACTTTACCACTTTTTTCATTGTCATCTCTCCTTGTATCTCACTTTTTCTCTTTATCACTATAAAGTATTTCTATTATTTTATGAAATCCGGACAGATTTTTCAAGCACTTCTTTTCCAATGATAAAAAAACGTGATATTATACAAGCCATTTCCTGTTCCTCCCATTTTTCCATACAAAACACCGAAAAAAAGCGAGGAGTATCCAACAATACAATTAAGAGAAATTATCCTTTATCCAGCACAGTATTCTTTCAGAATATTTTCCAGAGCTGCCGCGCTGCTTGTATGGCAGCGGCATACAGGAATTGCTTTTCTCTTTGCCTGTTCTACCGCACAGTTTACCATTTTATGGGAAACCGTACTTGTAAAAAGAATCAGAAGATCCGGCGCACCAATCTTCTTTTTCATTGCCCCTTTTTCTTTTGCAAAAACCTTCGCTTTCCACCCATAGCCTTTACAAATATCCTCATACTGACATACCATTCTTTCATTTCCGCCTACAATCACAACGCTCATATTCACCTCTCCTTTTGCTTCTGCATTCAAAAGTTTCTTTAATCTAACTCTTATCTTAAAACAATAAGTTAGCTATCGCTAACCTTGTTTTAACAATTTACCATACCTTTTTTCCCCTGTCAATATTTTTTTGTTTTATCATTTCATACACATACAACCACGTACATGCAACTAATCCGGTCTTTTGAATTCTTTTACCTCACATACTGTTAAAACCCCGTCTTTTACACAAAATCTGATGTCCTGATCTCCAAAAGGCATTCCGTAAATCCGCTCCGGGTCGTTCTGGTATCCCGGTCTTGGATCCTCTTTTAAAACGGCAAGCACTGCCTCTCTTTTTTCCTGTGGAATTTTAAGAAGCAGTTCTTCTGAAATTTCCACAACCAGGCTGTGTTCCTTTGTCTCTTTTGTAAAGCCTCCCTCTGCATCTATATGACAATCTGTCTCGATATATGGCTTAATATCATAGACAGGCGTTCCGTCCATAAGATCTGCCCCTGAAATATGCAGAATCGGACCGAGCTCCTGGTTCATTTCAATTTTTTCAAGTTTTACACTGGAAAGCCCGATGGGATTGGGACGAAAGGGGGATCGTGTGGCAAACACGCCTTTTCGCACATTTCCTCCAAGCCTCGGCGGACGCACAGTAGGTGACCACCCCTTATCTGCTGCCTCTGAAAATTCCCACAGAAGCCAGATGTGGCTGAATTCTTCCAGCCCCCGGAATGCATCGGGATTTCGATACTCGGGTTCCATGATCACCATAGCTTTCAGTTTCTCCACTCTTCCGCTCTGCCTGGGAATCCCGAATTTTACAGGAAAATCACTTTTTACACGGGCAATTATTTTCATAGCCGCTGTCTCCTCTTCACTTTTTTATATACTTTTTCCATAAATCATGGTATGATTATAGCACGTTATTGTTCTAAAGGAGAAAAAATATGTTAGAGCTGATAAAAAATATCAACAGTGCAGTGAACAATTTTATCTGGGGTGTTCCTGCCATGATCTGTATTATCGGCGTTGGTCTTTATTTAAGTATCGGCACACGCTTTATTCAGATTCGAAAATTTCCCTATGCAATTAAAACAACCATTGGAAGGATCTTCAGCAAAAAAGATTCCTCAGACGGCACCATGACGCCATTCCAGGCAGTCTGCACTGCCCTTGCCGCAACGGTGGGCACCGGAAATATTGCCGGCGTTGCAGGAGCCATTGCTATCGGAGGACCGGGCGCTGTATTCTGGATGTGGATTTCTGCCTTTCTTGGAATGTGTACGAAATTTTCGGAAGTTACCCTTGCTGTCCATTTCCGTGAAAGAAATGCCCACGGTGATTACGTAGGCGGTCCTATGTACTACATAAAAAACGGACTTTCCAAAAACTGGCACTGGCTGGCTGTTCTCTTTTCCGTTTTCGGCATTCTCACTGTTTTCGGAACAGGAAACGCCACACAGGTCAATACTATTACAACTGCCATTAATACCGCACTTTTAAATTTCAACCTGATTTCTCCAGACTCCGTAAAAACAGTAAATCTGGTACTTGGAATTGCCATTGCGGTAATCGTAGGACTTGTCCTCTTAGGAGGTGTGAAACGAATCGGAAGAGTGACTGAAAAACTTGTTCCTTTTATGGCTGTCCTTTACATCGGCCTTTCCCTTGGCGTTGTCTTTTTAAATATTGAAAATGTTCCTTCTGTATTTGCCTCCATTATTCACGGCGCCTTCAATCCCTCCGCAGTAACCGGCGGCATTGTGGGAAGTTTCTTCCTCAGTATGAAAAAAGGTGTATCGAGAGGTATTTTTTCAAATGAAGCAGGTCTTGGTACCGGCTCTATCGCCCATGCCTGCGCAGATACAAACGAACCGGTAAAACAGGGACTTTTCGGTATCTTTGAAGTATTTGCAGATACCATTGTGATCTGTACTCTGACTGCTCTTGTAATTCTTGTAAGCGGCGTTTCTGTTCCGTACGGAGCAGACGCAGGCGCAGAACTTACCATATCCGGCTTTACTGCCACTTACGGAAACTGGGTATCCATCTTCACAGCAATAGCGATGTGCTGCTTTGCCTTCTCCACGATTATCGGCTGGGGACTTTACGGGGCAAGATGTATTGAATTTCTATTCTCTGTGAAAGTAATCCGTCCGTTTATGATCGTTTATTCTCTTGTTGCCATTCTTGGTGCAACTATGGATCTTGGACTTCTCTGGAGTATTGCAGAGACCTTTAACGGGCTTATGTCTATTCCAAACCTGATTGCCCTGTTCCTTCTGTCCGGAACGGTCGTAAAACTTGTAAAAGAATATTTTAAGAAATAACAGAAAAAGAAGAATCCTTCCGTTATCCAGAAGTGATTCTTCTTTTTTATTTATACTTTATTCTGCGTCTTTTCTTAAAATCTCTTTCGGAGGCTCGATTTCACTGGCAATCGTATGCTCTGTAAGTTCTGACAGCAGCCTGATTTTTTTATTGATCAGGGGGCGCATACAGTTTGGCACATGCTCCTGATGGGCTCTGTGGATTGCCACACACTCTTTGCAGTTTCCATGATAACGACAGGCTTTTTTGCAGGGACAGTGATCTTTTTCCTTATATTCCTCTCGAAACTCTGCTGCAAATTCTTCCTGGAGGCGAAGTCCCTCCTGTCTGTTCCCTTTGTGAAACTGTTCCATTGCTTCTTTTTCTTTGGAATTGCCCTCAATTATCATTGGCTGTTCTCCTCCTATGTATTTTTTACTCAAGAGATAAAATCCATTTGGCTGCATTTTCCTGATTCAGAGAATTTTTCAGCACACATACGTAAGCTTCATCATATACAAGACCGTAATCCTCTATAAACTCTTTGTCTGTGATGATCACGCAGTCTCCGTTTTCATACCCGGCAAATTTTTTATAATCCTCTCCCAGAACAGTTCCCATATTTTCCAGAATGCCCTTCCTGCTTTCTGTCTTGTACATGGACTCCGGCATGATCATAACATCAAGAGCACCTGCCTGCATCTGTGTCATAAAAGCCATCTGAGAGCGGTACTCAAAATCTTTTCCTTCCTGATCGGTAGCAAAATTATTAAGAATGGAAACAGAATCATACTTTCCTTCTTTTCCGATTGTTTCTCGGATTTCTTCCTGTCTTTCTGTAAAATCCTGCGTCATGGTATTTACAGCTACTATGGAAAGCACATTTTCTATCTTCGCGTGCTCATACCAGCGGTAGCCGCCGACTGCCGCAACGATCAAGCCGATGATCAGAATGGGAACCCACTTATAATACATAAAAAAGTATTCCATTCTTTTCTTGAATCCCATTCCCTGTATCTTCTCTTTTTCCAGAAGGCGCTTTTCCTTTGCTGTCATATCCACAAGACTTTTCTTATGTTCCTTCTTCTCTTCTTTGCGCTCTTCCTCATTCAGATACATTCTGGCAATACTGTTCTGCGGCACTGCATTTTTTTCTTTTTCCTCTTCCCCCGTTTTTTTCTGCTTTTCCTCTGCCATATGTTTCTCCTACTTTAAAAATCCGCTGATGATCTGTTCTTCTGCCTCTGCCTCTGTAAGACCGAGTGTCATAAGCTTGATCAGCTGCTCTCCTGCTATTTTTCCGATAGCAGCTTCATGGATCAGGGCAGCATCTACATGATTCGCAGAAAGCTCCGGTATCGCGCTTATTTTGGCATCGTCCATAATGATCGCGTCACACTCCGTATGTCCGTTACATCTGTTATTTCCGCAGATGTGAGATTCAAACAACTGGTAAGAATCATCTCTTGCAACAGAACGGGACACTACGTTTGCAGAACAGTCCTCCCCGTCAAGCTGCACATCAAAATGGCTCTCTGCTTTCTGTGTTCCGTGAGTCATAAGGCGCTCCATTACTACGAGCTTTGCTCCGTCCTTTAAATGCGCCTTGTTTCCCCTGTTCGTAGAATCTACGCCGCGGATCTGAGCAGTATCCATCTCCATAAAACTGTCCTCATCGAGATAGATTTCTGTCACAGGGTTCATGATTCGCTCCCCTTTTCCATCGCCGCTTCCATAATGCTTTTCTACATATTTAATATGTGCATTTTTCTCTACAAAAAAACGATGGATTCCATCATGGCGGCTCGCCGCATCTCCGCTGTTATGGATTCCACATCCTGCTATAATGGTAACGTCTGCACCCTCTCCGATATAAAAATCGTTGTATACAACCTCCTCAAGACCGGACTGGCTTAAAATAACGGGAATATGCACACTCTCATGCTTTGTTCCCGGTTTAATGTGGATTTCTATTCCGCTTTTATCTTCCTTTGTGACAATCTGAATGTTTTCTGTGCAGCCTCTTTCCACACTCGCCCCATTTGCTCTTATGTTATATGCTCCTGCCGGAATTTCATGCAGCCCGGATACTGCCTCCAGTAAATCTTTCTGTATTGTGTCCATCCTGCTCCTCCTATTTCTCCCCGGTTAATTTTTTACAGCCCATTGCCGCTGCGTTTGCAGTTCCAAGAAGTTTTGGCATCATTTCTTCCTTTGTACCTTTTTCTCTCAGCTCTCCGTCTGCAATTAAAAGGATTTCATCTGCAATGTCAAGAATGCGCTCCTGGTGAGAGATAATTAAAATAGAGCCATGAAGCTGGCTGTGCATTTCTTCAAACACCTGAATCAGGTTCTGGAAACTCCACAGATCAATTCCTGCCTCCGGTTCATCAAAAACAGAGACTCTTGTTTTTCTTGCCATGATCGTGGCAATCTCAATTCGTTTGATTTCTCCTCCTGAAAGGCTTCCGTTTACTTCTCTCTTTATATAATCCTTTGCACAGAGCCCTACCTTTGAAAGGTACTGACAGGCATCTGCCACGGAAATATCTTTTCCTGCTGCAAGGCGGATCAGATCAAAAACTGTCACTCCCTTAAAGCGGACCGGCTGCTGGAACGCATAGCTGATTCCAAGCTTCGCCCTGTCTGTAATACTCATATCTGTAATATCCTGTCCGTCCCAGAGAATCTGGCCTGAGGTTGGCTTCTCAATACCTGCAATAATTTTTGCAAGGGTGGATTTTCCTCCTCCGTTTGGCCCTGTGATAACTACAAATTTATTATCCTCCAGTGTCATACTTACATCTTTTAAGATTCCCTTTTCCTTCTGATTCCTGGACCTCTCGTCCGGAACCTGAAAAGAAATATTCCTTAATTCCAGCATGATGTAACCTCCATCTATTGTATACTCATTGAATCATAATGCAGGAATCGCCTGCTCCGGCAATCCCTGCATTATCATAGCACATTTTTCCTTTTATGAACAGGGGATTGCCCCTGTTTTTCTGTGTAAAACCTGTGAACGCTCTTTCCTTGCACTCCTTTTATCAGTACTGCAAGAGCAGTTGTCAAAAACGCGGTAAGAAGAGGATACAGCCACAGATAAATGATATTCTCTTCGATTCCTGCAAAAACCGCCGCATCTTTTACAACATCTGCCACTGCCAGATGAAAAAGATAAATAAAAAAGGAATATTTGACGCCGATTTCCGCAAGAAAGGACGGCGCTTTTTCTCCTTCTTTTATAATTCCTAAAAAAAACAGACTGAATGTGAGAATGACCGATCCTGCAAAAAGCTCCATCTGTCCCAGAAGGAAATATTCCCCTACAGAAAGAACGATCCCCAGGGCAATCCCCAGATATATCATACTGTTTTTCAGATATTTTTTCAGAATTCCCTGCTTCCTGTGTACCCAATAGCCAGCCATAAAAAAGGGAAATCCTGTGTATAAATAATTTCGAAATTCCATCACCCGGTATTCCATTCCCGTAAATACGGCTGCTTCTTCCATATAAAAATGCCGGAGCAGAAGAACAGGGATCAAAAATTCCGCCAGTTTTTGCACACGAAGCTTTTCCACCGCAAAAAATAATACATAACAGTACAAAAGCGCCGGCAGAAACCAGAGATGCCACTTTATATCTGTCGTATTATTGTAGTATAAAAAATTCCTGATATTTTCTTTCGCAAAAAGTTCCTGAAACCATAAAACCGGCGATTTTCCTTCCAGTATGTGCAGCCCCCACTCCCACACAAGATAAAATCCAAAAGAGGCAACACATAAGAAAAACGTATGTCTGATTTTTCCGGGAATGCGCGCTCCTGCATTTCCATCTTTTCTCCAGCAAAAATATCCTGAGATCATAAAGAAAAAAGGAACTGCAAATCTCGCAGCCGCATTAAAAATCTCCCCTGTCACTCCCGGAAAGTGAAGATGAAGAAAGACTACCATATAGGCTGCCACTGCTTTTTCTGCATCTAACACGTGATTTCTCATAAAATCCTGAAACTTCCTCCCTGTTTTTCAGGGTAGTATAGCAAAGGATTTTTTTCATGTCAATATTCAGGACGCCTGAGGCTTTAACCAGGAACTGTCAAGGCGGGCAAGAAGCCGCGCATTATGATACGCCATTTTTAAAGTCAGACAGGTTCTCCCAAGATACCTGGAGCCATCTGCTGTTTTCATACATGCCAGTGCAAGATCCGGCTTTCCCGGACTTTGAAGGCAGATAGGGATCAAAAGCTGAATGCCGTGATTATAATACTGAGGAATGGCAGTTTTATAATCCGCTTCCAACATACGTCTCGTCTGCTTTAACGCCCCGTCAAAAAGCTGTACTCTCATAGTGCTGTTCCTCACCCTCTCCGGCAGGCGTCCTGCATTTTCTTCTTCCCCAAATATATGCTCATACTGCGGCACTACAGGAATGGAAGTATCAAATACAAGATCGGACGGATCTTTTACGTACTGGGCTTTTTCCGGAAGCTTTACGGATTTTATTTTCAGAAGATGGTACTCTGTATAAAAACCTTCCAGAAACCACTTCTGTCTCCCAGGTATGAGGTTTGGCACAAAATAAGCATAAATAGGCTGATAATAATAATTAAATAATCCTGTATTAAACACTGCGTATTTTTCTTCTTCCAGAATTTTTTTCTCCTCGTACAGTCTTCGAAAAGTCTGTTCCAGATACCCTTTCAATATTCCGTTATCCTCCGCGTCTCCAAAGCTCCATTTTTCCGGCGCCATTCTTGCAAGGCTCTGAATCTGACGATTATAATTTCCGCAATATGTGAAATCAAATAAATTCATGGGAAACCTCCTGTTTTCCGTATCTTTGAGACAAGTGTCCCTTCTATATTATTGTATTGTTTTCTTCGCCGGAAAGAACCTTCGATTTCTCTGTTGCTTCTTCTTTCTGTTCCTTCTATAATAAAAGAAAGAATTTTTCAGAAACGGAGTTTTATATGAAAAAAGACGGTTATTATTCTTCCGGAGAATTTGCCAGAATGGCACACGTTACCCTGCGGACCATTCGCTATTATGACAAGCAGGATATTTTAAAACCCTCCTTTGTGACAGAGGCAGGCGCACGGTTTTATACAGATGAAGATTTTGCCCGGCTTCAGCAGATTCTTCTCCTGAAATATCTTGGCTTTTCTCTTGATGACATACGGGAAATGACGATTGACGATTCCGATTATCATTTTATGCTCAATTCCCTGAATATTCAGCTTAAACTTGTAAAAGATAAAATCGAGCAGATGCAGCTTGTGGAAAAAGCCATTGAAGATACTGCCAGTGCCATACAGACAGAGCACACCATTGACTGGAGCAATATGCTGAACCTGATCCATCTTACAAATATGGAAAAAAGCATGAAAAACCAGTATCAGAATGCTTCCAATATCTCCGCAAGGATCAGTCTTCACAGCCTGTATTCCCAAAATAAGGAGGGATGGTTTCCCTGGATTTACAGGCAGTGCAATATCAGACCTTCCATGAAAATCCTGGAAGTGGGCTGCGGAGACGGCGCATTGTGGACAGAAAATCTCACCCGGCTTCCGGAAAAAATTTCCGTGACGCTTTCCGACATATCGGAGGGAATGCTCCGCGATGCCAGAAGAGCAGCCGGCGCTTCTGACAGGCGTTTTTCCTACCGGAGATTTGACTGTGCGAAAATTCCTTTTGAAACTGCCTCCTTCGACCTTGTGATTGCCAATCATGTACTTTTTTACTGTGAAAATCTCCCTTCTGTATGCAGAGAAATTAAGAGGGTGCTAAAGCCCGGAGGCTGTTTTATCTGCAGCACCTACGGTCAAAAACATATGCAGGAGGTCAGCAGCCTTGTCCAGAGCTTCGACGAACGGATCGTCTTATCTGCGGATAAATTATACGAAAAATTCGGCAGGGAAAACGGAGCGGAAATCCTCTCCCCTTTCTTTTCAGACGTAAGCTGGATTTCTTACGAGGATTCTCTTTTTATTCCCGAGGCAGAACCGCTGATTTCCTATATTCTCTCCTGCCACGGAAACCAGAATCAGTATATTCTGGAACATTATAAGGAATTTCGCTCTTTTGTCTCTAAAAAAACAAAAAACGGCTTTTCTGTGACAAAGGATGCCGGCATTTTTGTTTGTGCAAATTAAACAAATTTTACAAATTTATTAAAAAATGCTTGAAGGTAACCTAAGGTTACCTTTTATAATACAATTACAACATAAGGAATCGCAGAAAGACAAATATGATTGTGAAAGGAGTTATTATGAAAGGAATCATTTTAGCGGGAGGCTCCGGGACACGTCTTTATCCACTGACTATGGTCACATCAAAGCAGCTTCTCCCCATCTACGACAAACCAATGATCTACTACCCCATGTCCGTTCTCATGAACGCAGGTATCCGGGACATTCTCATCATTTCCACACCTCAGGATACCCCTCGTTTCCAGGAACTTTTAGGAGACGGTCATCAGTTTGGCGTAAACCTTACCTATGCAGTACAGCCAAGCCCGGACGGACTTGCACAGGCATTTATTATCGGAGAGGAATTTATCGGAAACGATACAGTAGCTATGGTGCTTGGCGACAATATTTTCGCAGGACACGGTCTGCAAAAGCGTTTAAAAACAGCAGTGGAAAATGCGGAATCCGGAAAAGGTGCGACTGTATTCGGCTACTACGTGGACGACCCGGAGCGTTTTGGGATTGTGGAATTTGACAGAGAAGGAAAGGCTGTCTCCATCGAGGAAAAACCGGAGCATCCCAAAAGCAATTACTGCGTCACAGGTCTTTATTTTTACGATAACCGAGTAGTGGAATATGCAAAAAACTTAAAACCAAGCGCAAGAGGCGAGCTTGAGATCACAGACTTAAACAGAATTTATCTGGAAAACAACGAACTGAACGTGGAGCTTTTAGGTCAGGGCTTTACCTGGCTTGACACAGGCACACACGAAAGCCTTGTTGAAGCTACAAACTTTGTAAAGACAATGGAATGCCATCAGCACAGAAAAATCGCCTGCCTTGAAGAAATTGCTTATTTAAACGGCTGGATTACAAAAGAAGACGTATTAAAGGTATATGAAGTTCTGAAAAAGAACCAGTACGGACAGTATTTAAAAGACGTTCTCGACGGAAAATACCTGGATATTTTACATTAAACATACCATAAATAAAAGGAGATTTTTTCATGAATATTATTGTGACCGGCGGCGCCGGATTTATCGGAAGCAACTTTATTTTTCATATGTTAAACAAATACCCGGATTACCGCATTGTGTGCCTTGACTGCCTCACATACGCAGGAAATCTTTCCACACTCGCCCCTGTGATGGATAATCCGAACTTCCGCTTTGTAAAAGAGAGCATCACAGACAGAGAAGCTGTTTACCGTCTCTTTGAGGAGGAACATCCGGATATGGTCGTAAACTTTGCGGCAGAGAGCCATGTGGACCGTTCCATTGAAAATCCGGAGGTTTTCCTTGATACAAACATCAAAGGTACTGCTGTTCTTATGGACGCCTGCCGCAAATACGGAATCCAGCGTTACCATCAGGTTTCCACAGACGAGGTTTACGGCGATCTTCCTCTTGACCGCCCGGATCTTTTCTTTACAGAGGAGACACCAATTCACACAAGCAGCCCGTACAGCTCCTCAAAAGCAGGTGCTGACCTTCTTGTTCTCGCTTACCACAGAACATACGGACTTCCTGTTACCATCAGCCGCTGCTCCAACAACTACGGCCCGTATCATTTCCCGGAAAAACTGATTCCGCTCATGATTGCAAACGCACTTAACGACAAGCCGCTTCCTGTATACGGGAAAGGGGAAAATGTCCGCGACTGGCTTTATGTAGAAGACCACTGCAAGGCAATCGATCTTATCCTTCACAAAGGACGCGTAGGCGAGGTTTATAACATCGGCGGACACAACGAAATGAAGAACATCGACATTGTAAAGATCATCTGCAAAGAGCTTGGAAAACCGGAAAGCCTGATCACTTATGTGACAGACAGAAAAGGACACGATATGCGCTATGCCATTGATCCGACAAAGATCCACAACGAGCTCGGCTGGCTTCCGGAAACAAAATTTGCAGACGGTATCAAAAAGACCATCCAGTGGTATCTTGACAATAAGGAATGGTGGGAAACGATTATTTCCGGAGAATACCAGAATTACTATGAAAAAATGTACGGAGACCGCTAAGGGGGATTTTGTATGAAAGTATTTGTAACAGGCGTTGCAGGACAGCTCGGCCATGATGTGATGAACGAGCTGGCTGCCCGCGGCTATAAGGGAATCGGAAGCGACCTTGCCCCTTCTTACAATGGCATCATGGACGGCACTGCTGTCACAGAAATGCCATACGTATCACTTGATATTACAGACGCTTCTGCAGTAAAGAAAACGCTTCTTTCTGTGAAGCCAGATGTGGTAGTTCACTGTGCTGCATGGACTGCCGTTGACCTTGCTGAGGACGATGACAAAAGAGAAAAAGTCCGCGCCATCAATGCAGACGGCACAAGACATATCGCAGATGTGTGCAAAACTTTAAACTGCAAGATGGTTTATCTCAGCACGGATTACGTATTTGACGGACAGGGCACAGAGCCCTGGAAACCGGACTGTAAAGACTATCGACCTCTGAGTGTATATGGACAGACTAAGCTTGAAGGCGAGCTTGCTGTTTCTGAAACTCTGGAAAAATTCTTCATTGTACGAATTGCATGGGTATTTGGAAAAAATGGAAACAATTTTATCAAAACCATGCTGAAGGTAGGAAAAAATCACGACCGTTTAACTGTCGTAAACGACCAGATTGGAACTCCTACTTATACCCTTGACCTTGCAGTTCTTCTTGTTGATATGATAGAAACAGAAAAATACGGCTACTATCACGCAACAAATGAGGGCGGATATATCAGCTGGTATGATTTTGCCTGCGAAATCTTCCGTCAGGCAGCAGAGATGGGATATACGGATTATGACAGCGAACATTTGGAAGTCGCACCTGTCACAACAGCGGAATACGGCATTTCCAAGGCAGAAAGACCGTTTAACAGCCGCCTGGATAAGAGTAAGCTTACAGAAAACGGCTTCTCTCTTCTTCCCTCCTGGCAGGACGCGCTGGCGCGCTATTTAAAAGAAATTGAATTTTAAACAGAAAAGTTTTCAAAACAAAACGTACCGGAGATCAGATGCACATTCATCTGATCTCCGGTACTTTATTTTACCTGAATTTCGTTTATCACTGCGGCTGTACAATGGTCTGACCATTCTTTACCTGCTGTATCATTTCTTTTGCTGTATCAACCGTATTATAATCAGGAATCATAACGTATGCCGGCTGACTCATGGAATACGGCACCTGTTTATCGCCTGTTCCATCCACACTGTAGCTTACAATGTTCCATGCTCCACCTTCTGTAAGCTGCTGCTGAAGAAGACGGGCAATCTCTTCATAGGAAATATTGGTCTCAAAGCTTCCCTGAAGACTGGAAAGAATCGAGGAATAGTTTTTCAAGAGTTCAGGGGAAAGTGCTTTATTAATTACCCCCTGGATAACTGCCATCTGATTTTTACCTCTCTGTCTGTCACCCTCATTGAATGCGTACCGTTCTCTTGCAAAAGCAAGCGCCTGCTCTCCATTTACATAATTGCTTCCTTGATTATAATGGAAACCGGAAGTTGAGAAATCATAATCTGATTCTACTGTGATACCACCAAGCGCGTCAATAATATTTACAAATCCGCCGAAGTTAATTCGGAAATAATTATTAATATCTATTCCGTACAGCATACTAAGCGTATCCATGCTTACACTGATTCCATAAATACCAGCATGGGTAAGTTTATCCGGTACGCCTCCTGAAATAGAAAGGGGAACAAAATAATCTCTCGGAGTGGAGACAAGAAGAAGCTGACGTGTTTTTGTATTTGCCACTGCAATAATATTTACATCGCTTCTGCTCTTTGCCACAAGACCTCCTCTGTTATCAATTCCGCTGATATATACGGTATATACCTCTCCTGTTGCTTCCACATCTGGCTGTGATTGACCGTCTGCATTCTGATCTTCTGACGGCTTATTTGCCGTCTCAATCACGGTCTCCACATGCTTAACGCTGATCTCCCGTATCTGTGATCCTATATCTCCATAACCGTCCATCTCTTCCAGGACAGGAATATATGCCTGATTCAGAATAATTGCGCCTGTCTCCTCACGTCTCAGTCCATCTACCAGTTCTGTAAGACCTCTGTATTCCTGAACCTGGACTTCTGCTCCCAGCTCTGTTTTAATCTCTTCTAAAGTCTTATCTGTATTTTCTCTGTCAAGATCTGTGATGATTCCATATTTATATCCTGATGTTGCAGCCAGTGAATCTGCGCTGTCCTGTGCTCTTACATAAATTCCTACCTGGGCGATCTCCGTCTCCACACCTGAAATTTTAGATAATGCGGAGGTTGTTTTATAAAGATATACCCCTCCCACTATAAAAAGTGCACTGAACAAAACTGCAAGTACCGTTCCTATAATAAACCGAACAATATTATGACGGTTCCATGTAAGAACAGTAACCAGAATCACAAAAATCAATAAAACAACTCCGATGACTGCCACAATCACTGTTGGTACCAGTTTTGTATAAACAAGCAATCCCACAAATGCTGCCGATACAAGCAGAAAAACTGCAGCAATGATCTTTCCTGCTATGCCGCCACTTTCTCTTTCCATGAACATTCTCCTTTTCTGTATCTCTCACTTAATATCAGAAGACAGGACAATTTCTGTATCCTGCCTTCTGTTTTCTTTGCTTTATTCACATTGTTTCTTCAGATTACTGAACTACGATCGTAAGAACAGCTCTGTTTGACTCATTTCCACTAGAATCTACTACGTAATATGTAAGCTCATACGTTCCCGGTACAGAGGAATCTACACTGCCCTCGATCTGAATCTGACGGTACAATGTATTTGTTGCATCTACATCATCCTGAATATCTGATACATAACTTAACTGATCAACAGGTGTTCCCACCGGTATTTCCAGATAATATGTTGTAAGATAGAATTTCGGAGCGCCAGGAGCCATAGCATCGATTTTTTCCTGCTCTCTCTTTGCCGCCTCTTCTGCCGGTGTCAGCTCTTCTACCTTTTCTGTATCTGAACTTTTCTCTTCCGATACTTCGGGCTCTTCTCCCTCAGATTCTCCGGACTCTTCTTTTTCTTCTTCCTTTTTTTCCTTGTCGCCCTTTTCATCGGACTCCATTGTAAACTGTCTCTTTGTTACATTGTTGCTGCTGTCTTTTGCCACGAAGGAAACATATACCTGATTTTCTTCTTTTGTGAAAACACCTTCCACTCTGAGAGAATTGCTTACATCTCCATCTTTGTCATCCCTTGCAGTCACTCCCTCCAGCAGTTCCTCATCTGTCATATCACTGCTGTAAACAGTCTCTTTATCTCCTGCAAAACTTATCTCAGGACCTTTTCTGTCCGCCATAAAGCGGATTCCTACTACAGTACCGCCAAGCACCACACTGAGCACTATCATTAACGCCACAAGCCATTTTCGCATTGTACTTTACTCCCTTAATCTACTATACACTTTTTTCACAGATTATCTGCGGTGTTTCTTTGACTTTCCTCTCTTCTGTTTTTTGGATTTTTTTTCTTTATCCATGAGAGGAATGTTTCCAAGTACACTAAGCTGTAAATACCGCTCTACATCTTCCGGAGTTTTTACTGTATCATTTGAAAGATAAACTGCAAGAATGATAATTACAGAAAGAACAACTCCAAGCACGCCGCCAAGAATTCCATTTTTAACAAGACTGGGGCTTGCCGGCTCATTTGGGATATTTGCAGTTTCCACTACGTTTACTGCATCTACATCCATGACCTCCTGAATGTGTACAGATGCAACGTCACGGATTGCATTTGCAATCTGGCTTGCCATATATGGATCCTCATCTCTTACACTGATCGCTACAATACGTGTGTCCGTCTGATTTTCCACGCTGATCTTTTCCAACAGATCCTTGTGTTCCAGATCCAGGTTCAGCTCTGCGATCACACCCTCTGTTACGGTACGGCTCTTGATCAGCTCCGCATAGTCCTTTGTAAGAAGCGTACTTGTCTGCATATCCTGATTTGTTAACGTGTTATTATCCTGTTTGCTTAATACAACGATTTTCGTTGTGGATTCATACTGCGGATCAATAAACAGCATGGTTCCCACAATTGAGATCAGTCCTAATACAATACCGGAAAGGATAATAATTCCAAGCCTGCCAAGCAGCACATGGAAGATCTCACCTAAGTCGATTTCCACTTCCTGATTTTCTTTTATCTGATTTTCCATCTTTTTCTCTCCATTACCCTGTGATTTTTCTTGGATTTTTTATCAGTATCTCTCTGGTATAATCCTCTCCCATAGTCTTTACCATCTGGAGATAGCATTTTCCCATATCCGGTGTTCTTTCTGTTTTTCTGTGTCCATCTGTACCCACAAAATCCAGAAGATCCTGTTTCATAAGCTTTTTGGCAAAACGCTTTACACCAAACCCGTCTTTACCGCTTATCGTGTCTGCATTTACCTGAATATAAGCGCCAAGATCTTTCAGCTCATCTATGAAATGAAGGTCGCCTCTTGTTGCTTTATAGCGTTCCACATGAGCTACTATGGGATTATAACCATTCAGCTTGAGCTGCTGTACACGCTCCTTTATGTATGCTTTCTCATCGCCGTAGCTGAATTCTACCAGCACATATCTGCTTCCTGCCATTGTAAGGCGCTCTCCTTTTTTCAGACAGGAAACCATATCCATGCTGCTGTGCAGCTCACAGCCAAGATAAAGCGTCAAATCACCGGCAACTTCCTCCGCTGCCGCCTGCACTCTCAAAAACTGCCTTTTTACCACTTCGAGAGGAGGCTCAAACATTTTATATCGAAAATGAGGAGTTACGATAATATTCCGAACTCCGTCTTCGTATTCCTTCCGGAGCAGCCATTTGGACTCCTCCAGGTTTTTTGCTCCGTCATCTACGCCAGGAAGGAGGTGGCAGTGAATGTCATATAATCCTGTCATTATTCTGTTTCTCCATAGCTTCCATACTTGCCATACTTGCCGTATTTACCGTATTTTCCATACTTGCCGTAAGTATCCTTCGTGTAATCCACCTTGTTCAGAACCGTTCCAAGGATCGGACAGTTTGTTTTCTCCAGCTGAGATTTTACATCCTGAACAAAACGATAGCTGATGGCACCTGACTCAATTACGATCACAACACCATCGCAGGCATCTGCAATAACCGCACTGTCGATCACTCGTCCAAGAGGCGGCGTATCAATGATCACATAATCATACACCTCTCTCACAGAACGCACCATATCCTTAAATAATCTGCTGCCCAGAAGCTCTGCCGGATTAGGCGGCACAATTCCTGAAAAAATAATATGAAATTTAGGCTGTGATGTTGCACAGATAACATCTGCAAGCTTTGCCTGCTTTGACAGATAATGCGTAAGTCCCAGCACCTCTCCGTCTACCTCCACACGTCCGAGCAGAACCGATTTACGCAAATCTGCGTCAATTAAAAGAACAGACTTGCCGCTCTCTGCCAGAGATGCAGCCAGATGGGAAGTTACATTACTCTTCCCTTCGTTCGGCGTACAGCTTGTAAATGCAATGACCTTTTTATCTGCCCCACAGAACTGAAGATTTGTACGGAGAGCTTTGTAAGCTTCATCCATCTGATAATCCTGTTTCCAATCATTAAGATTTACTTTTACCATAATTTCTATTCACCTTTATCCCTTTATCCCCCCGGACTTCGTTTTATCTTTTAGCCGGGTTTCTCAATTTTCTATTATACAGCTCAATCCCTTTTTAGGCAAGCTCTTTATACAAAGGATATATAGGAAAATATGCACAAATTTTTTTATTTGACCTGGATCGCTTTTTCCGGACACATTTCCTGGCAGCAGAAACAGCGGATACATTTTTTATAGTCGTATACCGGCGGTTTTCCTTTTCCGTTTTTAAAGTCTACTGCTTTTCCGGGAACAGGACAGCTCTTTACGCAGATCCCGCAGGAAATACAGCGGCTTTCCACAATATACGGTTTTTTCTGAAAAATGCGGAGCGTTTTGGCAAGCTTCGTCCACTTATTCCGTCTTACCGGTGTTCTGTCCACCTGAAAATCCGGTTTTCCGTATTCTTTTGCCGCCTGGGAGCAGGTCATCTCTCCGCCTGTGGTTAAAATCCTGATATTTTCTTCCCTGTACGTGCCAAGTCTCATTTTTTCTCCATGATAATTGGTAGGCACAAGAGACGGTTCAAGGAAAACAAGATGGCAGAACACGCTGTCAAGCGCTACCGGGTCAGTGGACAGCAGCATAACCTTCATCGATACCGGGTCACCGGAACCCGGTCCGTTTCCTTCCATTGCAGTAATTCCATCCATAATATAAAGTTTTGGCTTCACACATTTATTCAGATCAACAAGCATTCTTGCAAAGCTGTCTGCACTTGGATATTGCGTATGACCTTTTGCCTTGTGAAGACCGTATACAAATCCGTAGCTGTTTTTTACAGCCCCCGTGATCCGCTCCAGCGCATGGGTTTTCATTTTACTTATGGAGATAATGCTGTCTGCCTCCAAAAGCTCAGGGGGAAGGATAAATTCCTTTGCCTGCGTTCCCTCGGGGAACGGAACGCGCACCCCTTCTTTATAATCAATCACAGGAACGTGATATTTTTCCAGCACTTCGTCCATACCTGTGCCTTTTATCACTTTACTGGCAGTCCCTGTACCACAGGAATCAGAAAGCACAAGGTTTTTATACCCCTCTTCCCTTAAAATGCGGACAAGTCCTCCCACTACAGAAGGGTGAGTAATGACAGCTCTCTCGATCTCTGCTTTTTTCAGAAGATTCGGTTTTAACAGTATTTTCTCCTCTTTTGAGACAAATTGTTCTGCTCCTCCAAGAAGATTCAACCCTTCTTTCAGCTTTTCATATACAGCTTCTTCATTATAATCTTCGCAGGGAAGAAGAACCACTGTGCTTTTTTTATTTTTCTCTTCTTTCATTCCTTTTCTCTCCAGCTTTTTCTCACTGCCTTTCTCACTGGAAGAATACAGGCTGGCACAACGGAAAGACCGTCCACTCCCATTCTAAGAAAAGTCTCTGTAAGTTCCGTATCTGCTGCCAGCTCTCCGCAGATAAATACCTTTTTCTTTTCTTCATGCGCTTCCGCAATCACCATCTGGATCATTTTTAAAATGGCAGGATTATGGTCGTTATACTTTTCTTTTAAAAGCGGATTCTGCCTGTCCATTGCAAGGGTATACTGCGCCAGATCGTTTGTTCCAAGACTTAAAAAATCCACTCTTTGTGCAATTTCCCTGCTCATCATCACAGCGGCGGGCGTCTCGATCATCACACTTACAGGAATGTCTTTATAGGCAATTCCTTTTTCGCGAAGCCCGGCTTTTACCTGCGCTGTGATCTGCTCAATTTCATCCAGCTCCTCAAGAGAACTGATCATGGGATACATCACCGCCAGATTTCCATAGGCGCTTGCTCTGTAGATAGCACGGAGCTGTGCCTTAAACATTCTCTTTCTGTCAAGACAGAGACGGATCCCCCTGTTTCCCATAATGGGATTTGTCTCCTCTGGAATGTCCATATAAGCAGCCTGTTTATCTGCCCCCAGATCTACGGTACGGATCACAGCAAGACGTTTATCCATTGTCTCCGCCACTTTTTTATAGGCACGGAACAGTTCATTTTCTCTCGGATAATTCTCTCTTCCAAGATACTGAAACTCACTCCTTAAAAGTCCGATTCCCTCTGCTCCGTAAAAAAGCACGCTGTTTAAATCATCCAGGTTGGCAATATTGGCATAAAGAGAAATCCTGTGCCCGTCAAGCGTGACCGCCTCTTTGTTTTTCAGCTTTAAAAGCTCTTCCTTTTCTTCCTGCTCTGCCTTCAGCCGTTCTTCGTACTTCTTTAAAAGTTCCCCGTCCGGATTTAAGTAAAGTGTCCCGGTATAACCGTCCACAACTGCAAGAAGCCCGTCCCAGTCTTCCTCTATCTCCAC
Source organism: uncultured Blautia sp. (assembly GCA_900540785.1). Classification (GTDB taxonomy): domain Bacteria; phylum Bacillota; class Clostridia; order Lachnospirales; family Lachnospiraceae; genus Blautia_A. Next base: position 33,954 of record UQHF01000019.1, read on the forward strand.
ATCTACAAGAGCGGGAATCCCGATTGTTTTCGCCATAATAGAAGCATGGGAGATTTCCGAGCCCTGATGAGTCACGACTGCGAGAAGCTTTTCCTTTTCCATTTCCAGGATTTCTCCAGGGCTTAAAGTTTCCGCAGCAAGAATGACCGGCTTTTCCCCAAGAAAAATGGTGCTGGAAAGTCCTCCCAGAACGGCGATCAGCCGCTCGGAAAGCTCTCTCACATCTTCAATCCTTTCTTTTACTGCCGGTTCTTCCAGATTCCGGAATGTCTGGGAAAGCTCGTCTCTTGTTGTTGCAACTGCGTACGCAGCGCTTACCTTTTCTGTCTCGATCATGCTTTTTACTGCCCGTACAAAGCTTCCCTTTTCCAAAAGAGCTGTCTGTCTCCTTTTTATCTGACTCTCTTCTCCATATAAAATCTGGAGTTCCTCTGCAACTTTCTGCCTTGCTTTTTCAAAATCCGCAGTCTCCTTCTTCACATTGCTTACAAAACACTGCCTTACCTGGCTGATTTCTCTGTGATAATACAGAATCCTGCCAACGGCAATTCCTGAAAAAGTAGCGCTTCCTTTAAAAATCTTCATTTGTTCTCCCCTGTACCTTCTCCTGTGTTCCTTAATCGCAGGCTGCTTTAAACTCTGTCCATGCCTTGCTGTACGCTTCCTCTGCTTCCTGGCTTACATTCTGTACAATTTCTCCCTTTGTCACGTTTTCCGGAACTACAAGGTTTGGATTTACCATCTCGTCTGCCGCCTTGTTTGTGCTGTAATATCCAATATAGTTGAAGCACTCAGCTGCATTTTCCGGCTCCAGAATGTAGTCTATAAATTTATATGCCGCATCCTCAGACGGTGCATTGCTCGGAATGAACATATTCATAATTCCGAATCCAAGACCTTCCTCCGGATAAACCACCTTTAAATCCGGATTTTCTGCCAGTGCTGCCGTTACCTGTGAGGTATACAGAAATCCCACGCTTGCCTCTCCGTTTAAAAGGGCGTTCTGTGTATTGTCGTCCTGGATCATACGGACATTCGGCGCAAGCTCTTTTAAACGCTCTCCTGTTTTTGCGATCACTTCCGGGTCTTCCTCATTCATGCTCTCTCCCATCGCCATCTGTGTGATGCCGCAGATTACACGGTAATTTGCCACAAGCGCAATGCTGTCTTCAAGAGACGGGTCCCACAGATCGCTGTATCCTTTAATCTCTATATCAACCTGTGAGGGATCGTATACAATAAGAGGGATTCCTGAACCATAAGGAACTGTATATTCGTTGTTTTCATCGTAAAACTGTCCCTGATATAAAGGATTGATGTTATCAAAGTTCTTGATCTTCTCTTTATCCAGCTTCTTTACAAGCTCCTGCTCCACTGCCTTTTCAATAATATAATCATCTGCGATCACCACGTCGTAATCTCCGCCTTTTGCCTGGGAAAGTTTCTCAAGCATGGTTTCATCTGTATCAAAATTGGAGTATACCACTTTGATTCCTGTTTCTTTTTCAAATCCATCTAAAATTTCCTGCGGGAACATTCCCTCCCAGGTAAAAAGCACAAGCTCCTCTGCTTTCTTTCCTCCGCAGCCTGCGAGAAGAGATACACCAAGAGCGGTTGTTGTTAAAACTGCTGCTATTTTCTTCATTTTCATTTTTTTATTCTCCTTTTTCCATGTTTTTTTATCATAGTATATATGAAAAGTACAAGCAGTGTCGCTGCCAGCATAAGCGTACAGAGCGCATTGATTTCAGGCGTTACTCCTGTTTTCATCTGCGTGTACACCTTAATCGGCAGGGTGGAAATACGCGGACCATTTACAAAAATACTGATCACCACATCGTCCATTGACATGGCAAAGGCAAGCAGGGAACCGGATACCACAGCCGGCATAACCAGCGGAAGGGTAATATCCCAAAATGCCCGGAAAGGACTTGCTCCCAGGTCACGGGCAGCCTCCTCAAGAGACGGGTCCATTCCCACAAGACGCGCTTTTACTTCCATTAAAATATAAGGGACACAAAATACCGTATGTCCGATCAAAAGGGTGAGCATCCCAAAAGGAAGACCCAGCATATAGAAAAATGCCATAAGCACCATTCCAAGAATGATCTCCGGAATCATAAGAGGAATGATCGACACATATTCCAGCGCCCCTTTTGTTTTCCAGTTGATCCGAAAAAGCCCCACTGCTCCAAGCGTTCCGATCACTGCCGCGCAGAGGCAGCTTAAAACGCCCAGGATCAGGCTGTTTCCAAGCGCCTCCATCATGGCGCTGTCTCGAAACAGTTCTTCATACCATTTCAGAGAAAAACCGGTAAATGCCACTGGAAGCTTTGATTCGTTAAAAGAAAAAATCACTACAACTGCAACCGGCAGATACATGAGAAAAAAGATAAGTCCCAGGTAAAAGCCTGAAAATTTTGAATTTTTTTTCATCCGATTCCCTCCAGTTCCTTTGCATTTGTAATCTTTCGGTATGCCATGATCATGGCTGTTGTAAGAAGCATAAGGATCACAGCAAGAGCTGCCGCAAATGGCCAGTTATTTCCTCTTGTCATCTGTTCCTGAATCAGGCTTCCCACAAGAACAATCTTATTTCCGCCCAGAATATCCGCAATGAAAAACAATCCCATAGAAGGAATAAAAGTTAAAATAATTCCAGACAGCAATCCCGGAAAAGTAAGCTTTAATATAATGTGGAAAAATGCCTGCGTTTTCGACGCCCCAAGGTCACGGGCGGCTTCCACAAGAGACCAGTCCAGCTTTTCCGCACTGGAATATACGGACAGCGCCATAAACGGAAGGAGCACATACACCATACCGATCACGATAGCCGGATAGCTGTACAGGATTTTCAAAGGCTCTTCTATGATTCCCAGTTTTTCCAGAACATAATTCAGGACTCCCTTTTTCTGAAGAATGATGATCCAGCCGTAAAGACGGATCAGGGAATTAACCCAGAAAGGCAGCATAAGAAACAGCATTGCCTTTTCTTTCTTCTCTTTTGGAAGCCTTGCCATAAAATATCCGAATGGATAACCGATCACACAGATGATCAGCGTACTTGTGATGGCAAGCTGAAAAGACTGTACAAAGGTGTCAAGATACACCGGCTCTAAAATCCGTCTGTAGTTTTCCAGCGTAAAGGCAAATCCGCCCTCCTGTGGCGTAAAACTTAATATCAGCACATAAATAAGCGGACAGGCAACAAATACAATGGTAAACAGGTACAGAGGCAGTATCATCCAGACAGAGGTTCTCTTTTTTCCTGTTTTACTTTTCATGGAGCGCCTCCTCCCGGTCTACGAGAACAGCGTCTGCAGATTCAAATCTCCAGCATACCTTCTGCCCTACTTTTACATTGGCGTCAATTCCGTATCTGCTCGCCACTACTTTTTCTCCTCCCGGAAGAGAAAGCACCATGCGGAGCTGACCTCCTGCAAATGTTTTTTCTTCTACTTCCGCTTCCATGCCGCAGCCGCATTCTTCATCAAGAAGAATATTTTCACTTCTCACAGCAAGGGTGACTTCCTCTCCTTTGGAGAGTTTTTCTCCCGCTGTATGAACAAGAACTTTTCCTCCTCCCAGAGAAAGAAGCGCCTGATCTTCTGTCTGGCTTTCTACTTTTCCTTTTAAAATATTTGCATTGCCCACAAAAGTTGCCACATAGCTTGTTTTCGGGTGATTATAAATTTCATCAGGAGTTCCGATCTGCTCGAACCTTCCCTCATTCATAACAGCAATGCGGTCTGACATATTGATCGCTTCCTCCTGATCGTGGGTGATATACACAAACGTAATCCCCAGCTTTTTCTGAAGTCGTTTCAGCTCATGCTGCATGGCACGGCGAAGCTGAAGATCAAGGGCTCCCAGCGGCTCATCCAGAAGAAGGACTTTTGGATTATTTACAAGCGCTCTTGCAATGGCAACTCTCTGTCTCTGTCCTCCGGAAAGCTCAGACGGCTTACGTTTTTCATATCCGGAAAGCTGTACAAGCTCCAGCATATGAGAAACCTTTTTCTTAATTTCTCCTTTGGAAACCTTCTTAAGTTTCAGTCCATATCCTACATTTTCTTCTACATTCATATGGGGAAACAGCGCATAATTCTGAAAAACCGTATTCACATCCCTGTCATTCGGCTCAAGAGCCGTCACATCTTTCCCATCAAGAAAAACCTGTCCCTCATCCGGAGATTCCAGTCCTGCAATAATGCGAAGAGTGGTTGTCTTTCCGCAGCCGGAAGAGCCCAGCAATGTAATAAACTCTCCACTGGAAATGGAAAGGCTGATTCCCTGAAGCACACTTTCCTCCCCAGTAAAGCTTTTCTTTATATTTTTTAATTCCAATGAATATTCGCCCATTCCTGCCTCCTTTATATATGATAATGTTGTTTTATATATTCACAATAGCTCTCTCTGTCAAAAACAGGCACATACTCTTTTATGATTTTTTCCGCCTCTTCTCCCTGATTTCTTAAAAGGCGGTATACAGTAAGCGCCAAAAGCTTTCCTGACTCTATATACGCAAGCTCCGTATCTGTAATATGAAAATCCTGGCTGTGAAGTGCGCCCTCAAATCCTCCGAACGTAAAATTCAAAACAGGAAAAAGATGGCTCATATCTCCCACATCTGTACAGGCGTTATTAAAATCCTCTCTCCGTACCGTGCGAAAAGAATGCCCCAGGCTTTTTGCAGCCTCCACCATCACCGTATCTGCCGCTCTGTACCGTACCGGCATATATCCCTGTAAAAGCTCTTTTTCTGCTTTTCCTCCAAACGCATAAGCAGCGCCGTCATATGCCCTGTTTACCATTTCCTGAATTTCCCGGATTTTCTCAAGAGAGGCAGCGCGTACCTTCGTCTCCACAACCGCTTCGTCAGGCACACTGTTGATCACATCCCCTGCTTTTCGGATCACATTATGAAGACGCACATGGTCTTCCTCACAAAACGTTTCCCGCATAAGCCCCATCATGGAAATGGCGCTTGTGGTAATGCTTAAAGCATTGACTCCGTCCCAGGGCGCAATCGCCGCATGAGCGGCTTTTCCACGAACCGTCACCTGCTCTGCCGCAAACCCGTTGCAGGCGGGATTTCCAAGGTAAAAATCTTCTTTTACCGGAACCATATGTACGTGTGTGGTAAGCACAATGTCTGTACTGTCAAATTCCCCTGTGCGGATGAGTTCGCTTTTTCCGGAAGCAGGAAAACCGACTCCCTCTTTTTGAAGCTTCTTTCGTTTTTTGCTGTCTATATATTCCTCCGCCGGAACTGCAAAAAAAGAAACGTTTCCGTGAAGAGCTCCTCTTACTTCCTCATCAGAAAGAGCGATGGCTACTCCAAGCATTGCCGCAAGCTGAGCGTGATGACCGCAGGCATGCGCCGTTCCATTTTCCTTATCTGCCTTTTCATGATTCCGGCAGCCGATGGCATCCATCTCGCCTAAAATAGTAAGTTCTGCCCCCTCTTCTTTTGAAAGAGAACTGCAGACACCGGTTACTGCAAGGTGTTCTCTCACAGTAAGCCCGATTTTTCGAAATGCTTTTGCCACCTGCTCGGCTGTTCGTTTTTCACAAAATCCCGGCTCCGGATGCTCCTCTATATCACTGGCAAAAGCCTTGATTTCTTCTTTATGGTCTTCTATTATTTTTATGATTTTTTCTTCGATTTTGTCCATTTCTTCCCTCCGGGAATTATTCCGGGTATTTTAGTCAAGTATCCTGCTTTATAATAGCATAAAAGCGTGATTTTGCAAATATTATTTTTTTGCTTGCATTTTTTCAAAAATAAGATATAATATTACTTGTGTCCAACACAGGCTGAAATAGCTCAGTTGGTAGAGCACTTCACTCGTAATGAAGGGGTCGTGGGTTCGAGTCCCATTTTCAGCTTTTCTATTAAAAAAGGCGCTGTTTCCAGCGCCTTTTTTGTATTCCACTCTATTTTTCTGTATCTTCCAACTGTATGGTCTTATGGTATTTCGCATTTGCCGCAAGAAGGGTGCTCCACTTCTCTTCCTCCGGTTTATTTTCGTTGTTATTATAGCGTTCCGGTCCTTTCAGCTCATCCATATACTGCACATAATCCAGAATATAAACATCGATTGTGGAAATATCTCTATCCTGAATAGCATAACGGTCTGTTCTTCCATCAGAAGTAATGTATGGAAGCTTGTTTCCATTTGCGTCAAGAGCTACCATAAAGCAGTCAGAATTGGAACCTTCCTCATAAAGAGTCTCCACGGAAAGCTCATATGGTGTCTTTGTTACAGATTTCAGTCCGATTCCGTTTTCATTTGTCTCATTAATTTCTATTACCTCTGTCTCACTGTCGTCAATAGTAACCGGAATATCAAACTCCCATCCTCCCTCATACCAGAAATTCATGTGCTCATTTGGATATTCATGATATTCCTGCGGTTCCTGTGACATCACTTCCATCCACTCTTCTTCAGACATGGCAGCAAGCTCTTCCCCTGTGTATCCGCTGTCCCAGTATTCCGGCTCTGCCTTGTCTCCAATTAATTTTTCAATATTTAAGTGAAGTGTAAAGCTATCCGGAACAGGAATCTCTTTTCTTTCACTTTCCAGGCTTCCTGCACGCGCCATTACTTTATCATTAAATTCTTCAAGAAGCGCATATCCCTCGTCTGTCTCATCATTTAAGTCGTCCATTTTAACTCCCATTTCGTCCAGCACACCCTGTACCATCTCGTCATATTTTTTCATATACTGGGAATCGTCTATCATATCATTTTTCAGGTCGATACGGAGAATGCATGCATATGTATTTTCATCCAGATATTCTCCTTCCAGTTGTGTAAGATCCGTACTCTTTAAAATCTCCGGATATTCATACCCCTCAGGCAGTTCCTTTAAAAAGTCGTAATCTCTTGTGTAATTCATAGCAAATGCAGGCATCTCCCCGTTTTCTCCCTCGGACATCATCGTATCCGGGAATGGTTCTTCACTTTTTGCTTCCATTGTGAGATAAATTGTCTGACTGTCTGCGTATACCTCGGAAAAGCGGATTGTCAGTCCATTATTTGTCTTTGTATAAGCACCTTCTGCTGTTCCCGGTTCTTTTGCATCTCCTGTTTCGCTGACTTCCTTTGTCTCTTCTTTTGTTGTCTCCGGTTCTGCCAGTGTCTCTGCTTTATCTGCAAAATTACCGAAAAAGCTTACTTTATCCTGCAGCTCTGCAAAAATCCCTCCTACAACCGGAAGCTCCCTTGCCATAACCGGATTGGCGGCACATACTACAAAGCCTACCGCAAGAACTGCTGCCGTACTTCCTGCTGCTTTTGCTGCTATGGACATCCATCTGTATGGATTCTTCTCTTTTTTCTCCTGGTGGATCTCATTGTTTTTAATCATGTAATACGCCTCCTGTGCTTTGTTTTTTACAACTTCCGGAATTTCCACTTCTTTTTTTAATTCTCTTCGGATTTCTTTTTCCCTGTCGTCTAATCTCATTTCTGCCTCCTGCTTCCTGCACCTGCCACTGCTTTTGCAAAAGCCGGCTCTGCATAAGAATCCTTTACTTTGTACTGATACTGTTCTGCAATCTTTTGTCTGCCTCTTGCAAGTCTTGTTTTTACTGTTCCTTCCTTCATGTTCAGGATTTCCCCAATTTCTCTTGTGTTAAATCCTTCCATATAATATAGAAGGAGAACCGTTCTGTACTTTTCGTCCAGAGGAGCAAGTACGTGATTCCACTCCACCATCTCAAAATCTTCTTCATACACCGGTGTCTCCGGCAAACTGTCCGTATACAGCATAAGGCTCTTCGTCTGAAGTATATCTTTACATTTATTTATCAGAATCCGGATCAGCCACGTTTTGAAATAGCGGTTTTGCTCCAGCGTTCCTATTTTCTGGAAACAGGATAAAATGGTTTCCTGTATTGCATCTGCAGCATCTTCATCATTTTTTAAATAGGCTCTGGCAACTTTGTACATGCTCTGCATCTGAAGGTCCATCAGACGGCAGAACGCGTCTTTATCGCCCTTTTTTGCCTTTCTTATCAATAACTCTGTCATAGGGTACTCCCTTCTGTTCGACCGGTCTAAAGCTTTTTATCTGCGCTTCTAACTATTAGACACTGCAGATTCCAAAATGGTTTCACTTTATTTTAACATTTTTAAAGAAAAAACCGGTATATCAGACATCATCTGCCTGATATACCGGAATCCATCCGTTTTCACATATTTTTACAGGTGCTTACTCGCCGAATTTGGAAGCTGCGTTTTCAAGCATTTTTCGAATAGGAAGCTGGTAAGGACATCTTGTCTCACACTCTCCGCATTTGACACAGGCGGAAGCCTTCACAGGAAGCGTACTGTACCTTTCTCTTGCCCAGTCTCCCAGATCGTATCTTTCCAGGTATCCTGCAAAAAGAAATACACTTGGGATGTTAATGCCCACTGTACACGGCGCACAGTAATTGCAGCGGCGGCAGAAATTTGTTCCAAGCTCCTTCCTTATCTTGTGCATTTCCTCCTGCTCCTCACTGCTTAACGGAGAAGTATCACAGCAGGCACGTAAGTTTTCTTCCAGTTCTCTCTCCTCTGCCATTCCCGGGATCACCACCGTTACATTGGGATTGGCGCATACATAGCGAAGGGCAAGGGCAGCATTTTCAATGGCTCCTCCTGCAAGGGGCTTCATATCAATAAATCCGATGTTTTTTTCTTTGCATTTGGAAATCAGATCTTCTCCCTGACTTTCCACAATGTTATATGGAAACATAATGGTTTCCACCCAGTCAAGAGAAAGAGCGCGCTCAAATACTGCTGTGGAATGTGCTGTCAGACCGATGTGTCCGATTTTTCCGGCTTCTTTCGCCTCCATAAGAGCCTCCAGCGCGCCGCCTTCTCCGATTACCTGGTCAAGCTGTTCCATACTCGGATTATGGACCTGATATAAATCAATATGATCCGTTCTTAAATTCTGAAGACTTTTTTCTATATCTGCTGCCATCGCTTCTTTTGTGCGCGCCATGCTCTTTGTTGCAAGGACAAACTGATCGCGTATTCCCTCAAGTGCATAACCGAGATATTCTTCACTGACTGTATAGCCTCTTGCCGTATCAATATAATTTACTCCCTCTTCTTTAAGACGCTCCATTAATTTTTTTGTACCTTCTGCGTCGATTTTCTGGATTGGAATCCCACCAAAACCCATACGGGAAATTTTAAGCCCTGTTTTTCCTAATACTCTGTATTCCATAACCTTCCTCCACCTGATTTCTTCTGATAACAAAGAATCTCGCTTGCGAATTTCCTATAGCATAAAACAAAAACTGCCACCGGCGCAATGCCGATGACAGCCCTCATTTCCATTATACACGGGAAAGATATTCGCCTGTTCTTGTATCGATTTTCAGTTTGTCACCCTGATTTACAAATAACGGAACCTGAACCTGTGCGCCTGTCTCAACAGTTGCCGGTTTTGTTGCGCCCTGTGCAGTATTTCCTGCAAATCCAGGCTCTGTCTCAACTACCTCAAGCTCTACGAACAGAGGCGGCTCGATTGCAAATACGTTTCCGTTGTGGGAACAGATTTTTACAACCTCATTCTCTTTTACAAATTTCAGAGAGTCTCCAACCTGATCTTTTGTAAGAGCAACCTGATCGTAAGTTTCTGTATTCATGAAGTTGTATAACTCTCCATCATTGTACAGATAGCTCATGTCCACACGCTCAATACGTGCCTGCGGGAATTTCTCAGTAGGACGGAAGGATTTCTCCAGAACCGCTCCTGTGATGATGTTTTTATATTTTGTTCTGACAAATGCAGCTCCCTTTCCAGGTTTTACATGCTGGAATTCAACAATCTGACATACATTTCCGTCAATTTCGAGTGTGATACCGTTTTTGAAATCACCTGCTGAAATCATAATTATATTTCCTCCTTATTGTACACTTCACTATGAGTTATTCTATAATACCCGGGAAGATTTTTCAACTATTTTTTTGTATATGCCGCTAATTTTTCTTCAATTTCTTCAATCAGCCCCTCAAAAGGCTTTACGCCAGTCTCCACCTGAATATCTGCAAAGCGGGCATACACCGGATCGCGCTGTTTTAAAAGCTTCTTAATCTTATCCTCCTGGTCGCTTCCTTCAATAAGAGGATTGTTGCTGCCCTCAAGGCGTTTCTTAAGAACTGCGTAGGAACCTTTCAGATAGATGACAGTACCAAGCTCTTTTAAATATTTCTGATTCTGCTCCTGAACAGGAAGCCCTGCCCCAAGAGAAATAACTTTTCTCTCCTTATCCTCGATCAGATTTTTTATGGCAAGTGTCTCCAGAGCTCTGTAAAATGGTTCTCCAAACCTTTCAAAAACCTCTTTGACAGACATATTAAACTTTTTTGTAATGATTCTGTCCACATCAATAAACGGCAGATTCAGGTCTTTTGCCAGTCTTTTTCCTACTCTTGTCTTACCTGAACCCATAAAACCAATTATGACAATGTGGTTCATGAATTTCCCTCCTCTTTCCTGTAAAAGTACAGTACGATTTTTTCAAGATAGCGTTTCAGGACAATCTGGATTTCTTCCTTTGGATGAATCGGCTTTACAAGAATATTCCGGATTCCTGCCCTTTTTGCTCCGTACACATCCGTAAAAAGCTGATCGCCTATAAAAATAGTATTGTTTCTGTCCGTTCCCAGCATTTCCATTGCCTTTATGTAATTTTTCACAGAAGGCTTGTGAGCATTCTCAATAAACTTCTCTCCCACCGCCTCATTAAAAGAGGACACCCTCTCTATCTGATTGTTTGACAGAAAACAGCAGTGAAATCCAAGCTTCTTTAAATGTGCAAAAAGAGCCTTTGCCCTGTCGTCTGCCGGAGCTCCATGAGGCACAAGCGTATTGTCTATATCAAATAAAAGTCCCCTGTACCCTTCCTGATACAACCTGTCATAATCAATCTCATAAGCGGAATCTCTGTATTCATCTGGAAAAAAACATCTAAACATAATTTTTCAGTCCTCGTTATCCTGTTTCAGATATGCCTCCATATCTGTGATTTTGTCTTTCATAAGATCATATCCGTGCTGATAAAAAGCAGACAGTTTTTCTTCATCCCTCTCTGCTCTTCCCACAGGCTCCATCTCCGGACGGATTACAAAAATATGACCTTCTTTTTCCCATTTCTCAATTAACTCCAGCGTTCTGTTGTAGTTTCGGTAGCGGTTTAAGAGCGTGTTGAGAAGATTGGGATATTCCCGGAATGCAGCCACATAGAGGGCTTTGCTTTTTCCCGGCTTTTCTTTGCGGTATCCATAGTTTCTTGTAAGGATCACTACATTTTTCCGGTATCCTTTTTTCATTGCGTGGATTACAGGTATGGAATCTGCAATTCCCCCATCAAGATACCTTTCTCCGTCAAGCTCCACCATTGGACTTACAACAGGAAGGCTCGACGAAGCCCGGCAGATATTCATAAGCTTCTGCCGGTCTTCTTTTTCGGAGAGGTACTCTGCCTCTCCCGTATTACAGTTTGTTACCACAAGCTCACATTCTGTGCGCGACTGAAAATACGTATCAAAATCAAATGGGAAAATTTCATTAGGATACCTGTCAAAAAGCATATCCATATCAAAAAGGCTTCTGTTTTTAATCATATTTCCCATACTGATATAGCTGTATTCCTTGTCCTCCAGAATCATGCACTGCCTTGTCCGTCCTGTCTGTTTTGAGACAAAATCCACTGCATTGCATGCGCCTGCAGATACTCCTGTTACATAGGAAAATTCCGTATTCTGCTCCATCAGATAATCCAGGACACCGGCAGTAAACACCCCCCTGTTTCCACCGCCCTCCAGGATAAGTGCTGCCTGATTTTCCTTCTTCATATCATGAAACCCTTTCTAACGATCCTCAAGCGGCACATAAGCTGCAGGTGCAAGCACATTTTTGTATGCGGGACGGATGATCTTATCTGTGTTGATAAGCTCTTCCATACGATGTGCGCTCCAGCCTACAATACGTGCCACTGCAAACATAGGGGTAAAGAGTTCAAGAGGCAGATCCAGCATACTGTAAACGAAACCGCTGTAAAAGTCCACGTTTGCACTTACGCCTTTGTAGATCTTTCTCTCCTCTGCAATGACCTCTGGTGCAAGACGCTCCACCATTGAATAGAGACGGTAATCCTTCATTCTGCCTTTCTCTTTTGCCAGAGTTTCCACAAATCCTTTAAAGACTTCCGCTCTCGGGTCAGATACAGAATAAACAGCATGTCCCATACCATAGATAAGACCTCTTCTGTCAAATGCTTCTTTATGAAGCAGCTTTTTCAGATAATTTCTTACCTCGTCCTCGTCTTCCCAGTCCTTCACTTCTTTTTTCATATCCTGAACCATGCTGACTACCTTAATATTGGCGCCGCCGTGCTTTGGTCCTTTCAGTGATCCGAGAGCTGCTGCGATCGCAGAATATGTATCGGTTCCGGAAGATGATACCACATGAGTAGTAAAAGTGGAGTTGTTTCCACCGCCGTGCTCCATATGGAGGATCAGTGCAATATCCAGAATCTGTGCTTCCAGAGCTGTATATTTCTTGTCCGGGCGGAGCATACGCAGAATATTTTCCGCTGTGGAAAGCTCTTTTTTCGGATTGTGAATGTAAAGGCTCTTGCCTCTTACAAAGTGATTATACGCCTGGTATCCATATACGGAAAGCAGCGGAAATACGCTGATCAGGTTGAGACACTGACGAAGAACATTCGGCAGGGAAATATCATCCGGATTCTTATCGTAGGAATACAGGGTAAGCACGCTTCTGGAAAGCGCGTTCATAATATCGCTTGACGGCGCTTTCATGATCACGTCTCTTGTAAAGTTTTTCGGAAGAGAACGCTGATTTGCCAGAAGATCGGTAAATTCCTTCAGTTCTTCTTTATCTGGCAGCTTACCGAAAAGAAGAAGGTAAGCCGTCTCCTCAAATCCGAAACGCTTGTCCTTAATAAAGCCTCCCGTAAGCTCCTTAATATCATAGCCTCTGTAAGAAAGGCTTCCTGCACAGGGAACTTCCTGTCCGTCTACGATCTTTGTTGCCTGCACATTGGAAACCTGGGTCAGTCCTGCAAGAACACCCTTTCCATTGATGTCACGAAGCCCTCTCTTTACATCGTATTTTCCGTAAAGAGACAGATCAAGACTGCTGTGTTCTTTGCAGACCTCTGTCAGTCTTTCGATTTCCGGTGTCACTTTCATGTTAAATCCACTCATATTGTATTGCCCCTTTCATCTTTTATTCGGTCAGTCGATAAAGGTCCCTCCTCGTACCCTCTATGTATTTTCTGTGTGCTTTTCATCACATCTTATAACAGTATAACATTTTTTTCCTTTTCAGTCTATCATTTCTGTTTATATGTGCTTAAGAAATCGCCAAGCTTCTTTGCCGCCTTCTCAAGCTGCAGAATATTTGGAAGGTATACCACACGGAAATGATCCGGCTGATGCCAGTTAAATCCCTTTCCAGGAACAAGAAGAACCTGCTTCTCGTGAAGAAAATCAAGAGCAAACTGCTCGTCATTTTCAATATGGAATTTCTCTACATCAATTTTCGGGAAAATATAAAATGCAGCTTTTGGCTTCACTGCCGTGATTCCCGGAATGTCTGTCAGCGCTTTATATATGTATTCTCTCTGCTCGTAAATACGTCCGCCCGGCTGTATATACTCATTGACACTCTGGTATCCCCCAAGTGCAGTCTGTACGATAGACTGTGCCGGAACATTAGAACAGAGACGCATGGAGGAAAGCATATTCAGTCCTTCTATGTATCCCTTTGCACGGTTTTTCGGTCCGCTCAGCACCATCCAGCCAATGCGGAATCCCGCGATCATATGAGATTTAGAAAGACCGGAAAACGTCACACAGAACAAATCCGGCGCAAGAGAAGCAATGGACGTATGCTGGTACTGATCCATAACAAGACGGTCATAAATCTCATCGGAAAAAATAATCAATTCATGCTCTCTTGCAATCTGCACAATCTGTTCCAGAACCTCTTTGGGATATACGGCTCCTGTAGGGTTGTTAGGATTGATGATCACGATCGCCTTTGTCTTATCTGTGATTTTGCTTCGAATATCGTCCATATCCGGATACCATTCCGACTGCTCGTCACAGATATAATGTACGACTTTTCCTCCGGAAAGGGTCGCCGTTGCTGTCCAGAGCGGATAATCCGGTGCAGGGATCAGAATTTCATCTCCGTTATTTAAAAGAGCCTGCATACAGAGATTAATCAGCTCACTTACCCCGTTTCCTGTATAAATATCGTTCATAGTCACATTGGGAATGCCGCGCAGCTGACAATACTGCATAATCGCTTTTCTTGCGGAAAAAATCCCTCTGGAGTCAGAATACCCCTGAGAAGTACGGATATTGCTCAGCATATCCAGGATTACTTCCTGCGGAGCGGAAAAGCCAAAGGGATACGGGTTTCCGATATTCAGCTTCAGGATTTCCTTACCTTCTTCCTCCATTCTTCCTGCCTCGTCTACGACAGGTCCTCGTACATCATACAATACATTATCAAGCTTTGATGATTTTTCAAATATTCTCATTTTATCTTGCCTCCCCTTTTACGAAATTGGTATTTCATTATAATCTCACATTTGCCCCTCTTTCGCAAGCCTCAGCGCCCATGTTCAAAAAAATTTAAAAAACTCTTTTCTTTTTTAGCACTTTAGTGTATAATAACGCACATAAAAAAATACAACAGTTGGAAGAGGAGGATTTATTATGTCTTATACTGAAGAGGTTTATGAAAGAGTCGTAGCACAGAATCCCGGTGAGCCGGAGTTTCACCAGGCAGTAAAAGAAGTTCTTGATTCCCTGAAGGTTGTCATTGACCGCAATGAGGAAGAATACCGTAAGCTTTCCATTCTGGAGCGTATGGTTGAGCCGGAAAGAATCATTTCTTTCCGTGTACCGTGGGTAGATGATAACGGAACTGTACAGGTAAACAAAGGTTACCGCGTGCAGTTTAACAGCGCCATCGGACCATACAAGGGCGGTCTTCGTCTCCACCCCTCTGTAAACCAGAGTATCTTAAAATTCCTTGGTTTTGAGCAGGTTTTCAAAAACTCCCTGACAGGTCTTCCCATCGGCGGCGGCAAGGGCGGTTCCAACTTTGACCCGAAAGGCAAATCCGACAGAGAGGTTATGGCATTCTGCCAGAGCTTTATGACAGAGCTTTCCAAATACATCGGTGCAGATACAGACGTTCCTGCAGGTGACATCGGCGTAGGCGCCAGAGAAATCGGCTATCTGTTCGGACAGTACAAACGGATCCGCGGTCTTTATGAGGGTGTTTTAACAGGAAAAGGCCTTACTTACGGCGGTTCTCTTATCCGTACACAGGCTACAGGCTACGGCGTTGTATATATGCTGGACGAAATCGCAAAAGCACATAACGATTCCATCAGCGGAAAAACCGTAGTTGTGACAGGCTCCGGAAATGTTGCGATCTACGCAACAGAAAAAGCACAGCAGCTCGGTGCAAAAGTCGTTGCACTGAACGACTCCAACGGCTTTATTTACGACCCGAACGGCATTCAGCTCGACGTTGTAAAAGATATTAAAGAAGTAAAACGCGGACGAATCAAAGAATACGCAGAGAGAGTGGAGGGTTCCACTTACACAGAAGGCAAAGGCATCTGGAATATTAAATGTGACGTTTACCTTCCATGTGCAACACAGAATGAGCTTGACCTTGACGGTGCAAAAGCCCTTGTTGCAAACGGCTGCAAATACGTGGTTGAAGGCGCAAATATGCCGACTACTCTTGAAGCAACCAATTACATTATGGAAAACGGACTTTACTTCATGCCTGGAAAAGCTGCAAATGCAGGCGGAGTTGCCACTTCTGCCCTTGAGATGAGCCAGAACTCCATGAGACTTTCCTGGACAGAGGAAGAAGTTGACGAAAAGCTTCACAACATCATGATCGACATTTTCAAAAAAGTAGACGACGCTGCAAAACGCTACGATCTTACAGACAACTATGTAGTCGGAGCAAATATTGCAGGTTTTGAAAAAGTAGTTGACGCAATGAAAGCGCAGGGTATTGTCTGATCTCCTTCAAAAAACTTCCCGGAACAGTAATTGTTCCGGGAAGTTTTTTTATCTATTTCTGGTTTTTATTTTTCGGTGCAGAATCTTACTTCTTTTCCTTCCAGGATCATATTCGTCGTTCGGACTGCACACATTTTTCCGCACATGGAGCAGGTATGTCTGTCTGACGGCGGAGTGCTCTCAAAATATCTTCTCGCCTTCTCCCCGTCCAGGGAAAGACGGAACATTTCCTCCCAGTCTACCTTATGTCTCGCCTCTGCCATTTCATTATCCCATGCTCTGGCACCTGGTATTCCCTTTGCAATATCTGCCGCATGAGCCGCTATTTTTGACGCGATGATTCCCTCTTTTACATCTTCCAGATCCGGAAGACGCAGATGCTCTGCTGGTGTGACGTAACAGAGAAAATCAGCTCCGCCTGCTGCCGCTATGGCACCTCCGATTGCAGATGTAATATGGTCATATCCGGGAGCCACATCTGTCACGATCGGTCCCAGTACATAAAACGGCGCATTATGACAGATTCGTTTCTGAAGCTTCATATTTGCTTCAATTTCATTCATTGCCATATGTCCCGGTCCTTCCACCATTACCTGTACGTCTTTTTCCCATGCGCGCTTTGTAAGATTTCCAAGCTCAATTAATTCCGAAATCTGTCCCGCATCAGAGCTGTCATCAATACAGCCCGGACGAAGCGCGTCTCCAAGGCTTATAGTCACGTCGTATTCTCTTAAAATATCAAGTACTTCATCGTAATATTCGTAAAACGGATTTTCCTTTC
Organism: uncultured Blautia sp.; assembly: GCA_900540785.1. Classification (GTDB taxonomy): domain Bacteria; phylum Bacillota; class Clostridia; order Lachnospirales; family Lachnospiraceae; genus Blautia_A. The sequence continues at coordinate 50,838 of UQHF01000019.1, forward strand.
CTGTCATCATCATCCATGCAAACAAAAGAGAACCGCCTCTTGAAACAATATTCATTTTCCTTTTATCCCGCATAAAGGCTTCCACTGCTCTTCTGTTAATTCCTGCATGAATCGTCATAAAGTCTACGCCTTCCTCTGCGTGTGCCCGCACTACCTTCAGAAAATCTTCCGCTGTAATTTCAAGAAGATCTTTTTCCAGGTATCCGATGGCATCATACATGGGAACCGTTCCGATCATAGCCGGAGATTTCCGGATCAGTTCTCTTCGGAATGTATTTGTCTTTCCGTAATTGCTTAAATCCATAATGGCTTCCGCTCCAAACTTCAGAGCCATATCCACTTTTTTCATCTCTTCCTCATAGTTTTTACAATCCCCGGAAATCCCCAGATTTACATTGATCTTTGTCCGCAGACCTCCTCCGATTCCCTCAGGAGAAATAGAAGTATGACGGACGTTGCATGGAATCGCAACCTCTCCTTTTGCCACAAGATCCATCAGCTTCTCTGGCTCCATATGCTCCTTCTCTGCCACGATTTTCATTTCCGGTGTCAGAATCCCTTTTCCTGCGGCCTCTTTCTGTGTTTTATATTCTCTCATATGTTTCCTTTCCAGCCCCGGTTTGCAAAGCGGCGGCTTATGTGAAATTTATGGTTCTGTACAAAAAAAGAGAAACTACCTGTCTGGCAATTTCTCCATAAAATATCCACTTCGAAACTATCCCTACGTTGGCATTATCCAAATCAGGTTCATGGGTCGAAGGTCATACCTTCCTCTCAGCCTGTCATACAAGCTCCCCTTTTCTCTTTTATTGTCTTTTGTATTTTACACCTTTCTATGACTGAAAGTCAAGTTCTGGCTTTTAATTCATAAACTTCTTAAGCTCATCGAGAAACGTGCTCACATCTTTAAATTCCCGGTAAACAGAGGCAAACCGCACATAGGCAACCGCGTCCAGTTTCTTTAAATGCGCCATAACGATCTCTCCTATTTTAGTGCTGGAAATCTCCCGCTCTTCCTCATTGAAGATCTCTCCCTCTATAGAATCCAGCATTTCCTCTATTTTTTCAATGGAAATGGGACGTTTATAGCAGGCGCGCAGCACACCGTCCTGTATTTTTTTTCTGCTGTACTGCTCCCTGTTCTGATCTTTCTTAATGACAGTTAAGGGGATTGTCTCCACTCTCTCATATGTGGTAAATCTTCTCCCGCAGGCGTCACAAAGGCGGCGGCGGCGTATGGAATTGGTATCCTCCACGGGTCTTGAATCTACAACTCTTGTATTATCCTGATTACAAAACGGACACTTCACAGTACACTCCCCTTTCTGATGCTGTATTTATGTGTATTATACTTTATATTTTTCCTGTATGTCAATAAAATAGCCTGCATATTTTCACTGATTTTGGCATAAATTTTACAAAAACAGGTAATATCATGCGTGTCTGCGAATTAAAGCAAAAGGAAATCATCAATGTCTGTACCTGCAAAAGCCTGGGCTGTCCCATCGATGTGGAATTTGACTGTAAAACAAGCCGCCTGACTGCACTGATCGTTCCCGGACCGGGACGTTTCTGCAGCTTTTTCGGAAGAGAAAGCGAATACATCATTCCCTGGGAATGCATCTGTCAGATTGGCGAAGATATTATTCTTGTAAAAATCCAGGAGGACAAATGCCTCCACAAAGAACGGGAACCTCTTTTATAACAAAATCCTCACCTTGAAAGCCAACTGGCTGCTGTAAGAAGAGATTCCTCTTTTCTGTCCGGCAAAACAGGAAATTTTTCCATATCTTCCAGAATATCCGGGACAAAAACAGCATACATTCCGGCTCTTTTAGCAGCTATGATCCCTTTTGGCGCGTCCTCCAGAGCCATTGCTCTGCACGGCTTCGTATCAAGACGCGCACAGGCTTTTTGATAAATCTCAGGGTCCGGTTTCGCCTCCTTCACCATATCTCCTGTGATCACTGCCTTAAATTTTTCCAGAACTCCTGCCTGCCTTAAATTTTCCAGGGCATTCTCTCTGCTTGAAGATGTGGCAACTGCAGCCGGAATGCCCTTTTTCTCCAGAACCTCAAGAATCTCAGAAAGCCCTGGCTTCACAGGAAGTCCATTTCTTTTTACATATTCCTTATAAATTTCACTGTATCGATTCTGAAACGCATCATAGGGAAAATCCTGACCGTACGTTTCCTTAAAGTATGCCTTTCTCCCCGCCCGGTTCATGCCAAGCGTAAAACATATATTTTCATCTCCCAGAAGACCGTACCCCATCTCCTCCCCGGCTTTATTAAAAGAATACTGTACGATCCTCTCGCTGTCAAACATTACGCCGTCCATATCAAATACGACGGCTTCCGGGTAAAAACTTCTCTTTTCTTCCTTCATATTATTTCCTCTTTTCTTCTGTATGGATTTTATTTTCCGTTACATCTCCTGCGTTGTCAAGGGCTTTTATTTTTTATATTTTACAGAAAGCCGTATATTTCCGCCCTGCCATGAGAATCATCTTTAATAGCAAAGAAAGATAAGGAGGATTCTTTAGATGGCATTAAACAAAGTAGAAATCTGCGGCGTAAACACATCGAAACTTCCCGTTCTGAAAGCAGAAGAAAAAGAAGAGCTTTTCAAAAAAATCAGGCAGGGAGACAAACACGCCCGTGAGCTTTACATTAAGGGTAATCTCCGCCTTGTTTTAAGTGTGATAAAGCGTTTCCAGAACAGCAGCGAAAATGCAGACGACCTTTTTCAGATTGGCTGTATCGGTCTTATAAAAGCCATTGATAATTTTGACACCACTTTAAATGTAAAATTTTCCACCTATGCGGTCCCCATGATCATCGGGGAAATCCGCCGTTATCTGCGCGATAATAATTCCATCCGCGTAAGCCGTTCTCTTCGTGATATTGCATATAAAGCCATTTATGCAAAGGAACATTACACGAAGGAAAAATTAAAAGAGCCTACCATTCAGGAAATTGCAGATGAAATCGGCATTGAAAAAGAAATGATCGTATATGCGATGGACGCCATACAAAATCCCATCAGCCTGTTTGAACCGGTATATACAGAAGGAGGCGATACTCTTTATGTCATGGATCAGATCAGCGATAAAAAAAATAAAGAGGAGCGCTGGATAGAAAATCTTTCTCTCCGGGAAGCCTTAAACCGTCTTGGAAACAGAGAGAGAAATATTATAGAACTGCGTTTTTACGAGGGGAAAACCCAGATGGAGGTTGCAGATGAAATCGGCATTTCTCAGGCTCAGGTAAGCCGTCTTGAAAAAAATGCCCTGAAATCCATGAAAAATTATCTCCGGTCATAAGGACCGGAGACTTTTTCTGTTACCTTTTTTCTTTTACGGAAGCATATCCTTCTTTCGCATACTGATCCAGAAGCTCTATGGTCCGGTACATATCTTCTTTTGTTGTCTCCGGGTGGAGCGCACAGATCCGAAGAACGGTTTTCCCATTTAAAACAGTAGTAAATACAGCGGCAAACCCGCTTTCTATCATACGTTTTGATATGCTTTCATTCAGACTGTCCTTCTCTTCCTCTGTAAGGTCATCCGGCGCATACCGGAAGTTTATCATGGCAAGCTGTGCACGAGACACGATCTCCCAGTTCTCTTTAGACTGTAAAGCTTCCTCCGCCCACTGTGCAAGAGAAAATCCATGTTCAATGGCGCTTCCGATTAAATCGGTTCCCAGAATCTGCAGAGTCAGCCATAGCTTTAATCCTCTTGCAGGACGCGTCAGCTCCATACCAATATCCCAGGTATTTACATTTTCCAGATCCCCTTCCAGATCTTTTAGATATTCCGGGTTTACATGAAAGCTGTGATACAAAGTCTTTATATCACGGACAAGAACCATTGCACAGCCGTAAGTCTGGAACAGCCATTTATGGGCATCCCAGCTTAAGCTGTCTGCAAGTTCTGTTCCTTTCAAACGTTCTTTGTATTTCGGACTTAACAATACAGAACCGCCGTATGCTCCGTCAATATGAAACCAGAGTCCGTATTCCTTACAAATATGAGAAATCTCCTCCAGAGGATCAATGCTTCCTGTATTTGTTGTTCCCGCTGTTCCGATTACAGCAAAAGGAATATATCCCGCTTTTTTATCTTTTTCAATAGCTTCCCGAAGTTTCTCCGTGTCCATGCGAAACTCGCTGTCTACCGGAATCCGCCTGATTCTCTTATCTGTGATTCCTATGATCCGAAGTCCCTTCGCCACCGAGCTGTGCGTCTGCTCGGAAATATAGGCAACACCGAGAAACAGATTTTTATCGGTAAGTTTATTGTCTCTTGCCGCTGTAAGCGCCGTAATATTTGCCATAGAGCCCCCGCTTACGAACACGCCGCCTGCTCTTTTTCCCGTAAACCCGGCTTTTTCGCAGAGCCATTTTAAAAGCTTCTGTTCAATACAGTTGACGGTAGGCGCAAGCTTGCTTCCTCCTGCATGAATATTATAGGCTGATGTCATAATATCTCCCAGCCAGGAAATGGAGGAGGCAGGTCCCGGCACAAATCCGAAAAACCGCGGATGATTGGCGTCCCCTCTATACTGATACACCTGCTCCGTCATTTCCCGGATCACCTCGTCTGCCACACGACCTTCTGCCGGAATTTCCATATTCTCCACTTTTTTCATCTGCTCATCCGATGCCTGCCACATTACTTTACTGGAATGTATGTCTCTTTTTTCTTTTAAAAATCCATGTACAAATGTTTCTATTTCCTGTTCAAGCTGCCTGCTGTTCAGCACATTTTCACTGTTTATCATTTTATTTCCTCTTTTCCTTTGACTAATTCCAAATAGTAATGTACACTAAATTTCTATATATGTAAAATTTATAATTTTTATAAGATATATGATTTTTTTTAATAAGGAAAATTAACAAAGGAGAACCTATGGAAATCAAGAACATCAAGACCTTTTTGAAAGTGGCTGTGACACAGAATTTTTCAAAAGCCGCCCAGCAGCTTGGCTACTCCCAGTCCGCCGTTACCATTCAGATCCAGCAGCTGGAAAAAGAGCTTGGCATTCCTCTTTTTGAGCGCCTGGGAAAAAAAGTTTATTTAACAGAACAAGGAGAAGCCTTTATTTCTTATGCCAATAACATCGTAAAAGCGGAGGATTCCGCCCTCTCATTCTGCTCCAATGAAAAAACACCCTCCGGCAGCCTGCGCATCGGCGGAGCAGAGTCTATCTGCACTGCATTGCTTCCCCAACTTCTCCCCGCTTTTCACGATATGTATCCAAACATAAAAATCACTATACGCTCCGGCACGACTGAGGAACTTATGGAGCTTGCAAAAAGCAATGAAATCGACTGCATTCTTACCCTTGACCACAAAATTTACAGAGACGAATGGATTTGTGCTGCCCAGAGAACAGAAGATATTATTTTTGTCACCTTAAAAGACCCTGCCGCCTCATCTCAATCCTTTCTGGAAATTGAGAAACTGGCTGCAAGGCCCTTTATCCTGACAGAAGTAGGCGCCGCCTACCATTATGAACTGGAAAAGCTCCTCTCTGAACGGGAATTACACATTTCTCCTGTTCTGGAAATCGGAAACACAGAAACAATTATCCACCTTCTGAAAAAAGGTATGGGCTATTCGTTTCTTCCCCGGTTTACAGTAAAAGAAGAACTTCAAAACCGTACCCTTACAGAAGTCAGGACAAATCTTCCTCCTGTAAAGATGTTCAATCAGCTGTTTTATCACAAAAACAAATATGTCACTCCCCAGATGCAGCTTTTTATCCAGCTTGTTATTCGTTACTTCTAAATACTCGTATAACGAATACTAAGAGCAGAATACTTCCACAAGCTCCCGGGCATTCTCATATCCCTGGCTTTCCAGTTCCTTAATATACCACTCGTCAATGCCGTTCACAGCTTCTTTAAAGGAGTCAATATCCATCTCTTCTTTTTCGGTGATCGTAACGCCGTTTTTCTCTGCCCAGCGGGAGGTGATTTCCTCATCTCCTGCACGGTTGATATAGCGCTCATATTCTACTGCTTTCTGACCTGCCTCATCTACAACTGCCTGCTGTTTTGGTGTCAGGCTGTCGTAAATCTCCTGATTGATACAGAAGAAAAGGCAGTCATAAACTGCGTCCCACATGGAACAGTAAGGCTGTACCTCCTGTACGCTTGCCGCGTCAATAGCAGGAAGAGGATTCTCCTGTCCCTCTACTGTATTTTGCTGCAGCGCCGTGTATGTTTCCGACCAGTTCAGATTTGTAGCGTCTGCTCCCCATCTCTTATAGCATTCCATAAGAAGATTGGAGCCTGCTACACGGATTTTCAGGTTTTTCATATCCTCTACTGATTTTATTTCGCGAACGCTGTTTGTCAGCTCACGGAAGCCGTTTTCCGCAATGCCCATACAGTGAAGACCATACTCTCCCAGGATCTCCTTCATCATCTCTCCTGCTTCGCCGTCAAACTTATTGTCTGCATCCTCGTAGGAATCGTAAATAAACGGAAGGGAGACTACATTAAATCTCGGATCAAAGGCAGAATAAATCAGGTTGGAATGCATGGAAATCTGTACCGGATCTCCGTCTATCAAAGCCTGGATACCCTCAGACTGATTTCCGTTTGTAAGCTGATCGGAGGCATATACGTTTACTTTTATTTTCCCTCCTGTTGCTTTTTCCATCAGCTCACCGAATTTTCTTCCGCCGTCTGCCCATGTGCTCGTCTCTGTTGTGGAGCAGGCAAAATTCCATGTCATTTCCGGCCAGTCAAGATCGCTGTAATCCCCGATCGTATTAAAGCCTTCCTCTTCTCCTCCTGCCTTTCTCATTCCTCCGGAAGAAGAAGCGTCCTGATCTCCGGAATAAGAACCGTTCTTTGCAAGAGCTTTGGGAAGCGCAACGGAAACGGCCGGAACATACGTCACAACAAGAAGGATTGCCACACATGCCGCGATCATCGGCATAACTGCCTTTGAAATATGCTGAAGCGTTACCTCAAGTCCTTTTTTAATCTTAATTCCGATCGCGACAAAAAGGTTGACACCAACAGGAGGCGTTACCTGTCCGATCGCCAGGTTTACGGTTGCCATTACACCAAAGGCAACCACATCGTATCCAAGCGCCTTACATACTGGAAGCATGATCGGAATAAAAATATACATTGCAGAGTTTGCGTCAATAAAGCAGCCTGCGATCAGGAAGATAACATTTACAATTAAAAGGAACACAAACTGATTGTGTGCAATGCTTCCCAGAAGAGCGGACGCTGCCTCCGCAATGCCAAATTTCGTACATACAAAGGAAAACAAAGACGCACTTGCCACGATCAACATGATTCCGCCTGTTGTTTTTGCAGAATCTACAAGAATATCAAACAGATCCTTAAAAGAAACCTCCCTGTAAATTACCATGCCTACAAAAAGGCCGTACACAACAGAAACGGCTGCTGCCTCAGTAGGAGTAAAGATTCCTCCGTAAATTCCTCCGAGAATAATAACCGGCATTAAAAATCCCCAGAATGCGTCTTTAAATGCTGTCCACCGTTCTTTCGCAGTGGCTTTTTTCTGAACGGGCTGGATGTTCTTCCGTCTCGCCTCGATCATAACTACAATCACAAGGGCCGCGCCCATCAAAATACCGGGTACGATTCCCGCCGTAAACATATCTGCAATGGAAACGCCTGTGATAGAGGCATATACAACAAAGGCGATGCTCGGTGGAATGACAATGGCAATGGAACTCGCGGTTGCCATAAGCGCTGTGGAAAACGGAGCAGAAAATCCCCCTCTTTCCACCATAGCCGGAATCAGAACCGCACCGAGCGCAGCCACTGTCGCAGGACCGGAACCGGAAATCGCACCGAAAAAGCAGGCAACAATGACGCATACGATCGCAATGCCTCCTCTTTTATGTCCCACACAGGTGTCAACAAATTTAATCAGTCTTCTTGAAATTCCTGCCTTTGCCATAATATTTCCGGAAAGTACAAAAAACGGAATCGCAAGAAGAAGGAATTTGCTGATTCCGGAGTACATATTCGTTGCCACGATCGTAAGGGAAGTTCCAGAGTAAAGAATGGCGCATACAGAAGAAAGGCCGAGGCACACTGCAATGGGCACACCCAGGATCAGAAAAACAAAAAAAGATATAAAAAGTACAGCGCTTATCATTTCTTCTCCACCTCCCCTTCCTTGTCTTTGTTACAAAAATCCACACAGCATTCAATAAAATGAAGGATCATACAGGCAGCCCCTATAGGAACAAATGACCAGAAAATCCACTCTGGCCAGTTGAGCACAAAGGTTCTTTTTCCGTTTTCAAGCTGGGTAATTACCTTATCCATGCCGTATCCAAAAAGAATTGCCGTAAATATAAGATTCAAAGCCGTGATCAAAAGTACGGACGGCTTACGAAGCTTCTCCGGAAGCCGGTCCGTAAGAAGCGTCAGGCTCACCAGCTCTCCCTCTCTCGCTGCCAGCGCTGCCGCTATCAAGGTAATCAGTACAAAAACTGCCACTACCAGTTCCTCGGTAAAAGACCAGGAACGATGGATCACTTTCCGCGAGAAAACATTTCCCACTGTGAGAATCAAAATCAAAATCGTAGAGACAACTAAAATAAGCTTTTCTGCTGCCGCTACTACGTTCATGATTTTTTTGTAGGTTTTCATTCTCTTTCTCCTCCTCATTGCTTTCAGACTTTTCAGTTTTATCTGTTCGCCTTTTTAACTTATTAAAGCAATGATATTCCTGTTTTGCTCATTCGTCAAGAGGATTTTTCAAAAAAGCCGCCCTTTTTACCGCATCTTTGCCGAATTTTTTCCGTATTTCATCAACTGCATGGTCCATCTGTTCCCATTTTTCATACCCGGTCTCTTCATCAAACAGCGAGAACTGTCTTGCTTCTTCTTCCTTTGTCCTGCTCGTCTGTATCCCCAGAAGACGGATGGGACGTCCGTCCCACAATTCTTCAAAAAGACGGCAGGCAGAAAGATAAATTTCATTTGTAATATCTGTGGCAGAATCCAGTACCATCTGATGGGACATTTTATGAAGCTGGTTGTCCTTAATAGTAACGCTCACCACCTGGATTTTTACACTGTCTTCGCGAAGCCGGGAGCCTACCGATTCTGCCAGAGCCAGAAGAACCGTTTTTGCAGCTTCCCCGTCTGTCACATCAAAGCTTATGGTTGTACTGTTTCCATACCCTTTGTTCCGCTCCGGAACAGGCTGCACAAGGGAAAAATCAATCCCGTTTGCAAAATTCCAGATACTCTCCCCCTGCTTCTTTAAATTTTCTTTTAAAAGCTCCTTATCACAGGCAGCAAGCTGTCCTATGGTCTGGATCCCCATTTTTTCCAGCTTTTTTACGGTGGCCTTTCCCACAAAAAGAAGATTTCCTACAGGAAGAGGCCACATTTTTTTCTGAATTTCATCCGGAAACAGGGTGTGTACCTTATCCGGCTTTTCAAAGTCCGACGCCATTTTTGCAAGGTACTTATTTTCGGAAATTCCAATATTTACGGTAAATCCCAGTTCCTCCTTAATCCTTCTCCGTATCTTATCTGCTGCCTCCAAAGGCTCCCCGAACAAAACCTGCATTCCCGTCATATCCACAAACGCCTCGTCAATAGAATACTGCTCCACATCAGGGGAATACTCCTGTAAAATCGCAATAAATTCCCTGGATTTCTGCCTGTATAACTCATGATTTGCCGGTACGAGAGAAAGCGCCGGACATTTCTTTCTGGCTTCCATGATGCTCTCTCCTGTCCGAACCCCAAAGGCTTTGGCAGGAATGGATTTTGCCAGAATTACGCCGCGACGCTTTTTTTCGTCTCCCCCAATGGCTGAGGGAATGGTTCGGAGGTCCACTGTTTCATGAAGGACCTCCATTCTGTATACAGACTCCCAGGATAAAAAAGCAGAATTTACATCTATGTGAAAAATAATCCGTTTCTGCATTTTTCCACCTTTCTCAGGCTCCTGTGCTCCTGTGATATTCTTTTATAAAACCTTCCAGCATTTTGTCAATCTCTCCGGAAGCGATCTTATTTTCCGGCGCTCTCTCAAAATGCGCAATGGCTTCTTTTACTTCTTTTAAAACTGTTTCTCCCGGCTGAATCTCCTTTACTCTGCTCTCATACTCCTTCGGTGTGTGAAGACTTTTATATGCCAGAAGATATGTTTTCATCTCTTTTTCGCTGTTACTTACTTCGTATGCCTTCTGGAAATATTCCAGCGCTTTTTCCATCTGAAACAGATAGCTGTAGGCGCACCCTAAATTGTGGTATATACTCTCTGTAAGCTCCGGCTGCCCTTTTAATCTTTCACTGCATTCCAGAAGCTTCTGGTAAACGTGAATGGCGTTTACATACATTCCGTTTTCCACAAGGGCATCCCCTTTTTTCTTTTCCCGTACAGGAAGCTCTTCTTTGTTCAGCTTCGCGATCTTTCCGTTCAGAACACGAAGCTCCTCGTAAGTCAGATAATTAATTTCTTTAAAAACAGGATATAAAATATCCTCCGCACCTGCAAATTTTCCAAGATACGGACGGAGCTTTGCCGCAAGCCTTGTAAGCTCCAGTTCCTCCTCCAGCCATTTACACAGCCCTTCATTGATGATCGTGGAATCGATCAGATAAAGATTGTGGTACAGGTAATAACAAAGCTCCTCTATAGAATAAATGTTGGTGCTGATATTCTCAATATAATACGGCTTTTCCGCCCTTTTTGTCTGGCACAAAATGTAGCTGCTCATGTTCTTCCTCCTCTACCACTGTGTGGATTCTTCCCACACCTTATTGCTGCCCGGATACATCTCTCCAAATCCAAGATCCTTTACCGTGATCCTGCATTCCTTTCGGGACACATAGGAAAGCTCCACAAGAAGGCGTGTTGTCTTATTTGGACGTTTCGGAAGACCTGGAAGCTGCATGGAAACCCGTTTTTTCTCCGTTTCTCCAAGACGCCCCACAACAAAAACAAGCTCTTTTGTGTCGTCAAGGATCAGCTCACAGCTTCCCTTGCATTCATACCAGTTCTTCCCCCCTGTAATGAGCGGATAATATGCCGGAGAGCCCATGACCCGCATATCCATTCCTACCTCTGTTAAAACAACAGAATCGCTTAAATAACGGTATCCTCGGAGGCGTTTATCCTCAAGTCTCTCTTTTCCTGCAGCACACGCACCTTTTGCAAAAAGATTGTTTCCGTAAAAGACCTTTCTCTTCTGGAAACAGAGCATTTTTACAGACTGCTGCGCCCACTGCTGATCAAAGCCGTCTCCGGTGATCTGTATGCTGGAATAAAGCTCTGCGCCTAATGTTTTTCCGATAAAACGACAGAAAGAATCGTCAAGCATCTCCCCGTCTCCGGAAAGATTTGTCTCCTCCGGCTCTTCCAGTTTCACAAGAGCAGGCTTGACGGACGGCTGAATGGTAAGTTTTCGGAATGTCACGTGCTTTCCTTTAAATGCGTACCACGCAACGCTTCTGTTCCATGTCTCCCGCTTCTGGGTCATGGCATAGTAATAAAAGCTTTCCCCGTAATCCATCATCATATATTTTTCTTCCGGAAATCCCAGATATTCACATGCTTTCCGGAAATTTTCCACCTGTGTGTTATGAATGGAAGGCGCAGTGATCACAAGACATTTTGTATTTTTCACAACGTCCATCACTCCCAGGAACCTGAGCATTCCATTTAAAAATCCGGCGAGAAGCTCCCAGGGTTCTCTCTGTTCTCCGCAAATCTGGACTTTTTCTTCTTTTTCCACGATTTCGTAGAGGCGGTCTATTAAAACACCGCCTTTTTCTCTTGCAAAATACTCTGCTTCCAGCCCTACACAGTAATCCTTCTGCTCTACTCTCCAGCAGAGGCAGGTCGGAGCTTCATACTGGCTTGTTCCCACCTTCATGGTAAGAGAGCGCGGTTCTTCCCCTTTTCTGTCGTAATAGCAAAGCTGAGTATATTCTTTTCCAAAATCTATTCCAATAATCAGGTCACGAATTTCGTTCATTTTGTGCTTCCTTTTTATACATCTTTGTCAATCTGAAACATTTCTTTTACATACCGCTCCTGCCTCTGATACTGCATCATCTTTGAGAGAACTTCTCTCTCCTTATCAAGACGTCTGGCAGAAAGGATCTGGTTGATCATCTGATACTTGCTCACAGGAATGCCCTCTGTACTGCTCATAGTGAGAACTCTCTCCTGGGTTTTCCTTGTCTCTCCCTTTCCCTCTACCTGGAAATAATAATGGAGTGTTTCCCCGTAAAACAGGGTGAACGTCTTTGTGCAGATTCCCTCGTACACATTTCGAAGAGGCTCTCTCTTATATTTAAGCTCTCCGCCAAGTCCGGTATCAATGGCATAGAATAGCGTCACTTCTTCCTCCGGAGCTGCATGATATTCCACAAAGGTCTTATCGTCAAGCTGATATGGTCCCAGAAGGGAAGGGGAAAGTCTGCGGAAAAAGGCAAAAGTCATATCCTCTTTCATACATTCTTTCAGAAGCTCCCGCTCCATATCCACAATCTGCCCGTCCTGATTTTTCTCTCTGGAAAGTCCCAGAAACAGCGCCAGACGGCAGACTCTGTTTACCGGCCATTTTTTTATATAAGCATTTTCCAGACACCGGTATACAAATTCGCTCATCGGGTATTCTTTCACAAAAATTCCGTATGCCACCTGTGTAAGATAAGAACCGATAATCCGTTCTTTTCCGCTATGCCTTACATAGGCTTCCAGAACTGCCTCTCCCTCTTTGCGGTAATCCTCTGTAAACATCAGAAGACTTAATATTTTTTCTTCCAGCTCATAAGTGTCCATATCAAAGCCTTTTGCACTTTTCCATATGGATAAAAGCTCTTCCACAGGTCCGAACCGGTACTTCATAAGGTACTGTAAGATTACCTCGTCGTAAATCCCGCTTCTGTAAACCTCAGAGGACAGGGATAAAAGCTCCTCGTCTTCCGCTCCGTCGCATCTTAAGATCATACGGCTTGTGAGCTTTAAAAGGTCTCTTTTATCAAGCCCTTCAAATCCAAACTCTTCCACAATGCCCATTGCCTGCGGGAAAAAACGTCTTGCGATCAGGATTTCCAGGAGCGTCTTTTTATCCACTGCCGCATAGGCACGGAAATCCATATTTCTTAAATAATCATCTAAATCCTCTCCGTGTATGTGCTCTGCATAGTAATCCAGAATTTTTCTTCGGACTGCCTCAATATAATCCTTCGCAAACGCCTCATTTTTTACCAGCTTTAAAAATACAGAAAGATTTTCCTTCGTGATTTCGTTATGCTCGCAGTAATGAAGCAGCACGCCCGGCTCTGATACGCCGCAGTGAAGGACCGATGGGAGCATTTCCCTTTCATCCATCAGTTTTTTCATATTGTAATCGATGGTGGAACAGTAACGACGCTGCTTTTCGTCCTGAAACAGAATGGCTGCGTCCTCTGTGTAAATCCTCGGATATGCTACCCCCTGTACAAGAGGATATACCTCTTCCCTGTCAAGCTGGCTGTGGCGTACGATCACGCTTCGTATTTTTCTGTCATCGCAGTACAGACGGTTTGTAAACATACGGGCTGCAAGAAGTTTTCCTTCCTCCCCTGTTTTCGGGTGGCTTAAAAACTCCTGATAAAGCACCGCATAATTTTCATTGATCCTGCCTTCCCGGAGCTTCTGTGCTGCAAATGTTTCCATATTTTCCCGATAGCTCTCAAATGTCTGAGGTTCTCTTTCTTTATTTGCAGTCACTCCCGCATAAATAAAGGCTTTTCTTGCATCTCCCAGATTGTTGTTATTATACGTAAAATACATGAGAAGGGACTTGGGAAGCGTTCTCTGATAAGAAGTATCCATTGTTTCTACATAATATTCATAAAGCCTTGTAATGCGGAGTCCCTGCTCCACAGCCATAGAAAACCACTTAAAATATTCCTGCCTTCTTGGATTTCCCTTCATAATATATTTACATACTGCTTCCAGCGTATCCTGGGAAGGAAAGGCATCGCATCCCATAGAAAGAGCCCGGTACATACTTTCATTATAGCTTTTTTCGTATCCTGATAAATACGCAAAACGCATGGTAAGTTCCTCTGTAAGAATCCCTCTTTTTCCGGCGAACAGAAATACCTGTGTCCAGAATCCTGTAATTCTGTGAAGAAGCGTCATATCTTTTGAGATGCACTCCCACGCCTCCAGATACAGCAATGGATTTTTACAGCCTCTCTCAAACTGCTCCTCCATAAGAAACAGACTTTTTGACGGGGAAGCTTTGATCTCCGGGTCCATTCTCTGCAGCACACAGAGAAGCCAGAAGCTGTCGCCCTTCTGCATATAGAAATTCTGTATTTTTCGAAGCGCCTGCATTTTATCTTTATAAAGCCCAGTGAGAACACATACATATAAAAATACGCCTGCAAGCTCCAGATCTTCTTTTGTAAAGGATTTATTCTGATATTTTACGAGAATCTCTTTTGCCTCCTCATCTCTGTTGTCAAGATGAAGAAGATACGCCTCGTAAATCTGATATTCCGGATAGTCAAGCCCTTTTTCTTTGAGTCTGCTCAGATTTTCAAGACTTTCTCCAAGCCAGGCTTTCTTTTCTTTTTGTCCGCAGCGCCAGGAAAGATAATCTTCCATCAGCTTCAGACGTTCCTTTTTTTCTCCTGTGCGGACATTCACCTGCGCTTTTCCTGTCCTTGACGCAGCAATGGTATATACAAGCTCCTGATACGGACTTCTGATACGGATTTCCCCGTACTGAACGCCTCTTCCAAGCTTTTCTTTTCGAATCACATAATCCAGGTCATAAAAACTGCCGATAAAATCTTCTTCTGTAATAACTTTCTTCTCTGTCTCAAGAAATTCCCCCTCTGTCTCCACATCGAGGCGAAGATGACCCCAGCCGCTTCTTATCATTGTGAATGACTCTTTTACAGACTGACCAACCTCATAAAATTCTTCTTTTTCTTTTTTCAGGGAAATGGAAACCTTCTCTTTTTTTCCCGTACTTACAAGAAATTCCTCAAGATGCTGATAAGTGACAGGCTGCCTTGCCATTCCTTTATAAAGTGCCTGTATCTCTTTTGATTCGTCTCTCAGAATGAAGCCGAAATTTTTATCTGTAAAAATGCGGTATGCCTCACGGAAATCCTCTTTTGCAATTTCAGAGAATTCGTCTATGTTTTGAATGGTTCCTACTGTGCTCTGTACCTGCTTCTTCTCTATGATAACCTCAAAGGCAAGCTTGTATTCTCCGATATTGGTTGTAAAGCAGAGCCAGCCTTTTATGCTGTCTCCCTGCTCCATGCCGGTTCCGTCCACACCATAAGGCAGGCAGACTGTAGTTCCTGAAAAACGGTCGAATCCGGGAACAAACCGTCTGTCTGATGATGTAATATATCCTCTTATTTTCTGATTATCCTCTGTTCCAAAATACAGCTCGCCCTTCTTTGTTTCCCCTGCTTTTAACACAACAGAAAGTTTCTCCTGAGAAAAAAGAAGCTGTGGCTGCTCGTATTCAAATTTTCCGCTTAAAAGCTGTTCGATTTTTTTCTTCAAATTCTTCACCTTACGCCCTTGCAAAATTTGTTTCGTCTCTGAAAATGATTATACACCAGAATAGAACGGTTCGCAAGAAATGACAAAAAAACCGTCTCCCACATTTCTGTGAAAAACGGTTTCGCATTCTTGTTCTTTATTTATCTCTCCAGATAATTCTGCCTTTAGACAGGTCATATGGAGAAAGTTCGATTGTAACCTTATCTCCCGGAAGAATACGGATGAAGTTCATTCGTAATTTCCCGCTGATATGTGCAAGGACTACATGCTTGTTCTCCAGTTCCACTTTAAACATTGCGTTAGGCAGCTTCTCAAGAACTGTGCCTTCCACTTCAATTACATCTGCTTTTGACATTTTTAACCTCCATAGTCATTCCTTATTTTATTTCGTAAGGGTCAGAATTTCTGGTTCACCATCTGTAATCAGAATGGTATTTTCATAATGAGCAGACAGAGAACCATCCATAGTTACTACTGTCCATTCATCGTCCAGCCACGCCACATCTGCGCGTCCAAGATTGATCATGGGCTCTACAGCAAGTGTCATGCCCGGCATCAGACGGATTCCTCTTCTTTTCTGAGGAAAGTTTGGGATTTGAGGATCTTCATGAAGATGCGTTCCGATTCCGTGCCCTACCAGATCACGGACAATCCCGTAACGATACTTTGCAGCGTAAGCTCCGATTGCCTTGGAAATATCATTTAAGTGATTTCCTGCCTTCGCAGCCTTCAGACCTTCAAAAAAGCACTGCTTTGTTACCTCCATAAGGCTTTTTGCCTCGGGAGAAACCTCCCCTACTGCGTAAGTGCGCGCAGCGTCAGAATGGTATCCTTTGTATATCAGACCGGCATCAATTTTTACAAGGTCGCCGTCCTGAATAATTTTCTCTTCAGAGGGGATTCCATGTACCACCTCATCATTTAAGCTGATACAGAAAGAACCCGGAAATCCTCCGTAGTTTAAGAAATTGGGAACACAGCCGAGGGAACGGATCATATCTTCCCCGATACGGTCCAGCTCTTTTGTGCTGACTCCCGGTTTAATGTATGGAATCAGGCCATCGTGAACTTTTTCCAGTAAATGGCCCGCCTCTCTCATAAGGGCAATTTCATGCTCTGTCTTAATAGAAACTGACATAGCTCTCCTCATTCTTATTCGCCGAGAATGGAAACGATTTCCTGGAATACTTCTTCCAGGTTCTTTGTTCCGTCAACTGTTTTTAATACGCCCTGTTTTGTATAGTAATCAATAAGCGGCTGTGTCTGCTCATGATATACATTTAAGCGCTTCTGTACTGTTTCCGGCTTGTCATCTTCCCGGAGAACAAGAGCTTCTCCACATGTATCACAAATTCCTTCTGCCTTCGGAGCAGCATATACAACATGGTAAGTCGCACCACATTTTAAACATGCTCTTCTTCCGGACATACGGTTTACAATATTTTCGTCTGGAACATTTACGTCAATGGCAAAATCAATCTTGCTGCCAAGCTTATTTAAAGCCTCTGTAAGACATTCTGCCTGCGGAATTGTTCTTGGAAAACCGTCCAGTACATATCCGTTTACTGCGTCTTCCTGCTGGATTCTGTCTACGACCAGATCGCAGGTCAGCTCATCAGGAACAAGAAGTCCCTGGTCCATGTAGGTTTTTGCTTTCTTGCCAAGCTCTGTGCCGTTTTTGATGTTGGCACGGAAAATGTCTCCTGTGGAAATATGCGGAATTCCATATTTCTCAGCAATTTTTTTCGCCTGTGTACCTTTTCCGGCTCCTGGCGCACCCAACATAATAATTCTCATAGTCATACCCTCCGTTTTATTTTTCTTGTGTAGCAAATACAGAAGACTTGCCTCTGGCAACTCTTCTGTATGTTTTTTCAAGGCTTTGGTGCCAGCACCTCTGCCTTTCTTTTTTTAGTTGTTCAGGAATCCTTTGTAATTGCGGACAAGTAACTGGGATTCAATCTGTTTCACGGTCTCGAGGATAACACCTACGATAATGATGATAGATGTACCACCAAAGGAAACATTTGCCCCAAATACTCCGTTAAAGAAGAACGGAATAATCGCAACGATCATCAGACCCACTACACCTATAAATATAATATAATTTAAGATCTTCGTCAAATAATCTGAAGTTGGTTTTCCCGGACGGATACCAGGAATGAAACCACCTTGTTTCTTAATATTGTCTGCAACCTCCAGAGGGTTAAATGTAATGGAGGTGTAGAAATATGCGAAGAAAACACATAAAACAATATATACGATCAGACCCCAGCTGTACTGAAGCTGATTCGGATTACACCAGTTATTTGAAGAAAGACCTCTTAAAATCTCACTTCCGATTCCAGTGCCGTTTCCTTTGTGCATAAGCTGCGCTATGATCGTCGGAACGGACATAATAGAAGATGCAAAGATAACCGGAATAACACCTGCTGTATTTACTTTTAAAGGAATACTTGCAGACTGTCCTCCCATCATCTTTCTTCCAACCATTTTCTTGGAATACTGAATCGGGATTCTTCTCTCTGCTCCATTAAGAACGAGAACAAATACAACAATCACAAGGATAATTGCCGCGATGATCGCACCTGCAAGAAGTCCTTTTGCTATCGTTTTTCCTTTGATGAAGTTCTCATAAAGAAGTGCAATATCGCTCGGGATACGGGAAACGATGTTTACAGTAAGAACGATGGAAATACCATTTCCAACACCTTTTTCTGTAATACGCTCGCCAATCCACATCAGCATTGCAGAGCCTGCTGTAAGGCAGACAACTACGACTGCACCTTTTAAGAAATCCATATCCGGGATCAGTCCCTGACGTCCGAATCCGATTGCCATAGCAGTCGATTCAAAAAGCGCCAGACCAACTGTCACATAACGTGTAATTGCTGTGATTTTCTTTCTTCCCTCTTCTCCGTCTCTGTGCATTTCTTCCAGTGCCGGAATGGCAATGGTAAGAAGCTGCATGATAATGGAAGAAGTGATATAAGGGGTAATGTTCAATGCAAAGATTGACATCTGAGTAAAAGAGCCGCCGGTAAACGCATCAAAGAAGTTGAATGCGTCACCGGAGTTCTGTGCAAACCAATCCTTAAAGAAATCCGTATCTACTCCCGGAACCGGAAGCTGAGAACCGATACGGATAACAAAGATCATCCACAGTACAAACAGCAGCTTGCGTCTCATTTCTTTCACTCTGAAAACATTTTTGAGAGTCTCAAACATTAGATCACCTCTACTGTTCCACCTGCTGCTTCAATTTTTGTTTTTGCAGTTTCGCTGACAGCGTTCACTTTTACGTTGAGTTTCTTTGTAAGCTCACCGTTTCCGAGAATCTTAACACCGTCACCTGCTTTGGAAATTGCACCGCTTGCAAGTAAGCTTTCAACTGTTACTTCTGCACCATCTTCAAAACGGTTCAGTACGTCTACGTTGATTGCGATGATTTCTTTAGAATTTCTGTTTGTAAAGCCTCTCTTAGGAATACGTCTGTATAAAGGCATCTGTCCGCCTTCAAATCCCGGTTTCTTGTGTCCGGAACGAGCTAACTGTCCTTTGTGTCCTTTACCGGCTGTTTTTCCGTTTCCAGAACCATGTCCACGGCCTCTTCTGAAGTTATCGCTGTGTTTAGAACCTTCTGCTGGTCTTAAATTTGATAATTCCATTTTGGCACCTCCTTTTATTTTTCAAAGCTTATGTTATTTATCTTTTTATTGCAGAAGAAGCAATTATGCTTCTTCTACTTTTACCAGGTGCTTAACCTGCTGAATCATTCCTCTTGTTGCTGCGTTATCCGGCATTTCAACTGTCTTGTGCATTTTGGTAAGACCCATAGCCTCAACTGTTTTTCTGTGCTTCGGAACTGCGCCAATCGGAGATTTTACTAATGTAACTTTTAATGTGTCTGCCATTTTCATTTCCTCCTTAAGCCAGAATCTCATCAACAGACTTTCCGCGAAGTTTTGCAACTTCTTCCGGAGTCTTTAACTGTCTCAGGCCTTCGATGGTAGCCAGAACAACGTTCTGTTTATTTCTGGAACCCATACATTTTGCACGGATGTTTTTGATACCTGCTAACTCTACGACTGCACGGGCCGGACCACCAGCGATAACACCAGTACCTTCCGGAGCTCTCTTCAGAAGCATCTCTGCGCTTCCGTATTTTCCTACAAAGTCATGAGTGATGGAATTGTTCGCATCTCTTGCAACTGTAACTAAGTTCTTCATTGCATCCTCTTTTCCTTTGCGGATTGCTTCCGGAATTTCGGCTGCTTTACCTAAACCTGCACCAAC
>UQHF01000020.1 GCA_900540785.1 uncultured Blautia sp.
CCGATTTAGAACTCACTTCCTTGATCCACTGATATTCAGGATGAGCAGGAAGATATACATTGTTTAGCCAAACACTAAAACTTTTGCCGCTCATAAATTTCTCACCATTTTCGTGAAGTTCTTTATTGTGAGCCAGATAGAAATTGTAAATATATCTGCATGTTCCAATAGTCTTATTTATCTTGACTTTTTGTTCCTGTGTCGGATTGATTTCCGTCTTGAAGCTCTTTCGCAATCTCCTCATCCTTTTCTATTTGTTTTTTATACTTACGAAGTCCATACAATCTGCAAGAAAATATATGAAGGATTGAAACAATATCCTGTACAAGTTCTTCTTGTGGCGATAACTCTTCATTATTCACTACCACTATGTTTGTATTGAACTTCATACAGAATTTTTCAAACCAATCATAGCCAAATCTTATAAATCTATCTTTATGTGTGATTATGATCGTCTTAATTTTTTGTTCCATTACTTCGTCTAACAGTTCATTCCACTTTTTACGATTGTAATTGAGACCACTTCCGTAATCTTCAATACACTGGTCTACAATAATACCTTTGGCGTTACAGAACTGCCGTAAAAAAGACACTTGATTCTGCAGATCGTCTTTTTGATTTCTTGTAGATACCCTGGCATAAATTACAATCTGACGATTATCATTTTCTGTATTTATGCCTTTAAATTGAAGATATTGGTTATAAGTGTAATAACGCCTATTCGTTGGAGTTCGATTTGCCTTTAAAGTCCCTTCTCTATCCCAGCGTTGCAAGGTTTTGACGGAAACGCCTAATAATTCAGCAAAATCTTTTGGTTTATAATTAGTGATATTTGATGTATTCATAATGATACCTCCACAAGTATATTTAAACACATTTAATCACTAATATAAATATTTTTAGTTACTTGATGCTTCCTCCTTTTTTGTAATAGTGCAGGAAAATTTCCTCTAAATCCGGTTCTGCAAGAGTCAGATCTTGTATATTTCCGGTGGAAAGTGTATGAAGCAGCTGGTTTATATCTCCGCTGTAAAGAAACGTTATGGTATCATTTGTTTTTTGCAGATTGCGGATACCCGAAAGTCCGGATAAATCCGCGTTTCCTTCAATCATTACTCGTTTTGCATTGTTTTTGGAGAGGGCTTCCACATCCTGAGAGGCGATAATTTCTCCCTCCCGGATAATCGCAGCTCTTGTGCAGTTGTGCTGGATTTCTGACAGCACATGGCTGGAAAGAAAAACAGTTGCGCCTTCGTTGTGACGTTCCTGCAAAATCTGGAAAAATTCATGCTGCATCAGAGGGTCAAGTCCGCTTGTCGGCTCGTCAAGAAGGAGGAGCCGCGGGTTGTGCTGCAGCGCACAAACAATCCCCACCTTTTTTCGATTGCCAAAAGAAAGTTCCTCTACTTTTCTGGAAACATCAAGCTGCAGGCGTTCGCAAAGCTCCTTTGCATTTTTCGTGCAGTCTGTTTTTCGAAGGCTTGCAGACAGCTTTAAAATATCTTTTACCCGCATTCCCGGATAAAAAGAAGATTCTGAAGGAAGATAGCCGGTACAGCCAAGGATTTTTTCTCCGTCTTTTTGAATGTCCATTCCGAGGATGGATGCGCTTCCGGACGTAGGGCGGATAAGTCCGAGGAGAGTGTGGATTGTGGTGCTTTTTCCTGCGCCGTTTGGTCCGATAAATCCGAAAAAGTCCCCTTCTGACACGGTGAGATTTAAGTTCCTGATTCCCCGGACTTTGCCGTAGGATTTTGTGAGATTAACTGTTTTGATTGCGTCCATAATAACTCCTTTCTAGCTGCGCTGATAGAGACTTTTCCAGAACCGGATTAATTTTGTAAAATCTTCTTCCATCTGAGCAGCATCTACCTTTTCTTTCTGAAACATTTCCCATAAATATCCTTCGGATGCGAGATACATTTCCCGAACCATCATTTGAATATCGAGCTCCGGGAGAAATTGTTCCGGATTTAAATTCTGAAAAACAGGGGAAGTGTTTAAATCGAGATATTCTTTGTAATGTTCTAAAAGCGCAGGAGCAATATTTTCATCTTTTTCATAGAAGGAGCGCAGGGCAAAGGTTGCCATATAGGGATATTTACGAGTAATGGCAGCTTTTGCCTTTATGCCAAGAAACAGTGATTGAAAAAAGTCGGTCTGTTCGTAGCAATGGTAATGGTTCAGATATTCTTCCGTTGTGTCTGCGCATTTTTGCCATAAGTACAGATATAATTCCTTTTTGTTGTGGAAATAGTGAAAAAGAAGAGATTTGCTGATGCCGGCAGCTTCTGCAATCTGGCTCATGGGGCTGTTTTTATAAGTGTTCTGTGAAAAAACGCGGTATCCGGCATTTAAAATTGCCTGCTGTTTTTCTTCCGGCAGGGAAAAGAATTTTTCATTCATGTGATAATACCTCCATTAATCGTTTCAGTTAACAGTATCATAGCCCCGTTGACCGATTTTGAGAAGACCTGATTTAAAATAAAGTGCGCTGAAAAAACAGGATAAGGTGGAGATTTTTTGTCTGGTCTGTTAGAATGTAGATAGAAAACAGGGAAAGGGAGGTAACTGCAATGACAAGACTGGGACAGATGTTGTACGATGATGGATTTAAAAAGGGCGAAGAAAAAGGAATTGAATCAGGACGAGAAAATATGACAAAGCTTACCAGGATTTTGTTGGAAGAAAATCGTCTGGAAGATTTAAAAAGAGCGACAGAGGATAAAGAATTCCTTGAGCAGTTAATGAAAGAATATCATATGCAGTAAATAAGTTTATACCCGCCGGATTTCTCTTATGAGGAATCTGGTGGAATACTAAAAAGAATTATAATGCAAGAAAAAATCGAGAGGAATTAATACAATGGAAGAAAAACAGCATAAAAGACGGGTGCGCTATTCCGGTACACACCCAAGAAACTATAAAGAAAAATATAAGGAACTCCAGCCGGAGAAATACGCAGACACCATTTCAAAAGTAATCAGCAAAGGAAGCACGCCTGCGGGAATGCACATTTCCATCTGCGTGAAGGAAATTCTTGATTTCCTTCAGATCCAGCCGGGACAGAGGGGCCTGGATGCAACCCTCGGATACGGCGGTCATACAAAGGAGATGCTGAAATGTCTGAACGGGCAGGGGCATCTTTATGCTCTCGATGTAGATCCGATTGAATCAGAAAAAACGAAGGAGCGCCTTTTAAAGCAGGGGTTTGGACCGGAAATTCTGACTGTGAAACTTATGAATTTTAAAGATATTGACAAGGTGGCAGAAGAAGCGGGAAAATTTGATTTTATTCTGGCGGATTTAGGCGTATCTTCCATGCAGATCGACAATCCGGACAGAGGATTTTCCTATAAAATAGAAGGACCTCTTGATCTTCGCATGAATCCTACAAAAGGAACAAGCGCTGCAGAGCGTCTGAAAGAGGTGGATTTCGAGGAGCTTACGGGAATGCTTGTGGAAAATGCAGACGAGCCTTATGCGGAAAAAATCGCAGGAAAGATTATCACAACACTGAAAAAAGGAGGAGAAATCGAGACGACGACTCAGCTTCAGAAGGTGATTGAAGAGGCGCTTTCTTTTATTCCAAAAGAGGAGAGAAAGGAAGCAGTGAAAAAATCATGCCAGAGAACATTTCAGGCGCTGCGTATAGATGTAAACAGTGAATTTGAGGTTCTTTATGAATTTCTGGAAAAGCTTCCTACCGTTCTTGCACCAGGCGGAAGAGTAGCGATCCTCACTTTCCATTCCGGGGAGGACAGACTGGTAAAAAAATCTTTTAAGAATCTTTATAAACAAGGGGAATACAGCGAAATCTGTAAAGATGTGATCCGTCCGTCAGCAGAAGAATGCGCGAGAAACAGCCGCGCCCGCTCGACGAAAATGCGGTGGGCGGTGAAGGCGTGAGAATGTACTAAAAAAAATACAAAACTATATTTCCATAGTCCAGAATTGTATTAAATTCAAAACAGCCGGAAAATCGATTGTCTTTTATTTAACGTGATGTTATACTTGGCTCGTGAACAGAAAAAACTAAGTTAAGATAAATTTAAAGGAGGACCAATCATGGCAAACCGTGAGCAGTGGACAGGATTTAAAGGCAAAAACTGGCAGGAATCTGTTGATGTGCGCGACTTTATTCAGTGCAACTACACACCGTATGAGGGAGACGCATCTTTCCTTGAAGGACCGACAGAGGCAACAGATAAACTGTGGGGAAGACTTCAGGAACTGCAGAAGGAAGAGCGCGCAAAAGGCGGTGTTCTTGATATGGAAACAGAAGTTGTTTCCGGGCTTACCGCGTATGGCCCTGGATATATTGATGAAAGCATGAAGGAACTGGAGACAGTTGTAGGACTTCAGACAGATAAGCCTCTGAAACGTGCATTCATGCCTTACGGCGGAATCAATATGGCGGAGAAGGCTTGTACAACATACGGCTATCAGCCAAGCGAAAAACTTCATGAGATTTTTACAAAATATCACAAAACCCACAACCAGGGAGTATTTGATATTTATACACCGGAAATGATGAAAGCGCGTCACAACAAGATCATCACAGGACTTCCGGATACATACGGACGTGGACGTATTGTAGGTGATTACCGTCGTGTGGCTCTTTACGGAATTGACTTCCTGATCGAGAAAAAACAGTATGATTTTGAGCGTTATGCAAGACATGGCATGAAAGGTACAGATTTCCGCCTTCGTGAGGAAATCGCAGACCAGATCCGTGCATTAAAGGAAATGAAGGAAATGGCAGCTGTTTATGGCTTTGATATTTCCAAACCTGCAAAAGATGCAAGAGAGGCAGCTCAGTGGCTGTACTTCGGATACCTGGCAGCAATCAAGACACAGAACGGCGCTGCAATGAGCGTTGGACGTATTTCTACTTTCCTTGATATTTACATGGAAAGAGATTTCAAGAACGGCACACTGACTGAGAAAGAAGCACAGGAGCTTGTAGACCACATGGTTATGAAATTCCGTATGGTAAAATTCGCCCGTGTTCCTTCCTACAATGAACTGTTCTCCGGTGACCCGGTATGGGCAACGCTTGAGGTTGCAGGTCTTGGACAGGACGGACGTTCTATGGTAACAAAGAACGATTATCGTTTCCTTCATACACTGGAAAACATGGGACCGTCTCCGGAGCCGAACTTAACTGTTCTTTACTCTTCCAGACTGCCGGAAAACTTCAAGAAATATGCAGCTCTCATCTCTGTAACAACAAGCTCTGTTCAGTATGAGAACGATGACGTTATGCGCCCTGTATGGGGAGACGACTACAGCATCTGCTGCTGTGTTTCCGCTACACAGACAGGTAAGGAGATTCAGTTCTTCGGCGCACGTGCAAACCTGGCAAAATGTCTTCTTTACGCGATCAACGGCGGTATTGATGAGAAGACAAAAGTGCAGGTAGGACCGGCATACCGTCCGATCACTTCCGAATACCTTGATTTTGACGAGGTAATGGAGCGCTATGACGAGATGATGGACTGGCTTGCAAAACTGTATGTAGATACATTAAATATGATCCACTACATGCATGACAAGTATAACTACGAGGCAGCAGAGATGGCTCTTATTGATACAGATGTAAGACGTACATTTGCAACTGGTATTGCAGGCTTCTCTCACGTAGTAGACTCTTTAAGTGCGATTAAATATGCGAAAGTAAAAGTAATCCGTGATGAAGACGGAGTTGCGGTAGATTTTGATACACAGGGAGAATTCCCGAGATACGGAAACGACGACGACCGTGCAGATGATCTTGCAATCTGGCTTCTCAAGAAGTTTATGCACAAATTAAGCAAGTGCCACACATACAGAGATTCCGAGCCGACTACTTCCATTCTTACGATTACATCAAACGTAGTTTACGGTAAGGCAACAGGAAGCCTTCCGGACGGAAGAAAGCTTGGAGAGCCGCTTGCACCAGGTGCGAACCCATCTTACGGAGCAGAGAAAAACGGTCTTCTTGCATCCTTAAACTCTGTTGCAAAACTTCCATATGAGCTGGCTCTTGACGGTATTTCCAATACACAGACAATCAGCCCGGGAGCTCTTGGACATGACGATGAGGAACGTACAAATAACCTTGTAAACGTAATGGACGGTTACTTTGATCAGGGTGCACATCATCTGAATGTGAATGTATTCGGAACAGAAAAACTGATCGATGCAATGAATCACCCGGAAAAACCGGAATATGCAAACTTTACAATCCGTGTATCCGGTTATGCAGTAAAATTCATCGACCTGACACGTGAGCAGCAGATGGACGTTATCGCCAGAACCTGCCATGAGTCCATGTAAGGAGATAAAAAGTGACAGCAGGATATGT
Source organism: uncultured Blautia sp. (assembly GCA_900540785.1). Lineage (GTDB taxonomy): Bacteria > Bacillota > Clostridia > Lachnospirales > Lachnospiraceae > Blautia_A. The sequence goes on from UQHF01000020.1 coordinate 6,350, forward strand.
ACATTCGCTGGAAAGCTTTGGTTCTGTTGACGGACCGGGAGTGAGATTTGTGATTTTTCTTGCAGGCTGTAGTATGCGCTGCCAGTTCTGTCACAATCCGGATACCTGGAAAATGTCAGCAGGAACAAAGTATACACCGGAAGAGCTGCTGAAAAAAGCGGTACGTTACCGCGCATACTGGGGAAATGAGGGGGGAATCACCGTAACGGGTGGAGAACCCCTTCTCCAGATTGATTTTTTACTGGAACTCTTCCGCCAGGCAAAAGAGCAGGGCATTCATACAACGATCGATACGAGCGGAAGTCCGTTTACAAGGGAAGAGCCGTTTTTCAGAAAGCTTCAGGAGCTTATGAAATACACAGATCTTGTGATGCTGGATATTAAGCACATTAACGGGGAAAAACATAAGGCTCTTACCGGTCAGGCAAATGACAATATTCTGGATTTTGCCAGATACCTGGACGAGATCAAAAAGCCTGTATGGATTCGCCATGTTCTTGTGCCGGAGCGTACAGATAGTGATGAATATTTAAGGGAACTTTCAGAGTTTATCCATTCCCTTCACAATGTAGAAAAAACAGAAATCCTTCCATATCATACGCTGGGCGCGTATAAGTGGGAGGAGCTTGGAATCGCCTATCCTCTTGAAGGCATTGAGCCTCCAACAAAGGAGCGTATTGAAAATGCGGAAAGGATTCTTGGGATTCATAAATAAAAAAATTGCCAGCCGGTTATCGGCTGGCGTTTTTTTATGCTAAAGCGACCCGCCGCAGGCGGAGAATCTCGCAAGAGAGATTCTTTGTTAAAGAGGAAGTGCTCCCAGGATAAGATATATAACCGTTCCCACAACACCGGAGCCAAGAATGATTTTTACAGCGCTCATTTTTTCCTGATATTTGCGAAGGAGGAAGAGACATACTGCGAAGATGATAAATTCTACAGACCGAAAATCAGGAAGAGCTATATTTTCCAGGCTTGCATCGAAAAGCGCCAGAGTCAGGATAGAAATACCGGCAGAGCCGATCAGAGCAACAACGGCAGGGCGAAGGGCTGAAAGAACCTTCTGCACGCCTGAAAAGGAGCGGTACTTATAGTAAAAGTGAGCCAGTGTCAGGCAGATGATAAAAGAAGGAATGATGCAGCCAAGTGTACAGAGGACAGCACCTCCCGGTCCGGCCAGCCTTGTTCCCACAAAAGTAGAGGAATTGATGGAAATAGGGCCGGGTGTCATTTCTGCTATGGTGATCAGATCAGAAAACTCGTCCATAGTCATAAGTCCGTGAATATTTACAATCTGATCCTGAATGAGAGGGATGGCTGCGTACCCTCCTCCTACAGAGAAGAGCCCTACTTGCATAAAGGAAAAGAATAATTTAATCAAAAGTGTCATTTGTTCCAGTCTCCTTTCTTTTTCATCACGTCATATACTGCGTCTGCCACTCCAATCGCAAGGCAGGTAAGAATAATGTACATGGCTCCGATTCCCATGAAGCACGTCGCAAGAAAAGAGACTGCCATGAGAAGAATATAAAATACAGAGCGGCTGTTCCATACATTTTTTGCAAGATTCCAGGTAACATCGAGAATGACAGCGGCAACACCGGCTCTCATAACCTGCAGTGCAATGGAAATGTAACGATTTTCCCGGAATTGTGTATAAAATACACAGATGAGAGAGATGATCACCATCGGGGGAAGAATGGTTCCGAGAACAGCGACAACAGAACCCAGGATACCGCTCATGCGATAGCCGATAATTACGGATGCGTTTACAGGAAGAGGACCGGGAGAGGACTGGGTAACCGCTGTAATGTCCAGCATTTCGTCTTCTTCCAGCCATTTCAGTTCTTCTACGAATTTCTTTTTCATAAGAGAGACAATGACAAAGCCGCCGCCAAAGGTGCAGGCGCTTAATACGAACATGGACTTAAAAAGTGTCCATAAGGTTTTGGGGGTGAGATCTTTTTTCAAAATGAAATCCTCCTCTTTCAGTAGTGTGTGATTGATGTTTCTTATCTTTGACTCTATCATACCCTGATTCTTTCATAATGTAAAATAATCAATTTTGATTTAATAATAATATAAATTTATGATTTAAGGATGCTGTCTTGCCTTTTCTCCTAATCTCTGATAGGATAGAAACGCTTACTATTAGGAGGAAAGGAAAATGAAAGAAAACTGTTTGAAACAATACGGAAAATACACGTTTTTAAATGTGCTTGGCATGATCGGTCTGTCCTGCTACATTCTGGCGGATACATATTTTGTGGCGCTGGGGCTTGGAAGCAGCGGCCTTGCTGCTTTAAATCTTGCCATTCCCGTATACAGCCTGATCCACGGAACCGGTATGATGCTTGGAATGGGCGGGGCGACAAGATACTCTATGGCAAAGAGCCAGGGGCATACAGAAAAAGGAAATCAGATTTTTTCCAATGTGATGTTTATGGCAGGCGGCTTTGCAGCCTTATTTATTTTACTTGGGATTTTTGCTTCTTCAGGAATTACGCGGCTTCTTGGAGGAACAGAGGAGACCTTTGAAATGTGCCGCACGTATCTTCGCGTGCTTCTTATCTGTTCTCCCGCGTTTATGCTGAATAATATTATCCTGTGTTTTGTGCGAAATGATGGAGAACCGCAAAGATCTATGGCGGCAATGCTTGCAGGAAGTTTTTCAAATATTATTCTGGATTATATTTTTATTTTCCCGTTTCATATGGGAATGCTTGGAGCAGTTGTGGCGACCAGTCTTGCACCGGTCATCAGCCTTTGTGTGCTTGCACCTTTTTTCATAAAGAAGAAAAACGGTTTCCATTTCATAAAAAACAGCTTTGGAAAGGGTTTTCCAGGAAAGATTCTCGTAAGCGGAGTGCCGTCTTTTGTAGGAGAACTGTCTTCGGGAATCGTCATTATTGTATTTAACCTGATTATGCTGGATTTAAAGGGAAATACAGGGGTGGCTGCCTATGGAGTTGTGGCGAATATTTCCCTTGTGGTCATATCTGTTTTTAACGGGATTTCCCAGGGAATCCAGCCCCTTATCAGCCGGTATTACGGAATGGGAAAAAGAAGAGAAATCCAGAAAATTTATCACTATGCCCTTTGGACCGTAGGAGTTCTTTCTATTATAATATATGCTGGGATTTTTATATGGGCAGACGGAATTGCGGCTGCGTTTAACAGCGAAGGAAACATGGAGCTGCAGAAGATTGCTGTTTATGGAATGAAGCTTTATTTTACAGCGTGTGCTTTTGCCGGATTTAATATTGTGACAATGGTATATTTTACTTCTACAGACGTACCGAAACCTGCAAATATTATTTCTTTTATGAGAGGATTTCTTCTGATCATTCCAATGGCGTTTCTTCTTTCTGCGTTATTTGAGGCGACCGGGTTATGGCTTGCATTTCCTGCAACAGAGCTTGTTGTGGCTCTGATTGGAGCGATTCTTTATGGAAGGGGAAAAAGAGCATGGAAAAAGAATTATAAAATTAAAATATAAATTACAGGTGGAGAGAAAAATGTGCTATAATGAAACACATCAAGGAGATATTTTATGAAAAGGAGCGGAAATTATGAGAAAAAGTAAATTATTGGGTGCGGTTCTTTTAAGCGCATGTTTAAGTGTGGGAAGCGTTGTTCCTGCAATGGCAGACGGCATGAAGGTAGTAACTCTCGGAGCAGATTTAACAGATGCTCAGAAGCAGACTATGATGAAATACTTTAAAACAAGTGCAGATGAGGTTCAGATTTTAACAATCACAAATCAGGACGAGAGAGACCATTTAAGTTCTTATGTTCCTCTTGAGCAGATTGGAACAAGGACGGTAAGCTGCGCTTATGTAAAACCTACGCAGTCAGGAGGAATCCGTGTGCGTACTGCGAATTTAAACTGGGTGACAGGAAATATGATCGCAACGACACTTTCCACATCAGGAGTAAAAAACTGTGAGGTTGTAGCTGCCTGCCCGTTTGAGGTATCCGGAACAGGAGCGCTTACAGGAATCCAGATGGCATATGAGGCTGCAAGCGGTGAAAAACTGGATGAGACAAAGAAAGAACTTGCAACAGAGGAGATGGTAGTTACAGGAAATCTTGCAGATAAGGTTGGAAAAAATGATGCGACTACTGTGATCAATCAGGCAAAGATGGAAATTATCCAGAATAATGTGCAGGATGCAAATGAGATTTACAATATCGTATTTAATATTGCTCAGCAGAATAATGTAACAGTGGATTCTGAAGAGATGGATAAGATTGTTTCTCTTCTTGAGCAGATTGCACAGCAGAATTATAATTATGAGGATATGCAGGAAACTCTGGAACGTGTAGAAGACAATGTATCTGGAGAGCCTTCTGAGGAAACAGAGGGAGAATCTGACGTAGTAGATCAGGACAGTATTTTAAATGATGTGGATGACAGCGTTCTGGGCGAGGATGTACCTACAAGTTCTACAGAAGACCCGATGGTAGAGGAAGACCCGCAAGCCACCGTGGACCCGGAGACAAATGAGGACGGCGTTGTAGATGAGATTCCGGAAGAAGGAACAGAAGCCCCGGAAGAAGGAAGCGGCGAAGCTGCGCTCAGCGAGCAGGCACAGTCTCAGTATGATGTTGTGAAAAAGTTCTGCGCCGGAGAGTATGAAGGAGATACAGAGGCTCTTCTGGAAGCTATGGGAGAAGAGTTTACACCTTCAGCAGTCATTGATACAGAAACAGGAGCTCTTCTTTCTAAGAAAGTAGAAGAGACTTACTATCAGATTCTGACAGAGGGAACCGGTTCTTATGTTCCAACCGGAATGGAAGCGTATATAAGCGTTGAGCTGAACATGATGAATGAAAAACTGAAAGAGATTTTCAATATTGAACAGCCGGAGAAAACAGAGGAAGAGGCAGCAGCCGATATTCTCGCAGACGTGGCGCAGGAAGACAGAGAGCTTCTCTATCACGATACTCTGAAATTTTTCGAGAATCTTTACGGAGAGATGACCTTTACAGATCAGACTGAAGAGAGCGGCGAAACAACAGAGGAGCCGACAGAACAGACAGCAGAAGGAACAGAAGAAATCCCGGAGGGAACAGAGGAAACTTATCCAACAGAATAAAAGGAAAGAAATGAAAAAGGAGAATGGCGGGTGCGTCATTCTCCTTTTTAAAGTTTACGCCTGTTTCGGCTTCACCTGGATAATCTGCATTCTGATCAATGCCGGGCGTACTGCGTTGTAAAGGAAAGCTACAAGAACAACAGATACGACTGCATTTACAAGGGTGGCAGCAGCGCTCATTTTTGCAAGAACGTCTGCCATTTCCTGTGGCTGTCCGAGAATCAGTCTTTTGTAGAAGTATCCGACAACAGGGTCTGCGATCACATTAAAGCCGAGACCTGCAACAGAAGCGATCACACTCCATTTGAATACGTATTTTTTATCGTGGCTTTCGTTGATTTTTGCGATTTTATGAGCAACAAGACCGGTGATCAGACCAATGCAAAGCTTTAAGATAAAGGTTTTGGGTGCAACGGTAATGTAAACAGGGTCCATAATATCTGCGATTGTCATTCCGATCGCGCCTGCGAGACCACCGTACCAGCCGCCAAGAAGAAGGGCGCCCATTACACAGAAAGCATTGCCAATATGAAGAGAAGTAGCGTCGCCTCCGGGGACAGGGATTTTAATCTGCAAAAAAGTAAAAGATACGAAGCAGAGAGCTGCAAGAAGTGCAGTTTCCGCCAGTTTCATAATAGTAGCATTTTGTTTGTTCATAATCATTCACTGCCTTTCCTTAAATGTACAGTTATCATACAAAGAAACTGTACACTATTCAATATCCAATTTTTGATATTTTTAAGGGGACAGTTGTGGCGCGGATTCTAAGTTAATAAATACAGTTCACCCGCGCCATATTTAATAAGTGAATATATACTATTCACAGATGATAATATTTTCATAAAATTACCGGGACAGTCAGAAGTGGCTCTGTGCCAGTTGCGAGGCTTTCGTAAGGAGGTTTGCGTAAGCTGCTGTCATGGAGCACATTGTCTGAGCCAAAGGCGAGTTTGTGCGAATGGCAGCAAATAAGCGCGCGAACCGAGTAGAAAACGCAGCGTGGCACAGAGTCACTTCTGACGTCCGGTATTGAAAGATATAGTTATCGGCGTGAACTGTACCTATGAACTTTCTGTGTATCACTGGAAAATCCCTCCCAACTGTGATAGAATATATCCTAAATTTGACAACAAAGCAGTGAAAGATAGAGGAGGAATGAAAAATGGGATTTAAGGAAGTAAAAGCAGAAGAGCTTACAATGAATCCTTTCACAAAAATCGGAAAGGAATGGCTTCTTATCACAGCGGGAAATGAAGAAAAATGTAATACAATGACAGCAAGCTGGGGCGCAATGGGCGTTATGTGGGGAAAAAACACAGTGACAGTATATATCCGTCCACAGCGTTATACAAAAGAATTTGTAGACAGAGAAGAACGCTTTACTATTTCTGTTCTTGGTGAAAAATACAGACAGGAGCTTGGCTACTGCGGCCGCGTCAGCGGAAAGGGAATGGATAAGATCAAAGAGGCAGGACTGACTCCTTATTTTACAGATGGAACAGCAGGAATCGAAGAAGCCGACATGATCATGGTATGCAGAAAAATGTACCATGACGACATCAAGCCGCAGTGCTTTGATGAGAAGGAAAACGATGAGAAATGGTATCCGGAAAAAGATTACCATGTTATGTACATAGCAGAAGTAGAAAAGGTATTCGTAAGAGAAAAGTAAGGAGCAGTGAATTGAAATGAAAGAAAAGTTTATCCGGTTTATGCAGGGGCGCTACGGTGTGGACGACCTGGCGAAATTTACAATGGGAGCGGCGTTCGTGTGCGTCCTGCTTGCTATTTTTGCAGGGAGAAGCAATATGGGAGCGCTTCTTGATACCTTGGGGCTTGCCGCGATCATTTACACCTATTTCCGTATTTTTTCCAGAAATATCCAGAAGAGATACGGAGAAAATCAGCGATTCCTTGCAAGAACAGCAAAGCTTCGCCAGCGTTTTCAGAAAGAAAAAAGTCTGATGGCAGAACGTAAGACAAATCACATTTACACCTGCCCGGGCTGTGGTCAGAAAATCAGAATCCCAAAAGGAAAGGGAAAAATAGAGATTGACTGTCCCAAATGCCATACAAAGTTTGTAAAGAGGAGCTGAGATGTTCGGATATGTAATTGTAAATAAGCCGGAGATGAAATTTAAGGATTTTGACGTATATCGTTCTTTTTACTGCGGCTTATGCCGTGAACTGAAAAGAAAGTACGGCGTTTCCGGACAGATTTCCATAAGTTATGATATGACTTTTGTCGTTATGCTGTTAAGCGGGCTATATGAGCCGCCTACAAAACAGGGTACAACAAGATGTGCCGTTCATCCTGTTCGCAAGCAGCAGGTGAGAAAGAACGAAATGACGGAATACGGTGCAGATATGAACATTCTTCTTACCTATTATAAATGTATGGACGACTGGAATGACGAGAAGAAGGTATCGCGCCGCATATATGCAGCCCTTCTTCAGAACAGAGAAAATCATCTGGAAGAAGTATATAAAGAGAAAATCCCGGTTATCATAGAACATCTGGAGCGTCTGTCTGCCTGGGAGAAAGAAGGGGAAAAAGACCTTGATAAGATGGCGGGCTGTTTTGGGAAAATTATGGAAGAGATTCTTGCTGTCCGGCATGATATGTGGGAAAAATCTCTTCGAAAAATCGGATTTTACCTTGGAAAGTTTATCTACCTTCTGGATGCCTATGATGATGTGGAAAAAGATGCGGAAAATGGAAATTACAATCCGTTTTCTGAAAAGTGTATGCTGAAAGGGTTTGAGGAGGAAGTTCGCAGCATTCTGATCATGATGCTTGCAGAAGTCTGCAAAGAGTTTGAGAAACTTCCTGTTATAAAATACGGAGATATTCTCCGAAATATACTATATTCCGGCGTCTGGTGCAGATTTGAGGAGATTAGTAAAAGAAGAAGGGAAGAACGGGAGAAAAGAGAAAAATGTTAGATCCATATAGTGTGTTAGGTGTACCCCGAAGTGCAACAGATGATGAAGTAAAAAAAGCATACCGCCGTCTCAGCCGGAAATATCATCCGGACGCGAATATCAACAATCCCAACAAAGATCAGGCGGAAGAAAAATTCAAACAGGTTCAGCAGGCGTATGAACAGATCATGAAAGAGCGGGAGTACGGATACAGTTCAGCAGAAAACAGTTACGGCGGTTTTGGCGGCTTTGGAGGCTACAGCGGAGGTCAGAGAAGCAGTACCTACCAGGATGAGGAGGAGCTGAGAAGACAGGCTGCAGCAAATTATGTACAAAGCGGACATTATCAGGAGGCTTTGAATGTGTTAAACGCCCTTTCCCAGAGAAATGGACAGTGGTATTATCTGTCTGCAATGGCAAATATGGGAATGGGGAATAATGTAAATGCCCTGAATCATATTCGGGAGGCTGTACGCCTTGAGCCTGATAATATGCAGTACAGAATGGTTCTCCAGCGTATGGAGGGCGGCGGAACCTGGTACCAGGAACAGCAGAATCCCTTTGGAGGAATGCCCAGAGGAACAGGTAATATCTGTATGAATCTCTGTCTTGCTCAGGCTGCATGTAATTGCTGCTGTCCGGGAACCTTTCTATGCTGTTAAAAAAATATTGACAATTTTAATTGAACGTATTACTATGTTAAAGTGTTAAAAGAAATGGACAGGAGGAATCAGATATGAGCATTCGTGTTGGAATTTTTGGATATGGAAATCTGGGACGGGGCGTAGAGTGCGCCATTAAACATAACCCGGATATGGAGCTTGCAGGCGTATTTACACGCCGTGATCCTGCTACTGTAAAAATCCTTACAGAAGGCGGAAAAGTTTATTCCGCAGACCAGGCGGCTTCCATGAAAGATGAGATAGATGTAATGATCCTCTGCGGAGGAAGCGCAACAGACCTTCCGGAACAGACACCGGAGCTTGCAAAATGGTTTAATGTGGTGGACAGCTTTGATACACACGCCAGAATCCCGGAGCATTTTGCAAATGTAGATGAAAAAGCACAGGAGAGCGGTCACGTTGGAATTATCTCCGTAGGCTGGGATCCGGGAATGTTTTCCCTGAACCGTATGTATGCAAACGCAATCCTTACAAATGGAAAAGATTACACATTCTGGGGAAAAGGCGTAAGCCAGGGACATTCAGACGCGATTCGCCGCGTGGAAGGCGTGAAAGACGGCAAGCAGTATACCATCCCTGTGGAATCTGCCCTTGAGTCTGTGAGAAATGGAGAGAATCCGGAGCTTACCACAAGACAGAAACATACAAGAGAATGTTTTGTTGTGCCGGAGGAAGGTGCAGATCTTAAAAAAATCGAAGAAGAAATCAAAAATATGCCAAACTATTTTGCAGACTATGATACAACCGTTCATTTTATCACAGAGGAAGAGCTGAAACGCGACCACAGCGGCATTCCTCACGGCGGTTTTGTGATCAGAAGCGGAAAAACAGGATGGAATAATGAAAATAATCATGTGATCGAATACAGTCTGAAACTGGATTCCAATCCGGAGTTCACTTCTTCCGTTATTGTGGCATACGCGCGAGCAGCATACCGCATGTACAAAGAAGGACAGAAAGGCTGCAAGACCGTATTTGATGTAGCGCCTGCTTATTTAAACGCTTTGGACGGTGCAGAGCTTCGTAAGAATCTTCTGTAATCTCAGAGACTTATCTGTGAACAGACAGGATAAATATTAAATATCGGATTTGCGTGTAAAAAGGACAAAACATTTTTGTGTGTTTTGTCCTAATTTATTTGTGGAAAATTGTGGAGATTTCACAGATTTCCAGATCCTTGCCAACAAGTGTTGACGGGAAAATCAGACAGGTTTATACTTCTTTATAAGGCTGTAATAAAATTGTAAAATACTATGGAACTCAGGAAACCGGAAACAGAGTAAAAGGGGACGGAGAGAATGAAAAAAGTATTGAAAAAATTAAGAATCGTGTGTCTGCTTCTTATGCTTACAGCAGTGACAGTTGGGGTTACAGCAGTGGCAAATCCCACACAGGTAGAGGCAGCAACAAAGAAAGGCTTTCAGAAAATTAACGGAAAGCAGTATTACATTTTACAGAGCGGTGCGAAAGCAAAGGGCTGGCTTACCCTGAAACAGGACGGAAAACAGAAAAAATATTATTTTGATACGAAAACAGGAGTCCAGAAAAAAGGCTGGCAGACGATAAATGGCGGCCGATATTATTTTGGAAGCGGCAATTTGAATAAATGCAGACAGCAGGACTTAAACATGGCAGTCGGCTGGAGAAAGGACGGACAGGGAAAGAAACGTTACTTTACCGCGTCTGGCCGCATGGTAATAGGGTGGTACACTTTAAGCGGAAAAAAATATTACTTTGACAAAAAGACGGGAATTATGAAAACCGGCTGGCTGTACGAGGGAAAATACAAGTATTATTTTAATACAAAGACAGGTATCATGGCATCAGATGTAATGCTGAAGGATACGAAGAAAAATATTACCAGGTATTTTAACAAGTCAGGTCGTATGGCAACAGGCTGGAAAACATTTTCTTCCCAGAAAAAATGTTATTTCAATTCGGCGCCAAAATCGGACAGAGACGGCGCAATGGTTCACGGCTTCAAGAAAATAAACGGAAAAACCTATTATTTTCTGAGCACAGATGGCAGAAAACATACAGGCTGGCTTACGATAAAAAGCACGGGCGACAAGTATTATCTGAATCCGAAAAACGGTGGAGTCCGTGTGGAAAATACAGAAATGAAAATTGACGGGAAAACATATGTGTTTGATAAAGAAGGCGTTTCTTCTTTGAAAGGATATGACAGACCGGATACAGAGAAACCTACAGGAAAGAGAACCATCAAAAATTATCTTGCAGGAGCACTTCAGCCGGTAGGACAGGCTCTTTATGTATGGGGCGGCGGCTGGAACGACGCCACAAGAAAGGGTGTAAGCCCTGTGTGGAAACAGTGGTATAACAGTCAGGACAGCAGCTATGATTATGAATACCATAAATTCGAGAGAGAGAAAGGACTGGACTGTTCCGGATTTGTGGGATGGGCAACATACCAGGTAATGCACAGCAAGTCAGGAGAAGGAAGCGGTTATACGGTTGTTGCCAGTGAAGTTTGTGAAGAATACGCATCCAACGGATGGGGAAAACGGATTTCCAAGGCAGAACTTAAAAAGAGTGGGTATCATCTTCAGGCGGGAGACGTAGGGTGTAATCTCGGACATACATGGATTGTACTTGGGCAGTGTGCCGATAAGAGCGCGGTAATTGTGCATTCCACACCGAATGCAGGTTGTCAGATTTCCGGAACAACAACACCTGATGGTAACTCAAACAGTCAGGCAGTTGCACTTGCGCGGAAATATATGTCAAGGTATTCTGGGTATAATAAGTTTGATTATCACCCATCCAGTGGTAATTATCTTAACAACTGCACAGGATATTTCAGATGGAACAGCAATACCCTCAGCGATCCGGAAGGTTACAGAAATAAGACGGCAGACCAGATACTTGCAGATTTGTTCAGCTAAAAAGGCTCAAAAATACGGAGGAGAAATCTTCCGTATTTTTTTGAGACTTTTTAATCTGAAAATGCTAAAAATATCAAAACGCTGTTGACGGGAACTTTGTTATCATATATAATGGGTTACAGAATTGTAACAAATTTGTAAAGAATAGCGTTTCCAGATGAAGCGCAGAAAAAAAGGACGGTAGATATGCAGAAAATATGTAAGAAGTTCAGAATTTTTGGACTGCTCCTGATGCTTATATTTGTTGCGGCAGGAGCTACGGCAGTTTCTAGCCCTGTCCGCGTAGAAGCGGCATCTAAGAAAGGCTTCCAGACAATAGGAGGGAAGCAGTATTACATATTACAGAGCGGAGCCAAGGCAAAAGGCTGGCTTACCCTGACAGACAGCAAAACAAAGGAAAAACGCAAATATTATTTTGATCCCAAAACAGGAGTTCAGAAAAAGGGCTGGCTTACTCTGAATGGAAAGAAATATTATTTCGGAAGCGGCAATTTAAGCAAATGCAAACAGAAAGATTTGCATATGGCGATTGGCTGGCGGCAGGATGGCAGCGGAAATAGACGTTATTTTACAAAATCCGGTGTCATGGTAAAAGGCTGGCTTACTTTGGAAGGTAATAAATATTATTTCGATAAGAGCAGCGGAATTATGAAAAAAGGCTGGCTGTATGAAGGAAAATATAAATATTACTTTAATACGAAGACAGGAATCATGTCAAGGGACGTGATGCTCAAAGACACCAAGAAAAATATTGTAAGATATTTTAATCCGTCAGGACGTATGGCGTTAGGTTGGAAAACATTTTCTTCCCAGAAAAAATGTTATTTTAATTCAGCACCAAAATCGGACAGAGACGGAGCAATGGTTCACGGTTTCAAGGAAATTGACGGAAAAACCTATTATTTCATGAGTACGGATGGCAGAAAGCATACAGGCTGGCTTACAATAAAGAGTACAGGCAAGAAGTATTATCTGAATCCGAAAAATGGCGGAGTCCGTGTGGAAAATACGGAAATGAAAATTGATGGAAAAACATATGTGTTTGATAAAGACGGTGTTGCAACATTAAAAACCACCGGACCAAACACAGAGAAGCCAAGCGGTACAAGAACCATTAAGAATTATCTGGCAGGAGCGCTTCAGCCGGTAGGACAGGCTCTTTACGTATGGGGCGGCGGCTGGACAGACGCTACAAGAAAAGGCGTAAGTCCTATGTGGAAACAGTGGTATGACAGTCAGGATAGCAGCTACGATTATCATGACTGGGATGATTTATCAACTGAAAACCGGAGAAAAGGACTTGACTGCTCTGGATTTGTAGGCTGGGCAACTTACCAGGTAATGCACAATAAGAGTGGAGAAGGCGGAGGATATACCGTTGTTTCAGGAGAAATAGGAGAAAGCTACAGAAACAGAGGTTGGGGAAGTATTCTGACTCAGGCAGATCTTGCGGCATCTAATTATAAATTCCAACCGGGAGATATTGGTTATAGTGATGGGCATACTTGGATTGTACTTGGACAGTGTTCCGATAAGAGCCTTGTGATCGTACACTCTACATGGCACGCTGGTTGTCAGATTTCCGGTACACCTACGCCAAGCGGCAGCTATGACAGTCAGGCGATTGCACTGGCAGAAAGATATATGGCAAGATACCCTGGGGTAAGTAAATACGATTATCATGAATCAAGCGGTAACTATATCCGTAATGGTAATTACTTCAGATGGAACAGCAATACACTCAGCGATCCGGAAGGTTACAAGTCTAAGACAGCAGATCAGATACTTGCAGATCTATTCTCTTAAAATTTAATAAAACAATAGAAACATCTTTGAGACAAAAAGCAAAGTTTCAAAGATGTTTTTTTGTTTTAAGACTATGTTATTATATTAACAACTGACTGTACGAGTCATTTTCGAAAAAATCACGCATGATTTTTAAAAAAAGTTACTAAAAATTCTGTGAAAAAATTGTGAAATATACAAATAGATTTTATATTTTAATTATGATACTATATTTTTATATAAATAAACGTGAAAATGTAAAAAGATTGAGAAAGGGGGAAAGAAATGGCAATGTAGCTTGATAAATTCGTGCAAAGAAAGGAGACGGTTAGACCATGAAAAAAAGTTTCAAATTTGAAGTTTTATTAGTTTGTTTTATGTTATTGGTAGGAACAGTTTCAGTATCAGCAGAGTCGTTTGTATATTATGATATGGAAACAGGAGAACAAACGGAGCAGGAAATTCAAGTGGAAGAAGGAGAAGTATTTTCGCCGACAAAATCTTTTGTGGGAAAGGCGAATGTGGCTGGAAATACGTCTCGCAAGATAATTGGAGAAAATTCTCTTTTACCAGTTTATAAGAGATTCTGTTCAGATATAGTATACAGCAATATTTGCTACGTGAAGGCATATTGGAATTCGGGAAATTCATCGTATTCAAAACAGGGGACAGGAACGATGGTCAGTCTGAATCAAGTTTTAACAGCTGGTCATTGTATTTACGATTACAATAGAGGACCGGCTGACGAGATTTATATATATCCTGGAAAATATTCTGGAACTCTTACATACGGAGAAGCAAAAGGAATTCGACTTTCATATCCAGAAGATTTAGAAAAATTAAATTATAATGATTCCAGTACATATGCTTACCGAAAAAGTGACATAGGAGTTATTACATTGGATAAAAGTATAGGAAATGATTGTGGATATAAATCTGTAGCTTATATAAAAGATTCTGATATGTTGAAATTGCCCAGTCGTCAGGTAAGAATAGCAGGATATCCGGGTAGCGGAATAGCATTAGGATTTCATGATAAAGAAACAAATAGTAGTACAACATTAGAAGGCATTATGTATAGTTCTATGGGGTATGTGACAAGGTGCTCTGGAAGAGAAATTCTATATAATGTAGATACAGGTGTGGGTACAGAAGGCGCAGCAATTATATGCACCCCAGGAAATAATGAACTTGAGGTCATTTCAGGAATAAATGTGGCTTCTGGATCCGGTTCAAGTGAATTTAATATAGGAGTACATATTGAAAATACTCATATGAAATGGTTACAATCTCTTGGAATTAGATAAGCAAAAGCACAGTAAGTGTAAAGGGAAAGGTTGGGTGTTGAAATGAGAAAAATATCAAGTTTATTTAGAGGAATATTATGTTCTTGTTTTGCGTTGATATTTTTGGGAAGTATTTCAGTATCAGCAGATACATTTGTGAGCTATGATATTAAAACACAAAAAAAAGAAGTGAAAAATATAGAAGCAGAAGAAAATAGTATAAAAGAGATGCCCCAAACTAATGATCTGGAAAAGCAGAATAGAAGTGTTATTGGAGAAAAAGTGTTATTTCCGGTTTATGAAAATGAAAGTAAAAAACCACCGTATAGTGCTATATGTTATATGGAGTCATTTTGGAATGTTGGTGGGAAAAAATATGCAGTGCAAGGCACAGGGACTCTGGTTATGCCAGATAAAGTGTTAACAGCAGGACATCTTCTGTATGATTATAATTATGGTCCAGCGGATGAAATATATGTTTATCCCGGCAGATACAAATCGATATATCCGTATGGAGAGGCAAGAGGAATAAAAATACATTATCCTCAGGATTTGGAAAAGTTAAATTATAACGATTCTTCTACGTTAGATTACCGGAAATGTGATATAGGAGTGGCTGAATTGAATATTCCTATTGGGAATCAGTTGGGATGTCATGGAATTGGGTTTTCATCGGATTCCGATTTAATGGGTGCTCCATCAGGACATCTTACGATAACGGGTTATCCTAAAAGTGGGTATACTTTGGGGTATTATGATGAAATTACAGGAAGTAGCAATACGATACAGGGAGTAATGTATAGTTCCTGGGGAAGGGCGACAAGATGTTCTGGAAGAGAAATTCTGTATAATGTTGATACATATCCTGGAATGGACGGTGCAGCAATTATGAGTGTTACACCATTGTCTGGTATAAATGTTGTAGTTGGTGTAGACGTTTCTTATCCAAGAGAAACAAAAGGATATAATGTGGGAGTACATATAGAACGGCAATATTATGCATGGCTACAGTCTCTTGGAGCTGCATGATAAATTTTTCCATAATAAAACACCTCTTCCACAAGCAAATAGTTGCAAATTTTAATAATTTTGTAAGCCTGCAATGGACAGAAATCAACTGTTTGAGCAAAGCGAGTTTTGATTTCTGTCCATAAAAAGGCGGCGCAACAAAATTGTTACAAAAATTTGCATATTTGCGGTGGAAGGAGGCTGATATGTGGGAAACTTTATAATAAAAATCAAATACATAATAAAAAGTCATTTTGTTAGGAAATATCTTAATAAATATGGCTTTTTTTATATGTCACAATTCTGTAATTCTTTCCCGCAACCCCACAGGAATCGTTGCGGAAAGGTTTCTAAATGTTACAAAGTTTTAAACTTTTCTGTAAAAAACCCTTGCAAACAGCGTAACAGTATGTTAATATGTAGAAGAATTAAAACAGATATTTCATAAATGTTACATATAAGTATTAAAAGTTACGAGGGTGAATGATTATGAAGAAAAGACTTATGTGCCTTGCAATGGCGCTTTTAATGTGTGGAACTCAGGTCGTAAGCGTAAGCGCATCAAGAGAAGAAGAATTAAGAGAAGAGCAGGCATGGACAAGCCAGCAGTTAGACGCTACATATGCACGTATGGACGAGCTTTGGGCAGCAAAACAGCAGCTGGAAAGTGAAATCGCCACTCTCGATGCCAATCTTGTAGATGTGATGGTTTCTATTGATGTGCTGAAAAATGATATTTCTGCAAAAGAAGTAGATATTGTCCGTACAAAACAGGATCTGGGAAAAGCACAGAAGGCACGCGACAAACAGTATGAAGCTATGAAGAAACGTATCCAGTACCTTTATGAAAAAGGCGGAGACGATGCCTGGTTCCAGATGATGATGAACGCAGAGAATCTGGCAGACCTTCTCACAAGAGCAGAGTATACACAGAAAATGTACGATCAGGACAGAAAGAGCCTTGAGAAATACGTAAATACGATTGAGGAAGTAAAAAAGCTTCAGACAAAATACGAGAGCGAGCAGGCTGAGCTGGAAGAAATGAAAGCTTCCTATGAAGAGCAGTCCGTTGTTCTTCAGAATGAAATTGATGCAAGAAGAGCAAGCTCTGCAAACTGTGACGCTGAAATTGCATATGCACAGCAGCAGGCAACAGAATACGCAAACCTGATCGCAGAACAGCAGGCTGAAATCGAGAGACTGGAAGCAGAGAGAATTGCAGCAGAAGAAGCGGCAAGAAGAGCTGCAGAAGAGGAAGCTGCGAGACTGGAAGCAGAGCAGGCAGCACAGGAAGAAGCTGAGGGAGAAAACGAAGAAGTCCAGTATGATGAGGATGGAAACGTGATCGAAGATACAGAGAACTCTGAGGAAGATTCCGAGTCTGCAGATGAAGGCGAAGGCTCTGAAGATGTAGAATATGATGAATATGGAAACGTAATTGATTCTGACAACACAGTATCTGAGGAAGAATATGAGAGTCAGGACACTCCGTCTTACTCAGGAGCAGGTGCTTCTGTTGTAGATTACGCAACACAGTTCGTAGGTAACCCGTATGTCTGGGGCGGAACAAGCCTCACAAACGGAGCAGACTGCTCCGGATTTACCCAGAGCGTATATGCAAACTTTGGTGTGAGCATTCCGAGAACCTCTTACGAACAGCAGAATGCAGGATATGAAGTACCATACTCTGAGGCACAGCCTGGCGATCTGATCTGCTACGGCGGTCATGTGGCAATCTACATGGGCAACGGACAGATTGTTCATGCTTCCAACTCAAGAGACGGAATCAAGATCAGCAATGATGCAACATACAGAACCATTCTTTCTGTAAGAAGACTTGTGTAAAACAGAAAGAAAAACAATTTAAAATCCTGGTATTGTTTGAATAGAGTCATACGGAACTTTGAGAAAAAGTTCTGTATGACTTTTTTTTAACAAAAAAATAAAAACATATTGTCCTTTACACTTTTGTGTGGTATATTATTAAAAGAGGAACTTAACTATAAATCGTAAAAAATTAACCATTTTATATTTAGAACGTTGGAATAAAAGAAAAAATAGTGGCAGTTCCCCATTTTTTTTACCTGTAATTGTTAAAAAAAAGACAAAGTGAGAGGAGAATGTTATGAGCAGCAAAATTACAATCATCGGAGCAGGAAGTGTAGGAGCAACCATCGCGTATACTTTATCAAGTGAAGATATTGCATCAGAAATCGTTCTGATTGATATTAATAAAGAAAAAGTAGAAGGCGAAGTAATGGACATTGCTCAGGGAACCTGTTTCCGCAATCCTATTTCCATCAAGGCAGGAGAATATGAAGATGCAAAGGATTCCGACATTGTAATTATCACTTCCGGTATTGCGCGGAAACCGGGACAGACAAGAATTGAGCTGACCCAGACAAATGTAAATATCTTAAAAAGTATTACTCCGGAAATCGTAAAAGCAGCTCCAGATGCGCTTTACATTATGGTGAGCAATCCGGTAGATATTATGACTTATGTATTTACAAAAATCTCAGGTCTTCCGGAAAATCAGATTATCGGTTCCGGTACGATCCTGGATTCTGCAAGACTGCGCTGCGGGCTTTCTGAACACTTTAAGGTGGCACAGAAAAACATTCATGCCTATGTATTTGGAGAGCATGGAGATACTTCCTTTATCCCGTGGACAGGCGCTTATATTTCCGGCGTAAGTGTAGATGAGTTTTATCATACAATGAAGGATCTCGGAAAAGAAGTGGAAGAGCTTGATAAAGAGGGAATGCTGGAATACGTTCAGAAATCCGGCGGCAAGATCATTGCAAATAAAGGCGCTACCTTCTATGCAGTTTCCACAGCAGTATGCAAGCTCTGCGGTATTCTTCTCTCTGCTTCCGATTCCATCACAACTGTATCCACGATGATGCACGGAGAGTATGGAATTGAAGACGTGGCTTTAAGTACGCTGACTCTTGTAGGACCAAATGGTGTGCAGGGTAAAATCCCAATGCGTATGAATCAGGAAGAAATCGGGAAACTGAAGGCGAGCGCAGATGCTCTGAAAGCAGTGATCTCTCAGCTTGACCTTACCGTATAAGGCTTTACAGAAAGGATAACAGAAACTATGAAGTACAGTTATTATCCGGGGTGTACACTCCGTACAAAGGCAAAGGCTCTTGATGATTATGCGAGAGCCTCTGCAAAAGCTCTGGGCTTCGAACTGGAAGAAATTGAAAACTGGCAGTGCTGCGGAGGGGTATATCCTCTTGGAACAGATGAAATTGCCACAAAGCTTTCCTCCGTCCGCGCCCTGAATGATGCCAGGGAAAAAGGACAGGATCTTGTGACTCTCTGTTCTGCCTGCCATCATGTAATTAAGCGCGTCAATGACGATATGAAAAATGTAGAAGACATTCAGACAAGAGCAAATAACTATATGCAGCTTTCTGAACCTTATAAGGGAGAGACAACGGTTCTTCATTATCTGGAAGTGCTTCGCGACCGCGTAGGCTTCGATAAGATAAAAGAAAAAGTGGTAAATCCCTTTACAGGAAGAAAAATCGGTGCATATTACGGCTGTCTCCTTTTAAGACCGGGAAAAATCCTGGAATTTGACAATCCGGAAAATCCTTCTATTATAGAAGATTTTATCCGTGCGATTGGCGGAGAGCCTGTGATCTATCCATACAGAAACGAGTGCTGCGGAGGCTATATTTCCTTAAAAGAAAAAGAACTGTCAGGAAATATGTGCAAAAAGATCACAGAAAGCGCAGAAGGCTTTGGCGCGGAAATGCTGATCACAGCCTGTCCTCTCTGTCTTTATAACTTAAATAAAACAGAAAGCGGTCTCCCTGTCTATTATTTCACAGAGCTTCTGGCAGAAGCTCTCGGGGTAAAGGAGGACAATCAATGAATCAGGTAGAAATGATAAAAGAAATCAGCGGCGTAAATCCTCTGAAATGTATGAAATGCGGAAAATGTTCCGCCTCCTGCCCTTCCTTTAACGAGATGGATATTAAACCGCATCAGTTTGTTTCTTATGTGGTAAATGAAGATGTGGAGGCGCTTGTAAATTCAAAATCTCTCTGGAAATGTCTTTCCTGTTTCGCCTGTGTGGAGCGCTGTCCGCGAGATGTGAAACCTGGGAAATTAATTGATGCTGCGAGACAGATGGTAATCCGCCAGAAAGGACTGGATTATTTATCCCCAAATGAAATTCCGGAACTTCTTGATGAGGAACTTCCGCAGCAGCTTTTAGTCAGCGCATTCAGAAGATACAGGAGGTAAAGCTGATGCAGAGAATCGGCGTATTTGTCTGTCATTGCGGAAGCAATATTGCCGCAACAGTAGACGTGAAAAAAGTAGCAGAGATGGCTCTTCTTGAGCCGGGCGTTGTCCATGCTGAGGATTATCCCTATATGTGTTCAGAAGCAGGACAGGCAAAAATTGCAGAGGCAATTAAAGAAAAAAATCTGACAGGAATCGTAGTATGCTCCTGTTCCCCGCGTATGCACGAGGCAACCTTTAGAAAGGCTGCAGAGAAAGCGGGATTAAATCCATATATGGTGGAAATCGCAAATATCCGTGAGCACTGCTCCTGGATTCACAAGGACATGGAAGAGGCAACAAAAAAGGCCGTGATCCTTGCAAGAGCAGCCATCGCAAAGGTAAACTTAAACGCTCCTTTAAAACCGGGCGAGAGCAGAGTTACAAAGAGGGCACTTGTGATCGGCGGCGGTATTGCCGGAATCCAGACTGCCCTTGATATTGCAGACGCAGGATATGAAGTTGACATTGTGGAGAAAACTCCAAGTATCGGCGGAAGAATGTCACAGCTTGACAAGACCTTCCCCACACTTGACTGTTCTGCTTGTATTCTGACACCGAAAATGGTGGAAGCGGCAGCTCACGAAAAAATCAATATTTATACATACAGCGAAGTGGAAAAAGTAACCGGATTCGTAGGTGACTTCACAGTAGACATTCGCAAAAAAGCAAGAAGCGTAAATATGGACAAGTGTACAGGCTGCGGTATCTGTCAGGAAAAATGTCCCTCTAAAAAAATTCCGAGCGAGTTTAACAGAGGACTTGGAAACAGAACAGCCATTTACACACCGTTTGCCCAGGCAATTCCAAATGTTCCGGTCATTGACAGAGAAAACTGCATTAAGTTTAAAACGGGAAAATGCGGTCTCTGTGCAAAAGTCTGTCAGGCAGGAGCCATTGAATACGACCAGCAGGACGAGATCGTGACACAGAAATACGGAGCCATTGTAGTGGCAACCGGTTTTGATATGATCAAGCTCGATAAATATGACGAGTACGCATACAGCCAGAGCAAGGACGTCATCACTTCCCTTGAGCTTGAACGTATCATGAATGCGGCAGGACCGACAAAAGGACATCTTGAGCGTCTTTCTGATGGAAAAGCGCCGAAGGAAATGGTGTTTATCCAGTGTGTGGGAAGCCGCTGCGCAGACGACAGGGGAAAGAGCTACTGCTCTAAAATCTGCTGTATGTACACAGCAAAACACGCCATGCTGATCCGTGATAAATATCCGGATGTAAATGTGACAGTATTTTATATTGATGTTCGTACACCAGGCAAAAACTTTGACGAGTTTTACAGAAGAGCTGTGGAGCAGTACGGTGTAAATTACGTAAAAGGCCAGGTTGGAAAGGTCATTCCAAAGCCCAACGGAAAGCTTCTCGTACAGGGTGTGGACCTTCTTGACAATAAACAGATTTTAAAAGAGGCTGATATGGTTGTCCTTGCGGCTGCGATTGAACCGGAACCGGACGTTCGCCGAATCGCAACCATGCTGACTGCAAGTATTGATACCAATAATTTCCTCACAGAGGCTCACGCAAAGCTTCGCCCTGTGGAATCTCCGACAGCGGGTATTTTCCTCTCCGGCGTATGTCAGGGACCAAAGGATATTCCGGAGACAGTTGCCCAGGCGGGAGCTGCGGCAGTAAAGGCGATCGGACTTCTTGCAAAGGATAAGCTTATGACAAATCCGTGTACTGCAAAATCCGACGAGCTTCTCTGTAACGGATGCTCCACCTGTGCCAACGTATGTCCTTACGGAGCCATCACTTATGAAGAAAAAGAAGTAAACGACCACGGAATCCGCGAGGTGCGCCGAATCGCTGTTGTAAACGACGCGTTATGCCAGGGCTGCGGCGCCTGCACCGTTACCTGTCCTTCCGGTGCAATGGACCTTCAGGGATTCTCAAACAGACAGATTATCGCGGAGGTAGATGCAATATGTCGATAGAAGCAAAAGAAGAATTCAGACCGAAAATCGTGGCATTCTGCTGTAACTGGTGCAGCTATGCAGGGGCGGATCTTGCGGGAAGCAGCCGCCTTACCTACCCGGCAGATGTAAAAATCATCCGTGTTCCATGCTCCTGCCGCGTAAATCCCATGTTTATTTTAAGGGCATTTGAAAAGGGAGCGGACGGCGTGATCATGTGCGGCTGCCATCCCGGAGACTGCCATTACAGTACAGGAAATTATTATGCGAGAAGAAGAATGACACTTCTGTTTTCCATGCTGGACTATCTCGGCGTGGAAAAAGGCCGTACACGCGTAGAGTGGGTATCTGCTGCAGAAGGTGTAAAATTCTCACAGACTATGAATGAGTTTGTGGAAAAGATTTATTCTCTCGGCAAAAATGTAAGACTGGAGGATTTGCGATGCGGGAAATGATAGAGCGTGCAAAAGAGCTGCTTTCTTCCGGAGAAGTGACACAGGTTCTTGGCTGGAAAGCGGGAGACCTTTCCTATAATCCGGAGCCGGCGTTCTTTGATAAGGCAGAAGAGCTTGATAATCTTGTATATAACGGCTTCTGTGGAGCCAATTTAAGTAAATATATGATCGCAGCCTCCAAAATGGAGGGAAAAACCCTTGTATTTTTAAAGCCGTGCGATACATACAGCTTTAATCAGCTGATAAAAGAGCATCGTGTAGACAGAGAAAAGGCTTACATTGTGGGAATCGGCTGCAAGGGCAAGCTTGATATAGAGAAAATTAAAAAAATGGGGATTAAGGGAATTGAGAGCATTCAGGGCGCTGAGGCGGAAGATTCCTGTGAAACCTTAAAAATCCAGACTATTTACGGAGAAAAGACCTGTTCCTATAAAGATGCCATGCTGGAGAGATGCCACGTGTGCAAGGGAAAAGAGCATCAGATTTATGACGAACTTCTCGGCGAGTCAAAAGATACAAAAGATGCAGACCGTTTTGCAGAAGTAGAAAAAATCGAGGCAATGAGCCCGGAAGAAAAGTTTGCTTTTTTCCAGAAGGAATTAAGCAAATGTATCCGATGCAATGCCTGCCGGAATGTATGTCCTGCATGTTCCTGCCGTAAATGTGTATTTGACAGCAACAAATTTGACAGCAGCCAGAAGGCAAATGCAGACTCCTTTGAGGAGAAAATGTTCCATATTATCCGTGCCTTCCATGTGGCGGGAAGATGTACAGACTGCGGCGAGTGCAGCAGAGTCTGTCCTCAGGGAATCCCCCTTCACCTGTTTAACAGAAAGTTTATCAAGGATATTGATATGCTTTACGGAGAGTTTCAGGCCGGAGAGGACACAGAGTCAAAAGGACCGCTTACAAGCTATACTTTCGACGATGCAGAGCCGGGCAGTGTGTGAGAAAGGGGATAACGTATGTATAAGATAGCAAAAGAAAAGCTTTCGGAGTTGTTTGCCCTCATTGCAGAGAAAAGAGAGCTGTATCTTCCTGTAAATGTAAACGGACAGGCGAATTTTGCTGCGTGGAGTGAAGACGCGGAAACAGCTCTTGACACATTAAAGACAGTGAAATCTCCCAAGGACGCATTTTTTCCACAAAGTGAAAACCTTTATACCTGCGTCCGTGACGGAAAGAAAATAAAAGTGGAGCCGGAAGCCTTAAAAGAGCAGGATTTTGTTGTGTTTGGAATGAAGGCGTGTGATGTAAGAGGTGTGGAGGTTCTTGATAAAGTTTTCCTTGCCGATCCTGTTGACAGTTTTTATGCTGCAAGAAGAGAACACGGAACCATCGTTGCTCTTGCCTGCTCCGAGCCGGAGGAAACATGTTTTTGCAAGGCGTTCGGGATTGACGCTGCAGAGCCGGCAGGAGACGTTTCTGTGTGGCTTTCCGGGGAAACTCTTTTCTGGAAAGCAAACACAGACAAGGGAGAGGCGCTTACAGAGGCAGTGAAGAGTCTTCTGGAAGAAGCCGGTGGAGAAGATGCGGAATGTGTGGAAAAAGAGAAGGCTTCCATAAGAGCCATTGTGGATAAGCTTCCATATTCCGACCTTTCTCTTGAAGGCTGGAACGGGGACGCCTTAAAAGAAAAATTCGATTCTCCTTTATGGGAGGAGCTTTATAAACCGTGCCTCGCGTGTGGAACGTGTACTTTTGTATGCCCTACATGCCAGTGCTACGATATTAAGGACTATGATACAGGACATGGGGTACAGAGATACCGCTGCTGGGATTCCTGTATGTATTCCGATTTTACCATGATGGCGCACGGAAACAACCGTACAAGCCAGATGCAGAGATTCCGTCAGAGATTTATGCACAAGCTTGTATATTTCCCGGCAAACAACGATGGAATGTATTCCTGCGTGGGCTGCGGACGATGTGTGGAAAAATGTCCGTCAGCGTTAAATATTGTAAAAGTGATCAAGTCCTTTCAGAAACAGGGAGGTAACAGGGAATGAGCGAATGCACCTGTCATAAAAATTATACATTAGATACACTGATTCCAAAGGTTGGAGTCATTACGGATATTCGTGAGGAGACGCCGGATGTAAAAACATTCCGGGTCAATGCGCCCGAAGGAGGAAAACTTTTTGAACATATGCCGGGACAGTGCGCCATGCTCTGTGCGCCCGGGATCAGCGAAGGTATGTTTTCCATTACTTCTTCTCCTACAAATAAGGAATATCAGGAATTCAGCATTAAAAAATGCGGTGTTCTCACAGATTATCTCCACAGTCTTTCCGTTGGAGATGAGATCACGGTAAGAGGACCGTACGGAAATTCTTTCCCTGTAGAGACAGAGCTTAAGGGGAAAAATCTTCTTTTTATCGCAGGAGGAATCGGTCTTGCTCCGCTCCGTTCTGTAATTAATTACGTTCTTGACAACAGAGAAAATTACGGAACAGTAGACATTCTTTACGGCTCCCGTTCCGCAGATGACCTGGTACAGTTAAAGGAAATCCAGGAAGTGTGGATGAAAACAGAGGGAGTGAACGTATACCTTACCATTGACAGGGAGCAGGAAGGCTGGGACGGCCACGTTGGATTTGTTCCCACATACTTAAAAGAAATCGGTTTTGACACAGACAAGGTTGCCCTTGTGTGCGGACCGCCGATCATGATCAAGTTTGTTCTTGCAGGCTTGAAGGAGATGGGCTTTACAGACGAGCAGGTGTATACCACCCTTGAGCTTCGCATGAAATGCGGAGTGGGAAAATGCGGACGATGCAACATCGGTTCCAAATACGTATGTAAAGACGGTCCTGTGTTCCGTTTTGACGAAATAGAAGAATTGCCCCAGGAGTACTGATAGAAAGGACAGGTATTTGAAAATGGATAAAATGGTAAACGTATATTTTTTCGGTAAGAAATACAGCGTACCGGCAGACCTTACCATCATGACTGCAATGGAATATGCAGGCTACACATTAAAAAGAGGCTGCGGCTGCCGCCACGGATTCTGCGGAGCCTGCGCGACAATTTACAGGATCAAGGGAAAAAATGAGCTGAAAACCTGCCTTGCCTGTCAGACACAGGTGGAAGAGGGCATGTATGTGGCAAGTATTCCGTTTTTCCCGACAGATAAAAGAACATATAATATAGAAGAAATCAAACCGAACCAGCAGGTAATGATGGAGCTTTATCCGGAAATTTACAGCTGTATCGGCTGCAACGCCTGTACAAAGGCATGTACCCAGGACTTAAATGTTATGCAGTATATTGCTTACGCACAGAGAGGGGAACTGGAAAAATGTGCGGAGGAATCCTTTGACTGCGTAGGCTGCGGCTGCTGTTCCGTAAGATGTCCTGCGGGAATTTCCCATCCTATGGTCGGAGTTCTTGCGAGACGTCTCACAGGAAAGTATATTGCACCGGAAGCAGAGCACCTCAATAAGAGAGTGGAGGAAATCCACCACGGCGAATATGACGAGCTGATCGAGCAGATCATGCAGAAGCCGATCACAGAGATGCAGGAACTTTACAATACAAGGGAAATTGAGAAATAAGGAGGACAACCTATATGTTTACACCAGAAATGCTTGAATCTGTAAAAAAGGTGGAAGCAACAAGAGATGCGCGTATGGGCATGGAGCCGAGACGAATGACAGCAGAGGAAAAGGATGCCCTTCTGAAAGAATTTCACCCGGATTACAGAGAAGACGGATTTGTAGAAATCAAAATCGGACCGAATAAAGGGCAGAAAGTTCCGGCAGAGCTTGGACATCTCCTTCATTCCAACAGCCGCCTGTTGACAGATAAGGTAGATTTGAGTAAAGTAGATTATGAGACGGATGTACTGGTAATCGGAGGCGGCGGAGCAGGCGCTTCTGCTGCCATCGAGGCACATGAAGCCGGTGCGGACGTTATGATTGTGACAAAGCTGCGTATTGGAGATGCCAATACTATGATGGCGGAGGGCGGAATCCAGGCTGCAGATAAAGAAAACGATTCTCCTGTACAGCATTATCTTGATGCGTTCGGAGGCGGCCATTTTGCCGCAAGACCGGAGCTTTTAAAACGTCTTGTTATGGAAGCACCGGATGCCATTCAGTGGTTAAATAAGCTTGGCGTTATGTTTGATAAAGATGAAGAAGGAAACATGGTAACAACACACGGAGGCGGAACTTCCAGAAAAAGAATGCACGCCTGCAAGGATTATTCCGGTGCGGAAATCATGCGTACTCTTCGCGATGAAGTCATTAACAGAGGAATCCCGGTTGTGGAATTTACTTCTGCAGTAGAGCTCATCAAAGACGAAAAAGGTCAGGTGGCAGGCGCTGTTCTCTTAAACATGGAGACAGAGGATTACATGGTGGCAAAAGCAAAAACAGTCATCATTGCAACAGGAGGAGCCGGACGCCTTCATTACCAGAACTTCCCTACATCAAACCATTACGGCGCAACAGCAGACGGACTGGTTCTCGGCTATCGGGCAGGCGCACCTCTTCTTTACCAGGATACCATTCAGTATCACCCGACAGGAGTTGCATATCCGGCACAGATTTACGGCGCTCTTGTAACAGAGAAGGTTCGTTCTCTTGGAGCCATGCTTGTAAATGCAGAAGGTGAGGCATTTATGCACCCGCTGGAAACACGTGATGTTGCGGCTGCCTCCATTATCCGGGAATGTACAGACCGCCACAAAGGGGTAGAGACACCTCTTGGAAGCGGCGTATGGCTGGATACTCCGATGATCGAGAGAATCGGCGGAGAGGGAACGATTGAAAAGAGAATCCCGGCAATGCTCCGTATGTATATGAACTACGACATTGATATGAGAAAAGTGCCGATCCTTGTTTATCCGACTCTGCATTATCAGAACGGCGGACTGGAAATCGGAGGAGACGGATTTACAAAAGCCATTTCCAACCTTCTTGTTGCAGGTGAGGCAGTAGGAGGAATCCACGGAAGAAACCGTCTGATGGGAAATTCTCTTCTTGATATTATCGTATTCGGCAGAAATGCAGGAAAGGCGGCTGCTGCAAGAGCGAAAGAGGTAGAGCTTGGAACCATGAGTCTTTCTCATATTGAAAAGTACGCAGAGGAACTTAAAGAAGCCGGTGTGGAATCTGAGGATGTTTCCCCGCTTCTTCTTCCAAAATACGCACGTCACGAGAGATAAGGAGTGTGAAAGGAATGCGTGAAATAGAAGTAAGCAGGCTTACAGATGTAATTGAAAAGCTTTGTATTGAAGCAAATAATCATCTTCCTGAAGATGTAAAATGCGCCATTAAAAACTGCCGTGCCTGTGAGGACGGTGAAATTGCACAGGGAATCCTTGATAATATTATCGAAAATTTTGAAATCGCGGATGAGGAGAATGTTCCTATCTGTCAGGATACAGGAATGGCATGTGTCTTCCTGGAAATCGGACAGGACGTGCACTTTGTGGGAGGC
Source organism: uncultured Blautia sp. (assembly GCA_900540785.1). Classification (GTDB taxonomy): domain Bacteria; phylum Bacillota; class Clostridia; order Lachnospirales; family Lachnospiraceae; genus Blautia_A. Next base: position 34,190 of record UQHF01000020.1, read on the forward strand.
GACCTGACGGAAGCGGTGAACGAAGGCGTGCGCCGCGGATATGATAAAGGGTATCTCCGTAAATCTGTTGTAAAAGACCCGGTAAGAAGAGGAAATACAGGAGACAATACGCCGGCAATGCTCTATACGGAAATTGTTCCGGGAGAGCAGGTAAAGGTTACGCTAGGACCGAAAGGCTTCGGAAGTGAAAATATGAGCGCGATCCGTATGTTCAAGCCGTCTGCAGGACTGCAGGGAATCAAGGATTTCATTCTTGAGACAGTGGAGACAGCAGGTCCGAACCCGTGTCCGCCTATGGTTGTAGGCGTGGGAATCGGCGGAACTTTTGACAAGGCTGCCCTTCTCGCAAAGAAGGCGCTTATGCGTCCTCTTGATTCTGAAAATCCGGATCCGTTCTATGCTGACCTTGAAAAAGAAATGCTGGAAAAAATCAATGAGCTTGGAATCGGACCTCAGGGCTTTGGCGGAAAGACAACTGCCATCGGACTGAATATTGAGACACTTCCAACCCACATTGCGGGAATGCCATGCGCGATCAATATCAACTGCCATGTGACCCGTCATAAAACGGAGGTGATATAAATGGAGAGACGTATTACACTTCCTCTTACAGAGGAGCTTGCAAAATCTCTTCACGCAGGAGAGAGAGTTCTTTTGACAGGAACCATTTACACATCAAGAGATGCAGGACATAAGAGAATGTGCGAGGCTCTCGCAAAAGGAGAAGAGCTTCCTTTTGACCCAACAGATGCCACTATTTATTATGTGGGTCCGACCCCTGCAAAACCGGGACAGGTGATCGGTTCCGCAGGTCCTACAACAAGCGGACGTATGGATGCCTATGCACCTACTATGATGTCTGTAGGCGCAAGAGGAATGATCGGAAAAGGTGCGCGTCTTCCTGAAGTTGTGGACGCCATGAAAAAATACAGCGGCGTATATTTCGGGGCAATCGGCGGAGCCGGAGCGCTTCTTGCAAAATGTATCAAAAAAGCGGAGCTGATCGCATATGAGGATCTTGGGGCAGAAGCCCTTCGTAAGCTTTATGTGGAAGATATGCCTCTTGTAGTCATTATTGACAGTGAAGGAAATAATCTCTATGAAGACGGCAGAGCAGAATACTTAAAAAAACAGGGAATGGAGAGACAGTAAAATGAAAAAGATTCACTCTTCGAACATTCAGATGTCGGAGGCGTTTATCAACAATATGTTTCTTGCTTTTTCCGGCGGATTGCAGGATGCTTATACCTATAATACGAGGGATGAGGTGTTTTCCAATGCTCAGACAGGAAATGTAGTTCTTATGAGCCAGCATATCATGTCCGGAGAGTGGATTGCTGCTCTTCATTATCTGTTTCCGTTGATTGCTTTTATCTTTGGAGTCATGGCGGCAGAGCAGATTCGGGGAAGAAGCAGGGAAGGAAGAATGCTTCACTGGAGGCAGGATGTTCTTTTCCATGAAATTATAATTCTCTTTATTGTGGGCTTCCTTCCTTCGAATTTAAATATTGTGGCAACTTTCCTTGTATCCTTTGCCTGTGCTATGCAGGTTCAGACATTCCGCAAGGTTCACGGATATGCGTATGCCAGCACCATGTGCATTGGAAATATGAGAAGCGGTACAGCAGCGCTCTCTGCTTATTTCCGGGAAAAGAATCCGGAACTTTTAAAGAGTGCCTGCTACTACTTTGGAATTATCTTTTTCTTTGCTGTAGGAGCGGGAATTGGAGGCGTTCTTTCTCTGAAATATGGAATTCCGGTTATCTGGGTATCTTGTGGATGCCTGATTATCAGTTTTTGTTTAATGTTTGTGGAGAAACTGGGGCTGGAGTAGAAAATATTTCGAATTGACATGTGGAGAAAAGTAGGATAAGATAGGAAAAGTATAAATGAATTAAGTTTACTTGTTAAGTGCTCGAAAAGAGGTAAAAGGGAATCAGGTGAAAAGCCTGAACGGTCCGGCCACTGTAAACGGGGAGTGAAAGCAAAGCCATTGCGGAAGAAATTCTGTGAGAAGGCGCTGGAGCAATAATCCGTAAGTCAGGAAACCTGCTTGACAGGAACGATAGGAAGCTTCCGGTAAAGGCAACCTGTTTGAGTAAAATCCGATACTATACGTGTATTTTATTTTGGACATCTGCTTTTGGGCAGATGTCTTTTTTTAGTTTCGGCAGTAAAGGAAGAGCTTTGGAAGGATGCGTCCGCATGAAAAAATGAAAAGGAGAAAACAAATGAAAATCAGAAACAAATTAGTGGGAAGCATGCTGGCAGTAACAATGGGTGTAAGTTTAACTGTATGTGGGTCAGGATTTCCTGTAATGGCAGAGGAAAAGACAGAGGCAGCAGAAAAAACAGAAGAAGCAGAGGGATTCCCGTTTACTTTGAAAACAAAGGACGATGCAGAAGTAACCTTTACTCATGTTCCGGAAAAAGTTCTTGCAGTAAATGCAAATGCAGGCGACCAGTTAATGGCAATGGGACTCGGAGATAAAATTATCGGAAGAGCATATACGAACTCTAAAATTAACCCGAAATGGAATGATGAATATGAGAAAATTGCTAATCTTGGAGATGGAGCACTTTCTTTAGAAACAATTCTTGCTCAGGAACCGGATTTTGTATATGGCCGTTCCAGTGCTTTCAGTGAAAAAAATAATACAACTCATGATACGCTGAGCCAATACGGGATTATGTCTCTTTCTTCTATTGAGGGATATACATTAGGGGCAGATGTGGATGTAGTATATGAAGATTTCTATAATCTGGGACGCATTTTTGATATGGAAGAAAAAGCAGAGCAGATTGTAAATGATATGAAAGAGCAGATAGAAACAGTTGAAAAAGCAGTGGAAGGTACAGACACAGTTAAAGCTTTCGTTTATGATATGGCGCAGGAAGGCGGCGCATATACATGCGGAGATAACTTTACAGCAAAACTGATGGAGCATGCTGGCGGAGAGAATATTTTTAAAGATATGGAAGAAACCTGGGCCAATGTAAGCTGGGAAGAAGTGGTAGAAAGAGCTCCGGAAGTTATTGTAGTCAATAATTATGGCGATATTTCTCTGGAACAGAAAATGAAAGAACTGAAAGAAAATCCAGCGCTTGCAGATGTCCCGGCAATCAAAGAGGATCGTATTATATCTGTAAATCTTTGTGAAGTATTTGCCAGCTCTATGACAGGGGATACTATTGAAAAATTTGCAGAAGCTTTCCATCCGGAATGCTTTGAGTAGTATGTGGCATGAAAAAATTTTGTAAATTCGTAAAAAACCATACGGGGCTCTGCTCGGGAATTTTAATTGTAGTATTATTGTGCTCGGTTGTTCTGGGAGTAGGTCTTGGACCGGTAAGAATCCCTTTTACAGATGTGTGGAAAATAATCTTTCATAATCTGCTTGGATTTGTGGGAGCGGGAGATGTTGTTTCACTGGAAGGAATCCGTGAGAGTACAGGTAATATTGTCTGGTTTTTAAGATTACCCAGAGTTATTCTGGGTGGCCTTGTAGGAGCGTCTCTGACTCTTGCGGGAGTGGGAATGCAGGCATTTACAAAGAATCCTCTGGCAGATCCGTATGTTTTGGGTATTTCGTCAGGAGCTTCTCTGGGTGCAGTTCTTGTGATGGTTGCAGGCTTGAATGTGCCTTTTGCAGCAGCAGTGGGAATTCCGCTTGGCGCGTTTTTGGGCGCATTGCTTTCTATGGTTCTGGTTTATATTTTGGCAGCAGGGGGGAATACAGTGACTCCTGTTCGTCTGGTTCTGGTTGGGGTAGCAGTCTCATCTATGTTTGGAGCGTTTACAAATTATATTGTGTATACTGCGCCGGATGATGCCTCTGTAAGAGAAGCTACATTTTGGATGTTAGGAGGATTTGGAAGTGCAAAGTGGTCAGATGTTCCGATTCTTGCGATTTTTATTTTGCCAGCTTTTTTCATCTTGCTATATTTTTCAAAATCCTTGAATGCCATGTTGATGGGAGAGCATTCAGCTATTACCTTAGGCGTAGATTTAAATCTGGTGCGGCGCGTACTGATTGTTGTGACTGCTATTCTTACAGCATCTTCTGTGGCTGTAAGCGGATGTATCGGATTTGTAGGGCTTGTAATACCACATCTTGTACGTTCAGTTGTGGGAGCAGATCACAGAAAGCTTCTTCCTATTGCCACACTATGTGGCGCTGTATTTATGATATGGGTGGATGTAGGAGCAAGGATGATACATCCTCCAACAGAAATTCCAGTGGGAATCCTTACAGCATTTCTGGGAGCGCCTTTATTCCTCTGGATGGTAAAAGTGCGCCGCTATGAATTTAAGTGACAGGGGGGAGAAAAATGCTTCAGGTGGAAAATCTTTCTTTTAAAATAAAAGAAAAGAAGATTCTGAAACAGGCAGGATTCCAGGTGCATGAAGGCGAGTTTGTAGGAATAATTGGTCCCAATGGAAGTGGAAAATCCACTCTTTTAAAAAATGTATACAAAGTTTTGAAACCACAGGAAGGAAAAATTATGTTTATGAACCGGGATTTGCTTACTATGAGCAACCGGGAAATGGCACAGCAGCTTGCTGTTGTAATTCAGGAACAGGAAGCGAGTTTTGACTTTACGGTGGAAGAAGTAGTTATGATGGGGCGTCATGCAAAGAAAAAAATGATGGAATCTGAAAATGAGGCGGACAGAGAAATCGTTCATCAGACTTTACGGGCGACAGGGCTTTATGAAATTCGTGAACAGAGTTTTATTACTTTATCCGGCGGAGAAAAGCAGAGAGCCTTTATCGCCAGAGCGCTTGTGCAGGATACTCCGTGTTTGATCCTTGATGAACCGACGAATCATCTGGATATTAAATATCAGCTGGAACTGATGGACCTTGTAAAAAACCTGGGAAAAACAGTAGTTGCAGTCATTCACGATCTGAATATTGCCGCTATGTACTGTGACAGATTATATGCTTTAAAAGATGGGAAAGTTGTAAATGCGGGAATTCCGGCTGAAGTTCTGACACCGGAATTTATCCGGGAGGTTTATGAGGTGGAAGCAGAGATTGTCACAGACAAAAAGGGACAGAAGCGGATTTTATATTATTCCGGTAAATGAGAAGAAAGGAAAAGAAAAATGAGAAAATCAATGTGGAAACGGACAACAGCAGCTTTGACAGCTGCAATGCTGGGAGCCTTTGCTATGCCTGTAATGGCAGCAGAGGAGAGTACAGAGGGAACAAGAGAGGTCACAGATGCAGCGGGAAATGTAGTTGAAGTTCCGGAAAATATTTCTAAAATTGCAGTAACACCACTCCCCTGGTCTTCTGTTATTTATGCAATAGACGGAACATCCGAGAGAATGGTGTCTATTAATCCGGGAGCGATCAGTGCATATACAGGAAATTTTTTAGAAAAGATGGATCCGGAATATGGACAGATTGATTCCACAGCTATAGGAAAAGATTTTTCCATTAATATGGAAGAGATGGTGGAGATGGGAGTGGAAGCTGTTGTTATCTGGGATTACCAGGAAGACGAGGCAAAGCAGTTAAAAGAGTTGGGAATTGCCCCTGTTATGGTGAAAAATGAAACGGTGGAAGAACTTCAGGAAAGTTTTCGTGCGATAGGGGAACTGCTGGGAAAAGAAGACAGAGCGCAGCAGTTTATTGATCTGTACGAAGATACATACGAAAAAATAAAATCTTATCAGGATAAGATAGAAAGTGCAGAAAAACCGAAGGTTCTTTATCTGAGAAATTCAGAACTGAAGCTGCAGGGAAATGATAACTTTATTAAAGAGGCTCTGGAGCTGGCAGGGGCGGATAATGTAGCGGCAGAAAATTCAGATATTACGATGGAAGAAATCCTGGAAATCAATCCGGATATTATCCTTTTGAGCTGGTTTGACGAGTTTACACCGGAAGATTTATATAATAACACCATTGACGGGCAGGACTGGAGCAATGTAAAAGCTGTTCAGGATAAACGGGTATATAAAACTCCTATTGGAATTTACCGTTGGGACGCGCCGGGAGTAGAAACGCCGCTTATGATGGAGTGGCTGGCATCCCTGATCCAGCCTGAGGTTTTTTCAGATATTGATATTCGTAAAGAGGTAGCTGATTATTTTAAAACATATTTCGAATATGAGCTTACAGATGAAGATGTATCACAGATTATGAGTGATGATTTTAACAAGAATAGTGCGAAATAAAGGAAAGGCAGAGCCTTATGAGAAGAAAAGAGAAAAAGTACAGAATGATTTTTGCGGCGCTGCTTCTCATTGTGACAGGACTTGTGATAATAGCGATTGGTCTGGGGAGATATTATATCTCCCCCATTGACGTTATAAAGATACTTTTATCTAAAGTGATTCATATAGAACCTGACTGGGAGGCACAGGCAGAAAGTGTGATATTTACACTGCGGCTGCCTAGAATATCCGGTGCACTTCTTGTTGGGGCAGCGCTATCCCTGTCCGGTGCAGCTTATCAGGGCGTGTTTAAAAATCCGCTGGTGGCTCCTGATATGCTGGGAGTATCTGCAGGCGCCTGTGTGGGAGCTTCTTTGGCAATTCTTATGCAGTTTGGGCAGACGGAGATTCAGATTATGGCTTTTGCAGGGGGAATTGTGGCAGTTGCAGCCGCCTCTTTTATTCCTAAAATGATGCGGAATCATTCTATGATGACGCTGGTTCTGGCAGGTGTTATTGTGGGCGGACTTATGAATTCTCTTCTCGGACTTTTGAAATATCTGGCTGATCCGGATACCCAGCTTGCTTCTATCACTCACTGGCAGATGGGAAGCTTAAGTACAGTAGTATGGCGCGACATAGCCTGCGTGGGTCCTGTGATCTTCATTTCAGCAGGTATTCTCATAGCCGTGAGATGGAGGATCAACATTATGTCTCTTGGGGAAGGAGAAGCAAGATCTCTGGGAACCGATATAAAAAAAGCAAGAGGTCTTGTGATCATCTGCGCCACAGCGCTTACAGCAAGTGCTGTATGTATCAGCGGGACGATCGGGTGGATTGGTCTTGTAATTCCACATTTGGGAAGAATGCTCACAGGTCCGGACAACAGAAGGCTGATACCGGTATCGGCAGTGCTGGGAGCTGGTTTTCTTTTGCTGATCGATACAGCTGCAAGAAATCTTACGAGCGCGGAACTTCCTCTCAGTATTTTGACAGGACTTGTGGGAGCGCCGTTTTATTTTTATTTACTTGTAAGACAGAGGATGAAGGTAGCATGATATTGGAAGTGAAAAATCTTGGATTTTCCTATAATAATGAAACAGAATTATTTCGAAATGTAAATTTTGGCATAGAAAAAGGAGAAATTTTTTCTGTTCTCGGGGCAAATGGAGCCGGAAAATCTACAATGTTGAATTGCATTGCAAATCTTTTGAAACCCTTGGAAGGAGGCGTATATCTGGGTGGGAAGCACATTACAGAGCTTTCCATTACAGAGACAGCCAGAAAAATAGGATATGTCCCTCAGATTCATACGCCGGCTTACGGATATGAGGTTTTGGATTTTGTAGTTATGGGGAGGGCTCCATATCTTGGGTTTTTTGAGAAACCGTCATTGAAAGATTATGAGATGGCAGAGGAAGCACTGGAAGAACTGGGGATTTTGAAGCTTGCCAAAAGACCTTATACAGAATTAAGCGGCGGAGAGAGGCAGCAGGTGACAATCGCAAGGGTGATGGTGCAGAAACCGGATATTATTATGTTAGATGAACCGACCAATCATCTTGATTATGGAAACCAGTTACGAATGCTTCATTTAATCAAACGTCTCGCGGAGAAAGGCTATGGGATTATTCTGACAAGCCATATGCCGGATCATGTTCTGTTCCTGAATGGAAAGGCGGGGCTTTTGCATTCAGACGGCACATTTGAGACAGGAAATACATATGACATTGTAACAGAGGAAAACCTTAACAGACTTTATGGGATTCAGGTTCATATGGTATATATTCCGGAATTAGGAAGAAAAGTATGTATTCCAGGAGAGTGAGAAATGGAAAGAATAGCATTTTATGGAAAAGGTGGAATTGGAAAGTCCACAATAGCGGCAAATGTGTCTGCGATTCTGGCAAAGAAAGGAATGAAGGTTTTACATATAGGCTGTGATCCGAAAGCAGATTCTGCGAGAATTTTGCAGTCAGGCAGGATTCCTTCTGTGTTGGAATTGTTGGAGGAAAAAGAGAGTTTATCCCGGGCTGAAATTATTCATACAGGAAAAAATGGAGTTCAGTGCGTGGAATGCGGAGGACCGGAAGCCGGCTGCGGCTGTGCGGGACTGGGAATTACAACAGCAATGGAAGAGATGGAGAAACTTGGAATTTTTCAGGAAAACTGGGACGTGATCGTGTATGATGTTCTTGGAGATGTTGTGTGCGGAGGATTTTCTGTACCTATGAGAAAACATTACGCAGATAAAGTCTTTGTTGTAACATCGGCAGATTATATGTCTCTGTATGCTGCAAACAATATTCTGAAAGGGATTCTTCGATATTCCCGGGAGGAAAATATGTTTGGTGGTCTTATTTTGAATCATATAAAAAATTTCAGAGACAGAGAAATTTCAGAAGCTTTTTCAGATGAAACAAAAGCCGAGATATGTGTATCTCTGACAGAAAGCCGGGAAATGCAGCTGGCAGATTTCAGAGGAATGCCGTTCACAGAGCTTTTTCCGGAAACGGAAAATACACGTGCGCTGGAAAAGTTTGCCGAAGCACTTATGAAAAAACCAAATGGAATGCAGCTTCCCCAACCTATGACAGCCGAAGACCTGGAGAGGTTTGGAAAAGAGATATATGAGAAAGGAAACGGAAAAAGATGAAGGGATTTTCTGTTGAATCCGCGTATGGAGAAATGGAACATTTGAAGAAGCTTCCTGACAGGATATGGGAAAAGCAGGGGATTGCGATTGTGGCTCCGGGTACTTTAGCCTGTACATATGCCCTGAAAAAGAGGGCACATGTACTTGGAAAAGAAGACTGGCTGTTTACGTGTTCGATTACAGAAAGAGAGTACAGTCTTGGAAAGCAGGGTAGAAAGATCAGTGAGACCATAGAGAAGGCGTTAAGAAAGCGTGGGATAAAGGGGATTATTGTGTATGCTTCCTGTATGGAGGTGCTGACACAATGGAATCTGGAGGAAATAAGAGAAAAGATTAAAAATCCCGATCATATACCAATAGAGATTCTTTACAGAGGTCCTCTGGCAAAAAGAAAAAAAGCTCCGGGAGAAGTTCTGGAAGATATATGGAAAAGATGGGGAATAAAGGACAGAGAAGAAATCAGCTTTTTGAAGACAGAATGTGCTACAAAAGAAAATACAGAGGAAATGCCGGATTTTCAGGCTGTTGTGGAAGCTCTTGAGAACAGGGAGTGTGATATACTCCTGATCACACCGGGAGGCTGTAAAAGTGCTCTTACACTTAAAAGAAAAGATAATTGCTTACAGGAGATTAAAAGTACAAGATTTTCCGATGTCTTTGTAAGCAAAGGGGACTGGGAAGGAGCAGCAAAAGAAATTTTTCAGAATTTTCCGGAAAACAGACCTCTGTTTCTGCTAGGAAGTGCAGTGCCAAAAGCAATCGGGCTGGACTTGCAGGAGCTTGCATCTAGACTGGAAAAGATGGGGAAATCGGTTGAAGTTATAAATTGTACAGGATTTCGAAGTGCAGCAGAGATGAAACAGGATATTCAGAAAGGCTTTGATAAAAAAGTATAAAAATTTCTTGACAATACTGGACAAAAGTAGTATTATATGGTTAGTATAATTCCATAGTGAACATATTAAGTGCTGTTTGTTACCATAGCGAACAAAACAGAAAAGGGAATCAGGTGAAAATCCTGAGCGATCCGGTCACTGTAACAGAGGAGTAAGCCTCAGAGATCCATTGTGCCATAGCATGAGAAGGAGAGGCAAGTGTTGATTCTGAAGTCAGGAAACCTGCTTAATATGGCGAGGTTAAGCTTCCGTGTAAAGTGTAACGACCAGTTTCAGGGATTCCGCACCCTGGGATGTTGTCCGCTTTCCTTCGAAGCGGGCATTTTTTATGGAATGCGCCTGTTCATACGAATTATACATGATTAAATGGCAGGCGATACTGCTTCGGATACAACCGTTCCCTCCGCGCACTTATGAATGAGTTGTTTTTCTACACCGAAGTAGCATCGCTCCCTCTTTTTTATGAGGTTTTTAGGATGAGATATTGCAGGATAGAAAGTGCGCGTATGTATGAAGGAGGCATAAATGGAGAAACCATATTGGGAAGGAAAGGAATTTTCTTTTTTTAGTCATAAAGAATGTGAATATTTTCCCTGTCATAAAGGAGCAGATCCGGAGGAATTTAACTGTCTTTTCTGTTATTGTCCTCTCTATGCTCTTGGAAAAGACTGCGGGGGAAATTTCACTTATACAGAAAACGGATACAAGGACTGTACAAACTGTCTTGTACCTCATAAGCGTAAAAATTACGGATACATTACAGGAAAATATCAGGAGCTTGCAGCAAGGATTGCAAGAATGGATGAAAAGTAAGAGCCACGGGGAAACCCGTGGCTTGTTCTATTATGTATAATATTTTTCGACAGTGTTTTTGAAATCTTCAAAGAGAGGATAATAGACGTTGATTATATTCTGAAATTGTTCTGAGGCAAATGTTCCGTCGTAATCATGTGCAAGCTGATTCCGGACGCGGAGCATCTGGAGCCATTTGTCGTCTGTGATAATATGATTTGTAAAGCTTTGCTGCAGTGTTTCCCGCGGAGAACCGATTGCAAAGTCCAGGATTTCCAGTTTTTTCGTAAGAATATCCTTCATTACTTTCCATGAAATATCAAAGGTAAGATTAAAATTTAAGACAGTTCCTTCCAATACAAAATCTGCAGACGGGTCGGCATGTCTGCTTTTTTCAAGATTTTTCAAACTTCTGCAGAAGGTATGATACCGATTAATAAATTTGTTTTCCATATTTTTCTATATCCTCCAGTAAAAATGGGTTATGAATGCTGTCGTAATCGAAAATATCTATTTTTCTAAGCGTATCGATTTCTGTTAAATCTTCTTCCAGTTTCATAATATCAGGGCAGCCGTAAACTACAAAATCTATATCGCTTGTCGGTGTGGCAGTGCCTGTTGCGAAGGAGCCGAAAAGCTTCAGGTGTTCTACATGATTTCTTTTGCAGATCAAAGTAACTTTTTCAATCAGTTCTGGTATTGGCATAGTATTCATGAGTATATCCTCCGTTAGACAGCAGTTTTGGTACTTCCAATTTTACCATTCACAAAATGAAATAGCAAGGAGGATCCCCATTTTTAAAATTGTACGTTGTATATAATTGGTAGATATATTTAAGAAAAAGTTGTATAATTTGTCTAAAAGTATTATGAGGAGGTTTTCTTTATGAAACGTTCAGAAATCAACAAGGCTTTAAAAGAAATGGAAAAGATGATTCGTGACTACCGCTTTTCTCTTCCTCCATTCTGTAATTTTACACCAGAGGAATGGCAGGAGAAAGGACACGATTACGACGAAGTCCGCGACAATATGCTTGGGTGGGATATTACGGACTACGGACTGGGTGATTTTGACAAAGTAGGATTTTCCCTGATCACTATTCGAAACGGAAATCTGAAAATGAAAGATAAGTACACAAAGTCTTATGCGGAAAAACTTCTGTACTTAAAAGAAGGACAGTATTCCCCGATGCACTTCCATTGGAATAAAATGGAAGATATTATAAACAGAGGAGGGGGCAACCTTCTGATCCGTGTTTATAATTCCACAGAGGAGGAAGACCTTGACAAGGTAAACGATGTTCATGTGCATCTGGATGGAAGAGAAGTAGTCGTTCCGGCAGGAACACAGGTAAAACTGACTCCTGGGGAAAGCATCAGCATTTATCCGTATATGTATCATGATTTTGAGATTGAAGAAGGAACCGGACCTGTGCTTATCGGAGAGGTAAGCCAGTGCAATGATGATAACACAGATAACCGTTTTTATGAGAAAATGGGACGTTTTCCGGAGATTGAGGAAGACGAGCCGCCATATCGTCTGCTGTGTAACGAATATCCGGAAGTAAAATGAGAAGAAAAAAGACCTGGTCGTATAGCGGCCGGGTCTTTTTGCAAGGCACGCAATATTAGATTGAAAGATCAAAACAGGAGTTTACCCTTTTCTTATCATAACGAAAAAGTTATAATATTAACAAAAAGATAATGGTAGTAACAAAAAACTAATAAAAAGAAAGAGGGGGTAAATTTAGTGGTTAGATATTGGCTCATGCACAAAAATGATAAATGTGGAAGTATTGTTTTTGATGAAGAGGTAGGAAGAATTCTGGAATATCAGGATAATGGTAGCGGTTTATCTCCGTACCTTGGAAACTGCGACGTTCGAAAATTGAGAAAATGGTGGGAAATGCGGGCAGTACCTGCTTCAAGAAATGTGATTCGTTCGATGGTAAAAAATGCGGGCTGTTTAAATGCCGAGATGTATCTTGCAAAAAATCTTGCGCTTAGTATGACAGATACTTATTGGATATGTCCGGAAGGGGCATCGCTTTCTTATGATAATGTAAAATTTTCTAATTTTATTTCGTATAACCAGGGAAAGGTTCCGTATCACAATGCCACATCGTATGACCCCAATGCGTCTTTGGGAGGGCAGATGGAAAAATACTGGGATTTGGAACAGGAAGCACCGGTTCTTGTCAAGGAAAGCTATAGATATTTTGGACAGCAGTCCATTAATGAAATGTTTGCTACTAGACTGCATGAGCGGCAGGGGACTTCTGTTCCTTTTGTTAAGTATTCTATATCGACAACATTTGACAGAGGGATATTATGTAAATGTAAAGCTTTTACCTCGGAAAAAGTAGAACTTCTGTCAGCGTATGAAATTCTGGAAAGCGAAAAAACGCGAAATGATGCAGCTTTATACGATAACTATATTGCGCTGTGTGTGAAAAATGGGATTGCGATAGAAGAAATTCAGGATTTTATGGATTATCAGACGATGACGGATTTTCTTATCAGTAACACAGATGAACATCTTCAGAATTTTGGGGTTTTGCGGGACACAGATTCTATGAGGCTGATCGGAGTTGCACCGATTTTTGATTCGGGAAACAGTATGTTTTTTATGGAAAACAGAAAAAAACCATACAGCAGGGTAGAATTATTGGAAAGACCGATTACAGGTTTTTATAAAACAGAAGAAAAAATGCTTGCTAAGGTTAAGGATAAAAGTCTTGTAAAAATTGATCTGCTTCCTGCACCGGAGGAGGTAACAGAATTATATGTCAGCGCTGGATTACCAGAAGAGAGAGCTGATTTTATAAGCAGAAATTACAGTCTGAAACTGCAGTTGTTTCAGGAATTTCAGAAAGGTAAAACAATTTCTTTATATAAAGAAAAGCAGGTAGAAAAATTAAAAAACGGAAAAAGATAAAACGATTGGGTGGTGCAGGTAAAAGCGCCACCCAATCGTTTTATCCCATCTTCTTAAATTCCTTCCTCACCAGCACGATCGCCAGCACACCTGCTGCGCAGTCTGCAATAGGCGCTGCGAACATTACGCCCTCCACGCCCATGAACACAGGAAAGATAATGACAAGAGGCACAAGGAAAATGATCTGCCTTGTCATGGAAAGGAAAATTCCCTTTGTCGCCTTTCCGATGGAGGTAAAAAAGTTTGCAGTTACAGGCTGCAGTCCGTTAAAGAAGGTGCAGAACAGGAAAATGCGGAAAAACTTAACGGCAAACCGGTAATAAAGTTCATCTCCGTTTCCGAAAACAGCTACGATCTGCCGTGGGAAAATCTGGAAACAGAGAAAACCTGTAAACGCTACGACGGAAGCAATTCCTGCTGCTGTTAAATAGGCTTTTTTCACACGGTCAAATTTTTCCGCACCGTAGTTAAAGCTGATGATCGGCTGCGCTCCCTGAGAAATCCCGATTACCACAGAGAGGAACAGCATATTTACCTTTGACACGATTCCGGCTACTGCAATGGGAATGTCGCTTCCGTAAACAGATTCCGCGCCGTAGTGGCGGAGGGTGTTGTTGAGAAGAATCTGTACAATCGTAATGGCAAGCTGGTTTAAGCAGGAAGCAGAACCCAGGGAAATAATCGCCTTCAGACAGCCTGCTTTCGGAATGAAGTGGCGCAAAGTAAGGGAACGCTCCTGGTATTTCGGCAGATAAAAAAGGATCATGCAGGCGGAAAAAATCTGTCCGATCACAGTTGCCCAGGCTGCGCCTTCAATTCCCCAGTCAAAAACAAAAATAAAAAGGGGGTCGAGAATCGTATTGATGATGGCTCCTGATAAAGTGGCAAACATGGAGTAGGCAGGCTTGCCGTCAGCACGAACCAGGTGATTTCCTCCCGTTGCAAGCATATAGAAAGGAAAACCAAGGGAGGTGATCCCTACATAGGAGAGGGAATAGGGCAGAGTCTGTTCCGTTGCGCCGCAGGCAATGACAAGCGGTTCTAAAAAGCACCGGATTAAAAGGCAGAGGGCAATACCAAATAGGATCAGGCTTCCGAAAGCCGTACCTGCGATGTCACGTGCCTTATCTTTATTTTTTCGTCCAAGTTCCAGATTATAGTTTGCGGCGCCGCCGATTCCAAGAAGGAGGCACGCTGCAGTTGTGATGGTGGTCATGGGGAAGGCTGCGTTTGTGGCTGCGTTTCCAAGCATTCCCACGCCCTGTCCGATAAAAATCTGGTCTACGATGTTATAAAGTGCTCCAACCAGCATACTGATAATGCTGGGAATGGCAAATTTTTTTAAAAGCTGCCCGATGGGGGCAGTTCCCAGAGGGGATTCCTCAGGAGAAATAGAATGTTCTGTCTGGCTCATGAAAGCGTCTCCTTATCTTGTCTGTAAAAATACTTTTAATCTGGGAAGCTGATTATTGAGGATCAGTTCTTCCGGAAACAGTTCTTTATGAATAAATTCTTCTGCGCAAGTAAAATCTCCCACATGCTCTGCTCCGTGGCTGTCACTTGACAAAAGGACGGGCACTTTATATTTTTGCGCCTGATAAAGGATCTCACGGTTGTTTTCCCTGGTGTCTCCCCGGTAGCCGTAAGGGGCAAGGGAGGCTTCGTTGATTTCAAAAGCGATGCCGTTTTCTTTTGCTGCGATGGCAAGGGCTTCATAGTCAGCAGGAAAAGCCGGATTGTCGCAGTGCCCCAGGATTTTTACACATGGATGTTTCATGGCGTTTATATACGCGCTTGTGTTTTCTTCCTTTGTGCCGGGTCTGTAATTTTGGGCGTGCATACTGACGATCGCATAATCAAGGCGGGAAAGAAGCTCTTCCTCCAGGTCGATTTTTCCTTCTGTATCCAGGATATTTAATTCCACACCGTATAAAAGTTCCACATTAAAACGTTTTTTCGGGGAAAAAGTAAGGCTTCGGAAATAGGAGGGAGTGCCTGCGCAAAGGGTAGCGGGACCGTGGTCTGTAATGCCGAGAAGCTTTAACCCTTTGGAAGAAGCAGTTTTTGCCATATCAGATATGGTACAGGATGTGCCGTGACCGCTTGCAACAGAGTGGGTGTGCATATCGGAAAGATACATAATGTGATGCCTCCTTATTATATTACTGTATTTTCAGTATGCCAGAGAGAAAAAACAATGTCAACATGAAAAATAGAGATTGCTGTAGAAACAAACAAAAACCACATAAAACACCTGGATAAAACCACATAAATAAAGGGAGGTGGATGTTGAGTTTTGTTGACATTATAGTGGGTGTGAAGTATAATATGTCTATATAACATGGACCGTAATAAAGAGGAAAGCTGCCTGATAAGCGCGGAGAAGAGTTGCTTTTCAATACGCATTGGTCATGAGAAAGGAGCAGCATGGAAAAATTTCAAACATCTGATATTCCAAAAACAGACAGGATTCAGAGGCTTGTGGATCATTTGTATCAGCATATGCCGGTAATAGAATCTGCAAGAGCAAGACTTCTTACGGAATCCTATAAAGCAACAGAAAATGAACCGATCATTACAAGGAGGGCAAAAGCGTTTGCCCATATTCTTCGGCACATTCCTATTATTATCCGGGAAGATGAACTGATCGTAGGAAGCTCCACCCTGGCGCCGAGAGGCTGCCAGACATATCCGGAGTTTTCTTACCAGTGGCTGGAAGATGAGCTGGATACTGTGGAGACAAGAAGTGCAGACCCGTTTTATATTGCGGAGGAAACGAAACAGGAGCTTCGGGAAATACATACATATTGGAAGGGCAAAACAACAAGTGAACTTGCGCTTTCCTATATGGCGCCGGAGGCAGTTCGTGCAATCGAGCATAATATTTTTACACCGGGAAATTATTTTTATAATGGTGTCGGTCATGTGACAGTAAAATATGAGGAAGTTCTTGCGATTGGTTATGAAGGGATCATAAAAAAAGCAGAGAAGGAGCTTTCTGAATGCAATGTGGGAGATGGAGATTATGCGGAACGGTCACATTTCCTCCAGGCAGTGATTTTAAGCTGCAGAGCCGTGATAGAATATGCACAGAGATACAGTGTTCTTGCACAGGAAATGGCAGAGCGGTGTACAGATGCGGCAAGAAAACAAGAGCTTCTTATGATTTCCGGAAACTGCAGTCGTGTTCCGGCAAAGGGAGCGCAGAATTTTTACGAAGCGTGTCAGTCTTTTTGGTTTGTTCAGCAGCTGATCCAGTTAGAATCCAGCGGACATTCCATTTCTCCGGGACGGTTTGACCAGTATATGTATCCTTATTATAAGAAGGATATGGAAAATGGAAATATTTCAAGAGAGTTTGCCCAGGAGCTTATGGACTGTATCTGGGTAAAATTAAATGATCTGAATAAATGCAGAGATGCAGTATCAGCAGAGGGATTTGCAGGTTACAGCCTGTTCCAGAATCTGATCGCAGGAGGACAGAACAAAGAAGGAGAAGATGTGACAAACGATCTTTCCTTTATGTGTATTCAGGCTTCCATGCATGTAAGACTTCCTCAGCCTTCCCTTTCTGTGAGGGTATGGAATGGCTCTCCTCATGAGTTTCTAATTAAGGCGGCGGAACTGACAAGAACAGGTATCGGTCTTCCTGCCTATTACAATGATGAAGTGATTATTCCGGCTTTACAGAACAGAGGTTTAAGTCTTGCGGATGCCAGAGAATACAATATTATCGGCTGTGTGGAACCGCAGAAGGCAGGCAAGACAGAAGGATGGCATGACGCTGCGTTCTTTAATATGTGCAGACCGCTGGAACTTGTATTTGCAAACGGCGAGGATAAAGGCGAAATGGTGGGGATTCTTACCGGAGAAGTGACGGAAATGTCTTCTTTTGAGGAGTTCTATAATGCTTATAAGAAGCAGATGGAATACTGCATTTCTCTTCTTGTAAATGCAGACAATGCCATTGACGTGGCACATGCAAAGAGATGTCCGCTTCCATTTCTGTCCTGTATGGTGGACGATTGCCTGAAACGTGGAAAATCCGTTCAGGAAGGCGGCGCTGTTTATAATTTCACCGGTCCTCAGGGATTTGGAATTGCCAATATGGCAGATTCTCTTTTTGCGGTAAGAAAGCTTGTGTATGAGGAAAAGAAAGTTACAATGGAAGAGATGAAGGAAGCTCTTGCATGGAACTTTGGCAAAGGTCTGGATCAGCAGGCAATCAGCGATACAGCAGAAGCAGTTCTGAGAAAAATGAAGGCAGCAGGACAGAAGATAGAGGAAGATACAGTTTCTTCTATTTTAAAGGCGGTGATGAATGCACAGCCGGGAGAAGAGAAAATGAGACGTTATGAAGAAATTCATAATATGATAGAGGAAGTGCCGAAGTTTGGAAATGATATTCCGGAAGTGGATTATTTTGCCAGAGACGTGGCGTATACATACACAAAACCGCTTCAGAATTATAAAAATCCGAGAGGTGGACAGTTCCAGGCAGGACTTTATCCTGTTTCTGCGAATGTTCCCCTTGGCGGACAGACAGGGGCAACTCCAGATGGGAGATATGCGCATACTCCGGTAGCGGATGGCGTTTCTCCGTCAGCAGGCAAAGATGTGAATGGTCCTACAGCAGCGGCAACTTCTGTTTCCAGACTGGATCACTTTATTGTGTCTAACGGAACTTTGTTTAATCAGAAATTCCACCCGTCTGCCTTATCCGGGCGTGAGGGGCTTGAAAAATTTGTAGCGCTTATCCGGTCTTACTTTGATCAGAAGGGAATGCACATGCAGTTTAATGTAGTGGACAGAGATACTCTTCTTGATGCCCAGAAATATCCGGAAAAATATAAACATCTTGTAGTCCGCGTGGCAGGTTACAGCGCATTGTTTACAACGCTGTCCCGTTCTCTTCAGGACGATATTATCCGCAGGACGGAACAGGGATTTTAGGAGAGAATATGGATTATTTAGAACAAAAAGGAAGAATATTTGATATTCAGCGATATTCTATCCATGATGGTCCGGGAATCCGAACGATCGTATTTTTAAAAGGGTGTGTACTCAGATGCCGCTGGTGCTGTAATCCGGAGTCTCAGAAATATGAAATAGAAACAATGAAGGTTCAGGGGAAGGATAAAATCATCGGAAGAGATGTGACTGCCCTTGAAGCGCTGGAAGAAGTGGAAAAAGACAGGGCGTATTATTATCGCTCCGGAGGGGGACTTACCCTTTCCGGAGGAGAATGCTTCTGTCAGCCGGAATTTGCAGCCGCACTTTTGCGGGGAGCGAAAGAACGGGGAATTTCCACTGCTGTGGAGAGTATGGCGTGTGCTCCCTGGAAAGATATAGAAAATGCTCTTCCCTGGCTGGATACGTATCTGATGGATATAAAGCACATGGATCCTGGAAAACATAAGGAGTTTACAGGGTGTTCCAATGAGCTGCTGCTGGAGAATGCAAGGAAAGTTGCCTTATCCGGACTGACAAAACTGGTGATCCGTGTTCCGGTAATTCCCACATTTAATGATACAGTGGAAGAAATACAGGAAATCGCACAGTTTGCATCGACGCTTCCGGGAGTAAGCAAAATTCATCTGCTTCCCTATCACAGACTTGGACAGGATAAGTATGAAGGGCTTGGAAGAGTATATTATATGGAAGGAATTTTTCCGCCTGAAGCGGAGCATATGAATACTCTGAAAAAGGCAGTGGAGAGAATTACTGCTCTTGACTGTCAGATAGGAGGCTGATATAAAATGGGATATACAGACAGCATGCCGCCGGAAGTAAAGCAGCGGATCATTCAGGAACTGGTTCCCGGCAAACAGATTTCTCTTGCTCATATTATTGCAAATCCGGACAAAGTTCTTTACACAAAGCTGGGACTTGATCCGTCAGTGGATTATTCCCGTTCTGCTATTGGAATTTTGACAGTAAGTCCGGCAGAGACAGCAATCATTATGGCAGATATAGCCATGAAAGCTTCCGGAGCGGAAATTGGTTTCGTGGATCGTTTCAGCGGAAGTCTCATTGTGACGGGAACTGTGTCTGAGGTAGAAGCGGCAGTGACTGCCATTTTGACTTATGTAGATGAGAAACTGGGATTTGTCATCTGTCCTGTTACAAGGACATAAGAAGGCATTATAATATGAAGAAAATCGTTTTGATCGGACGCAGCGAAGCCGGGAAAACAACACTTACCCAGGCGCTGCGGGGAGAAAAAATCCACTATCACAAAACCCAGTATGTGAATAACTTCGATGTCATTGTAGATACGCCCGGCGAATATGCCCAGACAAAAGGGCTCGGACATGCGCTGGCGCTTTATACGTATGAGTCGGATGTGGTGGGGCTGCTTGTCTCGGCAATCGAGCCGTATTGTCTTTTTCCGCCCTGTATTACCTGTATGGCAAACAGAGATGTTGTGGGGATTGTGACAAAAATCAATCACCCGGATGCAAATGTGGAAAGAGCGGCTTCCTGGCTAAGGCTGGCAGGATGTAAAAAGATTTTTTTTGTGGATTCGAAAACCTGGGAAGGGGTAGCTGAAATCCTGGAATATCTCCGGGAAGACGGCGATGTGATGCCCTGGGAGCAGGAAAACAGAAAACCACAATAAAAAACAATAAAAACAACATAATATGCACAGAGAAACCAACATGAAACAACAAGTATTTCTTGACTTTCCCTGTGGGATGATGTAGAATTACATCAGAAACAATCAAACCAAATGCGCTCAAGGAGGAAGAAAGCATGGTAAACGAATATGAAATCAAAAAACAGATCTGTGAAGTTGGAAGAAGAATCTACAACCGCAACATGGTAGCTGCAAATGACGGAAACATTTCCGTAAAACTGAACGACAATGAGTTCCTTTGCACACCTACAGGCGTTTCCAAAGGATTCATGACTCCGGAATTTATCTGTAAAGTAGATGCACAGGGTAATGTGATCCAGGCAAATCCGGGATTCCGTCCTTCATCTGAAATCAAAATGCATATGAGAGTATACGAGAAAAGACCGGATGTAGGTTCTGTTGTTCACGCACATCCTACTTTTGCAACAAGCTTTGCGATCGCAGGTATTCCGCTTTCCGCACCGATCATGCCAGAGGCAGTTATCGCTCTTGGATGTGTTCCGATCGCTGAGTACGGCACACCTTCCACAGTGGAAATTCCGGACAATCTGGAAAAATACCTTCCATATTTTGATGCAGTTCTTCTTGAGAACCACGGTGCTCTTACATGGTCTACAGACCTTATGGCTGCCTACATGAAAATGGAATCTCTTGAGTTCTACGCAGAACTTCTTTACAAATCCAAAATGCTTGGCGGACCGAAGGAATTCGACAAAGAGCAGATTGAAAAACTGTATGAGATCAGAAGAAAAATGGGACTTCCGGGCAAACATCCGGCAAATCTGTGCGTAAACAAAGATGGTCTTAACTGCCACAACTGCGGAAGCCACTGCACATACACAGATAATGATACAACAACAAACACAGCAGCAGATGCAGATTTAGTAGCAAATATCACAAAACAGGTAATGGCACAGCTTGGATTAAAATAATCCATTTCGTTACATAAATTGAAGGAGGACAATTTCATGCCAATTAATGAAAGCATGGTACAGGAAATTGTACAGGAAGTCATGGCAAAGATGCAGATTGCCGACGCTCCCTCCGGAAAACATGGCATTTTCAAAGATATGAATGAAGCGATCGAGGCTGCGAAAAAGGCAGAACTGATTGTAAAGAAAATGTCTATGGACCAGAGAGAAAAAATTATTACCTGCATTCGTAAAAAAATCAAAGAAAACGCAGAAATCCTGGCACGTATGGGTGTGGAAGAAACTGGCATGGGAAATGTGGGAGACAAGATCCTCAAACATCACCTTGTAGCAGACAAGACACCTGGAACAGAAGATATTACAACAACAGCATGGTCAGGAGACAGAGGTCTTACTCTTATTGAGATGGGACCATTCGGCGTGATCGGAGCAATCACTCCGTGTACAAACCCAAGTGAGACAGTACTCTGTAATACGATCGGTATGCTGGCAGGCGGAAATACAGTTGTATTTAACCCGCATCCTGCAGCGATCAAAACATCTATCTATGCGATCAATCTGTTAAATGAGGCTTCTCTTGAATCCGGCGGACCGGATAATATTGCAGTTACAGTGGAAAATCCTACACTGGAAACAAGCAACATCATGATGAAGCATAAAGATATTCCGCTTATTGCAGCAACTGGCGGTCCTGGTGTTGTAACAGCCGTTCTTTCTTCCGGAAAGAGAGGAATCGGGGCAGGCGCAGGAAATCCACCTGCACTTGTAGATGAGACAGCAGACATCCGCAAAGCTGCACAGGATATTGTAAACGGATGCACATTCGACAACAACCTTCCGTGTATCGCAGAGAAGGAGATCGTAGCAGTTTCTTCTATCGTAGATGAACTGATGCACTACCTTGTAACAGAGAACGACTGTTACCTTGCTTCCAAAGAAGAGCAGGATAAGCTGACAGAGGTTGTTCTGGCAGGCGGCAAGCTGAACCGTAAATGCGTGGGACGCGATGCAAGAACTCTTCTTTCCATGATCGGTGTAAATGTTACTGCGAACATTCGCTGTATTGTATTTGAAGGACCGAAGGAGCACCCGCTTATCACAACGGAGCTTATGATGCCGATCCTCGGTGTTGTAAGAGCAAAAGATTTTGATGATGCAGTAGAGCAGGCTGTATGGCTTGAACATGGCAACCGCCACTCTGCACATATTCATTCTAAAAATATTGACAACATTACAAAATATGCAAAAGCCATTGATACAGCAATCCTTGTGAAAAACGCACCTTCTTATGCGGCACTTGGATTTGGCGGTGAAGGATACTGTACTTTCACAATCGCAAGCCGTACAGGCGAGGGTCTTACAAGCGCAAGCACCTTCACAAAGAGAAGACGCTGCGTAATGTCTGACAGTCTTTGCATTCGATAATAAGGAGGAGAGAAGAACATGGATATGAATAACGTAAATATTGAAGAAATCGTAAAACAGGTTCTCTCCGGCATGACAGGAAACACTCCTGCAGCAGCACCGGCTGCACCAGCAGCTCCGGCAGCAGGAAATGCGATCCCGAAAACAGCCAGAGTAGCAATGCTGACATCACTGGAACATTATGACATTAAAGAGTTCCCGATCCCGGAACTTGGCGATGACGATATTCTTGTAAAAGTAGAAGGCTGCGGTATCTGCGGTACAGATGCGCATGAGTTCAAAAGAGATCCATTCAGCCTGATCCCGGTAGCACTTGGACATGAAGGAACCGGCGAGATCGTTGCTATGGGTAAAAACGTAAAAGTGGATACAGCAGGCAAACCGGTTAAAGTTGGAGATAAAGTAGTTACATGTATGATCTTCAAAGATGATCCGGAAATCACAATGTTTGACTTAAATAAGAAAAACGTAGGCGGTGCAGATGTATACGGACTTCTTCCGGACGATGACATTCATCTTAACGGATGGTTCTCTGATTACATTTTCATCAGAGGCGGACAGTTTGGTTCTACATTCTTTAATGTAAGCGACCTTGATCTGGATTCCCGAATCCTCATCGAGCCATGTGCAGTTCTTGTACATGCAGTAGAGAGAGCAAAAACAACAGGAATCCTTCGTTTCAACAGCAGAGTTGTTGTACAGGGCTGCGGACCGATCGGTCTTATCTGTATCGCAGTTCTCCGCACAATGGGTATCGAAAATATCTGTGCAGTAGACGGAGAGCAGAAACGTCTTGACTTTGCAAAGAGAATGGGCGCAACACAGACAGTAAACTTCAAAGATCACAAGGGAATCGAAGCTCTTGCAGAAGCTGTAAAAGAAGCATTCGGCGGACATCTTGCAGATTTCGCATTCCAGTGTACAGGTTCCCCTGTTGCACACTCCAACATTTATAAATTCATTCGCAACGGCGGCGGCCTCTGCGAGCTTGGATTCTTCATCAACGGCGGAGATGCAACAATCAACCCGCACTTTGACATTTGTTCCAAGGAAATCACAACAGTTGGTTCCTGGGTATATACTTTAAGAGATTATGTGACAACATTCGACTTCTTAAAGAGAGCAAAAGGAATCGGACTTCCAATGTCTGAGCTTATTACAGACAGATTCCCGTTAGAGCAGATTAACGAAGCACATCAGACAAACCTGGCAATGACAGGTCTGAAGATTGCGATCATCAATAAATAATCCGCACGGTAAAGGAGAATCGAAATGGCAGAAGCTGTGGGAATTTTGGAAGTGTTTGGGCTGACTACAGCCTTCGTAGCAGGCGATGCCGGATGTAAGGCAGCAAATGTCCGCCTGGAGGTATTCGATAAGAATAAACCTGCCAATGCAGACAGCCTGCCAGTACCGCTCCTTGTCTGCATCAAATATCGCGGAAGCGTTGCTGATGTTACTGCGGCAGTGGAAGCCGGCATGGAAGTGGCAAACAGAATGACCGGCGTGGTACAGCACTATGTAATTTCAAACCCCGAAGAGGGTACAGAAAAAATGCTGAAGATCAGCGCACTGGATAAGGATTAAAACTCATATCCGGTATCGATAAAACAGAAATCAGTTTATATAAAATCCAGGAGGAATAGAACATGGCACAGGAAGCATTAGGAATGGTAGAAACAAGAGGACTTACAGCAGCGATCGAGGCAGCAGATGCAATGACAAAGGCAGCTGAGGTAGCACTGGTAGGAACAGAAAAAATCGGTTCCGGTCTCGTAACCGTTATGGTACGCGGAGATGTTGGAGCTGTTAAGGCAGCAGTAGAGAGCGGAAGCGCAGCAGCATCCAGACTTGGAGAGCTTGTAGCAACACACGTAATCCCAAGACCTCATACAGACGTAGAAAAAATTCTGCCGTCCATCTAATTGTTGAAAGCAGTTAAAAAATTAAAAGGAGTTCGCTCATGAGTAAATCATATGGTTTTATAGAAATCACAGGTGTGGTTGCGGCAGTGAATGCCCTGGACATTATGTGTAAGACTGCAGACGTTGAGCTGGCGTCATGGGAACGTAAGCTGGGCGGACGACTGGTGACCATTATTGTGGAAGGCGATGTTGCCGCAGTGACGGCGGCAGTCAATGCAGCAGTGGAAGGCGCGATCAAGAAGCCTGCAAGCTACGCTGTGATTGCCCGTCCTCACGAGGAAATCGTCAAACTGGTGGAATTAAGCGCAAGTCGATGGAAAAATAAAGAACAATAGGGGGATGAATTATGGCTGAGGAGAAAAAAACAACAGCATCAGGCACAGCCCCTAAAAAGGCAGCCGCTCCCAGAAGAACGGCAAAAAAGACCGCAGAGACAAAGGTTCGTGTTGAGAGTTCAACAAATCATAAGGAGGAAAAAGTCATGACACAGGAAGCATTAGGAATGGTAGAAACAAGAGGTCTTACAGCAGCGATCGAAGCAGCAGACCAGATGTGTAAAGCAGCAAACGTAGCATTAGTAGGAACAGAGAAAATCGGTTCCGGTCTTGTAACCGTTATGGTACGCGGAGATGTTGGAGCAGTGAAATCTGCAGTAGAGAGCGGAAGCGCAGCAGCATCCAGACTTGGAGAGCTTGTAGCAACACACGTAATCCCAAGACCACACACAGACGTAGAAAAAATCCTTCCGGTTTTAAAATAATTTACGTTAATTAACTGGACTGCTTATGCAGTCACGGAAAGCGGGTGTATTCTTGGAAACGAATAATATCGAACTGATTACCAGAATGGTACTTCAGGCAATCAATAAGAATGAAGATAAGGGCAACGGCTACGTTGTACCCATTGGAGTTTCCGCAAGACACATTCACCTGACACAGGAGCACGTGGAAGCGCTGTTTGGAGAAGGCTATCAGCTCACAAAGAAAAAAGAGCTGATGGGCGGACAGTTTGCTTCCAACGAGACAGTTACCATTGTGGGACTGAAGCTTCGTGCCATTGAAAATGTACGTATCCTCGGACCTGTCCGCAAGGCGTCTCAGGTAGAGGTATCTGCGACAGATGCCATCAAACTGGGAATGAAGGTTCCGGTACGTGAATCAGGAGATGTCAAAGACAGTGCTCCCATTGCCATTGTGGGACCAAAAGGTGCAATTTATCTGAAAGAGGGCTGTATCGTGGCAATGCGTCACATTCATATGTCCCCGAAAGATGCTCAGGCTGCCGGCGTAAAAGACGGCGATATTGTTTCTGTAAAAGCAGACAATGAGCGCGGAACCATTTTTAATCATGTGAAGATCCGTGTGGACGACAGTTTTACTCTGGAGATGCACATTGATACAGATGAAGCAAATGCAGCAAAAATTGCCACAGGCAATACAGTAACAATTATTAAATAAAAATTCCTCCATATATGAGCCGGCGGCGAAAGTCGCCGGCAATGGAGGATTAAAAAGAAAACGCGGAGGCTCATATGATTGTAGGCAAAGTTGTGGGAAGCGTAGTTTCCACGCGGAAAAGCGAAAAACTGATAGGCAGTAAATTTATGATTGTTGAGCCAGTACATCATATGAAAGCGGATTTGAGCCAGATTGTGGCAGTCGATATGATCGGCGCGGGAATCGGCGAATATGTATTGGTGGCACAGGGAAGCGCAGCGAGAATTGGCTGCGGCGTAGAAACAGCGCCAGTGGACGCGGCGATAGTAGGTATCGTTGACGACGGCGCGGGATTGGAGTAACGCCATGGAAATCAAAGAATTACAGAAAATCATACAGGAAAACGGAGTGGTAGGTGCAGGCGGTGCTGGTTTCCCTACATATGTAAAAATCAGCGACCAGGCAAACACCATTCTCATGAACTGTGCAGAGTGCGAACCTTTACTGAAGCTGCATAGACAGTTATTGGAAAAGCACGCATATGAAATTATGAAGACTTTCAATATGGTGGCAGAGACAGTAGGTGCTTCTGAAGCTATTATTGGAATCAAAAAATCTTATGTACAGACAGTAGCTGCCTTGCAGCAGCACATTGAAGAATTTCCCAAAATGAGGATCCATCTTCTTGAGGAAGTGTATCCGATGGGTGATGAGGTGGTTCTTATTTACGAAGCTACAGGCAGAGTAGTAAGACCGGGCGGACTTCCGATTGAACAGGGAGTTGCCGTATTTAACGTAGAAACAATTTACAACATCTATCGTGCAGTGGAGAAACAGAAACCGGTAACAGATAAATACGTATCTGTTGTAGCTGAGGTAAGCAATCCGGTTACTGTCCGAGTTCCTCTTGGATGCACAATGGACGATGTAGTGGCTCAGGCAGGAAATGTAACCATAAAAGATCCTGTTTACTTTATCGGCGGTCCGATGATGGGACGTATCGGAAGCGGCTCAGAGCCTGTGACAAAGACAACCAACGCAATTCTTGTTCTTCCGAAAGATCATGTGATTGTGGCAAAGAAGCAGAGAACTTCTTCTATAGATTTGAAGAGAGCAGCGTCCATCTGCTGCCAGTGTAATACATGTACGGATCTCTGTCCGAGAAACGGTCTGGGACATCCGATCGATCCGGCTCTTTTCATGAGAGCGGCATCAAACGGAGACTTCCGTGATCTGAATCCGTATATTGACGCATCTTTCTGCAGCTCCTGCGGCGTATGCGAGATGTATTCCTGTCCGCAGAGCCTTGCTCCGAGAACACTGCTTGCTGATATGAAAGCAGGCCTTCGAAAAGCCGGTGTGAAACCGCCTCAGGGTGTGCAGCCTGCACCGATCACAGAAGCAAGAGAGTACCGCAAAGTGCCGGAAGAGCGCCTGATGGCTCGCCTTGGTCTTACAAAATACGACAAAGACGCTCCTATGGACGAGACACTTGTGGCAGTACCGAAGGTTAAGATCCTTTTAAGCCAGCATATCGGAGCACCTGCAAAAGCCATTGTAAAGGTTGGCGACGAGGTTACAAGAGGACAGATGATCGCAGAGCCGGCACAGGGACTCAGCGTAGGCATTCATGCAACAATCTGCGGTAAGGTGACAGAAGTGACAGACCGCCACGTTGTAATTGCAGCAAAGTAGAAAGGACGTACAGATTATGAGTAAAGCAATCGGAATGATTGAATTTAAAACTACAGCCACCGGTATTACTGCTGCAGATGCTATGGTAAAAACATCTGAGGTAGAGATCGTGGAGGCACAGACCGTGTGTCCGGGTAAATATATTGCAATTATTACCGGCGATTTAAGTGCGGTCAAAGCTGCTGTGGAGACGGCAGTCACAACATACGAAGATAAATGTATTGACAGCTTCGTGCTGGGAAATCCTCACGAATCTATTTTTCCGGCAATTTACGGAACAACACATGTGGAGTCCATAAGTGCGCTCGGCATTCTGGAAACATATGATGCGGCATCTATCATTGAGGCGGCAGACCAGGCTGCGAAAACAGCGATCGTAGACCTGATCGAGCTTCGTATTGCAAAAGGTATGTGCGGAAAATCCTACATGCTCCTCACAGGAGAGGTTTCCGCAGTAGAGGCTTCTATTGAAAGAGCAAAGGAATTTGTAGCATCTAAGGGTATGTATCTGGATTCTTCCGTAATTGCCCATCCGGATAAACGAATGATGGACAGCATCCTTTAAAAATAAAAAGACACTTTTAAGGAGGCAGGTATCATGCTGGCTTTAGAAAGACGAAATCTGATTCTTGAAAAACTTCAGGAAGAAAAAAGAGTTGTAGTCAGCGAGCTGAGTCAGCTTTACAGTGTCTCGGAAGAGACCATAAGGCGTGATTTGGATAAGCTGGAAAAGGAAGGACTTGCCATAAAAAGTTATGGCGGAGCCGTGATCAACGAAGATTTCAGCATTGACCTCCCATTTAATGTCCGCAAAAACCAGAATGTGGCAGGCAAACAGAAAATGGCAGAAATTGCCGCATCTCTTATAAATGAGGGAGACCATATTTTTCTGGACGCCAGCACAACGGCTGTTTTTGTGGCAAAAGCATTAAAGGATAAAGAACGGCTGACCGTGATAACCAATTCTATGGAAATCCTTCTGGAGCTTTCTGATGTTTCCGGGTGGAATATCATTTCTACCGGAGGCGTGATGAAGGACGGGTATCTTGCGTTCCTCGGTTCAAGAACTGAAGAAGCGATCCGTTCCTATTTTGTGGATAAAGCAATTTTTTCCTGCAAGGCTCTTGACAGAGAATGGGGGATCATGGAATCTCAGGAATCCTTCGCCTATGCCAAGAAAGCCATGATGGCGTCCGGAAGAAAGAAGATTCTTGTAGTGGACAGCACAAAGTTTGACCAGACTGCATTTTCTGTAGGAGGAAGTATGCAGGACGTAAGCGTAGTAGTGACAGACAGAAAACCTTCTGAAAAGTGGCTGGAATACTTTCAGGAGATTGGCGTGGAATGTTTGTATTCCGTCTGAAACGAAAGAAAGGAAGCAGTTGATATGAATACCTTTGAAATGAAAACTGCCATCCATTTTGGCACCAATGCTCTGGACCGGTTAAAAGAGATTCCTTATAAGCGTGTGCTTGTGATCACAGATCCTTTTGTGGTACAGAGTAAAATGATAGACCTGATTACTGCACCTCTTGAAAGTGCAGGAATTGAATTTGATATTTTCTGTGATGTAGTTCCCGACGCTCCTGTAGAGAAGATTGCAACAGGCGTGAAGAAATTCCTCCAGTATCAGCCGGAGGCGATCGTGGCAGTAGGAGGCGGTTCAGCCATTGACTCCTCAAAAGCTATTCGGGAATTTGCATTAAAAATAAACAATTATGGAAAAGTGGGGCTGATCGCTGTTCCTACAACAAG
The DNA here is from genome assembly GCA_900540785.1 of uncultured Blautia sp. GTDB lineage: Bacteria > Bacillota > Clostridia > Lachnospirales > Lachnospiraceae > Blautia_A. Next base: position 63,451 of record UQHF01000020.1, read on the forward strand.
CGGAACCGGCTCTGAGGTTACTTCTTTTGCAGTCGTAAACGACACAGAGGCACATGTGAAATATCCTCTTGTTGCAGAGAGTCTTACACCGGACGAGGCGATTCTCGATGCGGAGCTCGTAAAAAGCGTTCCTCCTGCTATTACGGCAGATACAGGTATGGACGTATTTACACACGCATTGGAATCTTATGTAAGTACAGCACATAACGAGTTTTCTTCTGCTCTTGCAGAGAAGGCGATTGAAATCTGCGGCGTGTTCCTTCTCCGTGCTTATCTGGATGGAAATGATATGCATGCCCGTCAGAAAATGCACGTGGCATCCTGTCTTGCAGGTCTTTCCTTTAACACGGCAGGACTCGGGATCACGCACAGCATGGCGCACCAGCTCGGAGCCATGTTCCACATTCCTCACGGACGTGCAAATGCCATGCTTCTTCCGCACATTGTGGAATTTAACGCAGATATTAACAAGCACAGCAAAAGCCAGAAGGAATATCTTCCGGCTGTAAAGAGATATGCAAATATTGCCCATATTCTGGGACTGAGTAATTATAATAAAGTAATGACGGTCCGTTCTCTTGTAAACTGGATCCAGTTTATGCAGAAGGAAATGAATATTCCTCTTACCATACAGGAGCTTGGAACTATTACTCCTGATGCGTATTTCGCAGCGATTGATAAAATGGCAGACGCAGCACTGGCAGATGCCTGCACAGTGAATAATCCAAGGATTCCCACAAAAGAAGATATTGTAAAAATCTACACAAAATTGTGGTCATTCTAAGGTGACAGGCAGCCCGGCAGATTCTGCCGGGCTGTATTTAAAAAGCGGAGTGCTGGATGATTTCGAAAGGCGGAAAACGGAATTTATATCATTCAGTAATAAAAGGTAGAAAATATGAAAAGATCAAAACGAATCGAGGCTCTTGATAAAAGAGCAGTAAATAAAGATGGTTTTATAGATGAATGGCCGGAGATGGGATTTGTGGCAATGAAAAGCCCGTATGACCCGACGCCTTCTGTCAGGGTGGAAAATGGAGTGATCACGGAACTGGACGGAAAGAAAAGAGAAGATTTTGATTTTCTTGACCAGTTTATCGCAGATTATGCCATTCGCACAGACAGAACAGTGGCTTCTATGGCGATGCCTTCTCTTGAAATTGCAAGAAAGATCGTGGACATTCACACCTCAAGAAAAGAAATTCTTGAAATCGTGTCAGGAATTACTCCGGCAAAAATGGTGGAAGTCATCAACTACTTAAATGTAGTAGAGATGATGATGGGTATGCAGAAAATGCGTGCCAGAAAAGTTCCGGGAAACCAGGCGCATATTACAAACTTAAAAGACGATCCGGTGCAGATCGCAGCAGATGCAGCAGAGGGCGCTCTCCGCGGTTTCAGTGAAGAAGAAACTACAATGGGAGTGGCGCGTTATGCACCTATGAGCGCAATGGCTCTTCTGATCGGTTCCCAGGTGGGACGCCCCGGTGTTCTCACACAGTGTTCCGCAGAGGAGGCTACAGAGCTTGAACTGGGTATCCGTGGTCTTACTACATATGCAGAGACACTTTCCGTATACGGAACAGAAAAAGTATTTGTAGACGGAGATGATACTCCGTACTCCAAGGCATTTTTAAATTCTGCATACGCGTCAAGGGGACTGAAAGTACGCTTTACCTCAGGCTCCGGCTCAGAGGTTTTGATGGGAAGCAGCGAGAAAAAATCCATGCTTTATCTGGAATGCCGCTGCCTTTATGTGACAAAGGGAGCAGGATCTCAGGGAATCCAGAACGGTTCCGTAAGCTGTGTGGGTGTGACAGCAAGCGTTCCTTCCGGTATCCGTGAGATCATCGGAGAAAACCTTGTGGCAGCTCTTCTCGGACTGGAATGTGCTTCCTCCAATGACCAGAGCTTTTCCAATTCCGACATGCGTCGTACTGCGCGTACCATGCTGCAGTTTATGCCGGGTACAGATTTTATCTTTTCCGGATATGCGGGAGAGCCCAATTACGACAACATGTTTGCAGGCTCCAACTTTGATGCGGAGGATTTTGACGACTACAATGTACTCCAGAGAGATATGCAGGTGGACGGCGGTCTTCGCCCTGTCACAGAAGAGGAAGTGATCCGTGTCCGCCGCGAGGCAGGAAAGGCAGTGCAGGCAGTCTTTAAATACCTTGGTCTTACTGAGGTGACAGACGAGCAGGTGGAAGCGGTAACTTACGCGCACGGAAGTAAGGATACTTTAAAGCGTGACGTAGCGTCCGACCTTATGGCTGCAGACGATATGATGAAACGCGGCATCACAGGAATCGATGTTGTAAAAGCCCTTGCAGAAAGCGGATTTAAAGAGCTTGCAGAAAACATTTTAAATATGTTAAAACAGCGTGTGATCGGAGATTATATGCACACAGCGGCAATTCTGGATGAGCATTTCCAGGTAATGTCCGGTGTAAATACTCCAAATGATTACATGGGACCTGGAACAGGATACCGTGTGACAGGCAAACGCTGGGAGGAGATCAAGGCGATTCCTCACAGAATTAACGCAAATGATTTTTAGGAGGCTGTACAATGGAATTAAATGAACAACTGATACAGGCCATAACAAAAGCCGTTGTGGAGCAGTTGCAGGGAAACCAGCCGCAGCCCCATAACAGTGAAGGGGAAACCCTTGCAGGAAAAACAAGAATGCGTCCCATGCATTCTTATGAAGGCGCGGAGAAAGCACCTCAGGGAACAGACCCGAAGGAAATTGTGATCGGAGTGGGAGCTGCTTTTCAGACAGAAATCCGTTCTACCATCGGCGGCATTCCCCTTGAAGACGTTTTAAGAAACGTACAGGCAGGAATCGAGGAGGAGGGAATGACCTCCCGTGTTGTAAAAATCCTCGATACTTCCGATGTATGCTTTATGGCTCTTCAGGCTGCAAAGCTTTCCGGATCCGGAATCGGGATCGGCATTCAGTCAAAGGGAACGACCGTCATTCACCAGAAGGATTTATATCCTTTGTCAAACCTGGAGCTTTTCCCGCAGGCGCCGCTTATGGATCTTGACACATATCGGAAGATCGGCAGAAATGCCGCGAAGTATGTAAAAGGAGAAAAAGTAACGCCGATCGAGTGTACAAACGACCCGATGGTACGTGCAAAATTCCAGGTAAAGGCTGCTCTTATGCACATTATTGAAACAGAACAGCTTCAACCGGAAAAAGGCATGATAGTATGGGAGGGCGCAAAATGAGCAATTATCCTTTAGGGCAGAATGAGGCAGAGAGCATTGCCTCCAAAACAGGAAAGAAACTTTCCCAGATTACCCTCGAAGAGGTAAAAAGAGGCAATGTCACTGCGGAAGATATTAAAATTTCTTCAGAGATGTTAAAGAGACAGGGGCAGGTTGCAAAGGAGGCGGACAATCCGCAGATGCAGGCGAATTTTGAGCGCGCCTCCGAGCTTGTAAATGTTCCGGATGATGTAATCTTAAATATGTACAATAAGCTTCGGCCAAACCGCTCCACAAAAAGAGAGCTGCTTCTTATGGCACAGGAGCTTCTTGAAAAATACCATGCCCCCAACTGTGCAAAGCTTGTACTGGAGGCAGCGGAAATTTATGAAAAAAGGGGAATCCTTCTTTGAAATTAATTGCTGGTGTTGATATAGGAAATTCCACAACTGAAGTATGTATCGGCGGCACAGAGGAAAACGGAACCTTCCGTTTTCTCTCCAGTGCTTCCCGAATGACAACCGGAACAAAGGGAACCCTTCCCAATGTTCAGGGAATTAAGGCGGCGCTTGAAGAAGCAATGGAAAAAATTCATCAGCCTTTAAGCGCTTTAAGTCTTGTGCGTTTAAATGAGGCTGCGCCGGTTATCGGGGATACGGCAATGGAGACGATCACAGAAACCATTATTACGGAATCTTCTATGATAGGCCACAATCCCTCCACTCCTGCAGGCGCAGGTGAGGCAGTGGGAGAACTTATTTTTCTGGAAAACATCTGGAAAGGAAAACCGGGTGTTCCCTATATTGTGGCAGCAGCAAATAAGTTTTCCTATGAGGAGGTTGCGGCAAGACTGAATCAGCATATTCCCGAGCTTTCCATAAAAGGACTGATCCTTCAGGCAGACGAGGCAGTTCTTGTGGAAAACAGACTGAGCCGTCAGATTCCTATTGTAGATGAGGTGCGCCATATCCATAAAATACCGGAGGGCAAGCTTGCAGCCATTGAGGTTGCACTTCCGGGAACAGGCATCCGGATGCTTTCCAATCCATATGGAATCGCAACTCTTCTGGGACTGGACGCAGAGGAAACAAAGTCTGTTACCCCCATTGCAAAAAGCCTTGTGGGAAAGAGAAGCGCGGTTGTCATTAAGACGCCTCACGGAAATATGAAAGAAAATATCCTCCCTGCAGGAGAGATTACCTTTCACGGAAGCAGGGAGCTATCTGTCGATATTGACGCAGGAGCGGACGTAATCATGGAAACGCTTCAGAATGCAGGAGAAATCCGGGATATTGACGGACAGAGAGATACAAATGTGGGAAATATGCTCCGTCGGATTAAGACAAGCATGGAAGATGTGGCAAAGACAGGGGAGGAGGATATTCGCATTACCGATATTCTGGCAGTGGATACCCTTGCTCCTGTGGAAATTTCCGGTTCTCTTGCAGGGGAAACCTGTATGGAGAAGGCGGTGGGAATTGCCGCAATGGTAAAAACACAGCATCTTCCCATGCAGCAGATCGCAGAGCATCTGGAAAAGGAACTTTCTGTAAAGGCTGTTGTAGCGGGAGTGGAGGCTGTGATGGCTTCAGTCGGAGCCATGACGACCCCGGGAACAAAACTTCCCCTTGCCATTCTCGATATGGGCGGAGGCTCCACAGACGCAGCAGTGCTGGAGGCAGACGGAAGGGTCCGCACTACCCACCAGGCAGGCGCGGGAGAGCTTGTTTCCATGCTGATCCAGACAGAGCTTGGATTAAAGAGCCGCGTGACGGCAGAGCAGATCAAAAAATATCCTATGGGCAAGGTGGAAAGTCTGTTTCACCTTCGTCTGGAAAACGGAGCCATGCAGTTTTTTGAGGAATCCATCGACCCCAGATACTACGGACACGTTGTGCTTCTTGCTCCCGGAGAAATGCTGAAAATCGAGGAAGATATTCCTATGGAACGGATCCTTGAGGTTCGCAGGGAGGCAAAGAAAAAAGTATTTGTAAGAAATGCTGTCCGCGCTCTTAAAACAGTAGCGCCGGAGAACAATTTGCGGAAAATACCGAATGTTGTCCTTGTAGGCGGTTCGGCAGAAGATTTTGAAATACCGGAGATGCTGATGGAAGCTCTTTCCGAGTACAGGATCGTCTGCGGACGGGGAAATATCCGGGGACAGGAAGGACCCAGAAACGCAGTTGCAACAGGACTTCTCCTTTCTTATCTGGGAGATTGCTGATCATAAAAAAAGGAGCAGGTGCAGATGGTTGTGAATAAACCTACAATTATCATATACAGCCGGAAACCCGATGAAGACCTTCTTCGGGAAGTATGTGCCGGTATTGAGGAAGAGGGTGTGCTGTATCAGGTGCTTTCCAGAGAGGGAGATACCGATGATCTGGCATTCGAGGCGGCAAAAGAATCCATGCTCGGGTGCGGGATCGGAATAAACGGCACAAATCTTGCCATGCAGATGCAGCGCCTGCCAAAGGGACATAATGTGTTTGAGCTTTGTTCTCCACGGTTCTGGCAGTGTCGGAACCTGGGGGCAAACAGTGCAAGAGCCATTAAAAAAATGCCTTTTAAACCAGTCACAGGAGATGAACCATTATGAATATTTACACAAAAAACGGAGATAAGGGAACAACTGATCTTGTCCGTACAAAAAACGTCTCCAAGTCAGATGACAGGATTGGGCTTGTAGGAACCATTGACGAGCTTACCAGCCATATAGGAGTTGTGAAAACCATGCTTACAGATGGAGATACCATTCGTATGCTGGAAAAAATTCAGGAGACTCTGATCACGGTTATGGCAGGTGTGGCAGACCCTTATAACAGGGAATATCATATAAACGATGATAAGACACAGCTTCTGGAAGAAGAGATTGACAGAATGGAGGGGCTTTTTGACCGTCCGAAGAAATTTATCCTTCCGGGAGGCACACGCCTTTCTGCAGAAACAGATGTGGCGCGTACAGTCGCAAGAAGGGCGGAGAGAGCCCTTGCATCTGTAGGCGTAAAGTTTGGAGCAGACACAGGCGCAAAGAAGTATATGAACCGCCTTGCAGATTACCTCTATGTACTTGCAAGATATGAGGACGCAAAAAACAGCGGGAAAGCAGAAGAATCCGTCAAAACAGAGCAGAACAGCAGGGCAGAAAGTGAGAAGCGCATGGAAGAAAACAGAAATACCTCTGTAAGTGAGGCTGTTATTCAGGAAGTCATGAAGCGTATGGGCATTCAGGGGAAAATTACTCTGGAAAGCGCAAAGCGTCTCATTGAAAAAATTGAAAAAGAAGCGGCACGTCAGGGGAAAAAGGCAGTTATTGCCGTGTGCGGACCAGATGGAAACCCCATTGCCGTTCACGTGATGGACGGAGCCTTTCTTGTAAGCTTTGATGTGGCGATGAAAAAAGCGTATACTTCTGTGGCAGTAAAAATGTCTACAAAAGAGCTTTCTGTTCTCGCGCAGCCGGGACAGACCTTCTATGGCGTAGATAAGATGGACGGCGGAAAAATTGTGATTTTCGGCGGCGGCGTTCCGCTGAAAGTAGGCGATACCATTATCGGAGGACTTGGAGTGAGCGGAGGCACAGGTGAGGAAGACCATGCTCTTGCAGAATATGGACTTTCCGTTTTAAACGAGGTGCTGTAAGCTGTCGGTTTATTTGGAGACAGTGGAGAAATCCTGAGTTTCCGTCGAAAATGGATAGAATTTTTGGTACGTTTTTCATTGTTTCGCGGAATAAAATCTGATAAAATAAACATACATCAAAGAAAGAACGAGAATACATATTTTTTCATTTCTGATTCTGTGTACAGAAGAAAGCGTACAAAGGCGCTGCCATAGCCGGCAGAGATGCCGGAAACAGAAAAAAAGAGAAGCCGGAATTTGATTCCAGCTTCTTTTTTCTTTTGGTGCGCCTAGCGGCGCACGTTTCTAACGGGTTAAAGTCCCGAATCCGCCCGG
>UQHF01000021.1 GCA_900540785.1 uncultured Blautia sp.
TTAAAGAAAAATGGTGTTGGGCATAACGCCCAACACCAAGTTTGTCTACAGTCTGCCAAGAGACTAAGTCTCTTTTCTAACTGTTCAATGGGTGTCTTTTTTTCTGGTTTGGGAATCAGTTTTGACATCAGCGAATTCGTCACCGCTTTTCGTGAAAACATTACTGCTTCCATTTCCAACTCTTTTTCTTCTTCCCCTTCTGGTTCCTCTTTAGAAAAAAGGAGCTTATCTGCAAAGCCAAGTTCTACAGCTTTCTTTGCATTGAACCAGCTTTCCGCATCCATCAAATGTGAAATTCTCGATCTTGATAGTCCCGTTTTAATTTCATAAGCATTCATAATGGATTCCTTTACTTCATCCAACATGTCGATTGCCTTTTGCATTTCTGAAGAATCACCGATAGCAATGGTCGCAGGATTATGAATCATCATCATCGCCACAGGAGACATCTGTACTTCCGTTCCCGCCATTGCAATCACGGATGCTGCTGAAGCAGCCAGCCCATCAATTTTCACAGTCACATTCCCTTTGTAGTCCATCAACATGTTATAAATCTGTGCTGCTGCGAATACATCTCCTCCCGGACTATTGATCCATACCGTGATATCTCCTTCTCCATCTTGTAATTCTTCTTTGAACATTTTTGGAGTCACTTCATCTCCGTACCATGTTTCATCGGAAATCTCTCCGTTTAGAAACAGGGTTCTGCTTTCATCATTTTCATTTCTTACCCAGTTCCAAAACTTCCGTTTCATCCTGTCCCTCCTTTTACGACTGTGTTTTAAGCACACAAAAAGGACCACAACCAGATACTCTGTTTCTGATTATCGTCCTTAAAACACACTTTATTATTTTTGATATTTTCATCTAATTTTGGATTTATCCTCCACTTTCAAAAGAAAAAGCCTTCTATTTTTTGTTATATTCCGCTTGTTCTGCTTCAATTCTCCACTTTCATGGGATCTTCTGCTTTTTACTCCTGTCACCAAACAGTAGCATATTGTTCCACTACGCAACATAGTGTTGCTCAACTCCGGTTGAGCATAAATCTTTTAAACCTGTGGCATATTACCTCCTGCCTTTCCTGCAAAGGCTCCTGCATCTGCCAGCTTTGTCATACTTCCATTCACAAGATATAAATCTCCTCCGTCTTCTTCTGGAATTGGATTCTGATCTTCCATTTCCCGGATATCATTTGCTGACAGCCATCCATTCTGCCGGCCTACGGCGTACCCATTCATTCGGCTGGCATAGTCCCCTCGCAATAATCCATCCACATTTAGTTTTATAAAATACTCATTCTTTTCCTGTGGCAATAACAATGCTTTCTGCAAAGCCTGTTCCCACCTGATTACCCACGGGTCTAATGTGTATTTCACAAACTCCAAAGACTGCTGCTCTATGTTAGAAAAACTGGATTTCTCCAAGTCCCCTACCATATGTGGAGGAATCCGATACATCCTTGCAATCTCATTGATTTGAAATTTCCTTGTCTCCAAGAACTGTGCCTCTTCTGGCGGAATCCCTATCTGCTGATATTTCATTCCTTCTTCCAGAACAGCCACTTTTCCTGCATTTCTTGAACCCCCATACACCTTATGCCAGCTATCCCTTACCTTTGCGGGATCTTTCAGAACGCCCGGATGTTCCAAAACACCACCCGGTGTTGCTCCATTTGCAAAAAACGATGCACCGTATTCTTCACAGGCAAGTGTCATCCCTACTGCATTTTTAGCCATAGCAATCGGAGAATATCCCACTAAACCATCAAATCCTAATCCTGGTATATGCAGCACATCTTCCCTGCGAAGATAGATCCGTCCATAATCCTTAAAATTGGGATTCTCTTCTGTGTTCCGTGTGTAAATATAATAAAGTTCTCCATTTTCCGCACGGTCAACTTCCATTTTATCCGGCAGAAGCGGATACAATCCTAATACCTGCCCTCTTCCATCACGGATGATCTGCGCATAGGCATTTCCCCATATCAGTAAATGGCTCATCAAGACTTCCCGGAATATGAAAGATGTCATTTCTTCATTTGGTTCATCGTGAAGAATATGATAAAGCGGATGGTCAAATACTCTTTCTTTTCCTTTATCCGTATAACGATACAAGTGAAGGGGAAGAGAAGCTATTGCTTCTGCAAGAATTCTGACACAGGAATATACCGCTGTTGTCTGCATGGCGGTTCTTTCATTTACGGAAATACCGCTTGTGCTTCTTCCAAATAAAAAAGATACTCCTGAATTATAACTATTTGTCGGTTTGTCCCTTGCTCCCCTTAAACCAAATAATTCCCGTAATCCCATACTCTGCCTCCTGTTTTATCAAAATGAAATAATACCGCGCTCGTCATAAACACTTCCTGTTGTACCTTCATTACGAATCGCACGGTCAAGTGCCATGACGGTTGCAACTGCCCCATCTATTTTTTCTGTAGATTTTTCCTTATCCATCTTAATATTTCCTGCCGGATCTTGACGGACAAAAACATTATCCATCATCCATCTGAGAACCGGATGACCGCCATGTGCTAGTTTTTTCTCCAATGTCAGCTTCATTAATTCTTTCGTTGGCGGACTCATATCTTTATATCCCTGCCCGAAAGGTACGACAGTAAACCCCATACCCTCAAGATTTTGTACCATCTGAACTGCTCCCCAACGGTCAAATGCAATTTCCAAAATATGATATTTCATTCCCAAATCCTCGATGAATTTTTCAATGAAACCATAATGAATCACGTTTCCTTCCGTCATTTGAAGCTGCCCCTGCTTTTCCCACACGTCATAAGGAACATGATCTCTCCTCACACGAAGTTGTAAATTTTCTTCCGGTATCCAAAAAAATGGCAGTATGCTATATTTTTCTTTCTCCGTTCTCGGCGGAAACACTAATACAAACGCTGTAATGTCCGAAGTACTGGAAAGGTCGAGTCCGGCGTAACATTCTCTTCCAAGCAGACTATCTTGATCCACTTCAAAGTCACATTCATCCCACCGATCCATAGGCATCCATCTGGTAGACTGTTTTACCCATTGATTCAACCGGAGCTGCCGAAAAATATTTTCTTCTGCCGGATTTTCTTTTGCACTCTGATAAGCATTCTGCACCTTTTCCAACGCAATCGTATGCCCTAAAGAAGGATTTGCCTTATACCAGCTTTCTTCGCTTCCCCAATCATCATCGTCCGCAATACCATAAATCACGGGATAAAAAGTCGGATCAATCTTTCTTCCCATAAGAATGTCTTCTGCTTTTTGGTGCTGTTCAAAGCAAATGGAATTGCGATCCGTTCCGGCAGTCGTAATCAAAAAATACAATGGCTGTGTTCTTGCATCACCCGAACCTTTTGTCATGACATCAAATAACTCTCGATTCGGCTGCGCATGAAGTTCATCAAAAATTACTGCGTGTACATTCAAGCCGTGCTTAGTATATGCTTCAGCAGAAAGTACCTGATAGAAACTGTTTGTCGGCTGATATACCAACCGCTTTACAGACATGATTGGCTTAATTCTTTTCTTCAGAGCCGGACATTGATCCACCATATCAACTGCCACATCAAATACAATCGAAGCCTGCTGACGGTCAGAAGCACATCCGTAGACTTCCGCACCCCATTCTCCGTCACCACAGGTCATCAGCAGAGCCACCGCAGCAGCCAGTTCTGATTTTCCATTTTTCTTTGGAATCTCCACATATGCAGTATTATATTGACGATAGCCATTTTCTTTTACCGTTCCAAAAATATCACGGATGATTTTATCCTGCCACGGAAGCAGCTCAAACGGGACACCTCTCCATTGCCCTTTCGTGTGTTTCAAACAATTAATAAAATTTACGGCATGATCCGCTTTTGTTTGATCATACACTATCCACCACCTCCCTTTATCAGCAGGAGTTCCATTGCATCGCTTTCTTTATCATCACCATTGTCCGTAACAATCCTGCTTCTTGCGGAAGGTGTCAGTCCAAACTGCTCACAGAATTTATTCATGATTTTCAGATAGGTCTGAGCAATGGACACCTGTGGAACCTGCTGCCAATAACCGGATGGTGTCTTTACGATTGTTCCATGCTGAGTAATAAATTCCTCCGCTTCTTTCCATCGCGCATACGCCTGACAGTAACCTGCAAAAGCAGCCATATCAATTTCTGTCAGAATACCCAACTGCTCCATCTGTTTTGCCATCCGCTTCCATTCCTTCTTTGCCTCATCTTCCAGCCACGCAGGACATCTCGGTGCTTTCTTCACAGGCTTCGGCTCGTTTGTATTCAGACTTCTTTTACCCGGATTGCCTTCCAATACTTTTACTGCCGTAGGCTTAGGTTTTCTTCCTCTCTGTGCCATTGCTCTCACCTCCTTCCAAAACATCACTAAAAAAAGACCTCCGAAGAAGTCTTTTTTATATCAGCACCTTTCGTTTTTAATGGAAAAGTTCATCGATTTTTACTTTTGCTGCTTTCACAGCATTGTAATCATAAAAATATGAATCTTCACTTGTAATTATTTTCCCATTGTCCGGCGGGGTAATAATAAAATCATATCCTGTAGTTTCACTATTCCAAGCGATTGTAATTTGATACCCTCTGTATGTTTCTCCCATAATAATTCTCCTGTTCTTTTTGTACACACATGTTACCTCTGACTCTTGTTTATATCCAGCAATATCCGTACCATAATCTGCACAAATTTTCTTTAGAGGTCTTCCCCATCTGTACAAACAGCTAATCCCATTTTTAGCTCATTATATATCTTCATGTATCGGCTCTGCTCGCTCCCTTCGCTTCCCAAAATTGCCTGAAAGAAAACTTCTTCTGCTTTCTCCCTCGAATACCACTCCTGTATCTTTCCATAACAAATGGTTTTGACTAAGGGTATCTTTTTTACACAATCTTCCCCATAAATCACATTCAATCCTGATCCATTATCCCAATGCATCAGAAGAGATGCCGTGTCATCCACTCCGAGAACGGTCCCTTTCATGCCAACTGGCGGTGCCTGTTTATCATGCATTCTTACAAGTTCTACTCTCGTACCGACTGGATATTCTCTGCGAATATGCTCCACAATTTTTCTATTCGGAAATACCATGCTGTACCTCCTCGATTGAATTTTTCAAAGCCTGCTCCAGAACATCTCCCTCAAACCCAAACTTTTCATATGCCTGTTCCAAAATCCGATAATATCCTGCACTTGGCACTCCTATTTTCCTTTGTTCATCCATGATATATATACCATCGCACGTTTCATTTTCCCCTTGATTTGGACCTCCAGCATCTTCTTATAATAAAAATTCGGATATCCTTCATAATAGTCAAGTCTTCTTTCATCCATTTGACCAATTTCCCAAACCAATACTGGAACGATGCTTCCCTCCTTTGGTTCTATCGTAGCATACGAACCTGTTCGAGAACCTTTGAACATTAACTCATACCCTTCCACGATTGCTGTTCCTACTAAAGTTGCAGTCGGGCATCGGAATGCCATTTGCTCCTCATCCATGTTACTGCCATAGGCAATATACAACTTCTTCATATTTGCTTCATCCTTTCTCTGTTGATAGTGAGGTCTCCCTCCTACCACCTCAAGACGGTCTCTCGACCGCCATTGGTGGGGCTGTGCCTATTCCCTTCAAGCAGCATGTCTCCATGCAGAATTTCCCTCCAAATGTTTCAGAAAATGAAGCCTGCAGGTTTTGAATTCATCCCCGTTTAATCCCAACCGGAGCATCCAACACCGAAATGCGTATTTTTCATTATCTGTAACTGTTCTTCTGGCACTCGCTTTCTTTTGCGTCAATGCCTGATGGCTGACTGCAAGGCAGAATTGTATGTATGCTTTGATTTCCCCTGCATGCGTCGTGCTGTTAAACAATCGAAACTCTACCGTTCCTTTTGTGAATGTCGCATGAAGATTTAAACCGTGATATCTGGTATCGTTGTAATGGTCTGTCCTTCTTCTATGACTCCCCTCATACCAGATGTCCTTTAATTCTTCCATTGTTTTGGGTTTTCTTTTATTAATCGTTTGAATCAACTGTTCATTTGTCTTTTTACACCATCGAAGCCTAGCCGGATCAATTTGTAAAGCTTTATATAAAATGTCCTCTTTGCTGGCGATGATATTTACCAGATTGCGTAAAGTCTGAGGTGTATATCTGCTTGCATCCACGTGGATATGAATGCCGCATTGGTCACTTACGAATGCCCCCTTATGCCGAAGCTGACGAACAATTTCCTGCAAATCTTCCAAGTCTTCATATTCTAAAATCGGACTAACAATTTCACATTTATATTCTTCCGAGGCAGGCTCCCTTCTTCCACCCTTTTTTCTCTGTGCAATAATACTGGAGTCAAATGTTGCTTTCCACGTTCTTCCTTTACGGTCTTTTGCCCCGTAAGTTTGATAATACGTCCCGATATAAAATTTCTCTGTTCCGAAATATTCTGCGATAACATCCGCTGCTTTTTTTCTGGTGATTCCGGTTAATTCAATTTCAATCCCGAACTTCTGTGTTTTCATTTTATTGCGCCTCCTATGTGTTTTTTTCGTAGTCTATATATCACTCTAAAAGCACATATTATCCAGTCATTTCAAACAATAATGTACACAAAAATTCGGAAAAGAAATTGTGTATTTTACAGAAAACTATTCCTGTGTTACTTTCCGTTCAGCGGCTCTCTGCCGATTGCGCTCTTTTGCACGTTCCGTTTCTTCTTCCGTCCGAAAAGCCGTGTTCCCTTTCAGATTCTTCAAAAGGAGATCCCTTGTTTTCTTTCCGCCTTTTCCTCCAAGTCCTAGACGAATCAACCAGATGCGCATATAATATTTTTCATTTGCCTCAATTGTCTCCGCAGGATTAATCCATTTCATCTCTTTTGCACGTTCTGCCATCATGCAGGTTAATTCCGCAAAAGAAATTGTACTTTCTGCTTCCATCGGAAATCCGTTAAAAACAATCTTATCAGCCACAAACTCTAGCCCAAAGCAATGTACTTTTTCTTCTTCAAAAATCTCCATTACCCTGTTCATATCCGCATCTTTTTCTTCTGATAATCTCTCAATCAGACGTTCACTCATGTGCAGCACTTCTGTACCGACAGCCCGCTTCAAAAGATACTGTTTACTATGAATCATAAAAATAAGATTTCGGATGCTCTCGGCGGTATGACCTTCTATTGGAATTTGTAAATTTAATTCCTCCTGATTATTTTCAATGAATCCCCTTCGCTGCAGTTCTTTCTGAAGCATTTCGCCATCCTCTGTTTCAATGTTTCCATCACGATCCACAATTGCACCCCCTATCTGGTATCCAAAACTTGGTGGTCCTAAATATTTTGAAGGTTCTCCCAATATTTCTGCCATCGCTTTTACCAATTCTTTTCTGTTTTCACATATCGTTTCAATTCTCATGTATGCAGTCTCCCTTCTTTTTTGGTACTACATACATCACTCTAAACGCCCACAAAGTCAAGCATTTTAACCATCTTTCTGACTTTCAGGAAGGCACATCGCCAATGCATACGCAACTGTCGCTGTTACGGCATTTCCCGCCTGCTTATACAACTGTGAATCAGAATTCACGGAAGCAGCGCGCTCGTATAATTCATCTGGAAATCCCTGCAATCGAAAGCATTCTTTTGGTGTCAATCTCCGAATTCTTCCACACCTCATCAATGTCCCCATCTGACATCCGGTATCTAATGTCTGTGAACATCCTTTTCCGACTCTTCCACGGCGGGTATCGCTATTCGGATACGCAAGTACAATTCCATCTCCCAGATGTGCTTCTTCATATCCAGTTTTTGTTGCGTTTTTCACTTTCACAGATTTAACGGGTTTCTCACAAAAATACACACCGTGTCGATCTTGGGAAGTCAGCGTAAACATTGGCTCTCCATCTTCTTTCATTCGTCTTCCATTCTGACGTTTTTCCATCCGCTCTGGTGTCAAAACAGGATGCACTTCCATAACCGCAGAATTCATTGCCGTATGATTTACCATTCCCGCTGTGTATCTCGCTGTCAAACATCTTGCAGTATCCGTAATCTTCGGTGCAACTTTGCTTTGATCTATAAAATAAAGTCCCGTCTTCGCTCCCATTCCTCCCGCATTTCCAATCAATGTAGTAGAAACTCCCTGAGAATCATATACTCGGTATCCCTGCATTCCGCCTATAATCTGGTTAAGAGCTGCTTTGTTTTTTCCTCTGAGAGATAATATTTCTCGTCTACCTCTGCTTCTAAGATTTGCGATAATGAACACGCGCTCTCTGTTTTGTGGAACTCCGTAGTCTTTTGAGTTAAGCACCTGCCAGCGACAGTCATACCCTGCTTCTCCCATTTCAGACAAAACCGTGGCAAAATCGAATCCTGCATTAATTGATAGCAGGTTCTTAACGTTTTCAACAAAAAGGTATGTGGGCTTATCACTTTCTTCTTTGCCTTTGAGGAGGTCAATAATGTTAAAATATATTCCACTTCTTTTTCCGACCAGTCCCCGCTGCTTTCCTGCGACTGAAATATCCTGACAGGGGAATCCAAAGCACCAGATGTCTGCTCTTGGCACATCGGATGGTTTAAGTTTTGTAACATCATCCGCTTTCCACTCTCCTTCCGTATCATACATTGCTTCGTATGAAGCCCTTGCAAATTTATCATATTCACAATATCCCACACACTTATGGCCGGCAGATTCCAAACCTAAACGGAATCCTCCAATGCCTGAGCATAAATCAAGGAAGGTCAACTGCGTCATGCGTGTCACCTTCCTTCATTAGCTCTGAATATTTTATTTTCTTCCCATCCCGTATTACATATACGTCTTCTGCACTTCCCACAAATTCCATATAGCGATGTACTATCACATCCGCATATTTTTCATCCAGTTCTATCGTCCTGCAAATACGCCCTGTCTGTTCACAGGCAATCATCGTAGAACCGCTTCCACCAAATGGATCTAAGACAATGCAATTACTCATACTGGAGTTACGGATTGGATATGCCACCAGTTCCACGGGTTTCATAGTCGGATGCATATCATTTTTCTTCGGGCGGTCATATTCCCATATGGTGGACTGCTTTCTGTCTGAATACCACATATGCTTTCCACCCAACTTCCATCCAAATAAAATCGGCTCATGCTGCCATTGATAAGGACTTCTTCCTAAAACCAATGACTGCTTTTTCCAAATGCATGTACCGGAAAGATAAAATCCTGCTGCTTTAAACGCCCTGCGAAAGTTTAATCCCTCGGTATCCGCATGGAACACATAAATGGAAGCATCACGTTCCATGTTCTGTTCCATATTCACGAATGCGGCAAACAGAAAATTATAAAATTTATCATCTTCCAAATTATCATTTTGGATTTTTCCTGCACTTCCTTCATAATTTACATTATATGGCGGATCAGTTACTACAAGATTAGCTTTCTTTCCTTCCATAAGTTTTTCATAAGTCTCAGGTAAAGTGGAATCCCCACACACCAGTCGGTGCATTCCAAGCATCCACACATCTCCCTGCTTTGTCATTGCAGGTTTCTTCAACTCAGCATCCACATCAAAATCATCTTCTTTGATTTTTTTATCATGAACCTTATTAAATAACTGCTCAATTTCCGGCGGTTCAAATCCGGTAAATCCAACATCAAAATCTGATTTTTGCAAATCTTCAATCAAATCTGCTAAAAGTTCCTGATTCCATTCTCCTGTAATTTTATTCAGGGCAATATTCAGTGCTTTCTCTTTTGTTTTATCAATTTCAATGACAATACAATCAATTTCATTATACCCTAATGTTTGAAGAACCGTGGCTCTCTGGTGTCCACCGATAATCGTCATATCTGAATTCACAATAATCGGCTCAACATATCCGAACTCCGTAATACTGTTTTTTATTTTTTCAAATTCTTTATCTCCCGGCTTGAGTTTTTTTCTCGGATTATAGGATGCCGGAATCAAATCCTTAATCCGCAGCTTTCTGAATTCCATCTTCCAATCCCTCCCAAAATCGTGCTTTTATATAACAGTCATGACTACAATACTTTCTATTCTTATTTCCATAACTCGTAAATTCTTTTCCGCATCTCGTACAGGTCATGGTATAAATTGCCGTGTCTTTCCGATGCAGTTTTTCTGGGTGTGCTTTCCACCATTCCCGTCTGCACTTATCTGAGCAAAACTTCTTTGGTCTGCCTGTAGATGGTTGTATCAGTTCTGCTCCACAATACAAACACGCCTTTCCTAACATCATCTGTTCCTGAATGTTTTTTGTAAGCGCAGAAGCATATCCATCCATACCATGCGACCGACAATAGTTCCTCACAATGTCACGGGACAGCCCTACCACGGAAGCGATGGCACGATAGCCAACTCCCTGCGTCCGCATTTTCCTAATCTGTTCGGCTTGTAATTCTGTCATGCCTCTCACCATCCTTCCTGTTTCCAGACATAAAAAACAGGTCAAAACACAGCCATTTTTACTGCATTTTGACCCTTATAATTCCTATTTTTCCTAACTTTTTAACGAAATACTCATACCCCATTTTGCGAATAACTGCTTGTTTTACAACACCTTCTGCGAAAACTCTTGTCCTTTTTTCCTATCCCCCCTATTTAATTCTGCGAAAATTCACGTTTGAGGGGGCGGCGGTCAATGTTCAACAAATTTGTAGAGATTTGATACCCCCACCATTGTCTAGTATTTCCAATCAATATCGATATTCCTGATACCGATCTTCCGTCATGGTTTTTACATCATGATGATGTTTGCATAAAGGCTGCCAATTCTCTTCATCCCAAAAGAGGATTGGATCACCACGATGTGGTTTAATGTGATCCACAACTGTTGCTCTTACATATTTTCCTTCTTCCTCACATTTACAACACAACGGATGTTCTTTTAAGAATCTTTTCCTCGCCCGCTGCCACTTACTGTTATAACCACGTCCCGATGAACTTTTCCGTTCTCCACGGTGTAGTGCTTCATGTTCTTCACAATATCTTCCCTCTGTCAATTTGGGGCAGCCGGGATGACAGCACGGTTTCATTGGTTTTCTCGGCATACTAATTACCCCTTTCCTTTATGTACGCAGCGTGGGAAAGGATAGAAAGCCACGCTCCGACAGAAAAAAAGACCAAAAGCAAAATGCTTTCAGTCCCGTTTCTTTTTTCCGCATCTTAAGAATAACACAAAAGAAAAGCAATGTCAGTCTACTCTTAGTCTACTTTCAGTCTACTGAACAACATAGTTAATCAGTAACCAACTTATATTCTAAAATATGACTTAAAAGTTTTTGTGGCTCTACACCAAATTTTTCAGCAGTCCTTCTCATTTTCTCATCAATTAAATGCTTGTTTTTATCTTCTATTAACTTTTGTATTTTTTTATTATCTCCAAATAATGTACTGATTCCATTGGGGATTGCCCCCAGTTTTTCAAAAAGGTGTTGGCTCACATAATTGTCAGATGCTACCCTGCATCTGAAATATTCAAATTCATTTTCTCGCATATAAACTGCCATTAATAAATGAATTGCACGAGTACCTATTCCCTGTCCTTGCATAGCTTTCAGTAACTCAATTGCCAATTCTGGTCTGCCAACTCCAATCTTCTTCACACCGCAATACCCGCAAAAGATTTTATTCTTTTTTCTCCAAATAGAGCAATAGAACCCTTCGTCTTGTAATAAATCCTCAAATAGTGATTTCACATATTCAGGATTCTGCAGCAATAATTTCATGCCCGAAAAAGTGATATTATCACATAATACTTCTTTATATTTTTCAAATTCACTTTCCTGAATTCTTGTCAAAATTATTTCTTCATCCTCTGCCAATATACTAAACGTATCCAAAACACTTTCCTTGCTCATAACATCCTATTCCCTTTATGAATCACATAATATGGCGGAGGGGAATGATCCCCTCTTTACAATCGCCCATGCATGGTTACAGGTTACGCCATCTGTCCACCCGTGTAGCTTTGCAGCCATGCGCATACAGCACGGGGGATTTTTCCATTACAACACTTCTTTCAAACGGATATAAGTTTCCGCCAATATCTTCCGAAAATCTCGTTCCTTTTCTATCTCATTTCCCGGTTCATCCACATTTATAATACAACAATCAGGAATTTCTTCAGAAAATATCTTATAAAAAGAAGTCTCTATAATCAAATGACAATACTGCGAATAAAAAGGCTCTGCCATAGCTTCATATTCCTCTTTCGTAATTTCTCCATCCAAATATTCCCGTATTTGCTCTAAAAGTATTCTTTTAACTTTTTCTTGATTCATATTCTTTCTCTTTCTTTATGGATGACATCTTTTACAAGGTTCATATCCCTGTTGAATTAGTTCATCTCTTGTACCCGTAAACTCTCCTTTATTACTCTCGTTCATTTGATTTAAACTGGAACAACTTGGTAAATGAAATTTCTTTGTATTAGTGTTCAACACATAGGTGGACTCTGTCTTTTGCTCATTTTCCGCTTCTTTATTGCCTTCCGTACTTCCTGCTGAAGAACCACCATCATTGGAAAGCTGGCTTTCTCCTGTAGCATAATCAATAGTAATGCCCGGTTGTACATTGTAGCAATACACATTAAAAAGAATTCCTTCTCCATTATCTTCCACGGACTTTGCTTCCATCTGCACACCGCTTGCGACCAGATTATCCCCTTCATAAATTGGTGTTACCCGATACAACACATGGTTTCCAGTTTCTTTTATGTAATCTGCCACCATATTTTCAAATGGCAGCATTCCTTCCACGTTTAAATATCTGGTTCCTGTAATCAGGTTCTTTGTATTTGCATTCTCAGCAGTTAATTGAAATCCAATCAAATGACAGCGGTTATAAAGGTACTTTCCATCGACACAGTCATATTTTACAGTATGCCATCCAGAAGGCTTGACCTGACCAATAGAACCTCTGTCTTCTGTCGGCATCAAATCCTGACCGATATTGGCATAGGCTATACCGCATCTTCCCAATGAATCCAAATCACTATAGGTTTCAAATGATTCCGTTTTTAATTCTGAATCTGTAAAGTTTGGAATATTATTTGCAATCGTGACATAGGCTTCTCCAGAATACTCCGGTATTTCGCCTATATTTATTGTCGGTTCGCTTTCATCTATAATTTCCCAATCTTCCTGTTCCACGGTTTCCTGCTGTTGTTCCGTAACTGTCTGATCCTTTGATGGCTGTGATTCTCCCTGAACATCTGCACCACATCCACTAAGCATAAGCATCAGAACCATAAAAATCGCAATCCAACTCTTTTTCCACTTATTCATGCTCATATACCTCCAACGTTATTTTCTCATGAGAACTTCCTGAAAATTCTTCCACACCTTTCAGTTTCCAACTTCCATCATTCACATCAATAGTAAAGAAGAAATCTCCCGGATACTTGCGATTCCATTTACACAATATTATTTTTTCAATCTTATCACGGAAATTCTCAATTTCCAAATTTTCAACGAAGCAGTAATCCTTTTCTCCTGCTTTCTCCAAAAAATCCTCTGCTTCCTGAATCTGTTCTGTATCTTCAAAACCCACAAATTGTTTATGCGAATACGCATTCATCCACAGCTTTCCATTTTTTGTCATGGAAAGTATCCGTTCCCTCAATCGTTTATCTTGACTCTGTCTCCGATGATTAAATGTCATGCCATTCCTGTCATCTACCGCAACAATTAAAATCATATTCTCTACACCTTCTCTCCCGGCATCTGAAATTTCAGCTTCTCACAAAAAGCAGGGTAGTCATGATGCCCCATTAACAGCATTTTTTTCTCCAATTCATCTAATGCCTTTAGGAAATTTTTCTCATCTTTTTTTCTTACTTTACAAAAAATAATCAGGTAATCATTTCCCTTTTTTCCAAATTCTTTTCCAAAAGAAACCTCAACTTTCTGCTGAATAAATAACTGATCTCCAAGATATTCTTCAGTATCTACAAACGCATAGTATTTATAAAACAATGAAAAACGCCGTAATCTCCAATAATTTTTTCCTTCCATCCTTCTCCTCCCCATTTATCTCATTATAACACGAACAGCGGTATCTACATAGACCCGCTGTTACATTCGTCAATTATATTCTGCATAAACCCCTATCTGTATCTGAAGGGCAATCGTAATCTGTTGCATGACCATCTCATCGTAAACCTCTCCCAGCTTCTCCAGTAATTGATTCTTATCCAAAGTCTCCACCTGTTCAGCTAATGCCATGCTTGGTTTTGATAATCCAACACTTGCTTTTAATGGTATCTGTACGTGGGTTGGAAGATATTTTTTCTTCCACACCCTCGCAGTCAATGGTACAACCGTTACCACCGGAGAGTTTTCATTTACCCTGTTATTACTCACGACTAGAGCTGGACGGACACCACACTGTTTATACGAATTTTCATTATTTCCAAAATCCACATTATAAATTTCGCCTCGTCTGCACATTTCTTTATGTCCTCCTTATCCCAAAATAAAGGCTTCCGTCTGTTTATCACGAAGCTCGTACAAAAAATCCAGTTCCTTCATTGCTGCTTTCCTGTATTTTCCAATCATGGCATGACTTACATTATATTTTTGTTCCATTGTTTCCCATGTAAGCTCTCCTCGTACCAGATCCATTACCAGTTCCGGCAGAATCCCATCCAAACTTGCAACACTATGTTCAAAAAATTTCAGTTCTTCTACAACTGCCTGATATCTGTTCCAAAGAAACTCAAACCATTCATCATTTTCCCGATCCATCACACTTTTATAATTTATTGCAACGGATGCAGTTTTATCTGATCGATTGCTTGTCTGTACCCTGTCATTGTCATCAGCATGACCGAACATCATGGAATCGATAACATCTGATTCCTCAATCCCGCTGAATTGTTCCAACTGAAAAAGTAAAATTCCCTGTTCCTTCTTCAAATTCTTATATTCCTTAAACATCCTTTCTGCTGTCATGTCACATTCCTCCAATCCTCGCCCGTACTGCATGGATCAATGCGGACTGTCCAGTTTCCTTCTTCTCCAACGCTTTCATGACATCTTCATCGTGTGTTCCCTTTGTAATCAGATGATGTATAACCACGGTATGCTTCTGCCCCTGTCTCCAAAGTCTGGCATTCATCTGCTGATATAATTCCAACGACCATGTCAATCCAAACCACACGATAGTACATCCTCCTTCCTGAAGATTCAGTCCGTGTCCGGCTGATGCGGGATGAATCAATCCAATCGCAATTTCACCATGATTCCAGTCCGTTATGTCCTTTGAAGTATCAATCACTCTGGCTTCTGGAAGACGCTTCTGTATTCTCATGAGATCATGCTTATACCAGTACGCTACCAATACTGGTTTCCCATTTGCCGCTTCCACCAAATCTTCCAAAGCATCCAATTTCCTGTCATGAATGGAAATCACTTTTTTATCTTCTCCATATACAGCACCATTTGCCATCTGTAATAATTTATTGGAAAGTGCCGCTGCATTCACGGCATCCAGTTCTTCCTCGCCTATGGAAAGAACCATATCTCTTTCAAATGACTGATACAATTTTTCTTCTTTGGCATTCATACTCACTTCCACACGGTTCTCTATCCGTTCCGGCATATTTAAATAATCGGCTGCCTTCATGGAAATACAAATATCACTTATAAGACTATAGATTTTTTCTTCTGCACCCTGTTTCGGTTTATAAGAATAAATAATCTCACGATTTCTTTTGTCCGGTAAAAAGAAGCGTTCTCTGTAACCACCTATATATCTTCCAAGTCTCTGTCCCATATCCAACAAATACATTTGTGGCCATAAGTCCAACAAGCCATTCGGAGATGGGGTTCCTGTCAATCCGATCACTCTGGAAACTTGTGGTCTCACATGTTTCAATGCTTTAAATCTCTGAGCCTTGCTGGATTTAAAAGAAGACAATTCATCAATTACTACCGTACTGAAATCCCAACGATGATTCTCTACCAGCCACACCACATTTTCCCTGTTGATAATATAAACATCGGCTGCTTCTTCCAATGCCTGCTCTCTCTGCTTTTTTGTTCCCACTACCAGACTTGCTTTCATCCCTATAAGATGTTCCCATTTTTTTAATTCTTTCGGCCAAGTATCTTCCGCTACCCTTTTAGGTGCTATGACAAGAATTTTCCCCGCCGTAAAATAATCCAATGCCAATGCAAATAATGCAGTAAGCGTGATCACTGTCTTTCCAAGTCCCATATCTAAAATCAATCCACAATAAGGATGTTCTAAAATAAACCTTGAAGCATACGATTGATATTCATAAGGTTCGTATTTCATGCAGCACTCCTCCAATCATTTCCTTACTATCCACGCAGAATACCAAAAATCCCAGTTCTTCCAATGCCCGCTTTCTCTTTTCCTGAAGCGGTCTCATCTTTTTCCCCGGTGCTTTCAGTTCCACAAATCCCAACTTTCCACCGGGGAACAATACCAAGCGGTCGGGCATCCCATCCAAACCGGGAGAGCTGAACTTTACCGCCCAGCCTCCCATCTTTTTTGTCTCCATTCTTAACTTCTGTTCTATGCTTTTTTCTGATACCATTTTTTACTCCGTTTCCGAACATCCCTATTTCGCGCGTATATGACGCAACACGCATTTTACACGCACATACAAAGCGATATTCTATATTTTTTATTATTTAAGATACTATCGGCAACATAGGAAACTTCTGTCTGTTTTCCTCATAAACTCTAAGATTTTTTATGTTTCCATTCCCCTCTTTTTTCGGATACCTCATCGGCAATGGCAACTTCCGTAAAGGGCTACATATTGCCGATTGTTTCCGATAAATTGCCGTTATTCTTCCTCACGGACATAGCCCTTCACGACTCCGTAAATAGAAAAACGCATCTTTCCTTCCGGGCGTTTCCACCCCTCGATATTACTCATAATCGCAGCAATCTCATTCGCATCCTGACGTTTCAAATTGCCGCGTTCTTTTCCAAAACACTCACACCAAATTTCCATATTACAGACACGGGTTCTCCGATTCACTCCCACCTTATGGCTTCCTTCAAATTCCGAACCATTGATAAAATTCCGGCGCTCATACAAAGTCATGGAATCCCAACCTTCCGGCAGAAGCATATCCAAATAATCACGGATCGTTCCTTCTCGCTCATCCTGTTCCATCGCTTCTTTCTGTTCATGGACTGCGATTGGTTCCAGCTCTTTCGGAAGATGAATGGTTTCTCCATCTTCGTAGTAGTGCAATGCTTCCGCCCAGATCTGTTCCACTTCATCTTTAGTAATCTCCCAAGAACCCCTTCCAGTTCCTCCCGGTGTTTTTACCGGCCAAAATCTTCGGTTACCCGTAATATCCCTAAGATAAGTGTCCGCATTCGTTGTCCCGATAAACACACATTGTCTTGGATGGGGAGTTGCCCTGCGCCCAAAAGCGGCACGGTAAATATCGTTTTGTCTTGACAAAAATCCTCTCAGTGTTTCAATGTCCGTTTTCTTTAATCCTGCGAGTTCCCCAATTTCCAAAATCCAATATCCCTGTAGTTTCTCTGCTGCAGTCTTGTCCTTTGTGTCTGAAAGAAGAAGGGAATCGTTGAACCACTCTCCACAAAGTTTTGCAATCAACGTGGATTTTCCTTTCCCTTGCGGTCCGGACAACACGAGCATCGTGTCAAACTTACATCCCGGATTCATTACCCTTGCTATCGCCGCCACCAATGTTTTCCTTGTAACCGCACGAACATAGACATTGTCGGCTGCTCCAAGAAAATCCACCAATAAAGTATCCACTCTCGGAATTTCATCCCACTCCGGCAAAGCCGCTAAAAATTCTTTAATGGGATGATAGGAACGATCATCAGTTACTTTTGAAACCGCAATGTCATAATTTCTTGCAGAAAAGTTTCCATAATTCAAATCAATATAGGAAATTAACTGTGCATCATCCGCATCTCTCCAAAATTTTGACGGATGATTCCACGGAACTTCCCCTTTAATTTCCATTCCATCCGATAACTGATTAAATACAATCGATTTCAACTTTTCGTCATTATTTAAAATTAACAACAAATTTCTCAGATTATTCACTACAATCCCCTGTCGGTTATACTCCAACTGCATCTTCCAATCTTCTTCCGCAAAATCTAACCGTGCTGATTCTTCCCGTTCTTTAGATAAAGTCTGACGTACCGCTTCATTTTCTGATGCAAAATCCTGCATAGCCTTAAAAGAAGGAAGTTTGGTAGTTTCTATTTCTTCCGTCACTTTTGCATCTAAATTTCCAAACTTATGAATCCTTACTACATCAAACGCATTCATAAGTTTTCCGCATGCCGGATCAGTAGCATGATGGCTATACGCAAACACATCATCATAAATCACCACTCCCGCAGAAGAATCCGCTGGAATGTAATCATATCTTCCTGCCATCTCGCTCGGCTGATATACATCTGAAATAAAAGTATCAATTGCTTGTTGAATAGTAAATGTCCGGTTGAATGCCCCAATAATGCCTCTCTTTTCCAATGGATTCTCTTGTTTTTTGAGACTTTTCTGCACAATTATCCTTTGACGGTTAGATACCGGCCATGAACTGGCATCTTTCCAATCTGTATATAAAGCCAATACATCTTCTGGTTTCAAAAGCTCACCCTTAATTTCCCGAAAGATAAACTCTCCATCGGAAGATGTGGATGGCCAATACATCAATCGGCTTGGTTCATACGTTGTATCATCAAACAGCTCCATTCCAATTTGTTCAGCCACCTTCCGGCTGACAGCCATATATTCATCCGGCGATACTTCGTGGGACAATGGAATAATCAAACGAAGTCTTGGTTTTTCCGATGTATGTTTATGGGTGGAATACAGATAGCATTGAAATGAAAAAAACAATTCCAACTGATCCCCAATATCTGCAACTGCATAATCCATATCTAACGTCAAAGCGGATCTGGAGATTACACAATCCTTCTTTCTTCTCCCGCCTTTTAATCTTCCAAGCACAAAACCGCCGACATCTTTAATATCGTCCTGTTGCGACTTCTTCATTTTCCGATACTGTTCCATTGTTTCCGCAGTACGTTGTGTCTTGGAAATCCGTTCTCTAAAATCCTCAAGTTCCATTTCTGTCAGATTCCATTTTTTATCCATACGGGAGTTTCCCGTAGACACCGCAATCTTCATTCTGCATCTCCTCCTAATCCTTTTTATAAAATGGACTTTCAAATCCTGCTGCTTTTAATGGAAGTCCTTCTGTCCATACTGGATTGACTGCCATGATTTCATTCACTTCTTCCACGGAAGATTTCCCATCAGGCACTTCTAAAACCACCTCATCATGAACATGACATACAATGTCAAATCCCTCCTTTTCCAAGCGAAGCATCGCTTCCGCTAAAATATCCCTGCTTGCTGCCTGTACAATATTTTCGACTAGTTTTGGACCATATGTTTCCAAACGCATCCATTTCTTGGATTCCCCGATTCCCTCATATGTCAGTCCTTCCCTGCCGAATTTATTCAGCATCATCCGTGGCTTCACATAAGAAAGTTTTCTTCCTGACGGAAGCGTGACAAATAAAATCCCGCTTTTATATTCAAATGATACCCTTCCTACTTTGGATGGTTTTTTATCCCGTACTGCCGTTATCGCAGCCTCATCAACCGCCCACCAAAATGCTGTAATATGAGGATTCGCACTTCTCCATGTACTCACAAGTCCCGGAAGTTCTTCTTCCGTCAGTCCCATTTTTAAAGCCCCCATCGATGTCAATGCTCCAACTGCACCCCCATATCCCAATGCAAGTTCGCTGATTTTTCCTTTCTGTCTGAGTGGTGAGGTTTTTGTAATTTCTTCTATCGGTACATGAAACATTGCTGATGCAGAAGCCTCGTATATTTTCCCATGTGTTTCAAATACCTGTAATCTCCATTCCTCTCCTGCAAGCCATGCCAATACTCTGGCTTCAATCGCTGAATAATCACTGATAATAAATCTGCATCCCGGCTTTGCTACAAAAGCAGTCCTGATTAGTTCCGACAGTACATTTGGAGTGCTTTCATAAAAAAGTTCCACTTCTTCATATCTTCCTTCTGATACCAACGCTCTCGCCAGTTCTAAGTCCGGCAGATGATTCTGCGGAAGATTATGAATCTGCACCAACCGCCCTGCCCATCTGCCTGTCCGGTTTGCTCCATAAAACTGTAACAGTCCATGAACACGACTTTCTGCGCACACAGAACGATCAATCGCTTCATATTTTTTTACGGAAGTCTTAGAAGTTGCCAGCCTAAGTTTTAACACTTCCTGCACATCTCCCTCTGCTTTCATTGACAAATCTTTTACTGTATCTTTTGCGAGAGAGTCTACCTCCAAGCCTTTTTCCTTAAGCCAAAGCTTCAACTGTGACACGCTGTTAGGGTTCTCCAGTCCCGTTAATTCATAGGCTCTCGCTGTTGCGGTTTCTTTATATAAAAGATCGCAAGCAACCGCATGATTCACAAGATTACGATCCACCATAATTCCACGGTCATTGATTCTCTGATCCAGACAGTAAATTTCCTGCTCCCTTTTCGGAATAGGAAATTTAGCCAGTCTCTGCCGTATCTGTTTTTCCACATCAACATCCCGAATACAATATGTTTTAAACTGTCTCCATTTTTCCGGTGCATCTTTCGGCAGATTTCTTGTTCTTCCTCCATTTGATTTTGTAGCTTTACACGGGCTGCAAAAATATTTAATCAATTCTTTTCCTTCCGTCATTTTCTGCTTGTCCAATCCGAGAACCGCACCTACTCCTTCCAATGAAAGAGGCAGGGCTAACATGGCCGCCTGTACCGCCGTACATCTCCACGCTTCTGGTCTGAATGAATGCTGATAATAATTTGAAAAGCAGGTTCTCTCAAAATTTGCATTAAACGCTGTTTTTGTCACGGTATCATCAAATAACATCTCCATAAATTCCTTCGGAGGTTCTTCTCCGTTCGCCACGTCAATGCAGACCGTTTCCTTATCATCTACGGAATATGCAATTAGTAAAATTTCAAAATAAGGAGAACTGCTGTACTTATATACACCGCAGGAAATCAAATCCACATCCGAATATGTTTCAATATCTATTGCTAATGTTCTACCCATGCATAAGACCTCCCGCTTTTAATTTTGCTTACCACTTTTCTTGAAATATTAAATTCCTCCGCAATCTTTAGCACATGCTCCCCCTCTTCTAACATCCTTTTGATTTTCTTTACCTCATCATAGGTAAGCTCCAGCATCTGCATTGGCAGTCTCCGTAGCGAACCATTCTTTCCTTTTACATATCTTGGCATTCTTCTAAGTTTCCCTGTACTGCTGATCTGATACCGGCCTTCCTGCCCTTTTATGTCTTTCCATATTTCCATCCTTACGTCTCCTTTTATGTAGGGGACGGAAATCCGCCCCGTTTATTCTTAAGCCAGAAAATCATCCTCACCGTCTACTGCATCGAATTCATCCTTTGCATTCACTCTGGAACCAAGAGGCTCTCCATCACGAACTTTCTGAATATTTCCGAGTCCTGCCGCAATTCCTTTATTTCCATTACTGTTATATGCGTAAAAAGTAACGGAAGCATTAATATAACATCCTGAATACAACTCACTCTGATTCAAAATCGGCTGTACATTTCTATCCACTACCTGTGGTGCCTGTTTACTATTTGCATTAATAAAATAGGATTCCGCATAGGCTTCATCTTCCGGTCTGTCCAAATCTCCGTCACGAAGTGGTAATTTCAGATTTGCGGGGATTTTGCCTCCCCATTTTGACTTTCCGTCTTCTTTTGCCTGTTCAACCGCTTTCTTGATCTTTGCAATCAAATCCGTGTCTTTTTTATCGATAATCAGACTAACGGAATATTTCGGATCAGATCCATTGATGGAATCCGGCTCAAATGCGTGAAGATAGGATGCTCTCGCTGAAATAATAACTTTCGTATTGTTTACTCTCGTACTCATAATCATTAATCCTCCTGACTAAAATCCGCTTCTGCGGTTGAAATGTAAATTGCTTCTCTTTTATCTGAATCTGGTACCAATGTGACTTTCCCATCCGGCTTGTACACATAACTGCCCAAGATTTCATTAAATTTCTTTTTTCCCATCAGCTTTTCCATTTCTGTAATGCTGATAAGACTCGTCCGGTAAATATCGGTATAGCCCGCTGTCTTTGCAGCTTCCGCCACTTCCTCTTCATCGGTATATTTCCGGTTGCTTCTTCCAAGCACCAGTTTGAATCCCGGCCATTCTTTTCGATTCGTGATTGCTTCGTTCTGTGCATAAGTGTATATTTCTTCTGCCCACTTCTTTAGTGCATCCGCTTTTGACAGCACTTCTGCAATTTCTTCATCCGATAGTAACGCTGGCTGTGAAAATTCCATCTGTGTCAAACGAAGATACTCTTCTGCCCTTGCCCTGCATTGAAACCTCGCCTTGCAAAAACGACACCACTCCCCGGCTTTGTATTCTCCTTTTCCGTCCAACGCCATTTTCGCTTTCGGTTCAAATTCCTGTTCTGCCCATTGATGCAGTTCTTCTGCTGAGATTTCCCATGTGGAAAAATGGCTGATTCTCGGCTGAACGATGGTAAGTTCTATGGTCTCAATATCAAAAAGCATCTCCGCTATATCCAACATCCCCAAACCATAAATCATCAACTGCGTATTATTTTCAGCATCCACCTGTACACCTTTTCCCAGTTTCAGATCGATAATATGAACTTTTTTATCCGTGACAATCACCATATCTGCCGTACCAAAGCAATCCTTTACATGAAAGCTCAAATCTACCTTCTGTTCCACGGAAAACACCGGATCAGAGCAGATATGCTTTGCTTCTTCTATCTGTTCAATCACATACTGAACATATCCATCTACAGCTTCCAAAAGTTCATCGCTATAGTAATCGGAAGTTGGTCTTCTGCTTCGAATCTTCAAATGTTTCTTTATTAGATGCTCCGCCAGCTTATGCCCTGCTGTACCTTCAGCAGCATAAGGACTTTCTTCATCCGGGAACTGTTCCTCCAACAAAAGAGCTGGAGGACAATTCATATACCGATGCCCGCTGGATGGCGAGTATTTTGCATGTTTCC
Source organism: uncultured Blautia sp. (assembly GCA_900540785.1). Classification (GTDB taxonomy): domain Bacteria; phylum Bacillota; class Clostridia; order Lachnospirales; family Lachnospiraceae; genus Blautia_A. Next base: position 23,144 of record UQHF01000021.1, read on the forward strand.
CCATTACAGCACCTCCGCCCTTTTCATTAGTTCTTCATACCGTTCTTCCGGTACTGAAGATAACTTATCCGCACCGAACTCTTTCAATAACTGTTTGATTTCCTGCGTTTTTCCTGCACGAGATTTTTCTGCCATAACAGCCCTAACCTCTGTAATAGAAATCTTTTTCTCCAGTGTATTTGATTTTTCCGGCTCTTTCTCTGTCTGAATATCTTTTGGAATTTCCATTCCTTCAGATGCCATTTTCCTATAACCTTCTGCAACCATTGCAAAACCTTCCGCAATTTGTAATAATCCTTTATTCATGATCGTTATCCTTTCTATCGATGGATGAGCCTGACATCTTCTGTCAGCACATCAATTTTGTTGATACTTTCCTTATACATCCCAACATCCACAAGAATGTGATACGGATACTCTTTCACTACCGTTACCTTCCGTTTTCTTTTTGCCCGGATGACCATCAAGCGGTCACCCGGTTTCAGAAAGTAACAGGCATTTACCTGCCCTAACATTTTCAGTACCTACCGTACAAGTTTTAAACAATGAATGGCATCCCTGTATTCTGGTGTCACTCTCTTATCTGCTTTAAGAGTCCTGAGATTGATACGGTTCATATGCATATCGTAGAGACGAACCGGAAGTTTCAATTCCCTTGCACAGTCCAGTTCCATTTTCATCCCTTCAGAAATATTAAAACCGAACAGCCACACCTCATCACAGCACTCCATAAGTGTTAATCCACAATCAATGCCTTCCAATCTCTCAGCTTCATCTTCTTCGTTTAAAAAATGTGGAAAATACAAAGCAGTTGCAATCGGAACTGTGCCGGAACGAACAGCTACGGCTGCGATAAACTTCATATTTTTTTCGTTATTCTCCTTGTCATCCCTAAATGGATGAATGATATATGCAATCTTTTTACTCATCTTCTTTTATCCTTTCTTCTCTATATGTCAATTTACAGTTTCTACTTACGGACCACCAAGTCGTCACTAGGCTTGTCCTAAACAGCAGGACGGTACTTATTCGAGCCGTATTCACGGAGCATTTGGTCTAGCACCTTCTTCTGTGCATCATCTGCTTTTTCCATTAACTGTTCCAAAACAGAAATCTGCTCTTGCGACATAATATTTTTATGTGGGTGATACCATTCGGCGATACGGACACCGCCTCCGTTACCTCTATAAGTTTCCAGAGGATACTCAGCCGTAAGTGCTACGATATCATTTCGGATTGTTCTATCTGAAACGCCAAGCTCAGAAGCCAAAACCTGCATATTCTCTTGTCTTCGTGCGACCATGATTCTCATGATCTCTGCTCTTCTTTCGTTTGCACTCACAGCTTTTTCCCTCCTTTCCTTTCCGTCTGTCTGTAATATAGAACTCAAATAGGAAGGGTAATTTCCTATTTGAAACTTTTTCGCAAAAGTTTTTCTATGTATTTATTCTCCGTTTCGCTTTTCAAAAAAGTAAAAACACATCGTGATAAAAAAAATCGGAGCATGACTGTAAAATTACAATCTTGCTCCGATCTTAATGGTGGTTATAATAAACCCCGACGATCAGTCAGCTCTATCTTCTATTTTTGAGTCGCATTTGCGCTTTTGATTTTTCGGTCTTTCCAGTATCTAAATCCGCTTTATAAATATGTTTACATTTAGGACACTGGACTGATATCGTTACTTTTCCTTTTCCATCGGCTAATGTTTCACTTCCTTCACACCACGGACACCGTAAATGAATGCTCATCTGTTTCTCTTTCATAATGTCACTCTCCTCTTAATTTTATTTGGAAATTTTTTCTTCTTTTTCTTAACCATTTGGTAAGTATTGTGTAAAAAAATAATTTCCTTTTTCTTCCATTTCTTCATCTTATAAACCGAATTATATTAAACAATCGGTAAGTTGTCAATCCTATTTTTAGTTTTGCATAATGCTAAATTGTGGTTTAGTACTACTTTTTCATGCATTTCGTCTTTTTAGATTGACACAAACGGTAAGTTATGATATATTTTTGGTAAATAGTTCAGTATTCCTTTTTATTTTTTATGATTAAAATTTTATATTATACTACACAAAAGAGAATGCAAGAAGTATTTGTATGATTGCTGTAGTGCAAGGACAAAATGAGCCAGTCATAAGAGCAAGCCAGTTGGAGCTAAACGACCATCGGGAACGGTAATAGCACACTCCCAAATTGAATATATTTTTTTCAATAAACTAAAGTGCTGACAAACAATATTCCCAAAAAACGAGAAGCCATACACTGCAAAATGCCAAAGACGCAAGAGCCGCAAGAGCCCTGCAGAGCATATGCAAATTCAATTTAGAAAGAGGTAATTAAGAGATGAATGAAAACACATTAGGAGGTAGGATTGCTGAACTATTAGAAAAAAATGGTTTGACTCAAAGAGAATTGGCTGAAAAAGTAGGTGTTACCGAAGTTTCCATGTCTCGCTATATCAGCAATGATCGTACCCCCAAAGGTCCTGTCATCGCTAATATTGCCACCGCATTACACACAACTTCCGACTATTTATTAGGTACAGAAGAAGTTGGCGATTTTGAGAGTGAGTATTACAAAATCCACCGACTCATTGCACGTAACGCATCCCAAATGACTCGGAAACAAAGAAACGAACTGATTAATGCCCTTCTTGAGCCAGATGACTAAGAAAGGACTGATTTTTTGTATCTGAGCGACTCTCAATATGAAAACATTAAAGAAAATGTAGTCGATATGTATGAAGAATGTGGATTAACCACATACCCCATCGACTGCATGGAAATTGCAAGAAGACTAAATTACCGATTAGTTCCCTATTCTAAATTAAAGGGAAAAAAATTGGTAACCGCTATGAACATCAGTATGGATGGCTTTCATATGTTAGTAGAGGATAAAGTCTCTGGTATGTTTATGTGGGTTATTTTTTATAATGATGAAAACAGCCACGAACGCCAACGTTGGACAATCCTTCATGAAATTGGGCATATCCGGTTAGATCATACCCAAGAGAGTGAACTCGCAGAAGCGGAAGCAAACTTTTTTGCAAAATATAGTATTGCGCCACCACCATTGATTCATTATGCACAATGCGATGATTATGTTGATGTTGCAGTTAAATTTGACCTATCCATCCAAGCAGCATACTATTCCATGTGCTATTATCATAAGTGGCTACAATATGGTCCCGCTGATTACGAACCAGTCGAAATCCGAATGTTAGAATTATTTGGATTAGCTGCATAACAATTAACCCTTGAAACTCTATATATTGTGTATTATAATAATGCATACCACAATATATAGAGTTTTTGACTCAACAAAGAAAAGAGGTGAATTTAGCGTATGGAAGAATCTCGGATGATTATTAAAAAAACAAACGAAGAAGTCACATTTTCTATAAAAGTTATCCATGATGCCTTACATAAACTGGTATATGAAATTGTAGAAAATGTTATTGATGAGCTTATTGATAAAGTCCATGAACATCTAATGAGCTTAATCGCTTTCATGCATGATTTCTTATATCACAGAACAAAGGAGGATCGACGCTCATCCTGCTGCTCCCTGCACGCATATATAAAAGCAGTTTTATTCATTCCTATCGCCAAGTCAGCCACCTTATCATTTCGGAATTATTCATATCGACTCCGAAATGTGTATCTTCACCGTAACCAGATTCGTGGTCTGGATACCGATGATGCTGACAGTATGATATTCGCATAACGTAACCCGCAAATATCACAGCAGCATTTGGAGGTATTAAAATGCTTGAAGAATATATTAAAGATGCCATTGACGATGAAATGAAAGATTACCTGACTACCGAAACATACAAGCAACAAGGAGAAGAAATCGAAAAACTTCTATATTCTCTGCGTTCCGAATTGACCCCGGATCAAGTATCAACCTTAAACAGATTAGTAAATGTCTTGGGACAACAACATAGTGATTTTGCTTCCGCCGCCTATCTTCGTGGTGTTGTAAGTGGAATTGCATTAAAAAATAAAACACTGGGCAATAAAAGTGAATAGAAAAAAGCTGATGCACTACCTTCATCAAGGTGTGCATCAGCTTTTCTTTCTTTCAAACAGATTTAATCTTCTTTTTGCACAAGGCAATTCCTTCAACAACCCCCTGCAAATACGCTTCTGATGCAAACGCTCCATCACATACCGATATTGCATCCAATAGCTGATTCAGTAAAATCATTTTTTCTGATGAAAGATTTTCTCTCATGTTCCGTAATAAATCATTAATTTGTTTCTTGTGTTCTTTATACTTTTCAGATTTTATGTAATCACTCATTGCCTCATCCGTAGCATCTTTAATATACTCTTCTAACTCCATTGTTAATTTACACCTCCAATACCGGAACTATATTGATTGGTCTGCTTAACAACTCCCTGCCTGGTATTCCTGTAGCGATACCTTAATTATACGAACACACGTTCTTTTTGTCAATCCTTCATCACTTCTAAACTCATAAAAAATGTTACTGTAACGCTTTCAATATTTCCTCTGCAATTCGATTAATTACAGGAACACATACTGAATTCCCAGCTTGTTTATATAGACGTGCATCACTTTGTTTAGGTAATTTGAAATTATTAGGAAATCCTTGTGTATTAAAACATTCTCTCGGCGTCATTTTTCTTAAGCCATATTTTGACTTAATGATACACACATTATGTCCCCCTTCTCCCTGATTAGCTGTTAAAGTTGGTACTACGCCACTTTTATTCTGCCTTACATATTTTCTTCGCCACTGATATATTGCCGGATTATTTATATCATCATCTTTCGTTGCTTCCACCAGTAACTTATAAATATCGCCTTTGTACTTTCCTTCCGTATAATAATATTTTTCGTTCTCTTTTACTTTGAAATCGATAATATCCTTTACTGTTTTTGTCAATGGTACTGGTAATGGCCATTGAAATTTACTAAAATCTCCCGCTTCCCTAAAAGCCACAATATATATTCTTTCTCGATTTTGAGCCATATTACCATAATTCATAGCATTTAAAACCTGATATGTGTAATGATATCCTAAATTTTCTAGTTGCTCGCATATAACTCGAAAAGTGTTTCCGTTATCATGCCCTACAAGATTTTTGACATTCTCAAATAATGCTACTCTTGGTCTTTTTTCTTCGAGCATCCTTACCAATTCAAAAAATAATTCCCCCCGTCCTTTTTCATCCTCAAAACCTTTTCTATATCCAGCTATTGAAAATGCTTGGCAGGGAAATCCTCCTATAATTACATCCGTCTTTGGTACATCCTCTGTAGGAACTATATGGATATCTCTGGTATCAACTTTTACTTTTGGGAAATTTAATTCAAAAGTTTCACTCGCATAATTATCAAATTCATTTGCATAAACTGTTTGAAACTCTCCTGTTTCTTCAAATCCTAAATCAATGCCGCCAACACCTGCAAAAAATGATGCAACACTATACATAACTATTCATTTCCTCCTATTAATTCGCTAGTTGCAATTTTACCATAAATCGCGGCGCGCCGCAATATAATTTATAAACGATAGGCGGGATAAATTCCCGCCTATCATTTATCGATTATCTTTAATAATTCTGCAACGTCTAATATCAAAAATAATGTCTGGTTCAAGCCCCTGTGCATCTACAAACAATGTCTGTAAACTCACATGTGGTCTTCGACCTTGATTTTTTTGATCTTGTATTGTTTGACTTTTATTGGCTGGATATTTTCCAAACTCTTCAGAATCTATTTTCAGATCGTAAATATATAATAAATTCTCATCAAGTTTGAAACGTAAAAAAACTAGATCATCGAAAACACATTTTGGTCCAAACGATGATAAATCTCCATCGAAACGTGATGTCGCTTTAAACTCAATTTTTTTCCCTGTTCTAGGATCTGTTGCATCTCCAACTTCATCGCCCCTGTTCCAAAGCAAATCTAGGCAATAGCATCCCATAGGTTCACTAATAGCATCTGGCATATTAATTCCTCTATGACTATTGTTTGAAATGTATGTATTTAAATCCTTCCATTTAAAATATGCATTACACGTTTCATCAATCCTAGCCTCGTCAATAGTAACATGACCAAATTCATTGTATATAGGCATTTCTCTCACCTTCCTCAAATATGTTTATGTACATTTTATCACAGGTATCTCAAAAAACATAGAATAATATTTTTCTTACTATAATTCCTGATATAAACGTTCAATCACGTCCCAGTTTTCTAAATACTCTCCCATCTTACTAACACTAACACTTTTTATTTCTTCATCTGACCAAGGATCTATCTCTTTCATAGGTATTAAATAGCATAACCCCACTAATTTGTCTACGGCTACATATAAATCGCAATCCTGAGAAGTAATCCTCTTACCTCTATTTCTTTCATTATGAGTGTCTATTCCTCTTCCACCACGATCTCTATCTTTGAAACTAATTGTATCTGAACTAATTCCTTTAACTTGCACTTTAAATATATGTCCTTTATAATCAATTACCGAATCATATCTACTAGATCGTACATCAACATTAGAACAATTGAATCCTGCTAAAATAGCACGTGATACAAACAGAAATTGTGCTGAATCCCCACCATTTGCAGTCATCGTTCCACTCTCCAAATGATTAATGTTTACTTGAAATCCATTCTGTAATAATAAATATAAACTTTTTCGAGTAATATTTTTTAAAGCTCTTTTTATAAATTTTTTCTTTGTTTCCACCAGTTCTGAATTATCTAGTATCGTTGATACTATTGCATTTTGCAACTCTTCTGAATTTTCCATTTGTAATTGTCTAAATGTGTCGGCTTCAATCAATCTTTCAACATCTTTTTTATATAAAACATACTCATTAGAAACAGTAACAATTTGATTTTTCTGAGCTCCTAATTCTTCAAATCTTTTAATAAGAGCTTCTATCGTTTCTTGTGATTCGGAATTCAATTTTTCAGATAAATGCCTCTTTATATCTGTATCATCAAAATCAACTCCATAATTTGATAAGTCCTTAAAATCCGAAATCCTATTATTTATATTCTCAATGTTGTCTTTTATAAATATCCCGATATCATTTTTATGTTCAAAATTAATTTCCATCCCAATCTTCCTCCAAGCTATTACATGTTGATTCAAATATAGTTTCTTCTATTACTTTAATACATTCATCAGTATTATTTAATATTTCTTTTCCCCAAAAACGAACTACTGTCCACCCTAAAAAATTTAACTGTTGATTAATTTCCTGATCTCTGGTAATATTGCGTTCTATTTTTTTCAACCAGTAGTTTGCATTATTACCTTTCTCAAGTCTTGGTTTCAGTACTTCCCAATCTTTACCATGAAAAAATTCAGAATCACAAAAAATCACAATTTTCTGCTTGGTTAAAACAATATCTGGCTTTCCCGGTAATTCATTATAATTTTTCCTATAACGATATCCGCGATGCCATAATTCTTTTCTAAGTATAACCTCTATTTTTGTATCTTTACTCTTTATATTTTTCATATTTTTATGACGTTGTTCTTTAGTTAAATTATCCATAGGCTTTTCTATACTCCAACTACAGTTCCATTTTTATGTATATATTTTAACAGATTATGAGCAAAATGAATAGCAAAACGGATCGTGTTTTATATGAACACAATCCGCTTCTATTTAAAACAATTTACAATATGACTGTTTTATGAAAGCAATATATCTATTTCTTTTTTGCACGTACATATGAATATAAATTCCATAAATTTACCCAAATGGAAAACTCTTTTCTATATACAAATTTTGAATTATATTTTATTCCATGTCCCTGACACCATTGATAAATATCTTTCATTACCATCTGTTCTCCAGCATCAATTCTATCTGTCAAATATGAGATTTTTACCATATCCTGCTCTGAATTGACATGCAAATAGAACCATACATTATAATATCGGATTGCCACAATCTTTTTTTCCATACATGTCCCTTTCGTAAAATAATATGTTTTCGCCAAATATTGTACATCTTTTGCGAAATTGTATTTAGTTTCGTTAGAAAGTTTTATTATCACTTACCCCATCAGTTCTGCAAATCACTCTCAGGTGCAAAACAAGGCGTAAAAACACAATTAAAATATGTGTTTTTTCTAAGCTCAATGCTCACAAACGCCCATTTTAAGCCATTCTTTCGCCTATTAGAAATACCCAACACAGAAAACAGACACCGCTGATCGCCAGAATATGAATAATCCCTGCCATCTGATAAAGCATTTTTGTTTCTTTTGGAAGCTCTCCCTTTTCTCCCAGAACCATCGCCGAAAAAACAGGAGCAGCCTCTCCTGCAGTACGCTCCAGCACGCGTTTTAAATGTTCCCGGATCTGAAATAAAAGAGTCTGATACGCCTTTCCCTCTTTTCCTTTTTTCAGAACCTCGCCTTTTTTCATGGAATAATACGTATGCTCACAGGCGTAATACTGCCTTGTGTTAAATTCTCCCGGATTTCGCGGAAGGGGAAGCTCCTCAAGAACACCACGAACGCAAAGATACATTCCCGGTTTTAATTCTTCTCTTTTCTTTAAATATACAGTTGTATTTTTTATTGGAAATTTTTTTGATCTGTAAATAAGATATGATTGGTTCAGACTGACTGTCTGAGAAAATTCGGTATCCCGGAAGCTTACGACTTCTCCACATATCACACCTTCCGGATTCTCTTTTATCCACTCTTTCAGATAATCCGGCAGTGGATTTCCCCGTATAAGAGGAAATCCAAGCCAGTCTCCTGCTGCCAGAAAGAGCATCAGAAAAAGACATACCAGACAAAGCGGGCGTCTTGTCATTCTTCCTTATCCTTTCCGGAAATAATATCCTCATTCCATTTATAGAAATTATAAAGATTCATATTTTCACGGAAAACCACTTCCCTCTGCCCTGCAATGGAAATCTCCACCTTCTCTGCATCACACGCTGCAAGAGCCGTATTTACAACAGAATATACCGGAATGCTTTCTTCCACATTTGTAAGCGCATAGTCCACAAATACAGGATTCAGATCAATATAGCACGCTCCGTCTGCCACTGTGACATTTAAAAGCCTGGTGTCTTCCGGTATAGTCTGGAAATGATTTTCTTCCATCGGACCTTTTGCAAGCTGCTCAAGAGCCACCCGCACCTTTGGAATATTGTGCCTGTAAAATACTTTCCGTTTTTCTTCCACAAGATGCTTTCCCTCTTTATCTGTAAAATAAAGAGTAAAGGTATCTGAGCGGTAAGTTCCTATATCCTTTGAAGAAACCTCCGCAAAGGTATCCCCGTTCATTTCCCCTACCGGCTCTTTTTTGGAATTTTTCAGTTCTTCCTGTCCGATGTAGAATTTCACAGTCTCAATCCCCGGAATCTGCACAAGTGTTTTTACGATACCGGCTCTTGTAAGCACTTCTCTTGCTGCGCTCATCTTTTTATACCGGCTGTTAAATTCCACATTTAAAACCGTCTCTTCAATCTGATAGGAGCTGATCTCCACTTCTTCCGGAAGAAGACTGATTCCGGACAGGCTGTCCTCTTTTGCATTTAAACGACTCATAAGATCCGGCAGCATAAAATCTGCGCTCTCTTCCTTTGGCGTATAAGGCTCGCTCTCCAACCCCGTCTCCGATGAATTCAGATAATAAAAACGATACTTGCTGTCTTCTTTCTGTCTTGATTCCTCCTCTATGGTACAGCCGGAAACGGCAATACAGAGAATCAGGACCGGAAAAAACAGCTTCCATATTTTCTTCACCCTCGCACCTCCTATGGAATATATGACAGAGGAATACGGACGGAAAACGTAGTTCCCTCCCCTTCCTTACTGAATACTTTAATGGTTCCGTGGTGCATGGCAATGGTGCTTCTTGTGATGGCAAGTCCAAGACCTGTTCCGCCGATTTCCTTTGAATGAGATTTATCTACACGATAAAAACGCTCAAAAATCCGCTCAATAGACTCTTCCGGAATGCCCATTCCCGAATCTGCCACTGTCACATAAAAATACTTGTGGTCTGCATCCAGAGAAACACGGACCCAGCCTTCATCTACGTTGTATTTAATTCCATTTTCCACAAGATTACTCACTGCAAGAGTAAATTTTACCTCGTCCACATCTGCCTCAACAGGACGGAAGCAATCCAGGATCAGATCAATATTCCTCATATCTGCAATGGGACGAAGACGTTTTAAAATATCCTCCAGAAGGCGGTTGATGTCCATATGGGAAATATTCACATTATCTGCCTTCTTGTCCATTTTTACAAGAGTGAGGAGATCGGAAATAATCTTATTCTCCCTGTCGATCTCTGCCGTAATATCGGAAAGAAACTCCTGATAAAGCTCTTCCGGAACACCTTCCTGACCTACAAGGGAGTCTGCAAGTACCTTCATAGAAGTCATAGGAGTTTTCAGCTCATGGGACACATTGGAAACAAATTCCTGTCTCGATTCATCCAGCACCTTCATCCGTCCCAGCATCTTGTTAAAAGCATCTGTAATCAGAGCTGTCTCTGTATAATCCGGCACAGAAATATCTTCGTTCTGATAGCCGTCTGTCAGATCTTCAATCGCCTTAGTCACTCTGGCAAAAGGCTTTACAAGAATTGTGGAGAGGATATATCCGAGAAAAATAGAAAGCACAATAATACTTCCAATAATGAGTACCTCTCTCTGTTCCAGCGCGTCAATGGTGGCTGCGATTTCACTTGTGGAAACTGTCACAAGCATAGCCCCCTGAAGCTGTTTTACGTCCGGGCTTACAATGGGAACTGCCATCTGCAGAATCTGATTTTTGCTGTCAAAACGCTCCGGCTTCTTTCCCTGAAAACACTTTACCACAAGCGGGGAAATCAGTGTCTTTCCCTCATCTGCGCCATACGTATCTTTTACTACTCTGAAGTCCCTGTCTACAAGAATGATTCTTCCGCTGTAAATATTAGACAACAACTCCAGCTTGCTGTTCACAATCTGCGAGCTGGAGTCGTTCAGATAATTTTCCTGTATTAACAGGCTGCACAAAATGTCACACTGGCTTCTCACATTTGCACTTCTGTTGGCAATCGCCTTATCTTCGTAATTTGTGATAACCGTTCTTGTTACAATGACACCTGGCACAATTCCCAGAATGATCAGAATAATAAGGATGCGAAAGCGAAGACTTTTAAAAAAGTTTTTCTTTGCTTTTTCCTTCATAGCTTATCTTATGCCTGGAAATAATATCCTACACCCCATTTGGTGTGTACGTATTTTGGCTCACTGGGATTTGCCTCAATTTTCTCACGGAGACGTCGGATATGTACGTCCACTGTTCTCACATCACCGGGGTATTCATATCCCCACACAATGTTCAACAGGTTTTCACGACTGTACACCTTATTTGGATTAAACACAAGAAGCTCCAGAACATCGAACTCTTTTGCTGTCAGATTGATTTCTCTTCCCGCAATAAAGACTCTTCTTCCCTCGCAGTCCATTTTCAGGTCTCCGATTTCCATTGTCTTCGCCTTTTCCTTCTCCTCACGGTCGCTTCCTGCTCGGCGGATGATCGCCTTAATACGCGCCTTCACTTCCAGAATGTTAAAAGGCTTTGTTATATAATCGTCTGCTCCATACTCCAGTCCCAGGATCTTATCCATATCCTCTCCCTTGGCAGTAAGCATGACAATGGGAACATTGGAAAATTCACGAATCTGCTGGCACACCTCAAACCCGTCCATCTTTGGAAGCATCAGGTCAAGAAGAATGATGTCATATTTCTTTTCTTTCGCTTTCTCAAGAGCTTCCTCACCGTCGTAAGCACAGTCCACTTCCATTCCGTCCTGTTCCAGACTGAAACGGATTCCTTTTACAATCAGCTTTTCGTCATCTACTACCAATACTTTCCTGCTCATTTCAGTTCTCCTTTATCCCACTTCTATTTCGTCCTTGATTTTATGAAAAGTCCCTTCCTTGATTCCCTCCACCTTCATCAGGTCTTCTATGGAAGCAAAGGGACCGTTTTCCTCCCTGTATGCAATGATCGCCTTCGCCTTGGAAGCCCCGATTCCTGTCAGGGTGCAAAGCTCCGACTCGTCTGCAGTATTTAAGTTTACCTTTCCTGCATGTTCTGTACCGCTCTCAGGCGCTTCACCGTCCTCTTCCCCGGAAGACACCGTATCTGTCCGCTCCATTGTAAGCGCTTCTTCCTTCGTAGGAACGTAAAGCTGTTCTCCATCAGAAAGTCCCTGTGCGCGGTTCACATAATTTTCTGCTGCCTCAGGAAGAAATCCTCCTGCTGCCTCGATTGCCTGAAATACACGGCTTCCCTCCGGAAGACAGAATACTCCCGGCTCTGCCACAGCTCCGCATACATCTACATATATTTCCCTTTTTTCCGGAGGCTCTGTCGCTTTTGGCGGTTCCGAGGTTACAGACGTATTTTCCTGCGCTTTCTCTTCTGCCGCAGCAGTCTCCTCCGCTTCTGCTTCCTTTAAAAACTCTGCTTCTCTGTCACGGCAGCCTGTCATTGCCGCACAGAAAAGCCAGATACATAATAAAGCAGCTTTCTTTTTCATGGCTGGGTCACTTCCTTTCCTGTTCGAAAAAACAAATGCCCCATTTTCATACAAACCATATCTTATTTTAACGAACTATGGAAACTTTTACAATACCAATCTTTATTTTTGCCATTTAAAAATTACAATTCCGAGAATGGCAATGAGCATCCCCATAACTTTTCTCCATTCAAAAGCGGCCTTTTCCACTCCAAACAGCCCGAACAGTTCTATGATATAAGCCACGGCAAGCTGGGAAATAACAATCAGCATAGCTGCCTTTGCCGGACCTAAAAGACTCATGCTCTGGATAACGGTAACTGTAATAAACGCGCCGATCACTCCTCCGAGAAGCGTGTACTTATTGTCCACCTGCCACAAAGCACCCACGCTTTCTCTTCCCGTAAAAAACCAGGCTGCCACGCACACAAGAAGAGCAGAAAACTGCACCCAGCCTGTGGAAACCCAGAGACTGCTCTGCTTCGTCACCTCTGTGTTAAACACTCCCTGCACACTCATAAGCGCTCCTGAGATCAATGCAACGATAATACCCCACATAAAACATTCCTCCATATCCTGTGAAAAGGAGGCACTGCATAGGCAGCACCTCCTGTTTCTGTTTTTTGTAAAGTATATCCGTATTTTTGTGTTTTATGCAGGGTTTCTCACTACTCTTCGTCTAATTGCAATTCCGGAAGTTTCCCCGCCTGTGCCGCTAACTTTTTCTCCTGAGTTTTTACGCGTCGCTCCAGCTTTTTAATATCCTCGGAAGGAGGTAATTCTTCCGGTTTAATACCACGCTGCCCCAGCATTTCACGCACAGACAGATTATTCTGTACATGTTCCCCGGAAATTGCCCGCTCACCCTGCAGATCTTTTTCCTCCACATTATAATTGGTCATTTCTGTCGCCAGATTCTTCGCAGCTATTGTTAAAGTGGGCAAAAAATCTGCAAGTGGACGATTATCTTTTATTCCCAGCCGTGCTTTCATATCCATTGTAGTATGACCGCCAAACAGAGCCTGATCGCCCTTAGAGCGAATGCGTCCAAATCCGGCATCATCCACACCACGCTCATAAATATTTTGTGAAAGGCGTTTTTCAGATTCACGCAGTCTGCCACGAGCTTCTGTACGCTCAATCAATGCAATTCGTTCCTCTATCAGCTCCTGTTTTCTGGTCTGTACTGCAAAATAGCTTTGTGCAAACGCAATTGCTTCTTTTTTTGGATCGCCATTCTGGGCAATTAAATAGCAGGCATATCGGGTAAGCATATAATCTTTCACTTTTCTGTGTGCACCGCTTCCCAGAGAAACCATTTTCGTGACCTCACGAAAATGGTCAGATACCTCGATGCCACTGGTTTCACACGAATCCATTGCACGGGAAATTACCTTATCAAAATTTTCCCATCGTTCATAGCCCAGTAGTGACATTAACTCACGTGCATACCAAAATTCAATTTTAGCATTTTCATCTCTATGTATAACAAAATCAAACTGTTCTTTAATTTGACCGATTCTCCTTTTATCCATTCTTACTCCTCCCAGTCATCGGACAAAAAACCCCGAATATTGATCGTTATATCTCACTGCTGCCTCAGCTTTTTCAGCACGTTCCTGATTTTCAGCGGATTTCCATAGTGAAGCGTTCCAAAACGGAACAGTTTTGCCGCCAGAATCCCCGTCACCACACAGGAACCTGCGAGAAGCACTCCTGATACCAGAATTTCCCACACATCCACACTTCCCATAGAAATGCGGATAAACATGGCGTTTCCAGAAGTGAACGGAATGAAGGAAGCAATCTTTGCAAGAAGTCCGTTGCAGTCAGAAAGACAGAACATTCCAATCAGGAAAGAAGCTACATATATAAACGTAATGGTAGAGGAGCTTTTGCTTATATCCTCTGTTTTGGACACCATCGCGCCAAGTGCGCCATAAATAAAAGCATACAAAAGATAGCTTAAAATCCCGAATATAATAAAGGATACAAGTACCTTTCCCGGAATGTTGAAAAGAAAATCAAGCATTCCTCCCCACTTATCCTTAAACATATGATACGCTCCGAATCCAGCTCCGAGGATCAGTGTCATCTGCAGAATGCCTGCGATTGCTCCCGCGAGCACTTTTCCGAAAATCAGGCTGTTTGGATTTACACTTGTCACAAGAATCTCAATGGCACGGTTGCTTTTCTCTGTTGTGACTGCAACTGCGATCATCTGTCCATAGAAAAGGATCAGGAAGTAAAGGATAAACACAAGAATATAGGTGTACATATAGTTTTTCGCGCTGTTCTTACCAAGAATTTCCGGCGTCACACTGATCTGCGTGTTTTCCAGAGATTCGATTTCCTCTTTTGAAATCCCTGCCTCGAGAAGCTTCTGTTCCTTAATCTCCTGAGCAACCGCTTCCTGGAAATCGTCTGATTTTCTGTCGCTCATTTCCATATCATTTACCACATAAGTGACGTCGCTGATGCCATTCAAAATAAATCCAGCCTCTATCTGTCCCTCTTTTACTGCCTTTTTAAGGGTATCTTCCTCCTCATATACCTTCCAGTCAGCCGGCATACGAAGAATCAGGCTGTCCAGATCTTTCACCTCGTCTGTTGCGGCGTAAATTCCAAGAGCGTCCAGATTTTCCTCTGCTTCCTTCTGCTCCTCCACCGGGTCTTTTTCTCCCAGAAGCCCCGGAATAAAAGTGGGCACAATGACAACGCCCGCCAGTAAAATGGCAAATACAACCGTTGTAATGATAAAGCTTTTATTTTTAAAGTAGTTATTCAGTTCGAATTTTAATACGGTCAAAAACTGTTTCATGCTTCGTCACCTGCCTTTTCCACAAATATATCATTAAGGGACGGTTCATATAAACCGAAATATTCCAGATCTACGTCCTGCGCGAGAAGTCCTTCCAGAATTTCCTTCTTTCTGCCCGGCTCCTTTTCTCTGATGATCACTCTGTCCTTCTGCACCTTTTCCACCTCAAGAAGATGGCGCATAGTATCAGAAAGGCGTCTGGAAAGCGCCTCCGGAGTCTCTTCAAGACTGGAAAGAACGAGCCTGTCTTTTCCAAACTCTCTCTTAATCTCTTTCAGATCTCCTCCGAGAACCACTTCCCCGTGATTTAAAATAGCAATCTCCTCGCAAAATTCCTCCACATAGCTCATCTGGTGGCTGGAAAAAATCACAAGCTTTCCTTTTTCAATCTGTTCCCTGATCACATCCTTTAAAATCTGGGAATTGACAGGGTCAAGCCCGGAAAAAGGCTCGTCCAGAATAATAATATCCGGCTCGCACACAAGGGTCTGGGCAAGCTGAACCTTCTGCTGATTTCCTTTGGAAAGCGTTTCAAGCTTCTGTTTTGCGTATTGAGAAACACCCATTCGCAAAAGCCAGCGCTCCGTACTTTCTTTTGCAGCTTTCTGGCTCAATCCACGGAGCATTCCCATATAAATAAGCTGCTCGCTCACCGTTTTTTTCGGGTAAAGTCCTCTCTCCTCCGGAAGATACCCTATCTGATATTCTTTTGGTACAAAAGGTTTCCCATCGAGAAATACCGATCCTTCTGTTGCCTTAAATACATCCATAAGAATACGGATCGTAGTTGTTTTTCCCGCGCCGTTTCTTCCAAGAAGTCCAAGGGCGCTTCCGCTTTTTACAGAAAAGGAAATCCCATGAAGCACTTCCTTCTCCCCAAACGACTTTTTCAGATTCCTTACTTCCAGTTTCATACAATTCCTCCCTAATCTCTGTTCAGTTTTCTTTTTCTGCTCACTGTGCAGAAATAACAGTATGCAGATACCATAGCGATCCACAGAAATCCCACCACAAATATGGCAAGAAGCCCTGTATCATAAAGCAGATGCCCAAGCATTGTAACTACTATGAGAAACGGCATCAGAACTGACATAAAACAGTACGTCCTGTAGCTGCTCTGATAAATCAGAGTTTTTTCCGCCTCATCACAGCTTTCCAGCCATTGCTTCTGAAATTTCATGGAAGTGGGATCGCCTTTTTTTGTTGGCTCCATCTTCTGTATCAGTTTTACATACCGCACCTGCCAGAAGCCCTGGTAAAAGCAGCCTGCAATTAAAAGTACGGCGCCTGCAAGAACTATGATTTCTTTATTGTCCGGATTTCTGGAAAAATCTGAATACCAAAGAGCCACAAGAATGATTCCTGCCACAATGGCAACCTGACTTCCAATAATTCCAACAGACCCGGCTTTCTCAATTTTATATTCCAGAAGATCTGCTTCTTCGTCTTCTGCTTCTTCCAGAAGAACAGACAGTTTTTTCATTCTGGAAAGAGAAGCCTCACCCAGAATCACAGCCATTCCAACATCAAGAGCCATCAGGAGAATCATATTTTTCCCTATGCCTCTTAAAATTATATCTCCCGCCGCTGTCACTCCGCCGGAAATATAATCTCCAATCATACTGAACGCCGCACCTGCAACAGCACCTCCTCCTGTAAACAGAAGAAACAGCAAAGCATAATGCAGATATGTATGTTTCTTATTCTTTTCCATTTTGTTCCTCCTCAACGTAAGTAAAAATATCTTCCACCGTTACCTGACAGATTTTTGCAAGCTTCAGCGCCAGAGTGACAGACGGAGAATAATCTCCTCTTTCAATCAGGCTGATCGTCTGTCTGGATACGTCTACAAGCTTTCCCATCTCTGACTGATTGATTCCAAGATGCGCCCTGTACTCCTTTAAACGATTTTCCAGTGGCATTTTACCCCCCCCCCCTCAAAAAATGACTTATTTTCTTGTCAGATTGACAACTTTTCTTGTCACACTCATTTTATCATTGACAACTTTCTTTGTCAACAACTTTGTTTTCCAACTCATATTTTACCGGAGTCTCCTCTGTTATTTTCCAGTACAAGCCGGCTGTCGCAGCCTCCCGTTTCCCTTCTTATAAACTGCATTTCTCCTCCATGTGCAGCCGCAATCTGCCCTGCAAGACGAAGCCCCATAATATGGACGCTCTCCTCCGCCTCACTTCCTTTCCCTTCCAGTATATCTGCAATTTTTCCCGGAATACCCGGACCGGAATCCCGGATTTCATAACATACGCTTCTCTCCTGTATTTTTAAAGTTGCTTGAATCCGACACCCGGAAGGATTGTGTCGGATACTGTTTCCCAGAAGATTTCGAAGGGCGCGCTTCCAGAGTCCCTGATCTCCTGTAAGCCTTACCTGCTCTCCTTCCTCCGTGACGATCACATCGATTTCATAATTCTGTTCCAGCCCTTCATTATAAAACTCCGCCACACATTCCCGCAGAAGAATCGCCGGGGCAAACTCCGTTTTGTGAAGCGGCTGGGCGTGATAAGCAAGCTTTGAAGTTAAGTTCAAATCCTGAATCAGCTGCCGGATCACAAGACTCTGGCGGCAGATCATCTCCGCCTTCTTTTTTTCCTCCGCTCCAAGAATCTCTTCCCTGGAAAGCTCATCCGAGTAACCCATAATCAGAGCAAGCGGCGTCCTGATGTCATGGGAAACGCCTGCGATCCACTCGGTTCTCGCCCTGTCTCTCTGCTCCAGCTTCTCCTTTTGTTTCTGCAAAATGCCGGAAGTTCTGTTCAGCTTCCCTGCAATCTCCGACGCGATTCCCTTTTCCCTGATCTGTACCGGCTCCTGTCTGGAAAGCCGGTCAATGCCCTCTCCTACAGGCTTTAAGGCTTTATAAAAACGCCAGCCCAAAACAATAATCAAGAGAATGATTACAGAAGCATTCAGAAAAAGCCCGCATTTTATATAAACAGGAATCTTATCGATTTCCGCAATCCGAAACTCCCAGGAATATTTTGAATACATATTTTTCGGAGCTGCAAAAACAAAGAGATTTTCCCCCTTCTCCCATACGCGGACCGGATAATCGCAGATATACCATCTGGAAAATGACGCCACATCAGCAAGGCTGTACGACAGGGGAATTTCCGCCGGAAGATCCCAGCTCCAGATTACCTCTCCCTCCGGGTTGATCGCCATCGCCCACTGAAATTCTGACTCTTCTGAAAGGGCAGTAATCCCCCGTTCGGACATGACCGCTTTTCCATTTTCCACAGAAAGCTCTTCGCAGATCTCTTCCATGCTTGCCCGCACCCCTTCTGTCTCTCCCCACTCCTTCGCACCTTTATATCCCCAGTATAAAAAAGCGGCTCCGTTCGCAAAAATCAGTGTAAAGATAATCAGCCCTGCCGTAATGCAGTATCTCCTTATAATTTTCATCATGCTCTTCATGATTTTTTCCCTGCCTCCTCTGCACTTAACCGATACCCCAGGCCACGGACTGTAAGAATCCATTTTGGACTTGAAGGCTCCTCCTCAATTTTTTCCCGGAGATGGCGGATATGAACCATCAGCGTATTTTCATATCCGTAATAAGAATCTCCCCAGGCTGCGTAACAGAGCGCGTCAAACGTCACGATTTTCCCTCTGTTTTCGTAAAGCTTTTTCAGAAGAGCCAGTTCTTTTGCTGTAAAAAATGTCTCCTCCCCATGAAAGCTTACAGAAGCCCTGTCAAAATCTACAATCCGCTCTCCAAGGCGAAGAGCTGTTTCCTCTTTTTCCCCGGAAAACTGATACGCCCTCTTTAAAATAGCTCCTACTCTTAAAATCAGCTCCTGTGGAAGAAACGGCTTTGTAATATAATCGTCTGCTCCCAGTCCAAGCCCGAAAAGCCGGTCCTGATCTTCGTCTTTTGCAGAGAGAAATAAAATGGGAACACTGGAAATTTCCCTCATTTTACAAAAAAGTGAAAAACCATCTCCGTCCGGGAGCATCACATCAAGAATGACAAGCTCAGGCTTTTCTTCCTTAAAAACCCGAAATCCTTCTGCTACAGAATGTGCCCAAACTACATTTTTATATCCGCTCTGTTCCAGAATGCGGCGTATCATGACAACAAGTTCCTGATTATCGTCCACCATTAATATTTTCCTGTCATATATATTCATAGAATTTTCCTTCTTTCTCTTTGTATTTATTCCTATTATAAAAAACTTTTCTTCTGATTTCATCTTTTCCTGAAAAATTTAAGGAAAACATAAGGAAGGATTAAGTCTGAACTAATCTTCCCCTGCTATACTTCCTGTATCAAAACAAAGAGGAGGAAACAGTTATGGGAACTGTCATTACAACAGATTCACTGACAAAAAAATATGGTAAAAAAGATGTGGTAAAAGATCTGGATCTACGGGTTCCGGGAGGCAGCATCTACGGGTTTCTCGGTCCTAACGGCGCCGGAAAATCCACAACTATGAAAATGATCCTCGGTCTTATCAAACCGTCAAAAGGAGAAATCACAGTTCTTGGGAAAGAGGTAAACGAAAAGAACCGGCTTTCTGTTTTGCGAAACACCGGCTCCTTAATTGAGTCTCCTTCCTATTACGGACATTTAAGCGGAGTGGAAAATCTTGAAATCATCTGCACCTTAAAAAATGTTCCTACATCTGAAATCCAGCGTGTTTTAAAGATTGTCCGCATGGAAAAACAGAAGGACAAAAAGGTTTCCCAGTATTCTCTTGGAATGAAACAGCGTCTCGGACTTGCTGCCGCTCTTCTTGGAAATCCGAAAGTTCTTCTTCTGGACGAGCCCACAAACGGTCTTGACCCTGCCGGAATCCAGGAAATGCGTGAGCTTGTCTGCTCTCTTCCAAAACAGTATGGTATGACAGTCCTTGTGTCCAGCCATCTTTTAAGTGAAATTGACCAGATGGCAACTCATGTGGGAATCATCAACCAGGGAGAACTTATCTTTCAGGACAGCTTATCTGCGCTTCACAAACACAGCCGCTCCCGATTGATCCTCACAACAGACAATGACACTGCTGCTCTTTCTGTTCTTTTAAGCTTCGGGCTTTCCGCCTCTTTCGAGGGAAAAAACCTTTGCTTAAAGGCAACCGACAATGCAACGGTAATTAAAGCTGTAAACGTCCTTGTACAGTCCGGCATCGGCATTCTCCGCCTGAACGAACAGCAGATGAGCCTGGAAGACATCTTCCTTCAATTAATCGGAAAGCAGGTGAGCTTATGAACCTTTCCCGTGAATTAAAAGCAGAGTCCATGAAGCAAAAAGGGAAACGAAATATTCTGGTTCCTCTCGCCTTCCTTACGCTTTTATTTTTCTGGACTTTATTTCTTTTAAAAGGAATCAAACCGGAGGAGCTTCCCTTTGGATATTCTTCTTTGTTGTATCAGTATCCTGTTATGAATGCCATTTTGGTTCCCCTTATGGTTTCTGTTGTGGCAAGCCGGATCTGTGATATGGAAGTAAAGGGGGATACCATGAAAATCCTGTTCACTGTTGAAAAACGAGGGCATTTTTTTGACTGTAAATTTCTTATGGGAATGAAATACCTTATCCTGTTTTTTGCAGGACAGACTGCACTGATTCCTCTGTCAGGAAAACTTTTTGGCTTTACCCAGAAAATCCCGTGGAAACATCTCCTTCTGTTTTTTATCAGCGGACTTTCTGTGGCAGCTGCTCTTCTTCTCCTGCAGGAAATGTTATCTCTGTTTTCCCGCAGCCAGATCCTTCCCCTTGTGGTAGGACTTGCAGGTTCTTTTCTGGGGCTGTTCTCCATGTTTTTCCCGGCAAATATTATGCGCCTTGTGCTCTGGAGTTATTTTGCAGTCTTTTCCACGATGGGATTAAACTGGGACAAAACCACCAGGATTTCCACCTATTACGAAATTCCCTTCCCGTTTTCCACATTTTTGCTGTTTCTTGTATTCTGTACTGCTGCCTTTTTTCTGTGCAGAACCATAATTCAAAAAAAGGAGGTTTGAACCATGCTGATTCGATGTATCCGGGCAGAAAATAAAAAATTAAGACATTCCATTATTTTCTTTGCCTGCATTTTTATCCCTGTGATCCCTGCCATTATGGGCGGTTTTAATTATACCCAGAATACCGGTATTCTCACAGAAGAGTGGTATTCCCTGTGGACGCAGGTAACTTTGTTTTATGCAAACTTTTTTTACGCGCCCCTCATTGCTCTTTACTGTTCTTATTTGTGGAGAATGGAGCACCTTCACAATAACTGGAATGTGCTGATGACTGCGCCTGTTCCTGTCTCTTCTGTTTACTTTGGGAAACTTGCCATTATTTTCAAGGTCACGTTGTTCACTCAGCTATGGATCGACGTTCTCTACCTGATCACAGGAAAGCTTGTTGGCTTTTCCGGATTTCCGCCTTTTGAAATCCTTACCTGGCTTCTTCGCGGAACCCTGGCAGCCATCGCCATTGGTGCTTTGCAGCTTCTCCTTTCCATGATCATCAGAAGCTTTTCCATTCCCATCGGTATTGCCCTTCTCGGAAGTATTATAGGATTTCTTTTCAGCAGCAAGGGATTTGGATATTTCTTCCCTTATGCCCTTATGCTTATGGGAATGAACTCAAACAAGACGGAAGACAGCCTTCAGGGCGGACTGCTGCCTTTCCTCTTATCTACTGTGATTTTCTTTTTCCTTTTCTCAGCGTGCAGTATTTATATCCTGAAAAAAAGAGACGTGCGGGCGTAATGTACCCGCACATCTCCTTTGCTCTACTCTTGATGTTTTTCCGAAGAAACGCTTCCGCATCCGGAGCAGTTTCCACCACAGCTGCAGCCGCAGCACCCGCCCCCTTCTTTTTTCTTTTTGTGCATACGATAAAGAACAAATCCACCGTATCCAAATATAACCGCAAGAATCAAAATATTTATCATTCTCTTTCACCGTCTTTCTGTTTTTATGCGTGTAAACTATATTCCCGACTGAATTCTTTCTCTTTTTTCCGGATCATAACCGCTACTATCATAACAAATACAGCAACCACAAGCAAGCCCGGGATAAATCCGCTTCCCACTGTTCCGGTTGCTACCAGAGTTCCAATCTGGTATACAAAAAACGCAACTGTATAACCGGTACTAAGCTGCAGCGCAATACCTCCCCACAGCCATTTTTTATCCTGCATTTCAGAGTTCATAGCTCCGAGAGCTGCAAAGCAGGGAGGGGTAAAAAGATTAAACATAAGATAGGCCAGAGCCGCCGCCTTCGTAAGTCCCATAATTGCTGCTACTTCCGTTCCTCCGCCAATCAGCGCCAGTTCCTCTGTATCGATAAAATTTGTAAGACCATAGACAACCGCCAGCGTACCAACTACGTTTTCTTTTGCAATAAAACCTGTAATTGCCGCTGCCGCAAGCTGCCATACCCCAAATCCAAGAGGAATTAATATCACTGCAAAAGGAGAAGCGATGGACGCCAGAATCGAAGTATGCTCCATTCCTTCCTCAACCACCTGGAACTGCCAGTTAAAGCTCTGCATGATCTGCACCACTGTATTGCATACAAGAATGATAGTTCCCGCTTTCACAATATATGCTTTGCCACGTGAAAGCATGGAAAGTGCTGCACGTTTCAAACTTGGGATTTTATATTCTGGAAGCTCAATAATAAAGAAGGACTTACGGAATTTATATCCTGTAATCTTATTTACCAGCAAAGCTCCAAAGAAAACCAGGGCAATGCCAGCCAGATACATAGTCGGACCAACCCAGGAAGCATCTGCAAAAAACGCCCCTGCAAACAGTGCAATTACCGGAAGCTTTGCGCCGCATGGCATAAACGGAGTCAGCATGGCAGTGGCTCTTCTTTCTCTTTCGTTACGAATGGTACGGCACGCCATGATTCCCGGAATGGCACAGCCTGTACCGATCACCATAGGAATGACTGATTTTCCGGAAAGACCTACCCTCTTAAAAATCGGATCCAGAACGACGGTAGCACGAGCCATATATCCGCAGTCCTCCAGAAGAGCGATCAAAAAATACATCACCATGACCAGAGGCAGGAAACCGACAACGGCACCTACGCCGCCTATGATCCCATCCACTAAAAGCGCCTGGGTAAACGGGCTTGTATTTACAACCAGCTCTCCAACCCACGCCTGGAATGTCTCAATCCAGCCAACCAGCCAGTCTGCGATCCATGTTCCCACCGTAGACTGGGATATATAAAACACACCAAACATAATAGCAGCAAAAACAGGAAGCCCCACAAATTTATTTGTAAGCACAGAGTCTATTTTATCCTGCTTATTTTTATCTCTTGTAAAAACGCGCCTCTTTTCCACTGTCTTTACAATTCCATTTACAAATTCAAATCGCTTTCTGTCCTCTGCCTCCACTGACGCCTTATCCTGAAGATTAATCTCAGCCTGCACATAAGGCGCTTTCTGTCCACATTCTTTTAAAGAAACTGCTTTTTTTACCACATCTTTCAGCCCGTCATGACCGGAAGCTGTGGAAACAGTCCGAATAACAGGGCAGCCTAATTTCTGCTCCAGCTTTTTCACATCAATCTCTGTTTTTTTCTTTTCTGCAATGTCGCTTTTATTAAGCGCAACTACTACTGGAATCCCCAGTTCCAGAAGCTGGGTTGTAAAAAACAGACTTCTGCTCAGATTGGTGGCATCCACAATATTAATGATCACATCTGGATTTTCATTTTTTACATAGCTGCTCGTAATACTTTCTTCTGAAGTAAAGGGAGACATGGAATAGGCTCCTGGCAAATCCACTGCAGTCAGTTCTTCTGCTCCTTCAAAATATCCTCTTTTAATCGGACTCTCCTTTTTTTCCACTGTAACGCCAGCCCAGTTTCCAACACGCTCGTTTCTTCCTGTAAGCGCATTAAACATTGTTGTTTTTCCACTGTTGGGATTTCCCGTCAACGCAATTCTCATGATTTCCTCTCCTCTTTGTTTTAAATTAGTTTAAACTAACCTATTGTCTGAAAGAAAGAATCTCTTATGAGAGATTCTCTGCCTTCTCAGTTTATATAGAAATAGCCTGCGCCAAATCTGTATCTATGTTATATCTGCCGTCTTTAATGGACACCACACAGCCGCCCCTTCGATGTGCGATTACCGTAATGGGCTCCCCACTGTAACAGCCCAGAGAAAATAAAAACGCATTCAGCTCTTCGTCCTCTGTAACAATATCTTTTACGATGTACTCTTCCCCTTCTCTTGCTTTTGTTAAATCCATAAGCATATGACACTCTCCATTTCACTGACATTTTTGAAGCGCTGCGGATTCCTGAGAAATCCTGCAGCAATAAGTTATCTTTATCTAACTACGGTTAGTTTAAACTAATTCATGCGTTTTGTCAACCCTGTTTTTAATTTACCAGTACCATATCCGGATTTGTTTTAAAATACATCGCCCTTGAAATTTTGCTTTTTTCCAGATAGTGATTCTCCTCAAGATTTCCAAGTACCTGTTTTCTCAGATATGTGGAATCACTAATTCCCAGATATTCTGCAATTTCCGAAACCTTATGTGCCTGATAGTAGCAGAAAGAAAGTACCTTATCATCATAATCTGTTCCATTTGGAACCGGGGCAAAGGTAAGTACGGGAATACTGCTGTCCTCAATACCATCCATATATGTCAGATCCGGCAGTACAAGTGTAAAATGGTCAGATGAAGAAAAAATATACGGACAGTGCGCTTCGTCTTTCCCTGCATATTCTTCTATAATTTTATCAAATCCTGTGCCTGCTGCCTCCATGACATTGCAGCTTACCAGAACTGACGTGATCAGCTCATTCCTCCTTTTTGAGATAATCCCTGACAAGTCGTAGGTCTTTCCTAATTTCTCTCCTCTGTAAAAGCTGCCCGGTGATGATATTTCCAGCCTGTCTTTAAACATATCTACCTGAATCTGCGTTCCGTCAAGAAAATAATCCCGGTGTGCAACCGCATTAATCACTCCTTCAAACAAGGCTCTCTGAGGATAGGCATCAATATTTTTTCTTGTATTTTCCAGCTTTATCATAGAATGGTTCATTCTCTGCGTTACAAATTCCATAATATAATTTATCACAGAAATAATATTTCCATGAAAACGATTGATCGTCACAATCCTCTCGCTTCCCTTATTGAACCCTGAAAATACCGAACACTGAACTTCCGTCTTTTTTCCCTGGTATCCATCTTCAAACAGCACTGCCCCGTTTACAAGAAAACCTTCTTCATTATAAAATCCCATAGATTGAAGAGCCTTTTCTGTCAGAGCCTTACCGTTATTATGAGCGGCATAAAATCCCCGAAGAGTTTTAAAATTTGAAGCTTCGTATTTCTTATCTGAAAGCAAAATATCATACTGTGTGTTTTTGCTTTTTACACTCATCTCTATAATTTCTTCATAAGTCGCACCATTTGTAAATCCATCTCTTCTCATAAAAATGGAAGGGATATTTTTATATTTTAAAATTACCGGTTTAATAACAGATTCCGGAATCTGAACATGAATAATAAATCTCTCATTTCCCTTTACCTCATATCGAATGAACGAGATTTTCATCTGTGGTCTTGGCACTAAATGTTCGTTGACCTGATTATTAAAATAATTGCGCTCGTTATCAGCTCCTGCCCGGTCAAAACCAATCAGCTTATTTGTTTTATCCTCAACTCCAATGTAAAAATCTCCACCTGACGCATTTGCAAGCCCTGCTATACTTTTCAGCCAGCCGACAACATCTTCCCGGTTCAGTTTACCTTTACACTCAAATTTATCATTTTCCAGCTGTATATCATTTATGATTTCTTCCAGATACATAAAATCACCCCATATTTTTCATTTTTTCAATTTTACTTCAAAGTCACTTCAAAGTCAACTTCAAACTCACTTCAAACAAACTTCAAACAAACTTCAATTTTACTTCAAAGTCACTTCAAACAAATTTCAATTTACTTTGAAGTACATTTTATTATACCCGCCATAATCACTGTTTAAAAAGAAAAATCCCACTTACTTTTTCAAAAAAGCAAGCAGGATTTTTAATCCGATCAGTTTCTTTCCATACTGTTTATACAGCCAACATTTCTAACAGCTTTACTTGAAACACTTATCCAATATCTTTTCCATCTTCCAAATATCTTCCTTCTGGATCACAAGAGGCGGCACGATTCTAAGCACATTCTCTCCTGCGGAAATCACAAGAAGACCTTCAGCCAGAGCCTTCTTTACCACATTGCCGACAGGACACTCTTTTTTCAGGACAAGTCCCTGCATAAAGCCCATCCCACGTCGTTCCAGAACGCAGTCGTGCTTTGCTGCCAGGTTATCAAGCGCATCTTCCAGACAAAGAGTAAGCTCCTGCACATGCTTTAAGATTTCCTCTTTTTCAAAAATATCAAAGACTTTGCTCACTGCAGCGCATACAAAGGGATTTCCTCCATATGTGGTGCCGTGGTCTCCCGGAACAAGAGAAGCCTCCGCAGCTTTTTTTCCAAGGACAAACGCGCCGACAGGGACGCCGCAGCCAAGAGCCTTCGCACATGTCATAATATCCGGTTTTACGCCGTATGCCTGCCACGCAAAATAATTTCCTGTTCTTCCCATTCCGCATTGGATCTCATCAAAAATCAGAAGAATGTCTTTTTCATCACAAATCTGGCGAAGCTCATCTAAAAAGTCCTGTTCTGCCGGGAAAATCCCGCCTTCGCCCTGTACAGGCTCCAGAAGAATGGCGCATGTTTTCTCTGTGATCTGTGCCTTTACACTGTCAATATCATTAAAATCTGCAAACTTTACCCCATCCATAAGAGGTGCAAACGGGTCACGATAATGGGCGTTTCCTGTTACGGAAAGAGCGCCTATCGTCCTTCCATGAAAAGAATGGTTCATGGCGATGATCTCATGTCCGCTGTGTCCGTCGCGGACATACGCATACTTTTTCGCAGCTTTCAAAGCGCCCTCGATCGCCTCTGTTCCGCTGTTTGTAAAAAACACCTTTTCCAGTCCGGACGCCTTTACAAGTTTTTCTCCTGCCTCCACGATGGGAACATTATAATAGAGGTTCGATACGTGGAGCAGCTTATCTACCTGCTCTTTTAATGCCTCATCGTATCCCGGATAATGGTAGCCAAGAGCATTTACTGCGATTCCCGCTGCAAAATCAAGGTATTCTTTCCCCTCTATATCATAAAGGCAGACGCCTTCTCCCTTTTCAAATACGACAGGAAAACGGTTATATGTGTGAAGGATATACTCCTCCGCCTGATTCATTTTTTCAGTCATGGTCATACGTTTCACCGTCCTCCCTTAAAATTGCAGTTCCGATTCCCTTGTTTGTGAAAATTTCCAGAAGAAGGCTGTGCGGAATCCTGCCGTCCAGAATATGAACCCTGTTCACCCCTTCTTCAATGGCATGAATGCAGTTCTGAAGCTTCGGAATCATGCCGCCTCCTACATATCCCTCGCCTATCATAGCTTCCGCTTCGTGTACGTGAAGCTCCGAAATCAGACTGGACGGATCGTCCTTATCTTTATATACCCCTTCAATATCAGAAAGAAAAGCAAGCTTTTCTGCGTGAACTGCCTTTGCAATAGCGCAGGCAGCATCGTCCGCATTGATGTTGTACGTCTGAAACTCCTCATCATATCCCACCGGGAAAATAATAGGAAGGAAGTCATTTTCCAGAAGGTCGTACAGGATCTGGGGATCTACCTTTGTGATTTCTCCTACAAATCCTATGTCTTCTCCGTCTGACAGCTTCTTTTTACAGGAAAGAAGTCCCCCGTCCTTTCCGCTGATTCCCACTGCCTTTACCCCAAGAGACTGTACAAGCGTAACAAGTTCCTTATTGACTTTTGCAAGAACCATCTCTGCAATTTCCATTGTATCTTTATCTGTCACACGAAGCCCGTTGATAAATTTCGGCTCCATGCCAACCTTACCTACCCAGCGGCTGATTTCCTTTCCTCCGCCATGAACAATAATCGGCTTAAAGCCTACCAGTTTTAAAAGAACCGCGTCTTTGATCACATTTCTTTTCAGCTCCTCATCAAGCATGGCACTTCCGCCGTACTTGATCACCACAATCTTCCTGTTAAACCGCTGTATATATGGAAGCGCCTCAATCAGCACCTCTGCCTTTTCCAGATATTTATGATTTACCATCTCTTCTCTCCCTTTAACTTCTATAATCTGCGTTGATTTTCACATAATCATAAGTAAGGTCACAGCCCCAGGCCGTGGCAGAGGCATCGCCCATTTTCATGTCTGCAATGGCAGTCACCTCGTCCTCTGAAAGAATCTTGGTTGCCACTTCCTCACTGTATCCTGTAGAAACACCGTTTTCAATAATCTTGATTTTTCCGGCTCTGCTCTCAAAATAAAGGTCTACCTTTTCCGGATCAAAGGAAACGCCGGAATAACCAAGAGCACAGAGAATCCTGCCCCAGTTTGCATCATGTCCGTAAATGGCTGCCTTTGTAAGTGAGGAAGTCACAACAGATTTGCTTAAAATAACTGCCTCTTCCTTTGTTGCTGCGCCGATTACTTTTACCTCAAAAAGAGCGGTCGCTCCTTCTCCGTCTCCTGCGATTTTTTTTGAAAGAGTGGTGTTCACATAATTCAAAGCCTTTTTGAATGTTTCATAATCCTGATTTTTCTCTGTAATTTCCTCATTGCCTGCCATTCCGTTTGCAAGAAGGAGAACTGTATCGTTTGTGGAAGTATCGCCGTCTACGGAGATCATATTGTAGGTATCTTTTACGTCCTCTTTCAAAGCTTCCATTAAAAGCTCCTTTGAAATGGAAATATCCGTAGTCACAAAACCAAGCATGGTACACATATTTGGGTGGATCATCCCGGAGCCTTTACACATTCCGCCTATTGTTACGGTTTTTCCTCCGATTTCTATTTCTACTGCCACTTCTTTGTGTACCGTATCAGTCGTCATAATGGCTTTTGCTGCGTCTGTTCCTGCTGAAATTTCCCCTGAGAGAACAGGCGCCATCATTTTTACCCCGTTTTTGATTTTCTCAATGGGAACCTGCATACCGATGACTCCTGTAGAAGCCACAAGAACACTGTCCGGGGAGATATTAAGGATTTTTGCTGCCGCATCTGCTGTCTCCTTACAATATCCGTATCCTTCCTCTCCTGTACAGGCATTTGCGATTCCGCTGTTGCAGATCACTGCCTGGGCGTAAGGCTGCTCATACACTACCTTCTGGTCCCATTTTACAGGAGCTGCCTTTACAACATTTGTGGTAAAAGTCCCTGCTGCCTTACATGGAACGGTACTGTAGATCATCGCCATATCCGTCCGTCCCTTATATTTGATCTCTGCTGCTGCAGAAGCTGCCTGAAATCCCTTTGCTGCCGTTACGCCGCCTTTTATTTCTTTCATGTCTCTTCCTCCTACGGACACATGGGAACTTTCATAAGTCCCTCTGTCTCTTTTAATCCAAACATCAGATTCATATTCTGGACTGCCTGACCGGCTGCCCCCTTCACAAGATTATCCATAGCGCCCATCATAATGACGCGTCCTGTCCTCTCATCAATTTTGAAATTCACATCTACAAAATTACTTCCTTCTACCCATTTTGTCTGTGGGCATACGTCTTTTTCCAGAACGCGGACAAAGGCT
The DNA here is from genome assembly GCA_900540785.1 of uncultured Blautia sp. GTDB lineage: Bacteria > Bacillota > Clostridia > Lachnospirales > Lachnospiraceae > Blautia_A. The sequence continues at coordinate 53,158 of UQHF01000021.1, forward strand.
TCCTTCTCATAATATTTATCATATGCAGCCTTTACCTCTTCATAGGAAACCTTTTTTGTAAGAGATGCGTAAGCTGTGATCAAAATTCCTCTGTTCATGGGAATCAGGTGCGGAGTAAAATTAAGAAGCACTTTCTGTCCGCAGGCATATCCAAGCTGTTCCTCAATCTCAGGTGTATGGCGATGGGAAGCAACGCCGTATGCCTTGATATTTTCATTTACCTCACAGAAAAGGTTATCTACTTTTGCGCCTCTTCCTGCTCCTGACGTACCGGATTTTGCATCTATGATAATCGTAGCCGGGTCAATCAGCCCTTCCTTTAATAAAGGATAAATGGAAAGTGTGGAACAGGTAGGATAACAGCCAGGATTTGCCACAAGCCTTGCTCCTTTTACCTGTTCTCTGTTAATCTCACAGAGACCGTACACCGCTTCCTCAATAAACTGCGGTGCTTTATGAGTGATACCATACCACTTCTCATAAGTAGCTACATCTTTAATACGGAAATCCGCACTTAAATCAATTACCTTTGTTTTGGAAAGAATCTCTTCATTAATAAGAGAGGCGCAAAGCCCCTGAGGTGTTGCTGTAAAAATCACATCAGCCTCTTCTGCAAGCGCTACCATATTATCGTCCATACATTTTGCGTCTACCAGTTTAAAAAAATTCTGATAAATATCTGTATACTTCTTATCTATATAACTTCTGGAACCGTACCACACGATTTCCGCTTCCTTATGCTCAAGAAGAAGCCTCACGATCTCATTTCCCGCATAGCCGGTTGCCCCGATAATTCCTGCCTTTATCATAATTCAGGTCCCTCCTTTATATCTGTATAAACATGAATGTTTTGTGTGTATCATTATACAACTGTAATGTATATTATGCAACTTGTTTTTTTGTTTTTTATTCGTATTTATGCTATTTTGTGCAGTTTTAAAAAATCCATTCTTATATAAATAAAATTTTTATGCAAAAATTTTCTTATTTTTTCCATTTTAGGTATTGCATATTTATAAAAATAGGTGTATATTATTCATTGTCAACAGACAACAAACATTGAACATTAAAAAAAGCCCGGTCTTCTGACCCCGGCATGTTAATAAAAATCCAGGAGGAATATATTATGAAAGAAAAAGTTATTTTAGCATACTCTGGCGGTCTTGATACCACAGCATTAATCCCGTGGTTAAAAGAAAATTTTGATTATGAAGTTATCTGCTGCTGCATTGACTGCGGACAGGGAAATGAACTGGACGGACTGGAAGAAAGAGCAAAGCTTTCCGGAGCTTCCAAATTATACATCGAAAACATCATCGACGAATTCTGCGACGACTACATTGTTCCATGCGTACAGGCAGGCGCCGTATACGAACACAAATATCTTCTCGGAACATCTATGGCACGTCCGGGAATCGCAAAAAAACTTGTGGAAATCGCACGGAAAGAAGGCGCTACTGCAATCTGTCACGGAGCAACAGGAAAAGGAAACGACCAGATCCGTTTTGAGCTTGGAATCAAAGCGCTTGCTCCTGACCTGAAGATCATCGCACCCTGGCGTATGACAGATGTATGGACTATGCAGTCCCGTGAAGATGAGATTGCTTACTGTAAAGAGCACGGCATTGACCTTCCATTTGATGCAAGCCACAGCTACAGCCGCGACCGTAACTTATGGCATATCAGCCATGAAGGTCTGGAACTGGAAGACCCGGCACAGGAGCCAAACTACGACGATCTTCTCGTTCTCGGCGTGACTCCTCAGAAAGCACCTGACAAAGAAACAGAAGTTTCCATTACATTTGAAGCCGGCGTTCCGAAAACATTAAACGGCAAAGCTATGAAGGTTTCTGAAATTATCGAAGAATTGAATAAACTCGGCGGTGAAAACGGCATCGGCATTATCGACATTGTGGAAAACCGTGTAGTAGGTATGAAATCCCGCGGTGTGTACGAGACACCTGGCGGAACCATTCTTATGGAAGCTCACGACCAGTTAGAGGAATTGATCCTTGACCGTGACACAATGGAAATGAAGAAAAAACTTGGCAGCCAGTTTGCCCAGATCGTATATGAAGGAAAATGGTTTACACCGCTTCGTGAAGCAATCCAGGCATTTGTGGAATCTACTCAGCAGTACGTAACCGGAGAAGTAAAATTCAAGCTGTACAAAGGAAACATCATCAAGGCAGGCACAACCTCTCCATACAGCCTTTACAGCGAATCCCTCGCTTCCTTCACAACAGGCGATCTTTACGACCACCACGATGCAGACGGCTTCATCACTCTCTTTGGACTTCCTCTGAAAGTTCGTGCAATGAAAATGGCAGAAGCCTTAAAAGAAAATAAATAAGTAATGCAAAACGGGACAGCCAGAAACGCTGTCCCATTTTTATACCATTCTTAAATTACCTGAATCCTCTTTTTTCTGAGCCGCTTATATACCCACTCACGGAACAGGGCATATGCCACAGAAGTAAGTGGAATAAATATGAGCATTCCCACAATTCCCATAAGACTTCCGCCTATGGTAACTGCCATCAGTACCCAGATAGAAGGAAGACCTACAGAATTTCCCACTACATGAGGATAAATGAGATTTCCTTCTATCTGCTGAAGGATCAGGAAAATACCAAGGAATACCAGTGCCTGCAGAGGGTTTACCATAAAGATCAGGAAGAATCCAACCCAGCAGCCGATGAAACCTCCAAAAACAGGAATCAGTGCAGTAAACGAAATCAATACGCCCACAAGCATTGCATATGGGAATTTGAAAACAGTCATAACTACGAAGAACATACTTCCAAGAATTACTGCCTCTATACACTGTCCTGCAATAAAGCTTGCAAAAATCCGGTTGGCCAAAGTGCAGACATGAAGGACATAATTCACTGTTTTCTGTGAAAACAGCGCGTATAAAGCCTTTTTTATCTGCAGCATAAGATGTTCTTTCTGAAGCAGGATATAGCAGGCAAAAATAAATCCAATACCTACATTAACTGCTGTACTTACAATTCCTGTTGTCACAGTAATGGCGGAAGTTAAAATATTATTCACACCGTTTTGCAGCACATCGATCAGAGAATCCAACATCTTTTCCGGCTGGAAATCTATAGAATTTGCCCACACCACGATCGGCGAATCCTGACTGAGCGTATGATCCAGCCAGTCCTGAAACATCGGAATGCTTTTCTCTATCTGTTTTGCCACGCTTACAAAGGTAGCTCCCAGCTCCGGAATTACCACAAGCGCTACGACAAGAACAATCGCAACTACAAACAGAATCGATAACAGAAGGCTGATGGGACGTCCCAGCTTGATCGCCGCCTTATTTCCCTTCCTCCGCGCCTTCTCAAACAGATGCTTCTCCATGAATTTCATGGGGACATTCAGAACAAACGCAATGGCACAGCCCAGTATAAAAGGAAACATAAGACTCCAGAGAAGTCCCAGATACTGCAGAACTACGTCCATATTGCGAACCCCCACATAGAGCAGAACTGCAAATCCGATCAGACACGCCGCCTTTTTCATTGTATCTTTACTTATTTTTATTTCCACAGATTTCCTCCACTTTATGATACCAGGGCAGAATTGCGGGAGCACGGAGTGCGAAACAATTCGTCAGGTATCTTTCCTTTCATTAATCCTCTATCTTTTTAATATCCATATCTTTTGGAAGTACAAGACTTAAAACAATGGATACCACAAATACAACCGCTACGCAGTTCGCAGAAAATACATCTTTTATTACCTGCGGGAAAATTCTCCATATGTCCATCTCACTTGCACTTGTAAATCCGATTCCCACTGCCAGAGAAAGCGCTACTATTGTAATATTTCTCTGAGAAAATCCGGCCTTTGCCACCATCTGAATACCGCTTACAAGAATCGTACCGAACATCATGATGGTACAGCCGCCTAAAACAGCGTCCGGAAGACTTGCGAAAAAGTTTCCGATTGGGGGAAGAAGCCCTGCAAGGATCATGCACACTGCTCCTGTCATAATTGTAAAGCGGTTGACAACCTTTGTCATATTAATAAGCCCTACGTTCTGACTGAAGGAAGTAACCGGCGGACAGCCAAAAAGTGAAGAAATCGTACTTGCATATCCGTCACAGGCAAGGGAACCGGAAATTTCTTCTGTTGTAATTTCACGGTTCAGACCACCAGATACCATTGCAGTTGTATCTCCGATCGTTTCTGCAGCAGACACAAGGAAAATAATCACAACAGAAACAATGGCTCCGATATTAAATTCCGGTTTAAACGGCAGAAAATGCGGCAGGGAAATAATGCCGCCGGACATAATCCCTGAAAAATCCACCATGCCCATAAAAATTGCAACTATGTACCCCACAACAAGACCTACAAGAACCGATAACTGTTTCCAGTAGCCTTTTGCAAGAATATTAAATAAAATACAGGTTACAAGAGTAATGGTTCCAAGAATCAGATTCTGTGCGGAACCGAAATCCTCTGTGTATCCGCCTCCAAAAGACCTCGCGCCTACTGTAAACAGAGAGTAACCGATCGCAGTTACAACAGACGCTGCAACAACCGGCGTAATAATCTTCTTCCAGTATTTTGCAAGAAGTCCCAGCGTACCTTCCACAAGACCGCCTACAAGCACAGCACCTATCATGGTTTCATACCCGTAAGTCGTCCCTACATAACTTAAAATTGTTACAAAGGTAAAGCTGACCCCCATTACAATAGGAAGCTTTGAACCAATTTTCCACACCGGATAAAGCTGTATCAGTGTGGCGATTCCCGCTACAAACATGGCATTTTGAAGCAGTACGGCAATCTTCCCGTTATCAAGGCCTGCTGCTGCCCCGATAATGGTAATGGGTGTAAGATTTGAGACAAACATTGCCAGGACATGCTGCAGTCCAAAAGGAACTGCCCTTCCAACCGGCACCCTTCCGTCAAGACGGTAAATGTTACTCATACTTACGTTTCCATTTTGTTTCATAAAAACACCTCCCGTTTCTATATATAAGTATAGTAAAGTATATAATAGATTTCTGTTTTTATCAAACTTTTTTTATCTTTTTCTTCCACTGTACATTTTCAACAATTTTACCATTGTTTTTTTGACGTTTTCGATATTTTCTTTTTTTCACAAAATAATTGACAGAAAAATCATTATCTTTTATAATATTTTATGTAAAAGATATATCGCAGAATGCAGCAACTTATATAAGTCCATAATCGGTTGGACGTCTCTACCAACTACCGTAATAGTTGCCTATAAGTTTTTTTCGTGGACGGCGAAAAAAACAGGCGACATATGCCCGGTAGTTTTTTTGACGGTCCGCCATGAAATAACTGCTGCCGACACGAGAAAGAAGGTGACGTATATGACACAGAAAACTTTCGCATTAAAAGGTACCATTATCTGGAGTGAAAGTCCCACACAGCTTTCCATCCATGAAAATTCCTACCTTATCTGCGAAAATGGTGTATGTGCCGGTGTTTTTCCAACACTACCGGAAAAATTTGCAGGAATTTCCTGCCGGGATACAGGAGACAGCATTATCATTCCCGGTCTGACGGACTTACATCTTCATGCACCACAGTACAGCTTCCGAAGCATTGGAATGGATCTTGAGCTTCTGGAATGGCTGGACACCCTGGCATTTCCTGAAGAATCCAAATACAAAGACCTGGAATATGCAGACAGGGCCTATTCCATCTTTGCAGAGGATCTGAAACAAAGCGCCACAACAAGAGCTTCCATTTTTGCTACTCTCCACGTTCCTGCAACAGAACATCTTATGAAACTCTTAAACGAGACGGGAATCAAAGCACTGGTTGGAAAGGTAAATATGGACAGAAATGGTGCGCCCGGGCTTCAGGAAGAAAATGCAAAAGCTTCTGCAGATGCTACCTGGAAATGGGTGGAGGAAACATCAAACCTTTACCCAAACATCAAACCAATCCTCACCCCTCGCTTTACGCCTTCCTGTTCCGATGAACTGATGAAAGAGCTGGGAGAAATACAGCGCAGATTCCACCTTCCGGTACAGTCTCACCTGTCCGAAAACCTGGGTGAAATCGCATGGGTAAAAGAGCTTTGCCCGGACACAGCCTTCTACGGAGAAGCCTATGACAAATTCGGACTTTTCGGAGGAAACGGCTGTCCCACAATTATGGCACACTGTGTACACTGCCCGGACGATGAAATCGCCCTTATGAAAGAACGCGGCGTTTACATTGCCCACTGTTCCCAGTCCAATTCCAATTTATCCTCAGGAATTGCTCCTGTACGGAGGTATCTGGAAGAAGGACTCCATATTGGACTTGGAAGTGATATTGCAGGCGGAACTTCCCTTTCGATTTTCCGCGCCATGTCTGATGCCATTCAGACATCAAAGCTTCGCTGGAGACTTGTAGATGATTCTCTGAAAGCACTTACTGTAGAGGAGGTCTTCTACATGGCAACAAAAGGAGGCGGTTCCTTCTTTGGAAAAGTAGGAAGCTTCGCTCCTGGATATGAGTTTGATGCAGTTATTATGGACGACTCTGCACTGCTGCATCCACAGCCTCTCTCACCAAAGCAGCGCCTTGAGCGGCTTATTTATCTTTCTGACGACCGGCACATTCAGGGAAAATATGTAGCCGGAGTCGAATTATTTTAGCGTATCATCATACGCTATAAAAGGGGGAAAGAAATATGAATCTTGACAAATTATTTCATCTGAAAGAGAACCACACTGACGTGAAAACAGAAGTCATGGCAGGTATTACCACCTTTATGACTATGGCGTACATTCTGGCAGTAAACCCGAACATTCTGGAAGCCTCTGGTATGGACCGCGGCGCTGTCTTTACAGCAACTGCCCTTGCTTCCTTTATTGCCACCTGCCTTATGGCGCTTTTATCAAACTACCCGTTTGTTCTTGCGCCTGGTATGGGATTAAACGCTTACTTTGCCTACACTGTTGTCCTCGGCATGGGATATTCCTGGCAGCAGGCTCTGGCAGCCGTATTTGTAGAGGGTATTATTTTTATCCTGCTCTCTCTCACAAATGTGCGTGAAGCGATTTTTAACTCCATTCCAATGAATTTAAAACATGCGGTTTCTGTAGGTATCGGTCTTTTCATCGCATTTATCGGCCTGCAGAATGCAAAAATTGTAGTAAACAACGATTCCACTCTTGTAAGCGTATTTTCTTTCAAGGGCTCTATTGCAGACGGAACATTTAACTCTATGGGAATTACTGTGCTTCTGGCGCTTATCGGCGTTCTCATCACAGCCGTTCTTCTTGTAAAAAATGTAAAAGGCGGTATTCTCTGGGGTATCCTGATCACATGGGGTCTCGGAATCCTCTGCCAGTTTACAGGCATTTATGTACCAAATGCAGAAGCTGGATTTTTCAGTCTTCTGCCGGATTTCTCAAACGGAATTTCCATCCCAAGTATGGCTCCTACCTTTATGAAGATGGACTTTTCCATTGTATTCTCACTTGATTTTGTAGTGATCATGTTTGCATTCCTTTTCGTAGACATGTTCGATACTCTGGGAACTCTGATCGGTGTTGCCTCCAAAGCAGATATGCTTGATAAAGACGGACGTCTCCCGAAGATCAAAGGTGCTCTTCTCTCTGATGCTGTTGGTACTTCTGTAGGTGCTGTATGCGGTACTTCCACCGTTACAACCTTTGTAGAAAGTGCTTCCGGTGTAGCAGAAGGCGGACGTACAGGTTTAACTTCCCTTGTGGCAGCCGTTCTTTTTGGACTGTCCCTGTTCCTGTCCCCGATCTTCCTGGCCATTCCGTCCTTTGCAACTGCTCCGGCTCTGATCATCGTAGGATTCCTGATGCTTACTTCTGTTACGAAAATCAATTTTGATGATATGACAGAAGCTATCCCGGCATTTATCGCAATTATCGCAATGCCGTTCTTATACAGCATCTCCGAAGGTATCTCCCTTGGAGTTATCTCTTATGTAGTGATCAATCTGGTAACAGGCAAAGCAAAAGAAAAGAAGATCAGTGTACTTATGTACGTACTTGCAGTTCTGTTTGTGCTGAAGTATATATTGATCTAACTCGCGACGTTTTCGTACTTTCGCGATTATAAGAAAAAATCCATGAAAACGGGGACTGTCCGGCAGATAAACCGGCAGTCCCCGTTAATTTTTTATTCTGTTTCTTCCTTCATATTTTTGAAAAAATATTCCTTGATCTTCTCAAATGTTTCCTGACTGATGTCATGCTCCATTTTACACGCATCTGCCAGCGCTGTCTCTTTGCTCACTCCGATACTTTCCAGCATCTGTGACAATACTCTATGGCGCTCATATATATTATTTGCAATCTCCGCCCCTTTATCAAGAAGCATAATCGTTCCGTATCGGTCCATTGCAATATATCCATCCTCTCGGAGAAGCTTCATTGCATGACTGACACTTGGTTTGGAAACTCCCAGCATAGTCGCCACATCTATAGAGCGAACACCCTCGCCCTGTCTGGACAGCCTCAAAATCGCTTCCAGATAATCTTCAGCAGATTCACGAATCTCCATACAAATACCTCCCATCATTGTATTTTCATGGTAACACAAAATCTGCTGTTTCGCAACTTTTCCATTATCTGATTTGTCACTGATATTTTAAAGCATAGAAAAACCACCCTCATAACTTTGACCGGTTAAGGGTGGCATTTTCTATGTAATCCAATCGAAGGTCAAACCACCTTGTGGGCAGTTGTTCCTTCCCTTATATTATAGTTCAGTATTTAAAACTTTGCAATATGTTTTTTATTCTACGCCAGATACCTTACTGGCTGCAGCACCACTCCCAGAACTCTCAGAATCACTTCTTTTATGAAAGGAATTTCCTGCACTGTCACGCCTTCGGGAACTTCGTAATTTTTCTCATCGAGAACTTTTCTGCATTTCTCATGGAACACATTCATATGTCCTTCCAGTTCCTTACAAAATTCCTCTCCGTGAATTGCCAGCATAAGCTCTGTATCCATATAGGTACTTCTCATATCAAGATTATACGAACCAATAATCGCCATATTGTTATCTATAAGAATAGATTTTCCATGAGTGGAATCCCCTCCGTCAAACTCATACAGCTCCACCCCAGTCTCTATGATGTCTTTTTTATGAATCCGGTAATCACTGGACGCCACAATATTGTCACCGTTTTCCACAGAATTAATTACCATTTTAAAATCATCCACATTCTCTGCAATCTCCTTCATTCCCTCTTCCATCGGAGTATCCAGAACTGCATATGGTGTGTGAAGCACAACACGCTCTTCGGCGTTCAGCATAAGATTTTTGAGTGTATCCCACACATAAGGTTTTTTTCCATAAATATGCGTCTCCCCTGAGATCAGAGTAGCTTTTCTGATAGGAACCGTATGCTCCTCATAGGAATATGGTTCATAAGCCTGCGGATATTTTTTCTGTACCTTATCCCACTTCTTTTCCATCTTCTCAACTGTCTCGCGTACCTTCTTTTTCTCGTAAATGCTCTCCTTATCATGGAAAACCTTCATATACGGGCCGTCCCATATACTGTGAAAATATGCTTCCACCTGAGAAATTACACTTTTTTCGGCTCCGTTTTTATAATCTGTATTATAAATCAGAACCTCTCTGTCGTAGCTTCTTGATTTTGTGTCATATCCTCCAAGAAAATACCGGAACGTATTTCTTCCTCCCAGAAGCAATGTTTTATCATCACTTATCACATATTTATCGTGCATACGTCCGTGAAATGTCCACGGCTTCAGAGGATTGGGGGAATTGTAAATTCGGATTTCTATATTCGGGTGTCCGGAAAGCGCATAGAAAAACGGATTTCCTTCCATACGGATCAGGCCGCTGACTCCATCTACCATGATCTGAATCTGAATTCCTCTTTCTGCCGCCTCATAAAGCGCGGCTGCCAGATCCCAGGTACTCTTGTCTTCACGGAAATCAAAAGTTGATAAAATCACCCTCTCTTCTGCTTCTTTTATCATTCGAAGCCTTAAATCCAGTGCTTCTGCATTTTCCTCCACAACGTGCGCTCTGTCCACACACTTTTCATTCCCGGATGCATAAAAATCTTCCTTATGAAAAAGATTCTCCCCCGGTCCAATCTTTTTCTGGACTGCAAAAGGTGCCAGCATTCCTATAATTAAATAAAGAAGGATTGCCAGTACAATGCAAAGCTTCCAGTGTCTTTTCAAAAAAATCCGGACTGCCTTCATGTTATTCCTCCTGTTCCCGCCATTTGATTATTAGGGTACTATACCCTTTCTGAATAAGAATGTCAACAACTTTCCGTTCCTGTCGAAAAAAAGAATTGACATATAAATTTCTCTGCCGTATAATTGCTTCGCAACCTAACAGTTTGTTTCCTAACAATTAAAAAAGAGGTGCCATGAAACCCAAAACACGTATTGGATATGAAATCCACACACTGGACCATACCATAGGTAAACTGATTTTTGCATTAAAGGCAAATCTGGGAAAAGATTCTGATCTCACCCAGATGCAGGGCTGGATTATCGGCTATCTGTACGAACATTCAGGAGAAAATATTTTCCAGAAGGACATTGAATCCCATTTCTGTATCGCCCGTTCCACTGCTACCGGCATTTTAAAGCTTATGGAGAAAAAAGGATATTTGACACGGGAATCTTCCCCTGATGACAGACGTCTGAAACGTCTCATTCTTACAGAAAAAGCCGCTGCCCTTCAAAAAGCTACTATGGTCCATATCGGAGAAATGGAAAAAATGCTGATCGCCGGCATTTCTCCCGATGATTTAGAATGCTTCTGCCGTGTTCTCACACAAATACGGCACAATGCAGAATCCGGCACAGCCGCTTTTGTAAAAAGCGAAACTTAACAGAAATCGAAAACAGAAAGGAGAATTTTATGCTCAAAACACTTCTTGCCCAGGTCAGAGAATTTAAAAAAGCATCTTTCCTGACCCCTTTCTTTATGATTCTCGAAGTCCTTTTCGAGACACTCATTCCTCTTGTCATGGCTTCCATTATTGACAAGGGCGTAGAAACAGGGGATATTGGGCACATTTACCGCATGGGAGCGCTCATGGGAGTACTTGCCCTGATGGGACTTTACACCGGAGTCATGGGCGGAAAATACGGTGCAAAAGCCTCCACCGGTTTTGCCCGAAATTTACGAAAAGCCATGTATACCAACATTCAGACCTATTCTTTTTCCAATATTGACAAGTACAGCACTGCCGGTCTGATCACACGTCTCACAACAGACGTTACAAACCTTCAAAATGCCTACCAGATGATCCTTCGTATGTGCACCCGTGCTCCGGCAAGCCTTATCTGCGCTATGACTATGGCATTTTTGATCAACGCAAAGCTTGCCAGCATTTATCTGATTGCCGTTATTTTTCTCGGCTTTTTCCTTTTTATGATCCTTCGAAAAGCAAGCAAATGCTTCCAGGAAGTATTTCAGAAATATGACGACTTAAATGCCGGAATTCAGGAAAACATAAGCGCAGTCCGCGTAGTAAAAGCCTACGTAAGAGAGGAGTATGAAACCTCCAAATTCCAGAAAGCCTGTAACCGGGTTTACGAGCTTTTTGTAAAGGCAGAAAAACTCGTTGTCATGAATATGCCTCTTATGCAGTTCACTGTATATGCCTGTATTCTGGGAATCAGCTGGCTGGGCGCAAAAATGATCGTAGGCAGAAATCTTACCACAGGAGAGCTTATGAGTCTTCTTACATATTGTATGAATATTCTCATGAGTCTTATGATGCTGTCTATGGTTTTTGTTATGGTAACTATGAGTATTGCAAGTGCAAGGCGTGTGGCAGAAGTCATCAATGAAAAGCCGGACCTTGCTGATCCTGAAAATCCTGTTACGGAAGTTCCGGACGGAAGCATTGTCTTTGACCATGTAGATTTCAGCTACAAAAAAGACAGCGCTGAACCGGTATTAAAAGATATTAATCTTACAATTTCCTCCGGCGAAACAATCGGAATCATAGGCGGAACAGGAAGCGCAAAATCAAGTCTTGTCAATCTTATCAGCCGCCTTTACGACGTAACAGAAGGTTCTGTTAAAGTAGGCGGAATTGATGTGCGCGATTACCATATGGAATCCCTTCGAAACCAGGTTGCCGTAGTTCTTCAGAAAAACGTACTTTTTTCCGGAACGATTCTTGAAAATCTCCGCTGGGGAAATAAAAACGCCACAGAAGAAGAATGCCGTCATGCCTGCGAGCTTGCCTGTGCAGATGATTTTATCCAGCGCATGCCCCGTAAATATGAAACTTATATCGAGCAGGGCGGAACAAACGTATCCGGTGGGCAGAAGCAGCGTCTCTGTATCGCCCGCGCTCTTTTGAAAAAGCCGAAAATCCTCATTCTCGACGATTCCACAAGCGCAGTAGATACTGCCACAGACGGAAGGATCCGCAGGGCATTTGCTGAGGAAATCCCAAATACAACAAAGCTTATTATCGCGCAGCGAATTTCCAGTATCCAGAATGCGGACCGCATTATTGTAATGGATAACGGAAAAGTAAATGGCTTCGGCACACACGAAGAACTTCTCCGGACAAACGCCATTTATCAGGACGTTTACTATTCCCAGACAAAAGGCGGCGGAGATTTTGATGAAAACAAAGGAGGTGCGGACGCATGAGCAGAAAACAGCATACACATGGACCAAAAGTAGAAAATCCCGGCAAAATGCTTGGCCGCCTTCTTGGCTATATTATGAAAACATATAAGTTTCATATTGTAGCTGTTGTGATTTTCATTTTTGTGAGCGTTCTTGCCAATGTGCAGGGAACTATGTTTACAAAAACGCTTATAGACCAGTATATCCTTCCGCTTTTACAGGCGGAAACACCGGATTTTACTCCTCTGGCACTTGCCATCGGAAAAGTTGCCTGCTTTTATGCCATCGGCGTAGGCTCCACTTATGCCTATAACCGCATTATGATTTATGTAAGCCAGGGAACTCTTCGAAATCTTCGAAACGATATGTTTGCCTGCATGGAAACTCTCCCTGTCAAATACTTTGACACACACCCTCACGGTGATATTATGTCCATCTACACAAATGACATTGATACGCTGCGCCAGATGATCAGTCAGAGTATGCCGCAGATGCTTTCCAGCGTCATTACTATTATAAGCGTCCTTATCAGCATGATCATTCTGAATATCCCTCTGACTGTTCTGACACTTGTAATGGTATTTGTCATGCTTTCCGTAAGCCGCCGTCTTGCTGCACAGAGTGGAAAATACTTCCTGGAGCAGCAGCAGAATCTCGGAAAAGTCAACGGCTATATCGAAGAGATGATGGAAGGGCAAAAGGTTGTAAAAGTATTCTGCCATGAGGAAGAAAGCCTGGAAAAATTCAACGAATTAAACGACGCTCTCTTTGAAAGTGCAGATAACGCCAATAAATTTGCAAACATTCTGATGCCAACCGTAGCCCAGCTGGGAAATGTAAGCTATGTATTATGTGCGATTTTCGGCGGCATTCTCGCCATCAACGGATTCGGCGGATTTACCCTTGGCGGACTTGCAAGCTTCCTCACTTTCAATAAAAGCTTCAACATGCCGATCAACCAGGTAAGCCAGCAGTTTAACAGCATTGTCATGGCGCTTGCAGGAGCAAAACGAATCTTTGATCTTCTGGATGAAAAACCGGAAATGGACGAAGGCTACGTAACGCTTGTAAATGTAAAAGAAGAAAACGGTACGCTCAAAGAGTCCGAAAAACGTACAGGACGCTGGGCATGGAAGCATTACCATAAGGCAGATAATACAACCGATTACATTGAATTAAAAGGCGATATGGTACTGGACGGCGTTGACTTCGGATACAATCCTGACAAAATCGTTCTCCATGACGTCAAAATGTACGCCACACCGGGGCAGAAAATTGCCTTCGTTGGCTCTACAGGCGCAGGAAAAACAACGATCACGAACCTTCTGAACCGTTTTTATGACATTCAGGACGGAAAAATCCGCTACGACGGCATCAATGTAAATAAAATTAAAAAAGCGGATCTGCGCCGCTCTATGGGAATCGTTCTTCAGGACACCAACCTTTTTACAGCTACGGTTATGGAAAATATCCGCTACGGAAAACTTGACGCAACGGATGAGGAAGTGATTGCAGCAGCAAAGCTTGCAAATGCAGATGGATTTATCCGCCGCCTTCCGGATGGCTACAACACCATGCTTCACGGAAATGGTTCTAATTTAAGCCAGGGACAGCGCCAGCTCCTCTCCATTGCAAGAGCTGCTGTGGCAGACCCGCCTGTTCTCATTCTTGACGAAGCAACCAGCTCCATTGATACAAGAACAGAAAAACTGGTGCAGGACGGTATGGACAAACTGATGGAAGGAAGAACTACCTTTGTCATCGCTCACCGCCTCTCCACAGTAAGAAACAGCGACTGTATCATGGTTCTGGAGCAGGGTCGCATTATCGAGCGAGGTTCCCACGATGAACTCATTGCCCAGAAGGGTAAATATTATCAGCTTTATAATGGATAACCTTTCACTATTAAAAAATCAGGCAGATGCGGTTGCATCTGCCTGATTCCAATTTCAGATAAGACACCGCCTTACAAAGCGGTGTATTTCTCAATAGTTTCCCAGTCTATTTTTCTGTTTTTAAAATAATACTCCCTGTCTCTCTCCCCAATTTCACGAAGAACTTTACATGGATTTCCAACAGCAACTACATTTGCCGGAATATCCTTTGTCACAATACTTCCAGCGCCTATTACTGTGTTATCTCCTATGGTAACTCCCGGAAGGATCACAGCGCCGGCTCCTATCCAGCAGTTTTTTCCAATGTGTACCGGCATGTTGTACTGGTATCCTTTTTCACGGAGCTCCGGTAAAATCGGATGTCCGGCGCTTGCAATCGTCACATTGGGCCCGATCATCGTATAATCTCCCACGTAAATATGGGTATCATCCACCATTGTAAGATTAAAATTGGCATATACATATTTTCCAAAGTGTACGTGTCCGCCGCCAAAATTGGAATGAAGCGGCGGTTCAATATAGCAGCCTTCTCCAATTTCTGCAAACATTTCTTTCAGCATGGTTTCTCTTTTATCCAGTTCTGTAGGACGGGTGGCATTAAAATCATAAAGCCGGTCAAGCTTTTTAAGCTGATCCTTCATAATGGACTCGTCCATTGGTGCATAAATTTCCCCTGTGTGGAGTTTTTCTCTCATATTCATTGTATTTTCTCCTCATAATTTAATTTATTTTATGAAACAAATTTTTAAAATTTATCTGTTCTCAGTCCTTGTCGTCCCCCGTAAGACGCAGCACATCCCTAATTTCTTCCACATCCATATCAAGGATTACTGCCAGTTCATCTATACTGAATTTGAGGCTTCCGTCTTCCTCGTCTTCTGTAAGCTCTTTCACTGCTGATTCCAGTTTTTCTACCTTTGATACAAGATAATCGTCACGGAATTTCTGCTGTGTCTGCTCTTCTACTGCCTGGCGGATACTGAAACGGATTCTTCCAAGAAGCCATTTTTCGTCTTTATGTGCCGGCTTTTCTTCCTCCAGTGCTGTTAAAAGCCCCACATTTGCCTCCTGGATCAGATCTGCAAGAAAAATATCCCTGCTGTTCATTTTAGCCGCCATACGGGCTGCATGCGGAAGATAATACTGAGCAAGCTCCATCTGTGCCAACGCATCACCCGCCTCCAGTCTTTGAAACAATTCTGAAAGTTCCTCTTCCTTTGTCTCTGTCTGTGTCAGTCCTTCCAGATAATCTTTAAGATATTCCTCTTCCTCTTTTGTAAGAGGTTCATATGTTTCTTCCTCTTCTGCCTCAGGAACCGTATCTTCCGTTTTTTCAGAAAGTCCTTCTATGGAAATTCCCTTTACTTTTAAATACTGTAATATTTTAAGAAGCTGTTCCTTTTCCAGCTCAGAAGCTTCGAAATATTCTCTTACCTGTTCCACTGTAAGTTTTTTATTATTTCTCTCTGCAAGAGTGCAGATTTCTTCTAATTTTTTTTGAAATTCTAATACGTCCATTCAAAATTCTCCCTTTTTTTTACTGTCTGGTATGCCCGTATTATAGCATAAATACTGGGTTTTTCGCTACCTGAAAACCTTCGAAAAAATTTTTTTAAAAAAATTCAAAAAAAGTGTTGACATTTGTAGAACCCTATAATATAATATGTCTTGCGTCAGGCGGGAAAGCCAAGACGAAACAAAACAAACAACTTAATACATCACATCAAATGACTTCAGCGGGGTGTGGCTCAGCTTGGCTAGAGCGCCTGGTTTGGGACCAGGAGGCCGCAGG
>UQHF01000022.1 GCA_900540785.1 uncultured Blautia sp.
GTCATGATAGGAAGAAGATAATGATTGGTGCTGATTTAATTATCGCAGCAGCTGGGGCAGTGCTTGCTATTGTTGCATTGTATATGGAGCTACCTATCTGGATGGTTATGGTAGTATTGTTTATCCGTAGCATTGGAACAGCTTTTCACACCCCGGCTCTCAATGCGGTTACACCACTTTTAGTACCAGAAGAACAGCTTACGAAATGTGCAGGCTATAGTCAGTCTTTGCAGTCTATAAGCTATATTGTTAGTCCGGCGGTTGCAGCACTCTTATACTCCGTTTGGGAACTAAATGCTATTATTGCCATCGATGTATTGGGTGCTGTGATTGCATCTATTACGGTAGCAATTGTACGTATTCCTAAGCTGGGTGATCAAGTGCAAAGTTTGAAACCAAATTTCATACGAGAAATGAAAGAAGGAATGGCTGTACTACGGCAAAATAAAGGATTATTTGCTTTATTACTCGTTGGAACATTATATATGTTTGTTTATATGCCCATAAATGCATTATATCCTTTAATCACTATGGAATATTTTAATGGTACACCGATGCATATTTCTATTACGGAGATTGCTTATGCCTCTGGTATGTTGATAGGGGGTCTATTATTAGGGTTATTTGGGAATTACCAAAAGCGAATCTTATTAATAACGGCATCCATTTTTATGATGGGGATAAGCTTAACCATTTCAGGATTACTTCCCCAAAGTGGATTTTTCATATTTGTAGTCTGCTGTGCAATAATGGGGCTTTCGGTTCCGTTTTACAGCGGTGTGCAAACAGCTCTTTTTCAGGAGAAAATTAAGCCTGAATATTTAGGACGTGTATTTTCTTTAACTGGAAGTATCATGTCTCTTGCTATGCCAATTGGGTTAATTCTTTCTGGATTCTTTGCTGATAGAATCGGTGTAAATCATTGGTTTTTACTATCAGGTATTTTAATTATTTGCATTGCAATAGTTTGCCCAATGATAACTGAGATTAGAAAATTAGATTTAAAACAAAATTCATAGGAGGGCCATTTTTATGTATTTAATTTTCATGTAATTTTTCCTGCTAAAATCGCAGGGTTTTCCCTGCGTACAAGCAAATGAAAACATGCGATTATAGACAGGAGGAAAATGTTATGGAATTGATATTAAAAGCAAAAGACATTCGTGTGGAATTTAAAGGACGCACTTGTTTAGATATAGATGAATTAGTTTCGTTAACAAATTCCACCCAAAATAGAAAAGCGATGCGTAGAAAACTTTCAGGTTTCTGTTGAGTTTGGATTGCATAAGAAAACACCCTGCAAGACGAAAAAATCTTGCAGGGTGTTTTCTTATGCTCTGATATATATGTAAGACCGCAAGGCAGGTTGCCCTGCGGTGTTGATTTCCTATGTCGTGATTATCTGTCCCTGCCTTGGGATTTCTTTCTCTGCTTCGACTGAGAACTCTGTTTACTCTCTTCCTGAAGCTGTCTGAGCCTGTTACGCACACTTTGTCTTTCGGGCGGTCTGTGCTGTTTCTCGGCAGGTTTCTGTCCGTTCTTAACTGTCTGCTCCCATTCTGCAAGGTCTTGGTTATACTGTGTGATAATAGCCTCTGCTTTGCGGTAAGTTTTCATAAATGCCTGTACATCAGGATAACCGTCATCTTTTAGAATATCGGGGAGTTTATCCAGTTTTTCTTTAAGCTCGGATTCGGTCTGCTGTATCTGTTTTTCCAGAGCCTTGCGTTCCTTGCCCTTGAAGATACCCGTTGTTTCAGCAAGCTGCTGTCGCAGATTCGGGAGTGTGATCTCCTGTATCTTCTTGATTGCTTTCGCCTGCTTCTGTACCTTTAGCATAAGGGTCTGCATTGTGCGGAACTCGTCCATATCCATATCAAGGACTGGCTTGGGTGGCATATCCTTTTCACGGATGATGGCTTGCAGAAATTCCTTTGCCTTGCCTACGATACTTCTGAATAGGTTTGGAAGCCAACCATTTTCACGGATGGACTGACCGGCTTTATCGTGGATTTCGGTCTGCTTGATTTCCAGTATCTTTGTTTCTTCAATGCCCGATACAAGAGCCAAATCTGCTGTTCTGTTCCATTCCTGCCTTGCCGTGTTGTCCGCTTCGATTTCGGCAGCTTTGGGGTTGTTCTTGCCTATCTTTTTTGTGGGGAGATACACGCTGTTCTTATCAAACACTTTCAGTCGTTGCTCGGGATCTGAAATGTGGGAATTGATAAGTTCCGTGTAAACTTCTTTTGCTTCTGCTATGAACGCTTCACTTTTGAAACGCTCATCTTTGGTTTTGAATAAATGGCTTTCGTAAACATCCCCCTTTTTGATAACGGTACAGCCTTTTCGGATTTGACCGTTTTCGTCTGTGATTTCTTTCTTGGTTCGTACCCTTTTTCCTGTTTCGTCATAAAATACGCTTCTGGTGGCAATCTTGATGTCAGGTTCTGGAAGCAGTTTCCTTTCGCTGAATATGAGATGAATGTGGTAATTGGTCTTGCGTTTGTTGTGGTGCAGAGCCGATACACATTCCACTCCGTACTGCTGTCGGAACTTATCCGTAAATTCTTCAAGCACCTGCTGAGGGTCAAAGGTGGTGTAAATCTCCGGCAGGGCAATGATTAGCTCCCTTGCTTCGATACACTTTCCTGTTGTTCCGCTTCTCTGGAACTCCTGCTGACTTTCCCTGGCGAGATTTTTCCAAAAGGTATTGTCGGCGGTACGATAGGTGGCATAAAGGTTTTCCTGTTTGGCGTGGCTCGTGATATATGAGATTCTTCCCTTGACATTGGGCAGCTTCGACATCTGAATGAACGAATGTCTTGCCAACCTTTTGCTCCTTTCTTCGCTGAGAATACCGTACTCATTACGCAACCGACTTGTCGGGTGCGGCTGTCACAGCCATCGGTGATTGGTGGGACAGCAATGGAAATTGCGGTGCAATTTCCTCTGTATCATAGCTGAGGTGGTGGTGTCCGAAGCTGTGATACAGGCTCCCCGCAGGGGCGAAATACCCAGAGTACAAATCGCAGATTTGTGCGAGGGGTGTATTTCGCTCTCAAACGCCGAGGGCTTTGGAGAACGGTCATTCCACTTTTCGTACATCACTTGGATTGAGTAAGTTCCTGCCCTGATTGACCGTCATAAAACGCTCCAGCGTATCCCTGCGGATAATGGTCTTTCGTCCGACTTTCAAAACAGGCAGCTTGCCCCAGTCCACCAGTTTTCGCATTGTGTTCCTACCGATACCCGTACATTCCGCTGCTTCTTCGATAGTTAAACCCATTTTAATTGCTGTCATTGTACATCTCTCCTTTCAAAATACTCATTTTGCAACTTTGCAATTATCATTATACTTATTTTGCTATTTCTTGTCAACTCATTTTACAACCCATTAAAGATATTTTTTAATTTTTATCAGAAAAAGAGTTGCAAAATAGGTTTTGGCGTGGTATACTTGGTTTCGATAGGAGGTGTAAACCTTGAAAAAAGAAATTACATTCACCGCAAAACAGGTCGGTGAACGAGTGAAAGAACGTCGAACAGAATTGAATCTTACGATGCCGGAGCTTGGCAAGCGTATCGGAGTGAACAAGTCTACGATACAGAGATACGAAGCAGACGGCGTAGACCCAAAAAGAACAATGATTATCAATGGACTGGCAGAAGCACTGCTTACCACTCCTGAATGGCTCACAGGTCTTTCAGAGGATAAGGAATATGACAGCAGAACGCTCTGTGAAAAAGATTTGGAAGAACATATCAAGAAGTACATTGATACTGTGTCTACGGTTGTGAATGGCGAACCGCACCAACAGCTCCTTACCACATTTCTCGGAAAGATGATTGATTTATATTCCGTTCTCTGCTACCACTTCTCCGACGCTATGGCAGAGGTTGACCGTGTGGCAGAAGATGAAGGACTGAAACAGTCTCTCCGCAGATATGCGATTGAATCAGGAGCGATTACAGAGCGAGTTTACCATAAAGAGATGGAAGCACCGATTGAGGATATGAAACGATTCTTAGACGGAATTTTACATATCTACGATGAAGGACGCACCGCTGTAAAGATGGGTGACCTTTTCGGGATAGTAGCGGAAGCCGAAGCAAGGCTTGCCGAAAAAGAATAATTCCGTGGCTCTTTGACAATGAAAAAAGCCGATGAAACAATCGGCGGATGTGACACTATTTACTTTACGCACACCATACGTCACAGTTCCGGTTGCCACGGATAGAAAGGAGACTATTTATCAATGGCAAAAGGATCTGTAAGAAAAAAGGGCAAGAAATGGTACTACCGCTTCTATGTAGAAGATGAAAGCGGAAAGATGGTACAGCGTGAGTTTGCAGGCACAGAAAGCAAATCTGAAACAGAGAGTCTGCTCCGCAAGGCAATGGAGGACTACGAAGCGAAGAAGTTCGTGGCAAAGCCTGAGAACACCACAGTAGGTATGCTGCTTGATATGTGGGTGGAGGAAGAACTGAAACCCGGCAATTTGAGCAACGGTACAGTGATGGCGTATATGGGAACAGTGAACAGGATAAAGAAATATCCTATCGGCGACAGAAAGCTGAAAACGGTCACTGCGGAACATTTACAGGCATTTATGGACTTTCTCACTTTCGGAGGACAAAACCCTGACGGGACAACAGCAAAGGCACTTAGCAAAGGGTATCTGAGACTGTTCTCAGCGGTATTGCAGGGAGCGTTCCGATTTGCGGTATTCCCAAAGAAACTGATTTCCTTTAATCCTATGCAGTATGTGGTATGGAGGGGAAAGAAAGAGGAATATGAACTGTTTGCAGACGAGGACGGAGAAGTTGATAATGCTCCTACCATTGACCATCAGCAGTTTTTAATGTTGGAGGACTTTCTGAAAAAGAAAGACAATCCTGCATTGCTCCCGATGCAGATAGCCTATTACACAGGGCTTCGTATCGGAGAAGCGTGTGCATTGACTTGGCAGGACATCAACCTTGACGGACAGTACCTCACAGTACGACGCAGTATGCGATACAACGGGCAAAGGCACAAGACAGAGATAGGTGCTACCAAACGCAAGAAAGTCCGCACCGTGGACTTCTGCGACACTCTGGCGGACATTCTCAGAAAGGCAAAGACGGAACAGCACAAGAGCCGCTTCAAGTATGGCGAACTCTACCGCCTCAATTACTATAAAGAGGTCAAGGAGAAAGACCGTACTTACTATGAAGTCTACAGCCTGCCGAGAACGGATGAAGTGCCAGACGGATACAAGGAAATATCCTTTGTCTGCCTTAGACCTGACGGAGCATACGAGTCACCGAGTACGGTTGGTGTTATGACAAGGTCGGCAAAAAAGAAACTGGAAGGATTTGAAGATTTCCATTTTCATATGCTGAGACACACATTTACCAGCAATCTGCTCTCCAATGGTGCAGCACCGAAAGATGTGCAGGAACTGCTCGGGCACTCTGACGTAAGTACCACAATGAACATCTACGCTCACTCTAAAAGGGAAGCGAAACGAACTTCCGCAAGACTGCTTGATAAGGTGGTCGGGGAAGCCTAAACAAAAAGTTTCCCTTGTTTCGGCTCATAAGGGCAAAAACAAGGGAAAATACATAAGGAACGAACATTAAAATGCCGATTTTCCTTGAAAACACAAGGGTTTCGGAGGATTAAATAGATAAATTCTAATTTGCCTAATCAAACTCAGTTTCCCAATTTTCAGCTCGATATGCTCTAAAACACATTTTTATTTGTTCAAGACTATTCTTTTCCTCTGCAAGTTCTGGTATTTCAAATTCACTAAAATATTGAAATTCTGTTGTTTCAATGTTTTCTACAAATTGTCCGCCAAGAACAGAACATAGAACAAAAACTTTACATACACCATAAGCGTAAACTGGCAAATTATGTTTTGCCCTATCTTGTACTGCAATTATTTTATCAGCAGAAATATCTAACCCCGACTCTTCTTTCACTTCTTTGATAGTATTTTCTTTTACCGATACATTGACATCAACCCACCCGCCAGGTAAAGACCATTTTCCATTGTTTTCCCTTACAAGAAGAATTTTTCCATCTTCAAATATGGCTGCTCTCGTGTCCAGTTTAGGAGTCTGATAGCCTACTTCATTACAAAATAAATCTTTTACTTTTTCGATTGACATATCCGTATAGTTCGATACTATTTCTGCTGATATTTCCCGTATTCTTTCATATCGCTCTTTGTCATAAATGTCCTTACCATATGTTAACCCAGCTTGCGCAAGACTCTGTAATTCTATCGCCCATTCTAACCATTTTCCCATAAAATGCTCCTAATCCTATTCATCAATTCTAATTTGTTTATTTCTCATAATATCATACTTTGTAATTATTTACACCATTATAACCACAAAAAATAACGCAGATAATATCTCTACCATCTGCGTCATTCCTATACCTTTTCATTGAAGAAAAATGTCTGTAAACCTTGATTTCAAACCAACTTTTCAATATTTCCAAGCACTTTATTATGTAAATATAATACTCCTACACAAGCCATGCACTCAACCTCCATTCCGCTCTGCTTCATGTCGGTTGACGGGCATACGCCCTATAGATGACAAAAAAGATGTCCTTATTCCTGCAAACAGGATAAGTCCATCTTTTCCGTCATCTGCATGGCTTATTTCTGCACAATATTTATAATCTTCTTCGGAACATATATTTCTTTAATAATGTTTCCTGTAAGTTTATCTGCAACTGCTTCTTTTGCTTTTGCAAGTGCAGTCTCTTTATCTGCATCGACAGGAAGCGCAACTACGCCTCTTGTTTTTCCGTTGATCTGAACTGCGATCTCAATAGTATTTTCCACTGTTTTCGCCTCATCGTATTCCGGCCACGGCTGCTCATATAAATATCCTTCATAACCGCAGGTATTCCAGATTTCCTCTGTAATGTGAGGAGCTACCGGATTTAAAAGAGCAAGGAAAGTTCCGTACTCTTTCTTTGTGATGCTTCCCTTTTTCACAAAGTCATTCAGAAGGGACATAAGCGCTGCAATGGCTGTATTGTATTTCAGACTTTCAAAGTCATTGCTTACCTTTTTGATTGTCTGGTGCATCTTTGTTTCCATATCTGCGCTGTAGGAATCACCATCTGTAAGAATGTCCTGAAGCTTCCATACACGTTCCAGGAAACGGCGGCAGCCTTTTACTCCATTTTCAGACCAGGAAGCGCTGAGATCAAATGCTCCGATGAACATCTCATAAGTACGGAGCGTATCTGCGCCGTATTCGTTTACAATATCGTCCGGGTTTACTACGTTTCCACGGGACTTTGACATCTTCTCGCCGTTCTCTCCCAGGATCATACCGTGGGAAGTACGTTTCTGATACGGTTCCGGACAAGGTACCACCTGGTTGTCATAAAGGAATTTATGCCAGAAGCGGGAGTACAGAAGGTGAAGGGTTGTATGCTCCATTCCACCGTTATACCAGTCAACAGGCAGCCAGTATTTTAACGCCTCCGGGCTTGCAAGGGCTTCTGTATTGTGCGGGTCTGTATAGCGCAGGAAGTACCAGGAAGAACCAGCCCACTGTGGCATGGTATCTGTCTCACGCTTTGCAGGACCGCCACAGCACGGACAAGTTGTATTTACCCAGTCTGTCATAGCTGCGATCGGAGATTCTCCGTTATCGGTAGGCATGTAGCTCTCTACATCAGGAAGCTCCAGTGGAAGCTCGCTTTCCGGAATGGCAACGTATCCGCATTTCTCGCAGTGTACAACCGGGATCGGCTCGCCCCAGTAACGCTGACGGGAAAATACCCAGTCACGAAGTTTAAAGTTTGTCTTGCCTGTTCCCAGTTTTTTCTCTTCCAGCCATTCAATGATTTTCTTCTTTGCTTCTGCTACTTCCAGACCGTCAAGGAAACCGGAATTAATCATTTTTCCTGTGGCAACATCTGTGAAGGCTTCTTCCTGTACGTTTTCGCCTCCTGCTACTACCTCGATGATCGGAAGGTTGAATTTCTTTGCAAATTCCCAGTCACGTGTATCATGAGCCGGAACTGCCATGATCGCGCCTGTTCCGTAGCTCATTAAAACGTAATCGGAAACCCAGATCGGAATCTCTTTTCCGTTTACAGGGTTGACTGCGCGGATACCGTCAATCTCTACACCTGTTTTGTCTTTTGCAAGCTCGGAACGCTCGAAATCAGATTTTCTCGCAGCCTGTTCCTGATATTCACGGACAGCGTCCATGTTCTTAATCTCGTCTTTATATTTCTCAAGCATCGGGTGCTCCGGAGATACTACCATATAAGTTGCTCCAAAGAGGGTGTCAGGTCTTGTTGTATAAACAGTCAGTTTATCCTCTTTTCCTGCAACTGCAAAATCAACTTCTGCTCCCTGGCTCTTTCCGATCCAGTTTTTCTGGGAAACCTTTACGCGCTCAATATAATCTACGTCATTCAGTCCTTCCAGAAGCTTGTCTGCGTACTCTGTAATTTTTAACATCCACTGGCTTTTTACCTTGCGGACAACAGGAGAACCGCAGCGCTCACATACGCCGTTTACTACCTCTTCGTTTGCAAGACCTACTTTACAGGAAGTACACCAGTTGATCGGCATCTCGCTCTTATATGCAAGACCTGCTTTAAAAAGCTTCAGGAAAATCCACTGTGTCCATTTGTAATATTCCGGGTCTGTTGTGTTTATCTCACGATCCCAGTCAAAAGAATATCCCAGGGATTTTAACTGCTCTTTAAAACGTCCCACATTGCTTGCAGTTACAATCTTCGGATGGATCTTATTTTTGATCGCGTAGTTTTCTGTAGGAAGGCCAAATGCATCCCAGCCCATTGGATAGAGCACATTATATCCCTGCATTCTTCTCTTTCTTGCCACAATATCAAGGGCTGTGTACGGTCTCGGGTGACCTACATGAAGTCCCTGTCCTGACGGATAAGGGAACTCTACCAGAGCGTAATATTTCGGTTTGCTGTAGTCTTCGGACGCTACAAAAGCTTTGTTGTCGTCCCAGACTTTCTGCCATTTTTTCTCAATCTTTTTATGATTGTACGGTACAGACATTTTCTTTCCTCCTGATTTAAAAAAATACATATTTCACAAAAGACGTACTTTCGCAAAATAACAAAAGCCCTTCCTCTCATTTTAGAGACGAAGGGCTAAATTCCGTGGTACCACTCTAATTCACCGGAAAATATTCCGATGCACTCATTGAATCTGTAACGGGATTTCCCGTTCAAAGCTACTTTCTTTCACTTTGAAAGCTCCAAGGCGAGTTCGAATTTCTGTATGCTGCCTCGCACCAGCCGGCAGCTCTCTGAAATACAGGG
Organism: uncultured Blautia sp.; assembly: GCA_900540785.1. Taxonomy (GTDB): domain Bacteria; phylum Bacillota; class Clostridia; order Lachnospirales; family Lachnospiraceae; genus Blautia_A. Next base: position 9,335 of record UQHF01000022.1, read on the forward strand.
GCAATCCTACTACTCCTCTTCCAGGCATTTTTCCTATGACAGCTTACGCTGTAAACTATCTGTATTCTACCTGTACTTCCCTGGTTTGTCAAGTAGCTGCCGCTTTTTTACTGCAAAAGATAAATAAAATACCCGCCGTAGCAGAGAAGCATAAGAATTCCTCCCGGTCTGGAAAGCTTTTTATCTTTTGCCACACAGATCCAGAGAAGAAGTCCCGCTGCCGCTGCAATGGCTGTATCAATAAGAAAGTTCGAAGCAAAAACAACAGGGGTGATAAGTGCAGTTGTTCCTACTACAAAAAGAATATTGAAAATGTTGCTTCCCACAATATTTCCGATGGCAATATCTGCTTTTCCTTTCCGAGCAGCAGAAACAGATGTGACCAGTTCAGGAAGGGAAGTTCCAAGCGCAACTATAGTAAGACCGATAAATCTCTGGCTTACGCCGACCGCTTTTGCAATAGCTGTGGCTGCATCTACCGTCACATCGCTTCCATACACAACAAAAAGCAGTCCGCCCACTGTCAGAATGAGAAGTTTCCATACAGGAAGCATTTCCTGCTCCTCCGGAATTTCCTCTTTATTTTTCATTGCCATCCAGAACAGATAACCGAGATAAAGAAGAAAGGCAACCCACAGGATCACACCTTCCCAGAAGGTAATTTCGCCTCCTGTAAAACCAAGTCCCATAAATAAAAGCGTGATCAAAATCATATATGGGATTTCTATTTTTACTGTAGATTTCGCCACTGCAACCGTGACGATCACAGAAGTGATGCCCAGTATGATCAAAACATTTAAAATATTACTTCCTACTACGTTACCCACAGTAATGTCCGCATTTTCCTTCATTGCTGCAGTGATACTGACTGCCGCCTCCGGCGCGCTGGTTCCCATCGCCACAATCGTAAGACCTACTACAAGCTGCGGAATCCCGAATTTTTCCGCAATGCCTGCTGCTCCTTCCACAAACCAGTCTGCTCCTTTTACCAGCAGAAAAAAGCCGAACACCAGCAGCACAAACTGAATGATGATTTCCATCTCCTTCTCCTCCATTTTCGTATTTACTTACTTTTTCAGGAAGTTTCTCCCGGAACTTCTGCAGGAGGCTCTGTTTCTACAACACCTTCTGCACTTCCCTCATCGCCTTCCACAGAAATTACAGTGCAGGCAGGCTCGCCCGCATTATAAGAAATGGTGATTTTATCTCCCACATCGTATTTTACAATTCCAAGAAAATCTGTAATCGGCACATCGAAAATCAGATCCTTATGATTTTCCAGCACAATATAGTAGTGGGTATTTCCGTCAATTACGCCCTGTGCCATACGGCTGATCACGCCTGTGGCTTTTTTTGTATTTTCATCTGCCACTGCGCCGCCTGTGCCTTTTATCATTTTTTTGTATACTTTTTCACATTGCTGAACTGTATCTCCGATAGCCACATTCTGATACTGCTGAATATTGACCATTGCGTATTTTTTTACAAGTCCGGCATTGTCTTTCAGCGCAAGAAAATACGTCGGCTCGCCCGCAATATTTAAAAACAGTGGGAAGGTTGCCTTATATCCCAGGTTCTGTACCTGACCCTCTGCAGAATCCATCGCGGAGCGCTCCTCTGCTCCCGGAATCTCGTAATATTTTGTCTCACTTGTACGCTGATTCATAAGAACAAATCCTACATTGGAACGGTCGCCGCTTACAGAGGTCACGCCAGTGTAAACCCATACGTCATCATCCATCGCAAGATAATTAAATCCATCTGTTGTCTGAAGACATCCCTTCTGTCCGAGAACGCTGTTGAGGAAACCATTTATCAGAGTTCCGTGATAATTATAAAGTTCAATTAATAAATCTGCCGGATATGCCCGGTCTACCCAGGTCGGACAATCCTCTATTTTATAATCTTTGCATTCTCCTGTGACTGCATTGCAGAGAACCACTCTTCCGATAGTCTGTCCTCCGAAAAGTCCTATGTTGAATTTTTTTACAGGGCAGATCCAGTAAGGAGTACCTTCATCATCAATCTCAAAACTTAATTGGTCAAAAATATAGGTCGGATATTTAAAACGAAGATGGCGGTAAATATTTCTGTTAAAATATTCTGCCTCTGAGTAACGGATTCCCTTGTCCAGCTTTACAAGCTCCGTCTTCTGCGTTGCCATATCAATGGTGATATATGCAGGGATTCCCTCGCTCATGTTTGTAAGCCATTTGATCGGGCTTGCATATACAAGAGGCGTCACACGCACAGGTCGTCCGTTATAATTAATCTGGGAGTACAGGTCACTTACCTCAAACTGTGACACCATATCGACCATGCTTCCCATTTTTCTGTTTCCGAGAAGCATTGCAGATTCCTTGTCAAGAATCGGAATCTGGTCATAACGGATCTGTTCAATGTCCTCTGTAAAATTTCCTGTTTCCGGCTCAATAAGCTCTCTGTATTTCTTTGCGTTTACAATCGGGGAAGATAAAAGAGTACCCACCGCAAAAACAACAACTACAAGAGCGATTACGCCAATTCCCAGCTTCAGTATTTTGTTTGATTTCAGCTCTTCAGCAGTACGGATATTTTTTCCGCCGTATAGAAACAGCGCAAGTGCCAGGACAGCAATCATAAAAATCCAGAAACCGCTGGAGTGAATGTTAATTGCAGGAAGCGTCACATAATAATAAACTCCTGCTGCAACCAACACAAGAAGCAGCATTAAAATTTTGCTTTTTTTAAACTTTCCTCTCATAAAAATCTCCTTTCTTATTCGGTAAGGAGCATTATATCACGACACACCACAAAATACAATAAAGGGGCATAAGCCCTTTTGGAACTTATGCCCCTTGTTATGACACTGCAGTCAGCGTTATTCTTCTGTTTTGTCTAATTTATTTGCTCTTGCCTCAATTTCCTTTGCCTGAATATCACTCGGTGCCTGCTCATAACGCGCAAATTCATAGGAGAAATCTCCGCTTCCGCCGGTCATGGAACGAAGGTCTGTAGAGTATCCGTAGATTTCCAGCATAGGTACGTCCGCCTCGATCACAGTATTTCCGTCATGATCCGGATTCATACCGAGAACACGGCCGCGGCGTTTATTTAAATCACCCATTACATCGCCTGTATACTTATCCGGAACAGCTACCTTCATGGAAACGATCGGCTCTAAAAGTACAGGAGAAGCGTCCATAAATCCTTTCTTAAATGCCAGGATCGTCGCCATCTTAAATGCCATCTCGGAAGAGTCAACCGGATGGAAGGAGCCATCGTAAAGTGTCGCTTTTACGCCGACAACAGGATAAGCTGCAAGAGGTCCTTTCTGTACACATTCCTGAAGACCTTTTTCTACTGCCGGGAAGTAGTTTTTCGGAACAGCGCCGCCTACGACTACCTGCTCGAAAACGTATGGAGCTTCCAGATCTCCGGACGGCTCGAAACGCATTTTTACATGACCGTACTGTCCATGTCCGCCGGACTGTTTTTTATGCTTTCCTTCCACATCGGAATTCTTGCGGATCGTCTCGCGGAACGGAACCTTCGGCTTGCTTAATTCGATTTCCACTTTATAGCGTTCTTTTAATTTATTTACTACAATATCAAGATGCTGATCGCCCATGCCATAGAGAAGAGACTGGTGATTTGCACTGTCGTTGACTGCGCGAAGCGTTTTGTCTTCACTTGTCATTTTCGCAAGCGCCTGGGAAATCTTATCCTCATCGCCTTTTTTCACTGCTTTGTATCTCTTGTATGTATATGGTGTGGAAATCACTGCCTTCGGATAAAGGATCGGATTTGCCTTTGTTGCAAGGCTGTCTCCTGTCTGTACGCTTCCCAGTTTTGCAATGGCGCCAATATCGCCTGCGTGAAGCTCAGAAACCTCGATCGGTTTGGAGCCTTCCAGCACATACAGTTTATTGAGACGCTCTTCCTCTCCTTTTTCTACATTTAAGAGAGTATCGTCAGATTTGATAACGCCGGAGCATACTTTAATAAGAGAATATTTTCCGAGGAACGGGTCTGCGATTGTTTTCCATACGTAAGCAGATTTTACTTTTGCAAAATCGTAATTTGCCTCAAAAATTTCATTTGTCTTCTGTGCGATACCATTGCAGGAGCGTTTATCCGGACTTGGGAAATATCCGCAAATATCGTCAAGAAGGTTGGAAACGCCTCTTAAATTTACAGGTGAACCCATACATACAGGAACAATGCTTGCGTCCTGCACGTTCATGGCAAGAGCTGCTGATACTTCTGTCACTGAGAAAGTATCTCCCTCAAAGTAGCGGTCCATAAATTCTTCACTTGTCTCTGCCACGGATTCCATCAGGATTTCATGATATTTTTCCAGATATTCGTCAAGATATTCCGGAATCGGGCACTCTTCCTTGCCGGCTTTGTCAATATATTTTCTTCCTGCCTGTTTTACAACGTTTACATATCCCACAAATTTGCCGTTCTCACGGATTGGGAAATGGATCGGCGCGATCTTTTTGCCGTAAAGCTCTGTAAGCTCTTCCACAACTTTACGGTAACTTACATCGTCCACGTCCATATCTGTTACAAAAATCATACGCGGCAGTTTATATTTTTCACAGAGATTCCATGCCTTCTGTGTTCCAACCTGAACGCCGGCTTTACCTGATACTACGATGATCGCTGCGTCTGCTGCGCTTACAGCTTCCTCTACTTCTCCTACAAAATCAAAGTATCCCGGTGTATCCAGCACATTGATTTTTACTTTATTCCACGGTACGGGAATGAGTGTTGTAGAAATGGAGAACTGTCTCTTGATTTCTTCCTTATCATAATCGCTGACAGTATTGCCATCTTCTACTCTTCCGAGACGGCTAGTCATACCTGCCAGATATGCCATTGCTTCTGCCAGTGTAGTCTTGCCGGCTCCCCCATGCCCTAATAGGACTACATTTCTGATTCGGTCAGTTCTAAAAACGTCCATATGTAATACCTCCCTGTTTGTCTAATATGTCCATATTTTACTAAAATTCAAAACAAATTTCAAGTATTTTATATAAATTAATCTCAATTTTTTTCAAATTTCCTTGTCTAATTTCGTCATTTCCATATGTAATTGACTTTTTTCCCCGTATCTTTTAAAATATACAGGTAAATACGCAGTGGGAAAGGATAATATACATATGAAAACCATCGGTTTTATCGGTCTTGGTTTAATAGGCGGCTCTATTGCCAAAGCAATCCGAAAGCACCATTCAGATTACCGTCTTCTTGCCTATGACAAAAACAGAGAAACTCTCGCCGCCGCTTTAGAGAGCGGGATCATTGACGGGGTATGTGAAGAAAATGACAGCCGTTTCTTTTCCTGCGACTATCTTTTTCTCTGCACACCCGTCGAGTTTAATATAGAATATCTGAGTAAAATAAAAGATTCCATTCAGGACAACTGTATCGTCACAGATGTTGGAAGCGTCAAAGGCATGATCCACGAAAAAGTGGAATCCCTTCATCTTGGAAAGCATTTCATAGGAGGACACCCTATGGCAGGCTCGGAAAAATCCGGTTTTTCTTCTGCCGACGACCGTCTTCTGGAAAATGCCTACTATATTATTACGCCGGGAGGAGAAGTACCTCTGGAGCGCCTTATGGATTTTACGGAGCTTATCACTTCTCTGGGCGCCATTCCTATGGTTCTCACAAGCGAGGAGCATGACTTTATTACTGCAGGGGTCAGCCATCTGCCCCACATTATCGCAGCCGCTCTTGTAAATCTTGTAAGCATTCTTGACAATGATGCAGAATACATGAAGACCATAGCCGCCGGAGGATTCCGTGATCTTACAAGAATCGCCTCCTCCTCTCCTGTTATGTGGCAGCAGATCTGCCTGGAAAACCAGGAAAATATTTCCAATGTACTGGACGATTATATCCGTATGCTGATCCAGATACGATACTTCGTAGACAACAAAGACGCAGACAGCCTTTATCAGCTTTTCGCCTCCTCAAGAGATTATCGTGATTCCATTGATGTGACAGACAGCGGTCTGATCAAGAAAGCCTTTGTGCTGTATCTTGATATAGCGGACGAGGCGGGGGGCATTGCCACCATTGCCACCATTCTTGCAATGGATAAGATCAGTATCAAAAATATTGGCATTATCCACAACCGGGAATTTGAAGAAGGCGTTCTGAAAATCGAATTTTATGAGGAAGACGCTATGAGACGCGCCTCCACCCTTCTTACAAAACGGAACTATACAATATATGAACGGTAGGATAAAAATATGGATATTAAAAAACTGAAAAATTTAAAAGGTACCCTTTCTGTTCCGGGAGACAAATCGATTTCCCACCGGGCGGTAATGTTTGGAGCTCTCGCACAGGGTACTACAAAGATCAGCGGTTTTCTTGAAGGAGCAGACTGTCTTTCCACAATCCGCTGCTTCCGGCAGATGGGCATTTCCATAGAGCAAAGCGGTTCTGAGGTACTTGTTCACGGAAAAGGGCTTCATGGGCTTTCCGCCCCTTCCGATATTCTTGATACGGGAAACAGCGGCACCACAACGAGATTGATTTCCGGGATTCTTGCAGGACAGCAGTTTTCTTCCACCCTTACGGGAGACGCTTCCATTCAGTCCCGCCCCATGAACCGGATCATGACTCCCTTAAAGGAGATGGGAGCAGATATTACAAGTTTAAAAAATAATGGCTGCGCGCCGCTTTCCATACAGGGAACGCAGCTTCACGGCATCCACTATAATTCCCCTGTTGCGTCTGCGCAGGTAAAATCCTGCATTCTTCTCGCAGGAATGTATGCGGACGGAGAAACAAAAGTAACGGAACCTGTTCTTTCCAGAAATCACACGGAAATCATGCTTCATTATTTCGGAGCAGACGTGCGCTCTTTTGGAACAACTGCTTCCATCTCTCCGGAACCAGAACTTACTGCAAGAGAAATTTCTGTTCCCGGTGATATTTCCTCCGCAGCTTATTTTATTGCAGCAGGGCTTCTCACTCCAAACAGTGAGATTCTTTTAAAAAACGTGGGAATCAATCCTACAAGAGACGGTATTCTTAAAGTGTGCCGCCAGATGGGCGCAGATATTACCCTTTTAAATGAAAACCTTCAGGGCGAGCCCACTGCCGACCTTCTGATCCGTACAAGCAGCCTTCACGGCATTGTTATAGAAGGGAATCTGATTCCGACTTTGATCGATGAGCTTCCTGTCATTGCGATAATGGCAGCTTTTGCACAGGGCACTACGATCATCCGCGACGCCCAGGAGCTGAAAGTAAAAGAATCCGACAGAATCACTGTTATGTGCGAAAATTTAAAACGTATGGGTGCAGACGTCACGCCAACTGAAGACGGTATGATCATAAACGGAGGAAAAAACCTCCACGGAGCCTGCATTGATTCTCATCTTGACCATCGCATTGCCATGTCTTTCGCAGTGGCAGGTGCAATTTGTGACGGAGTTCTCTCCATAAACGGCGGAGAATGTGTAAATATTTCCTATCCGGAATTTTATAAAGACCTGTACTCCCTGTCAAAATAGAAATTTTTATATTGGACAAAAATTATCCTTTTTATTTTCTGTAAAATGTCGTATAATCATATTGAACTCATTACATACTACAAATAGAAAGGAGCAGTTTTTATGAAAATTTTATTTTATGGCACTAAAAATTATGACGAACAGTTTTTCCAGAAGCTTCTGCCTTCTTTTCCGGGAATAGAAATTAAATTTATTGAGGCAAATATCCATGTGGAAACAGCTGCTCTTGCAAAAGGCTATGACGCCATCTGTGCATTTGTAAACGCAGATCTTGGCACAGATGTGATTGAGGAGCTGCACCGGTGCGGCGTAAAGCTGATTCTTATGCGGTGCGCAGGATATAATAATGTGGATCTTGACACAACAAAAAAATACGGGATTGCAGTAATGCGCGTGCCGGGCTACTCCCCGGAAGCCGTAGCAGAACACGCAATGGCTCTTGTTCTCACAGCAAACCGCCATACTCATAAGGCATATATTAAATGCCGGGAAAACAACTTTGCCTTAAACGGTCTTATGGGCGTAAATCTCTATCAGAAAACAGCCGGCATTGTGGGAACCGGTAAAATCGGTCAGGCAATGGCACGGATCTGCCGCGGTTTCGGCATGAATGTGATCGCATATGACCGTTATCCAAACGATGCTCTTGATTTTGTAAAATATGTATCCCTTGATGAGCTTCTCTCTTCCAGCGATCTGATCAGTCTTCACTGCCCGCTGACAGACGAGACAAAACACATGATCAATGAAGACTCTATCTCCAAAATGAAGGACGGCGTCATTCTTGTAAACACTTCAAGAGGGGGGCTTATTAAAACAGACGACCTGATCGCAGGGATCCGCGACCACAAATTCTTCGCCGTCGGTCTTGACGTATATGAAGAGGAGACAGATTTTGTGTACGAAGATATGTCCGAGCGCATTCTTCCAAGCTCTACCATTCAGCGTCTTCTCTCCTTCCCCAATGTGACCATGACTTCTCATCAGGGATTCTTCACAGAGGAAGCCCTTACGAATATTGCGGAAACGACTCTGGAAAATGCAGCGGCATTTATGAACGGAGAGGAATTGAAGAATCAGGTGCTTTCCTGATGACCTGTTCTGTACTTTAGTCAGATTATAAAAAGCATAAAACCACGACATACCTGCATATCGTGGCTTTATGCTTTTTTCAATCCCGGCAGAGTTTAATACACCTGCTCAAAGGTTTCCATGTTATCGCCTGTATAGAAAATCTGTCCGTCATTTGTGTAAATGACCTTCTCTTCTCCTCTTTCCCCCGGCTCTACATTGACGTCGCACTCATAAAATACTCTTCCCTCTTCCTCAGGAAGCATTTTATCGGCATTATTATATTCGTCTCCTCCGATATTTTTTCCCGGAGCCACATCGGAAAGATTATCCGCCCCGTCGCTCCACCCAAGATCTCGGGCTTCTTTCTTTGTTATATAATTGGAAGGAAGATGTCCGTATTCATGAATATAGCGAATGACATCGTCTTTATCTGTATAGGTCCCGGTTCTCTCAAGTTTTGCTTCTTTTGAAGCTTCCTTATTCGTTTCCTCTGAACTTTCTTCCAGTTCTACTTCCGGATCATCCACGAGCATATCCTCGTCCATCACCTCGAACTGATCGTCTCCCTGATCTCCTTCCTCCAAAGCCTCAAGCTCCTCCTCGTCAAGGGGAACAAGATCCTCTGAAAAAATCTCTTCCTCTGACTCTTTTCCGCAGCCTGCCGCCGCAAAAGCCAGCATAGCCATAAGACCTGCTGCAAAAATCCGTGATTTCTTCATGTAAGCCTCCTTTATCTGCTCTCTTCGTTTAATTTCTTTCCGAGATTTCTTACCGCCTCTAAAATATCTTCTCTTTCTTTTACAGGAACTTTGTCTGTTTTATCAACATATACCGTATCCAACACCTGGCAGTTTAACTGGTTAAGAAGCATTTTGGAAGTGCTTTCCGCTTTTTCTCTCGGTCCGATGCTTCCCGCCGCAAGAAGAATCCCTCCAGTCTTTTTCTTCGGCACAGGGTCTTCTTTTCTTATATATCTGGCGCTGAAATACGTCTGCAGGCGGCTTAAAACAGCGAGCAGCATTCCCGTGATTTCCTCAAAATACACAGGAGATGCAAGGATAATGTGGTCGCATTCCTGAATATAATCAAAAATCTCCTGCATTTCGTCTTTTATGGCACAGCCTTTGTTCTCAAAACACCATCTGCAGTCAATGCAGGGACGAATATCTGCATAGTATGCGTCCAGAACTCTTACCTCTCCTTCCAGTTCCTCTTTTAATGCGTTGATCATTGTCATAGTATCTCCCTTTTTTCTTGGAGAACCGTTTAATATCAGTGTTTTTCTCATTTCTTACTCCTCGTATTTTTCTCTTAAAAGTGAGATTTCCTCTGCCCAGCCTGCATCGTCATTTGGAGTTTCCAGAATAAACGGGATTCCCTTTAACGCAGGGTGACGGGTAACGGCGGAAAGGGCTTCCAGTCCAATCTCTCCCTGTCCTATTTTTGCATGGCGGTCCTTATGGCTTCCCAGTCCGTTCATACTGTCGTTTAAGTGGATTGCCTTTAAATTCGAAAGACCGATTATGTGATCAAACTCTTCTAAAACCTCATCCAGATGATTAACAATGTCGTAGCCTGCGTCCCACACATGACAGGTATCAAGGCACACTCCCAGCTTTTCTTTCTTTTCCACGAGATCCATAATGGCGCGGATTTCCTCAAATCGACCGCCTACCTCGGAACCTTTTCCTGCCATTGTCTCCAGAAGGACGGTGGTGGACTGCTCGTCTGTGAGAACATCGTTTAAAATTTCCGCGATTTTCTGAATGCCGGTCTCCACGCCCTGTCCCACATGGCTGCCCGGGTGGAAATTATAATAATTTCCCGGAGTTGCCTCCATGCGTTTCATATCATCCGCCATGATCTCTCTTGCAAAATCTCTTAAATCTTCTTTCGCAGCACAGGCATTCATCGTGTACGGTGCATGAGCTACTATCTTACCAAAATGATTCTCCTCTGCGATTGCAAGGAATTTTTCCACATCTTTCAGATCCAGTTCTTTTGCCTTTCCGCCTCTTGGATTTCTTGTAAAAAATGCCAGGGTATTTCCCCCGTTTTTCACCATCTGACGTCCCATAGCCGCATATCCTTTAGAAGAAGACGCGTGATTTCCAATATATAACATAAACTTAAATTCCTTTCTGTTTCATAGTCGTTTTTTATTTTACCAAAAATATTTTAACATGAAAAGAGATAGTTATTGACGGAATGTATAAAAATTCATATAATTTTAATAGATTTTAGAGGGAGGTTATAAATCTATTATGAAAGAACGCGAAAAGTTTTCTTCACGGCTTGGCTTTATTTTAATTTCTGCCGGCTGTGCAATCGGAATTGGAAATGTGTGGAGATTTCCGTACATTACCGGTCAGTATGGAGGCGCTGCCTTTGTTCTGATTTATCTTATATTCCTTTTGATTCTCGGTCTGCCTATCATGGTAATGGAATTTTCTGTGGGACGTGCCAGCCGACACTCTGCTGCCAGAAGCTTCCATATCCTGGAGCCAAAGGGTACAAAATGGCATCTTTACAGTTATGGCGCCATGCTTGGCAACTATCTTCTTATGATGTTCTACACAACCGTAGGCGGCTGGATGCTTGCATATTTTGTCAAAACAGCAAAAGGAACCTTTACAGGACTGAATCCTTCGGCTGTGGAAGGCGTATTTAATGATATGCTGGCAAATCCTGTGGAAATGACCATCTGGATGGGAATCACTACGGTTCTGGGCTTTGGCATCTGCAGCATGGGATTTCAAAAAGGCGTGGAGCGGATTACAAAGGCCATGATGGTATGTCTTCTCGGCATTATGATCCTTCTCTGCATTAAGAGCCTGACTCTTCCAAACGCTTCAGAAGGTGTGAAGTTTTATCTTCTTCCTGATTTTGAGCGTCTGAAAGAAAACGGTCTCGCACAGGGGATTTACGCAGCGATGGGACAGGCTTTCTTCACTTTAAGCCTTGGCATCGGCGCACTTGCCATTTTCGGAAGCTACATAGGAAAAGACAGAAGCCTTACAGGAGAGGCGATCCAGATCGGGATTCTCGACACATTTGTCGCACTGACAGCAGGCCTTATCATTTTCCCCGCCTGCTTCTCTTTCGGTGTAGACCAGACGCAGGGCGTGGGACTTGTTTTTGTCACACTTCCAAATGTATTTAATCAGATGACAGGCGGACGCTTCTGGGGAGCTCTCTTCTTTATCTTTATGAGTTTTGCCGCCCTTTCCACCATCATTGCCGTATTTGAAAATATTTTAAATTTTGCTATGGAGCTTTGGGGCTGGAGCAGAAAAAAAGCCGTTCTCATAAACGGGGCTGCCATTCTTATTTTATCTATGCCCTGCGTACTCGGTTTTAATGTATGGAGCGGATTTCAGCCCTTTGGTCCGGGAAGTACTATTCAGGATCTTGAGGACTTTATCATTTCCAACAACCTGCTTCCTATCGGAAGCCTTGTATATCTCCTCTTCTGTGTCACACGATACGGCTGGGGCTGGAAAAACTTTGTGGCAGAAGCAGACAGCGGAAACGGGCTCAAGTTCCCCAAATGGGCACGGCCTTATCTTACCTTTGTGCTTCCGCTGATTGTCCTTATTATTTTTGTTATGGGTTACTACGATAAATTCTTTAGCTGACCTGCTTAGAAAAAGGAGATTATTATGAACGATTCCCCACGAAAGAGAAATGCCCGTCCGGATACTTCCAGAAGAAATGCAGCCCTACAAAAGAAAATGCGGCAGCAGAAAATCCGGCGGCAGAAAGCGCTTCTTATAGGAGGAGGGCTGCTTCTCCTCTTCCTGCTCTCTATGGGCACTTCTGCCTGCATCACAAGAAACCGCAAGGCAAAAGAAGCCGCGGCACAGGCAGAACAGAAAAAATCCCAGGAAAAAGAAGCAAAAAAAGAAACGAAAAAAACTTTTGATCCTGTTTCTCTCACAGTCAGCGTAGTGGGGGACTGTACCCTTGGCACAGACGAAACCTTTGATTACAGCACCAGTTTAAACGCTTATTTTGACAATTACGGAAGCTCCTATTTCCTTCAAAATGTAAAACCGATCTTCTCTGCTGACGATCTGACGATTGCAAACTTTGAGGGAACGCTTACGGAATCTGATGCAAGAGAGGACAAAACCTTTGCATTTAAGGCTCCTGCCTCTTTTGCTAAAATTCTTACAGACGGAAATGTGGAAGCAGTCACAACTGCCAACAATCACAGCCATGATTATGGCGAACAGGGCTTCACAGACACATTAAATGCACTGGACGCAGAAGGAATTACACATTTTGGTTATGACGAAACAGCCGTCATGGACATCAAAGGCGTAAAAGTAGGACTTGTCGGCATTTACGAGCTGAAAGACCATATGGAACGCGCCCAGCAGGTAAAAGATAATATTGCCAAAGTAAAAGAGGAAGGCGCGCAGCTTGTTATTGTTATCTTCCACTGGGGAAATGAAAAAGAAGAAGTACCCGACAGCAATCAGATGGCACTCGGACGTCTTGCCATTGACGAAGGCGCTGACCTTGTATGCGGTCATCATCCTCACGTTCTTCAGGGTATTGAAACATACAAAGGAAAAAACATTGTGTACAGTCTTGGAAACTTCTGCTTTGGCGGAAACAGCGCCCCAAGCGATATGGATTCCATGATTTTCCAACAAACCTTTACCATCACGGAAGACGGCGTACAGGCGGATAACGTAACAAACATTATCCCCTGCTCCATCTCCTCCGAGTATGGATACAACAATTACCAGCCTACCCCCGCGGAAGGCGAAGAAGCGCAAAGGATCAAAAATAAAATTGAAGAGAGAAGCGCATTGATTCCTGTAAACGAATCACAGGAATAAAGGAAAAGAGCCGACAGCGCCGCTGATATAATTCAGTCAGGTGTCTGCCGGCTCTTTCGCCACTTTTTCTCTGTTTTTTAAAGTTCCGCGATGCGGCTCACTCCTACATAGATTTCCTGTATTTTATACCATGTGGGATAATCCGTGATTCCCGTTTGGGGAAGTCCGAAAATACCCTGAAATTCCCGAACTGCCTCTTTTGTTGCAGGTCCGTAAATGCCGTCTGCATTGATGGTGGGAAGCGCAGGATACGCTTCTGCGATTACATTTAACTGTTCCTGGATCTGACGAACCTTATTGCCGGACGAGCCAATATTCAGATCATAGCCCGGCCAGGAGGACGGGATTCCGGAAACCTCTTCCGCCACATTGATGTACATATCATTTCCGTAAAAATTTCTTATAATCTCAATAGGAGAATATCCCCTGTCTCCCAGCTCTTTACTTCCCCATTGCGTCATCCAGCCTCTGTCCCGACATTTTACTCTGTTTCCGTCACAATACTGGGTCAGAATAGGCTGCCGCACATTTGGTCTGGAAAGGTAATTCTCAAACAATTCATCTACAATCCTGTCTATAGTATCAAATATATTTCTCCCCCGTATCCACTTGTGATCGTATGCAGTGGACGAGGTTATGGTAAAATCGTAGCCTTTATTCCGGTACGCCGGAATCATCACTGATTCGTGGTTGGCAAAAGAAATCCTCCAGATTAATTTTAAAGAATACCTTAATTTCACCCTTCTTTACTTCAATCCTCCGAACCAGGCGATTCACTAAGACTCTCTTTGCTTCGCCATCTGCGTTCAAAAAAACTTCCTGCCAGGTAGGTATTTTCTGTTTCAGTTCTTCCCAGTCATTAACAGATACTTCTGCATTCTGTAAAGTTAGCTCTTTTTCTTTTACAACTGTTTCCTGCCGTTCTAATGCTTCCTTCTGTTTCTTAATCAAAGCAACCAATTCTTCAAGAGATAATGGATATTCTCCTGACATAGCATCTGGAATCTTTTCCTCCATAACTGTTATTTTTTTTCTAATTTTTTCTGCTTCCTCTTGTTCTTTCCTTAACTCTTTTGCTATGACAGTTTTCTCTTTATTCTGATTTCTTTGAATTTCGTCAAACACATTTTCGTTTTCCTGCAACTTTCCAATATAGGCTGCTATTGCCTCAAAAACGATCGGTTCAATTTCATTTGCCCGAAACTGTCCGACTTCACTGTGCGGAATTCCCTGCCAGGCACCCTGACATTTATAAACAGGAGTTTTACTAGCCTTCTTTTCTCCCGTACTTTTAATTGTCCAATAATTATATTTGCTTCCGTTCGTCAGCTTACTTCCACAATAACCACAGTATATCACATCTATCAAGGCAAGCATACCCTCATTTTTATGTATCACAGTGACATCTTGGTTTTCCAGACTTTCTATATATTTTTTCCCCCTTAATTTCCTTTTTTCCTGTGTTCGGTTCCATAACTCTGGTTCTATAATCTGGATAGACAGATCTGCTTCTTTCGCTAAAACCCATTCTTTATTATCCAGCCTCTTATATTTTCCATTGGTTCGCTCCCTGCGTTTATAAGCAGTGTATCCGGCATATATTGGATTTGTAAGTATGCTGGTGATAGTTCCTGATTTCCAGACCCCATTAGGTGCCAATTCCTTGTACTGAATATTTTTATTTAATACCTGTGCGATCTTTGATGACCCAAATTCTTTATTAAAAGACAGGCTGTAGATATATCGAACCAGTTCTGCTCTTTCCGGGACCACTACCAAATGTTTTAAAGCTCTTCCATGTTTGCTGACTTCCCCTGAATATTCCAACTCATATCCATATGGGGCTTTTCCACCCATAAACTTTCCCTGTTCAACTAGTTTCTGCGCCGTATCTTTTACTCGCATTCCTGTGTCAGCACTGCTTTTCTGAGCATTTGCATAACGAAAGGTCAGCATCATTTGTCCCATAATATCATCTGCTTCAGGAGAAATGCAGCCATCCTTAACCGTATAAACATCCACGCCACAATTCTTTAAATTCATGATATAAGACGACGTATCCCACATCAAACGCCCTACACGGTCATCTTTATATGGGACTAGAATATCGAATTCTTTCTTTTGAGCATCTTGCAAGATTTCCTGTAAGATTTCTCTTTGTGATGCCGTGTTTTTATATGCACTTTTACTTCCTTCGAAATATTCTTTTTCATCTAAAATCCACTCTTCCTGTTTTTCTATGTATTCCACAAGGATTTTTCTCTGAATTGATAAATCACCATCTGCTTCTAACTGTTGGTCAGAACTTACTCTTAATAACATACGAACTCTTTTCACGACAATGGCCTCCCCTTTTAGCTATTAAAAAGGTGCAGGGAATATATCTCCCTGCACCCTTCTCCCTTAATCTATGACTCTGTCACATTTGTTGTAACTGGTGCTGCAACTCCAGACTTAGAATGTTCTTCACATCTTTTTTTACATTTTCTTCATCTGTTGTGTTTTCGGGAAAAATACATACCAAACGAAACTGTTTCTGTGCAGTTTTTTTACTTTGAGTTGAACTATTTTTCTGCATCCTCTGACTCCGTAAGTCTTCTCTTCTCATCATTATATAGCCCCTTTCCCTCGTCTAAATATTTTTATGTATAGCAAGGCTTGTCTTATCCCTGCTTTGAAATGTTTTATCATAATCAGAATATGTAATAATTGGACGCATAATTTGTCTGCCCAGAACTTCAAATGTTCCGACAGCTACCGCTTGACCTATTTTTAGCGTTAATAGTTCCTGCGTCCATCTCTGCTTATGTTGACAATCAATTAATTCCGCTATCTTTTTGGCGTCTGAACCACTTTGTTGAAAAAAGAGTTTAACAGCCGCCTGGTTAATAATTGCCAGTTCTCTTTTCGAAAAAATGGTAAGCGTTTGTGTCGCCAAAATCATATTGACACCATACTTTCTAGCTTCTGTGAGCATCTGAAAAAACACAGTATCTTTGGAAAAATCCAGATTTTGAAACTCATCAATGACTAACGAGAATCTATTTTCACATGCTCCGCCAATTCTTATATTTCTCCAAAGTGATGAAAGCATTATTTCAATTACACGCTTCTGCGTTTTTGGATTTAATCCTTTCAGAGAAATAATATTAATTTTTCTAAGAAGAATTTTCTTTGAGCTTTTGCGAAATATTTCACCTTCAAGAATCGGGCATAAATGGTTATAAGCCCCCATAGACACCGTGTCATCTTGTTGTTTCAAACCAAAAGAGATCGCATCCATTTCACAGGCAAACTCATATGCATGATCTAAAGCAAACTCGATTGCTTTTCTCACTGCACCCAACTGACATGCTCCTCTTAGTTCTCGTGGACACAGTGTTTCCATGACATACTGGATTAAATTTGATAACGTTTCTTTTCCCTCTTTCACAAGTTTATCACTTAGAAATTTCACATCTAAACCATCTTCTTGCACTGAAATGAAATTAAATGCTGCATTTTCCTCTCTCTTATGTGTTCCATTTACATCAAACGCAATAACTGTTCCACCATATTGAATAATATTTTTTTCAATTTCTGCCAAACGAACAGATTTTCCTGCCCCACTCATTCCACTAATGACCACGTGTTGATTGGGGGATGCAGCTCCAATTTCCACATCAATACCACCGGAAGTCTTACCAATATAATTCATTTCTTTCGTCTCCTTTCGCGTCGTTATGATAATAAATATCCTCCAACAACAGATTTTCTTCTGACATCAATTTCTCTTTGTCTATACGTAGGACGCGTAATCTCTCTGTTATTCCAGATACTGTTGTAAATTGTTTTTTTACAGTGAAATCTACAGAATTACAGGACATCAGCCCTTCTTCTTTCATTCTAAGTTTCAATTCTGGTATGGAAAGTGTTACAAGTAATGGCTCGCATATAACCTCAAACAGTCCATTATGGAAGTAATAATATTTCCTATCAAAAAGAATTCCTTGTTTTTTTTGAATGATCTCATATGCCTTATCATCGACATTTTCAATATCAATAATCTTTACTTCTTGATGAGAAGATATATATTCCCAAACTTTGTTTCTGAATGCTTCTTGCAGCAAATCTGTTGTATGAAACTCTGTAAACATTCCGATGCTTTTTCCTGCTTCACACATAAACGCATTTGAAAAATCAACCACCTCACGCTCTGTTTTAAATGCACTTAGATAGAGAGAATAAATCCTTTCTATGCAGGCAAAAAACAGGAACGCTGATTTATATTCTCCAAATTCTACTGCGTGTTCTGCTGCCATGCTTCTTTCTACCTGCAAAATTGTTTGATAGACCAGCTGGCTGTTCTTAACAACAAATCTTTTCCACTCCCCAAACTCTTCTTTTAACGCTTCCAAACGACTCTCAAGTACATCTTCTTTTCCCAAACGAAAAATGTAGGTATGAGAACGTGCACAATTAGGAAGAACACCGCCGCAAACAATAATTGGGAAAAATTCCTTTTCTGCAAGAAATTCTTCTATCTCCCCATCACTTGTCTGTTTAGATATTGGAAAAAAGCAGCCGCAATAGTTGAAAATTTTTGGTCTTTTTCTTTGTTTCCAAGCATTTGTGCTTCGAAAAACACCACCTGAGGCAAACACTAAATTTGAAACAAACTGTTTCGCCTGCAAATCATCATCTAAGACAATTACAACTCCTTCTTCTAAAAAATAACCTGCTTCCCTCATCATAGAGCGCAAAAACGAGGCTCCGAATATCACTAAATGTATCCACTTTACTTTGCATGTTTTAGCAATTCTTCCCATATAACATCTCCCTCCTCCCGAAAAATATATCTATCCTTATATTTTGTCCAGCCATACTTCGTAGGAACAATTTTTGCCTTATTAACTGTATTCAAGATTTCCGTCCACAGGCAATTCAACACATTTATTCTATCCTGTCTTTTTGCTATTCTGATTTGCAGACCAGCTTCCACAAATTTTTTCATTAGATATTCTGGTCGTCCAGCTTTTGAGCAGTCTAGGATCATACACACACTGCGCGCCTCTAGCTGACAGTTCATTTCTATCAAGAAATCTTCACCCTCTTCATTTTTTAATCTATACAAACTCGAAAGGGTAAAATTTGTCACACTTCTGTTTTCCAATGGTACAAAAGAATTTTCTATTGAAAGTTCGATGGAACCATTGGATAAAATTGAAACCTTTTCATAGCGAGCACGATTTATCTCTTTGCGTTGTTCCTGCATGTACATTCTATCGTACTCATGTGCCAACTTTACTTTTGTCCTTTGTTTCTCTCTGTCTACTGCTGCCTCTGTATCAATTTTCTTTTTTGTCGCATACTCAGCAAGATTTAATTCTGCCTTCTGATACATTAATCCGCTTTTTTCCTGAACCATTTCTTCCTCCTGACTGCCCGGATAATTCATGTTTTTTTCTCTTTTTTATTAAAAACGACCGCAAATTTGCATTTTTTTGTTTTTTTATTTTTTAATTCCATTTATTTCCGGGCATTTTTTCTTATCTCTGGTACCTTTGATGCTTCGAATATTACAACATTCAAAACTTATTGTCGAATCGTCGCGCGTCATTTTTCACCTGTTTCTTATTGACTCAGAATACACATTTTTGTATAATTTATATATAATCGAAGTCATTTTTATCTTTATTCGGTTTCTTCTTTGGTCATTTTGCACTTTATTAAACGTCACACTGTTTTACACGTCATTTTGACGTTTTTTATAGAAATTAGGAGGTTATCATGAATAGAAAACACAATTATAATGCGGATGAAATAAAAGAAATCGGAAATCGTATCCGATTAAGAAGGAAGGAACTTGACTATAGCCAGCGAAAACTTGCAGATAAAATCACTGCCCATAAAGATGTCATTCAGAGAATTGAATCTGGAAATTTAAAAACATTAGATATTGACCGTATTAAACATATAGCAACCATGCTGGATTGCAATATGGATTATTTACTACTGCGATCCGACAATCCACGCACTACACACTCAGACGTACCTCCACATTATGCAACACCTAAATTTTTAAAAACAGCTGACGGATTTCTATATTCAAATATGAAGCTTGTAAATGATTTTAATTATATATCTCAATATATGCACAAAGATTTCCAAAAACAAATTATTGATCTCATTCATACATTTGTCATGTTTCATAAATGCAGTGTTCACTACCCTGATACTACTCCTTCAAAAGCTTCTTCCATGTCTGCAAAAGAATATTTAAAAATTCAAAAAGAAGATTTATGGGAGCAAGTTGAGAAATCAAAATCAGGAAAATCAGGATGGACGTATCCACGATGAGAGTATACCTTACATATTTCCGCCAAAGGAGATTCTTTCGAATCTCTCCCCAGCACTTTACACGATTATTACAATCTTCTCAAAAGTTAATTTCTATTGTATTTTATTTAATATACACTGTAAATCAGTATGTGTAATAACCTCTACCTTTTGGGAGTACATAATTCAGCCCTTATCATCTCTTCCCAAAGGTGTTTTTTCATTTTTGGTACATATAGCAAAAGTCAGTGACCTTTTGGGACACTGACTTCACACTATAATATTCAACAATACATATCTTTCTCATAGAATTATCTAACATTTTATACTTTTTAAGTACTCCAGTCTTCTCGTAAACATCTCATAGTACTGTGGTAATTTTTCAAAATATTTTCTGTCAACATCGCAGATCTGATTTAATCCGATTCTTTTAACAGCCACCGCTGCCGCTTCCTGCTGATTCATCTTCTCACCGAACGTTGTCTGACAGTTAGCACCTTCCAAAGTATCATATGAATAAAACGCCTGATTGAAATCCATCAATTTATGAAGTGAAACTGGTTTATTATTAGCATTCTTTATTAGAACTCCCCAGTTTCCCCAATGTCTGTCTGTATTTCCAACCAGATAATCTATAATATTCATCATATAATAATTATGATGATCCAGTGACATGATATATTTTTTTGTATTTCTTTCATGATTCTGCGAATATATCTCAAACAGTTCCATAGATACAATAGAATATTCCTTAGATGTAATATTTTCACTTCTTGTTACTTTTACATTGTCAAAAACATCTTCTGTATAAACAACCTGGTCCACATCAAAACACTGACATATCTTGCTGGCAAGAAGTTCTCTTTCTACAGCTTCATCTCCACCGTCTTTTAATAATACAAAACCATCACCCACTCTTTTCCATGCTTTAGGAAAACATCCATTCGTAGACAGGTCTTTCGCAAGACTTGCATTATCAACAGTATACTGCTTACCTTTTAACGCAATATCTATAAATGTATTATCAAGGTGATTATCATATAGATTAATTTCTTCAAAAGAAATCTTTTCGCCTTTTTTACGAACCCAGAAAGGATCAGTAAGTGATGCACATCTGTAACTTAAAGCTATCTTTGCTCTTTCCTTATCAGTTACTGCCTGAGTCATTCCTATACTGTTTAATATCTCTTTTGCGTAAGTCCTGTCCAACGTAAGAACTCGTGTAGCACACCAGTAATTAAAATTCGTAACATTATTAACTAAGGTATCAATATCTTCCTCTTCTTCAAAATAAAGATTATAAGGCATAAAACTTTTGTAATAGACTTTACAGAATCCTGTCTCATCTATTTTTGCCACTCTTCTGTTTTCATGCATAATCTCGTACACAATCTTTGTCATTACAAATCACCTTTTCTTTCATTTATTTACATATTTTATCATATCCATAACACACTGTACATATAAGACATTTTGAAATTCATGTATAAAATCAGATTTCACAATATTCTCATGTCTTCATATCCAGCAAAAGAACCTTTTCTGTATCTATTGCATCATCATAAGAATATATAGAAATTATATCATAAGATATATTAAATAGTAATCATTTTATATTTAAGCTACTGATTTTCTCATATTCTTTTATCTTCCTGTAAAAAGTGGAACTGCTCATGTGTAATAACGCCATCGCTTTCTTTGCAGTAATCTTCCCACTTTTCCATAAAGTGTATACTTCTTCCATTTCCTCTGGTATCTGGCATCTCGGTCTTCCAAGATGTTTTCCTTTTTTCCTTGCTGCTTCGATTCCTTCTCTCTGTCTTTTTCTAATTGTCAAGCGCTCCTGCTCTGCGATACTGGCCATGACTTCGATCAAAATATTCTGGATCATATCCAAAATCCATTTCTGTCCTTCTGGAACTTCAATCAATGACGTTGGCAGATCCAATATCTTCAATCTGATATTCTGTTCCTTAAACCATTGCAGTTCTTGTTTTATATCTGCTTTATTTCTTGACAGACGATCCAAAGATGTAATAACCAATGTATCACCATTTCTTAATCCCAGTGCTCCCTTTAAAGCTTGATAAGATGGTCGGTTCAAATTCTTACCACTTTCCTTATCTGTCAAAATATGTTCAGCATCAACGTATTTTCTCAATGCTTGAATTTGACGATCTAAATTCTGTTCTCGACTGCTTACCCTTGCATAGCCCAATATTCTACCCAAAGCAATTCCTCCCATAAAAAAGAGGTGGATTTTATTCTATCCACCCCTAGTCGTAAATTATTCTTTTAATCATCAAAAGTAATTCGGCCCATTAAGTAAATTGGTACCGTATATTTTTTCTTTTCAACACATCCTCCACGGGTATCTCCTTTCAAAAGATAAAGATAATCTGCTTTTCCATCCTTTAAAATCATGTTTGCTGTCTTTCCGATATTTTTTCCTGATTTTACTTCTATGGCATAATCCTTATCATTTTCAAGGCTTCTAACAAAAAAGTCAATTTCCCCACCCTTATATACACCAAATGCCGGAGATGTCCCCGCAAGTTTCCGCTCTCGAATTAAGCGTTCCAGATAAAAATAGACAAAGTTTTCATTGATAATACCTTCTACAGTAGCCTGATCCGCACCTGCTATACGCAAGAAATGTCTTGCCACTCCTATATCCCGAAAATAAAAGCGGCTATGATAAGACACATCCATAAGATTACATTCGCTTAATTTGTCACAATATCCAATGATATGAGAACGATACAGCCATGCAATCGCCTGATTCACGCTCTTTTTGGTAATTCTATCACTTTCATCCTTAAATATGATTTTAGACAACTCCGAGATCAGATCACTGGAACCCTTGCTTTCCTTAATCATACTTTGTGCAATTGACGGAAAAAGCTGTTCAAATAAATTCATTTCCAAAACATCTTCAAAATACCGTTCGGACTCATTCACAAAGATACGAATAATATTGGCAAGTTCTTCTTTGCACTTCTCCATATCTTTCGTTTCCAAATAGCACTTTACAACTGCCGGATAACCGCCAATCTGAATATAAATATCATACCACTTTTTTAATTCCTCATACTCGTTTTGTTCACCCTGTCCAAATAAATCAAGGTTATCGTAAACATCTCGCAAACTAACGGTTCCAAGAAATTCTTCATAGGAAAGTGTATCCAAAACCAATGTATCAATATCTCCTGCCGGCAAAAAATATTCTTTGCTCAACGTTTTTCCAAGATAACTTCCGGTCACAACAAAATGACAAGAAAAATCCCTGGCAAACTGTCTTATCATAGAATATACCTCTGCCGATTCCTGAATTTCATCAATGACTACAATCGTATTTTTATCATCTACAAATGCTTCATCAAACAATTCAAGCGTCTTCTGTAACGGTCTTTCAATACGTTTCTCTCCAGGCTTCCAACTGGTAGCAGCATGATAGCACTCTACAAACTCCTTTCCGGAGGTCTGTATCATATTGATATAAAAATATCTTTTGTAATTCTCACGAGCAAACTTATCTAAAATAAAAGTCTTTCCGACCTGGCGTGCACCATTTAATTCTAATACTTTCCCGGAATCTTGTTTTTTCCATTCTATGAGTTTTTCATAAATATCACGTTTTAGTTCCAACATGCCATCACATTCCCATCTCCATATTTGTATCTATTATGACTTAGAGGCAGACAACATTATCTGCCTCTGTATAAAATAGTTTTACTTCACATCAAAAATCATATTTTCCGATACCATAAATCGGTATTGTATGAACGTTATCCTTTATTCCGCCATGTGTATTGCCTTTTGCATAAATCACATAATCTGCCTTCTCTTTTTCCAAAATCATCTGGACTGTTTTGCTGTTCTTTTTTCCTGCTTTCACTTCTATGGCATAGGTTTTCTGTGTTTTCAGAGATTTTACATAAAAGTCAATCTCTCCCTGCCCCAATGTTGCAAACGCCGGTGTTTCCAAAGCAATCTCTGCGGGAGGAACCAGACGCCGTTTCAGATCAAGATACACAAAGTTTTCATTCACAATCCCTGCAATATCGCCCTCATTACAGCCGATGTGTTTCAGAAAATAACTTGTCAATCCAATATCCATGAAGTAACACCTTGATTTAGCCTTAAAATCTAAGATATTGCAATCTTTTATTTTCCCTGCAAATCCTATAATTCCCGAACTATATAGCCAGTCTATTGCTCTATTTACAGATGCCTTGCTGATATTACTGGAGTAGTCCTTTACTACAATACTCTGTAATTCTTCACTAAAACTATCCTGTTCAAACCCCTTCTTCTCTTTTACAAGAACTCTTGCAACTCCTGAAAAAATGTTATCATATACCTCATGGTCTAAAATATCCTCAAAATAACGCTTACTTTCATTCGTGAATAATTTAATGATTTTTAATAATTCCCCATTTGCCTGCTCGATAGAATGAGAATCTAAATATCTCAAAACTACTGCCGGATAACCTCCAATCTGTGTATAAACTTCGTATAATTCCGATAGTTTTTGATATTCCTCTTCTGTACTGCCTCCATAAAGGTCTAATTCTTTATACAGAGTTTCTTCTCCACAAGCCTTCAAAAACTCTTCAAAATCCAATGTATGAATTTCTAAGGAATCCAAATCCCCTGCTGAGTATTTAAACTCCTTATTCAAGATATGCCCTAAATAACTTCCTGTAATAATGAAATCACTTTTTAATTCTCTAGTAAATTCACGAATTCTGTTATAAATATCTGCTGACTCCTGAATTTCATCAATAATTACTACGGTATCTGAAGAATCAACAAAATCTGGATAAGCTCTTTTAATCAACTCATATACAGGATTTGCACATTGTAATCCATGCAGAATTTCATTTCTCAGTTCTTTATAGCGTTCCAAAAATAATTCCCCTGTAAAATCAAGAAGATTAATATATATCTTATGCTGATACTGCTCATCAGCAAATTTATTTACAATATAGGTCTTTCCAACCTGACGTGCCCCTGAAACTTCCAGAGTTGCATGATGTTCGCTTTTTTTCCACAAAAGCAATCGCTCATACGCATTCCGTTTCAAATATTTGTCCATACTTATTCACTCCAGTCAACTTTACTAACTACCTCATATTATAACCGATTTTCATTTCTTTTCCTATCCATATTTCTTATTCACTTGCAATTATTTGTTTTTCTCCACTCTACATATTCCTTTCCGGTATTTCCCCTCCTTCCGGACAGTATTCTATTTCTTCTACCGGCTTCTGCATTTCATCACAATACCATATTTCTTCTCCCTCTGTGAGGGAAATACAATTCTGACAACGTACTTGTTTTAAAGTAAGATTGGCAGTCGGCAAATCCAAAACCCTCTTTTTGTCTGTGTATATCTGCTTTGTCTTCCAATCAAAATAATATGCGTGATCGGAAAGTATTTCATCGGCGGTCAACTGCTCTTCATTTACCTTTCTGACCATCGCGCTCAACACCTCCATCTCGTATTCCTCATGATCTACAACTAAAATCAATTCATGGATACTGGACGGTAAAATATAAAAATTCCGTTTTCCCACTATTTCTTGAAACAACTCAGCACACAGGAAAATTCCGGCAGCACCAAAATATTTTATTTGATTTGTCAGCACATACATAGGTTCTGCTCCTTCTATTTCTTCTTCGTCATCTTCGATAATTCCCAAAAGATTTTCTTTGACTACACTGTAAAGACTTTTTACCCAATAACCATCTGTCTTCAGATTTTCAACTGCCTGACGATGAATTTCATACTCACTGACCTTCCATGATTTTATCAGCTGTTTTGTAATTTTAATGCTTCCAATTCCCACTTTCGTAACACGAATAACATAAAGGATAAGAAGATCCAAGTATTCCTGATAGAAATATTTCTCTTTCAAGTCCTCATTTTCTTTCGCTGACACAATCATTGGATATACCTTATTCTGAACCTTCTCCCAGCTGTTCATATTTTCAATACTTTCTAACTCTGCCATGATTTTTTCCTCGTTCTCTTCCTGGTGCTTATATACTACACAGATTTCTTCCACATATTTTGTAAATTTTCCCTCCTGCAAATATCTCTCAAAACATTCTTCCAGATAAACAACAGGAACCACTTGCTGCGGTTCCTGCGTTCTGCTGATTGAAAGACCTGTTTTTTCTGTTCCGTTGAGCTTTGGATTCGTAGTAATCTGTACTTCATACTCCTTTCCTAAATGCTTTTGTACCTGTTCTTTCATCATCTCTATAAATGTTCGGTAATCCATAATCCACTTCTCCTTTTATTCGTATTTTATCTCTCTTTACGCTATTTCTTCTCTGTATTCTGCATCCCAGATTTCTTCGCCATGAATTTCACTCATATCATCTGACAGTTCCTTTTTGATGGTTTCATCATTGGACAGTGCCTTCCGAAAATCGGTCTTCAAAATGCTGTATTTAATACCATTGCCATAGATCCCTCCATTCCTCAAAAATCAAAAAAACGTCTTATGGAGGTGATGAAAGAATTATGTTAAATATCAATTTGCTCACTGTAAATGAATCTTATGATTCAAATAACACCATAGAAAACACAATCAATTATATTTTCAGATTGGATAACAGCCTGCATTTTATTTATGGCGTCTTCCCGCCTGCCAAAAATGAAATCATAAATCTGTATGAATATCTTCGTAGTTATCTTCCTCAGAATACCTGTTCACAACAAGTGCAGCATCTGATTTTTTCTATAAAGGATTCCGATACAAAACATGTAGATTTACTTTTGCAGTTTTCAAACCAAGTTGCTATCTTGATTTCTCAATTCTTTCCTACTTGTTTTGCCCTACATGATGATACAGATAATCCCCACACACATTTTATCGTTTCCACAACAAGTCATCGTCCTGACACATCACCTTTCATTGGTTCCGTATTTAAAGATTTCCTCAGACAACTATACTCGTTAGCGTCTAATATGGATATTAACTTAATGGAGGTGAAATAACATGCTTGAAGCTTATGATGATATTTTAACCGTTCCAGAGGTTGCGGATATTCTTAAAATAGGCACCTCCCAAACGTATAAAATTGTCCGCTCCGGGCAATTAAAAGGATTTAAGGAAGGAAAAGACTGGAAAATCCCTAAAAATTGCCTGATTGCGTATATTAACCAAAAGATCTGTTATTGATTTACTCATTCCAAAATCAAAAGAGATTTTCTCACAACGCTAAATCTATTTTGACTATCTACATAAAACACCGGACTGAAATTATCAATCCGGCTGTTCTTATCCTAATTTCCTTTGATATAGCTTATATACATTTTCAATAACATAATAACTTCTCAATTTTCAAGCAAAGCATACTATCTCTCTTCTTTAACAGCCAAAACCTCTTCTTCTATGGCTCCTGAAATTTTACAAATCTCAGAAATCGGATAATTATTCTCTAACATTGCAAGAATAACTGCTCGTACTTCCAAAAAATAGCCACTTTATTTAATTTTTCCTTCATTTTTAATGACTAATTCGTTGATAATAAGATTTCTGCAACCCCGAATATGTATTGATTCCGGTACCACTCTGTATAAACTCTGTTTAAGGTAAAAGACATGATTGCCAGTACATTGGCGCGTATGGTATCGTCCGGCCAGGTAGCATAAATTTCACTGCTTGCCACGTTTTTAATATAATCTCTGTACCGCACATAAAAATTCTGGGCGCTGTTATCTCCCACCGGACCGTCATGCACAACTACAAATTCCGGAATTACAACACGGCTCAGCACAATCTCTCCTGATTCATTGACTGGCTTGATCTCTGCCTCTTCAATCTTTGGCGGGTACTCCCCAAATAAAGTATGCGGACCGATTACAATACGGCTGTATCCCGGTCCTGCTTCCTTTCTTGGCTCTATGCGAACTGCCTGTTTTGCAAGAACATCTGGAAGCACTTCCGTTCCCGACGTCTCTCCGTTTGCAAAACCTTCCGCTTCCACCTGTATAGTATACTCTGCATAAGGCTGTTCTTCCACAGGTTCCATACTATACTCAAGGGGCGGTGTTTTCATATCAAGAACCGGCGTTTTTCCGGATTCGTCTGTACGAAGTTCTTCTACTGTGCTTTCCGGATCACCGGAATAGGAAATCCTTACCACCGCATTTTCAACGGGTCTTCCGTCCTCACTGTTTACCACTGTAATCTGAAGCTGTCCTTTATCTACATTTTCCTGCTGCATACGCATTTTTGACTGATACATACAAAACCTCTTATATGCTTTCATATCATTTTATGCAGACAGAAAAAATTCAGCACAATTATGTAGTGCTCCTTATATTAATCCATAAATTTTTTTTATAAAACAGACTATATTATGAATTAGTTCTATTGTTTTTTTTGTTATATAATTAACACATCAAAAACTGGAGGTAGTAAGATGAATACTAATTATAAAAATATCTTCTCTCCCCTGACCGTAAAAAATATGACAATAAAAAACAGAATTGTTATGATGCCAATGGGTACCAACTACGGGGAACAAAACGGGGAAATGAGTTTTCTTCATATTAATTATTATGAAGAGCGCGCGAAAGGCGGTACGGGTCTTATCATCGTTGAAAATGCCAGTGTGGATTCTCCTCAGGGATCTAACGGCACTACTCAGCTTCGCATTGACCACGATAATTATCTTCCACGTCTTTTTAAATTTTGCGAAAATATTCACAGATACGGAGCCTGCGTTTCCATTCAGCTGAATCATGCAGGTGCATCTGCTGTTTCTGCCAGAACAAATATGCAGACTGTTTCCGCGTCTGACATACCATCAAAGGAAGGCGGCGAAATCCCCCGTCCTCTGAGCAAGGAAGAAATTATCCATATTGTGAAAAAATACGGAGAAGCGGCAAAGCGCGCTCAGACAGCCGGATTTGACGCGGTAGAAATCCATGCCGGACATTCTTACCTGATCAGTCAGTTTCTCTCTCCGATCACAAATAAACGTACCGATGAATTCGGCGGCTCTATCGAAAACCGTACGCGCTTCTGCCGTATGGTCATTGAAGAAGTTCGCAGACAGGTTGGACCCTTCTTTCCTATTATGCTCCGCCTCAGTGCAGATGAACTGACAGAAGGCGGAAATACTCTGGAAGATACTTTGAAATATCTGGAATATGTTCAGGATGAAGTAGATATTTTTGATGTATCCTGCGGTCTGAACAGTTCCATTCAATATCAGATCGATGCCAATTATCTTCAGGATGGCTGGCGTTCTTATATGCCGCGTGCAATCCGCGAAAAATTCGGAAAACCCTGTATATCTATGGGAAATATACGAGATCCCAAAGTTGCAGAAAAGATATTGTCTCAGGGCGATGCGGATTTGATCGGTATGGGTCGCGGACTTATTGCTGATCCTCAGTGGGTAAACAAAGTTGCCCGCGGACAGGAATGCGATATACGCAAATGTATTTCCTGCAATATTGGCTGCGCCGGAAATCGTATCGGCTTTAACCGCCCCATTCGGTGTACCGTCAATCCATCTGTTCTGGAAGGCGATAACTACAAAAACAAAAAGATAAACAAACTCTGCAAAGTCGTTGTTGTCGGCGGAGGAACCGCCGGACTGGAAGCAGCCTGTACTGCGGCAGAGGTTGGCTGTACTACTTTCCTTATAGAAAAAAGTGAAAATCTTGGCGGGCTTGCGTCTCTTATTTCACAGATTCCGGCCAAAAAACGTCTGGCAGACTTCCCGCATTATCTGGTTCATCGCGCGGAAAAACTTGAAAATCTTTATATTTTCACCCAAATGGAAGGCACACCGGAAAATATCCGTCGGTTTCATCCTGATTTTATCATCAATGCAACCGGTTCTTCTCCTCTGCTCCCTCCCATCAAAGGTTTGCTGGAGCGCATTGACCAGAAAGAAGGTTCCATCTATTCCATTCTCGGCATGATACAGCATATTCCGGATTTCCCGGAAAATCTTTCCGGAAAAAAAGTAGTTGTAATCGGCGGCGGAGCTGTAGGGCTTGATGTAGTAGAATTTTTCAGCGGAAAAGGTGCTGATATTTCTATCGTTGAAATGATGGATCAGATTGGACGAGATCTGGATCCCATCACCAAAAATGATATGAAATGTCAAATGAACAAATATAACGTAAAGCAGCTTACCAGCACCGCGCTTCTTGAAGTAAAAGATTCCTCTTTTTTAGTAAAAGGAGAGCAGGGTGAATACGAGCTTCCTTTTGATTATGGTTTCGTATGTCTTGGTATGCGCGCTCAAAATAAACCATATCAGGATCTTTTAGATGCCTTTGCAGGCGAAGATATAGAAATCCTCAACATTGGCGACAGCATGAGAGCCAGAAGGATTATTGAAGGAACACGGGAAGGCAGAGATATTATTTCTCATCTGGAGCAAAAAGGTTACTTATAAGACTCATATAAAAATCAGAAAGGACAATTAATTATGGCAGAAAGAATTACAGGACACACTGAACTGATCGGACTGATGGCTTATCCTATCCGTCATTCCAACTCTCCCGCAATGCAAAATGAAGCATTTTCCAAACTTGGATATGATTACGCTTATCTCGCATTTGAAGTGGGAGCAGATGAAATTGAAGATGCAGTAAAAGCAATCCGTACACTGAAAATGAGAGGTTCTAATGTTTCCATGCCGAATAAAACTCTGGTAGGCCAGTATCTTGATGAACTCTCTCCTGCTGCAGAGCTTTGCGGCGCTGTCAACACAATCGTTAACGACAATGGACATCTGACAGGACACATTACAGATGGAATCGGCTTTATGCAGTCTCTGAAAGACAATGACATTGATGTAATTGGCAAAAAAATGACAATCGTAGGCGCTGGCGGTGCCGGCACAGCAATTCAGATTCAGGCTGCTTTAGACGGCGTAAAAGAAATTTCTATTTTCAATCAGAAAGATGATGCCTGGACAAGAGCAGTCGAAACCGTAAAAAAGATCAACACAAAAACAGACTGCCGCGCTTTCCTTTACGATCTTGCGGATCTTGATAAACTGAAAGAAGAAATGGACGACAGTTATATTTTTGTTAATGCAACAGGCGTAGGTATGAAACCTCTGGAAGGACTTTCCGTTGTTCCGGATGAATCTTATTTCCGACCTGAGCTTATCGTTGTAGATGTCCCATATTCTCCTTTAGAAACAAAAATGCGTTCTATGGCGCGCAAAGCAGGCTGTAAAACAATGAATGGTCTTGGAATGATGCTCTTCCAGGGTTCCGCGGCTTTTGAACTTTGGACCGGAGAGCCCATGCCTATTGAACACATGAAACAGATTCTCAATATCAGTTATGATGATTAAAACGTATTAGAGAGGAAAAATATGAATCCGATTTGTATAAGAAATTTAGTACTCGGGGAAGGCAGACCAAAAATCTGCGTCCCCATTGTAGGAAAAACAAGAATGGACATTCTCGCAGAGGCAAGCAGCTTTTCTGCTATGCCGGTGGATATTGTAGAATGGCGGGCTGACTGGTATGCAGACGTATCATCTGTAGAAAAAGTCATCGAAACTGCCAAACGCCTCAGAGACACTCTGGGGAACATCCCCCTTCTTTTTACTTTCCGCACTGCAAACGAAGGAGGAGAAAAAGCAATTGCACCGGAGGCATATAAGGCTCTGAATCTTGCCGTTATAAAAAGCGGTTTCGCAGATCTTGTAGATGTTGAAGTTTTTCTGGGCGATTCCCTTGTAACGGAAATCATCCAGGCAGCTCATAGCTTCGGAGTAAAGGTCATTGCATCTAATCATGACTTCAACAAAACGCCGGATAAGGACGAAATTATCCGACGTTTAATAAAGATGCAGGATTTAGGAGCTGATATACCTAAAATTGCAGTTATGCCCAACTCCCGCGAGGATGTTCTGACTCTGCTCGCTGCAACTCTGGAAATGACAGAGCAGTATGCAGACAGACCTGTTATTACCATGTCAATGGCTGGAACCGGTGTTATCAGTCGGCTTTCCGGTGAAACCTTCGGTTCTGCTTTGACCTTTGGCGCAGCCTCCAAAGCCTCTGCTCCCGGGCAGATCAGTGTGGAAAAGCTGCATCAAATTTTAAGCATTATCCACGAAAGCCTGTAATTGCCTTGTGCATACAGAAATAAATCCCATAAAAACAGCCCCTGGATTTCCAGAGGGCTGTTTTCAATAGTATATTTATCTTTCTTCTTTCTTATGATTTCTTTTCACATAAATTGCCAGAAGAATCCCTGCAACAGTAATTCCCATATTTAAAAGCAGGATCATTCTGGGGGCCTGCGCTCCGCCGATTTTTGTAAGATACCCGGCTAATGAAATCACTGTATAATTCGCTATGCTGGATGCGATCATCACCAGCGAGGTCGCCGTTCCCTTACTGTCCGGAAAAAACTCTGCCGTAATGGAAACAGCCAGCTGAAGCACTCCTCCTGCTCCTGCATATCCAATAACAAAACCGCCAAGCAGACAGATAAACGGTGTCTGTATCATGTAACACATCAGAAGCATCACGGCTGCCACAGAGGGATACAAAATCAGAATATCACATTCCTTTACCCCCTTTTTTATCAGAAAAGAAGTTGTCAGAATTGCTGTCGCAATTCCCAACGCATACAGACTTTGAATACCTGATGGATCTGCCATACCATAAATCCGCCCCAGTTCCTGATTACAGTTCAGCCATAGCATAAAAGTAGAGGAACTTGTAAAACCGATCAGGATAGCCGCCAAAGATACCTTTGTAATTCCTGACTTTCTTTTTGTTTTCTTTTCCGATACGTTCTTTTTTTTCTCCGGGAACGGAAGAAAGAAAATCAAAATTCCATCAAACAGGATCACAGCTCCTGATACAAGAAATATCGTTGTATAAGGAAGATTTTCTGCCGCTACAAACCCAATCAGAAACGGAAGAACAAACTGACTGACACAGATTGAAAATTTTGTAAATAAGTTTGCCACTGACGCACTGTCTTCATATATTTCCATGCACGTTGGACTGACACATGTATCAAGAAAAGAGTTTGCCACTCCTCCAATTATCGCAAAACAATAAGCAATCTGCATAGATGGCGCAAAAGCAATTCCCAGAAAAAAAGCAGCATAACAAAGAACACCTATGATTCCGCTTAATTTTCTTCCAAATCGATCCGAAAGAGGACCTGCCAGGGGAAGGGAAATCAATCTTCCCAACCCCAGCGCAGCTATCACCGCCACTACCATGCTTACATCAACACTTCCTCCACTGAGTCTTTCCGCTCCCCACGCCAAAGCAAATTCCGGTTTATACTGTCCGAGGATCGAAGAACCAATGCCGTGTATAGAATACGTAAAATACAAAGCCAGCGAAGTAATAATTAACTTTTTGCTTCTCTTTTTTTCCATATCATATTCTCCCGAACTGTTTTAAATCACAGAAGCGATCCTGTAGGCTTCTTCTGTTGCATCAAGAGCCCTTCGTGCCTTTACCGCATCACCGATCACATACGTCTCAGGAGCAAGCTTCTCCAGATTATCTGCAAAAGGATTATAATTTTTATATCCCATAGACAGAACGACAGAATCAAATCCTCTAAGCTGATGATGCACTCCATCTGATGACTCATACTCAACACCATCAGGATAAAAGCGGCACACCTTAGCTCCTGTGATCTTTTTTATACCATATTCTTCAAAATTTCTCATAAGATAGACCTTATGCTCATGAATCACATCTGCGCCAATTTCATCACGAAATTCAATTACTGTAACATCATGATTTTGCTCTCCCAAAAAATCCGCCGTTTCACAGCCAACCATTCCGCCTCCGGCAACAAGTACTTTTTTGCCGGCACCTCTTTTTCCCTCCAAAAGATCAGAACCATGTATGATTGCCGGATTCTCAATTCCTTCAATCGGAAGCAGCAGCGTCCGTGAGCCAGTAGCCACAATTACTACATCTGGCTTTTCTTCACGGATAAACTCCTCTGTTACTTCATGATTCACTTTTATTTTTACACCATCCTTTTCACAGCGTGCAATATAGCTTCTCACCATATTAGTAATATCGCCTTTTCCCGGAGGATAAGCTGCCAGGCGCATATTTCCGCCTGGAACAGCGCCCGCTTCATAGACACTCACCTCATGTCCTCTTTCCCTTGCTACGAATGCTGCACACAATCCGGCTACTCCAGCCCCAATTACCATTACCTTTTTCTTTTTTGGGGCTGATTCTATTTTCTCCGACTCGTGACCCAAAAATGGATTTACCAGGCAGCAGATCGGTTTTCCTGCATACATATTTGCAACACATCCCTGAAGACAGGCAATACAGGGAAGCATTTCCTCCAGCCTTCCCTCTTCCGCCTTACGCGGCATATGAGGATCTGCAAGACTCTGTCTTCCAAATGCCACAAGATCTGAACGCCCCTCACGCACCATTAATTCCGCAAATTGAGGTTCTGTATAACGTCCTACAGTAATGACCGGAACAGAAACAGCTCTTTTGATTTCTTCTGCCATAGTTGCCGAAAAGCCTCCGTGCACAGCCGTAGGCGCCCACATATATTCGTCTTTAATATGAACCGCCCTTGATACATGAAGCGCATCTACACCGCAATCTTCCAAATATGCCGCGATCGCTGCGCTGTCATGAACATCAAGCCCTCCCAGAACTTCATCAGAACTGTTAATCCTTGCCAGGATTGCAATTTTTCCTTCCGTTGTTTTTCTTATTTCTTCCAGAATCATTCTGGAAAAGCGGAGTCTGTTTTCAAAGCTTCCTCCAAATTCATCCACCCTTTTATTTGTTCGCGGAGACAAAAATGTACTTACAAGATAGCCGTGTGCCATATGAACCTCAACTGCATCAACTCCCGCTTTCATGGCTCTTCTTGCTGCCTGTCCGTACCCACGGATCATTTCGTATACTTCTTCTGTTGAAAGTTCACGGGGAATATCCCTTCCAAACTCCGAAGGAATGCTTGTTGCCGCAGTAATCGGCGCTCCTGCATTCTTTGCATTTCCTTCCGGTCCTGCA
The DNA here is from genome assembly GCA_900540785.1 of uncultured Blautia sp. Lineage (GTDB taxonomy): Bacteria > Bacillota > Clostridia > Lachnospirales > Lachnospiraceae > Blautia_A. The sequence goes on from UQHF01000022.1 coordinate 44,155, forward strand.
TTTTGGAGCTGTACAGAAACCTTTGCTCCCTCTTCATGACATGCCTCCACCACTCTGCGAAAGCTTTCGATTGTGGTATCGTCATAGAGACAGGGCTTTCTGGGACCTCCCTTAGCTCCTTCATGTACTACGGTAGCTTCAATTGTAATTAATCCAAACCCGCCTTTTGCCCTCTCTCTGTAGTATGCTACAGACTGGTCACTCATACTTCCATCTGTGTTTGCGAAATTATTTCCCATAGGAGGAACCACAAAACGATTTTTTACTGTCATGGGACCGATTTTAATCGGCTGAAACATTGCTCGAAATTTCATATATCCTTCCTTTCTAAAGTACCTCTGGCCATACTTCTTCCAGCACTTTTTTTGTATTTTCGTAAGTATGTTTTGCTGCAGTTTCAATTCCACCTGCCAAAATTGAATCACTGATGACCTCTACTCCTATTACTTTTGGACACACTCCTTTTTCCCGTATCATCTTTATAAAAGGAGCAGTGATGCCTATTCCTGTTCCAGGTGCAAGACGGTCATGCATAGATTCATCTCTCAAAATACTTGCTGCATAAGGACGCTCCCACACATCGTTGATCTGAATTGAGACAATTTTATCTGCCGGAATTCCTTCTAACACGGAAACCTCTGCCGACTGATTCGCTCTTACCCAATGCCAAGTATCCAAAATCAGTTTCGCATTTTCGCAGTCAGCCTTTTTTACGATCTCCCATCCTCTTTTCACATCCGGTATGCCACTGTAAGGCATAGGTTCCACGCCTATAATATAAGAACCGGCTCTTTTACATAACTGACGCAATTTTTCAGCCGTATACTCTACGGAATATTTTTCCATAAGGCCACAATTAATATGCTTTACGTTAAATAATTCACACATATGAAAGCACATCTGTTCCTTATACTTCTGTTCGTATGTTCTGTTCTCTTCAGCCCACTGAACGATATACTCCACCTCAGTAACCTTCATATGATATTTTTCCAGAATATCCAGCAAATCCTGATCGAAAAGACCTTCGTTTAAAGCATCTACATAAGTTTCCGCCCTAAGTCCAATTCCTTCATACCCTGCTTCCTTCGCGGCTTTTACTCTGTCCTCAAAGCGACACTTGTCTCCCAATGTCCAGGAGCTTACTGTAATAGGATATTTTTCTGACATTATTTTCTCCTCCTTCTTTTCTGTTTACCTGCAAAATCAGATTTTCCCCTCATTCTGATAAAATCATTATATGGCTTTGTTAAATATAAAACAAATTAATAAAATTCCATAATTCATAGATTTTATCAATAATTCATGGTATCCTAGAATATAGAAACTAAGAAGAGCCAGGAAAGGAACGCAATTATGAATTTATATCATTTACGATACTTTGTTACGCTTGCCCATATGGAGCACTATACAAAAGCGGCCGATGTACTTGCCATCACACAGCCCAGCCTCAGCCATGCAATTTCTTCTCTGGAGACAGAGCTGGGCGTAAAATTATTTAAAAAAAACGGAAGAAATGTAATGCTTACAGACTTTGGACGAAGCTTTCTTTCCGATACGGAAGAAATCCTGAGCCACCTGGACGATTCCGTTAACAGTCTCCAGCTTGCCGGAAAAGGAGAGGGGCATATTCGTCTTGCCTTTTTAAGAACCCTGGGAACCGACTATGTTCCAAAAATCATTCGAAACTTTCTGGACGCCAACAGCGAGAAAAAAATCAGCTTTTCTCTGCACTGTGACAAAGTTATTACTGAAGAAATTTTGAAAGGATTAAAAGAACAGAAATATGATATTGGATTTTGTTCCAGAATAAGCGATGATCCTCTTATTGATTTTTATCCTGTCGTCAAACAGGATCTTGTTGTCCTTGTTCCACCCGATCATCCCCTTGCATCCCGAACAGAAGTAGATTTAAAAGACACACTTGCGTATAAACAGATTATTTTTAAGAAAGGAAGCGGGCTTCGCCATATTATAGACCAGCTCTTTGAAAGTATTGGAGCATATCCTGATGTTTCCTATGAAATAGCAGAAGATCAGGTAGCTGCCGGTTTTGCTGCCAACGGTTTCGGCATCTGCATTGCTCCTGATCTTCCCATTATGCACTCATTAAATTTAAAACTGCTGCCCCTGGTTTCTCCAAGCTGGCAAAGAAATTTTTACATGGCATTGCTGCGGGATACATATCACGCCCCTGTAGTAGAATCCTTTCGCCAATTCGTGATCGACGAATCCCGCAAAGACCGCAATTACAGAACAAATTGAAAAAACAGCTTCTGTACAGCAGCTCAGATGTCCATAATTCTCTGTATCAGCTCCTCGCAGATTTCCAATTCTGTTTTTCCGTCTGTTTCAATGATAATATCTGCGGCAGCTTCATATTTTTGGCGGCGTTTTTCCATAAGTTCTGCAATAAAACCAACATTTTTATTTTCTTCCAGAAGCGGTCTGTCATGATTGTCTCTGACACGCTCCAATATTGTTTCCGGTTTTGCAGTAAGAAGAACTACCTTTCCGTTTTTTTTCATTTCTGTAACGTTCCTCTCTCTCATCGGAACTCCGCCGCCACAGGAAATCACAACATTTGTTCTTGACTGCATCTCGATCAAAAGACTGGTTTCCAGATCACGGAAATATTCTTCTCCATATGTCTCAAATATATCAGATATACTCATTCCCTGCCTCTGGGCAATGATCTGATCCATTTCCACCACATCCATAGCAAAGGCTGCTCGTAAATATTCAGAAATCGTACTTTTTCCTGCCCCCATAAATCCGATCAGAACAATATTATAATCAAACAGCTTTCTCGCCTGAATCTGTTTGCTGTTCTGTCTGATTCGAAAAAACACATCTTCCACTTCTTTCTTATGTCTTTTCCCTTCCATTCTTGCGGCGAGCCATGCCTCCTGCTTTGCCTCCTGTTCTGGCTGAAGAATGGGAAGATCATGTTCCTCCTTATACGTCATAATATCTTCTACGATCCCGTTTCTCATCAAAAGAGCAGCTAAAATAATTTCATCACATTTTTCCAGGTTCCCTCTGAGTGTTTCCAGCTGATTTGCCATTTTATATTCCTCCACACTTTATATGATCCATAATCCGCACTCACAACGAATTTCTGTTTTTCAAACAGTGGTTACAGTATATCATTCAGAAGGCACTTTATCAATATAAAGTGTGAAACTTATCACATTTTATCAAAGCTCCTCGAAATTCAACTGCATTTCCTCCTCCGGTATTTTGTCCATACAGCTGCGGATATACGGCCATATTTCGCTGATCTTCTCCTCCGGGATTCCCCAGATAGATGCACTGGAGCCCACACAGTGCATGAACATATCCACCGGATCATACTTTTCGGGATACTCGCATATCATGCGCAGACATCCTGTAACAAAACCGTATGCAGAGGCAAAGGCAAGCTGTGAAATATTCTTTTTTTCCCAGAATGCTCCCCACATAGCTTCGTAAATTGTATAATAAAAATACGTCATATCTTTTTTTCCTGTGTAAATCGGATAATCAATACAGGTCTGACGCTGAAAACGACGCAGTTTTTCATCCTCATGAATTTTTTTCCAGAAGATACACATAGCCAGTAAATACAGGTATCGTTCTTCTGTACAATACTGCTGTGCAATATGTTTGTAATTAATGATATACTCCCACTGTACTTCGTAGCGTATATCCTCTTTCGATGAAAAATGATAATATAAAGTGCCGCGGTTCACATGTGCGAAGCGGCATATGTCAGAATAAGAAGTTTCATGGTATCCCTGTTCATAAAAGAGCCATTTACATACTTTTATAATTTCCCTGCGTGTAAATATTCCATTTTCGTAATGTCCCATTTTTATACCTCAAATGAATTTTGACAAATCATCACATTTGTATGAATTTGTGCAATATATCTAATTTTTATTGACTTTTAATCGAATTATATTGTAACATATCATCAACATCATTTCAATTATGATTTTAAAATCATCTTTTCAAACAAAAAATATTAAGACTATCACATGATAATATATACTTCTGATAGTCTCAAAATGTAAAGGAGGAATAGCATGGAAACAAACAGTCTGTACCAGAAAAAATATGACGCTTTTCAAAAAGCTGTCAACCGTCAGGAAGGTCCTTATGTACCTACTGCCATGACAAACAACGGCGGCGGTCTGTTCTGGGCTGGAAAAACCGCCTTCGATGTAGCAGGGGATCCTGAGGCATACGCAAAAGCCATTACCTCTTTTCTTGATGAAATGTGGGTAGACGCAAATGTTCTCTCCGGACTGACTACAACACCCCGCCGGGACAAAGTCTTTCCTACTGCTGAAAACCGCCTCGCAGCAGATGGTACTCTGACTCACCTTCAAAATCCTATGATGAAGCCGGAAGAATATGACCAGCTTATCGAAAACCCGAAAGCCTTCATCGCCAATGTCCTTCTGCCAAGAAAATATCCCTATCTCTATGAAAGCCGCGAAAAAGCAAGAGAAATTTTAAAAGTCTATGCAGAAGAGCAGGTAAACGGCTTCGTAGGACAGATGAACTATACACATAAATATCTGACAAGGGTTTATGGTGTTTATAACTGCGTAAATATGGGATGTATGATCAATACTCCTCTTGATCACCTTTTCGATTATTTCCGCGGATTCCGAGGCACTCTTACAGATTTGCGCCGTCATCCGGATAAAGTGCAGGCCGCACTCGACGCTATCTGGGAATACCAGAATGCCCCCAAGACAGCGGTTCCTTATGATGCTTCTTTGGGATTCCCGTTCCAGCCATGTCACATCCCGGCATACTTAAGTCCGAAGCAATTCCGGGAACTGTACTGGCCATACGAAAAGAAATTAATCGAATGGGTATCCGCTGCCGGCGGAAAAATATTCCTCGTTATGGAAGGTCGCTGGGAAAAGATCATGGACTGCTTCCTTGAAGTTCCAAAAGATTCCCTTGTACTTGCAGTCGATGACGACGACATTTTTAAGGTTCATGAAGTTCTCGGAGAGCACCAGATCATCTGCGGCGGTCTGAAACTCGCAGATACCCGTCTGAAAAAATTTGATGATATTAAAGACAGCATCAAGCGTGTTATTGATACCTGCGCACAGGGAGGCGGCTTTATCTTCTCCACAGACAAGGGCTTCCTGACTCCGGGCGATATTAACCCGACTTTAATTGAATGCTTTAACTTTGCACACGAATATTCAAGCAAATAATCAAAAGGAGGTTTTTCACATGACAAATCAGGAATATCTGGATTCTATCGTAGCAGAACTGATGGCAGATACTGAATGGGAACTGCCCCAGGAGCTCCGCTTCTTCCTTATAACAAATCTGGAGTGGAGTCTTTTAGGACTATAACAAGGAGGCTGCAAAATGATTATCATTGGCGAAAAAATCAACGGTGCGATTCCCTCTATCCGTCAGGCAATCGAAGAGCACAACGAAGACCTGATCCGCGAGCGGACGCTTGCCCAGGTAAAAGCCGGGGCAGATTTTCTTGACTGTGCGCCCTCTACCGCTACAGAAATCGAATATGATACCATGATATGGCTGATCGGTCTTATGCAGGATTGTACGGATGTACCTCTCTGCATCGACTCTCCAAACGCCTCTCTCCTGGCACGGATTCTGGAAGAGGGACATGTAAAAAAACCGGGCATGGTAAATTCCGTAAATGAAGAAGGAACAAAATGCGAAACTATCTTTCCCCTGATTGCCGGCACACCGTGGGAGGTCATAGGTCTGGCATGTGATCAAAACGGCATTCCTGCCGATCCCGTAAAAAAAGCAGATATTGCCAAACGTATTATTGATAAAGCAGATAAATACGGGGTAGCTCTGAATCAGCTTCATATTGATCCCTGTGTCATGGCTCTTGCGACTATGCCGAGTGCTATGGAAGATTTTTGCCGCTGCATCGAAGATATTCACGCTTACGCCCCGGAGGTTAAAATTACCGGCGCAATTTCCAATATCAGCTTTGAAATGCCCGCACGAAAATATGTCAATATGAACTGCATGGCCTATGCGATCAAAGCCGGTCTGGACAGCGCCATTATGGATCCCTGTTCTCAGGATATGATGGGAACCATTTATGCCTGCGAAGCACTGTGCGGCAGAGACCAGGGTGGTCGAAAATACAACCGCGCATATCGTCAGGGTAAATTCGGTCAGAAAAAATAAGAAAGGAGATTTCGTATATGATTAATTTTGATAAACTGGCTAATGCAATGGGAGAACTGGATGAAGATATTGTTCAGGAAGAAATCAAAGCCGTCACTACAACAGAAGAAGCCAATCAGGCAATGGAAGCCTGTCAGGTCGGCATGAATACAGTCGGCAGGCTTTTCGAAGAAGGAGAATACTTTGTAGGGGATCTGATTTTTGCCGGCGAACTTATGACTGATGCCGTAGAAGTTCTCAAACCGCTCCTTGCTTCTTCCGAAAGCACCGGAACAAAAGCAAAAATGATTCTCTGCACCGTAAAAGATGACCTGCACGATATTGGCAAAAACATTGTCCGTTCCATGTTGGAAGCAGGCGGCTTCGATGTAGTGGATCTCGGCATAGATGTTGCTCCCGAAAAGATCATCGAGACAGCCAAAGCAGAAAATATCCACATTGTCGCCCTCTCCGGCGTTCTGACTCTGGCTCTGGATTCCATGCGCAAGACCATTGCAGCCTTTAAAGAAGCTGGTATGGACGATGTGAAAATCATCATCGGAGGTTGTCCTGTTACAGAAGATGCCGCAAAATCCATGGGTGCAGACGAATGGGCATACAGTCCGCAAAAAACAGTAAAAGTCTGCTCAGAGTGGGCAGCAGAACTCAGCGCATAAAATATGTCGGATTTCCGGGATTGCCGCAAAAAGGATTCTCCATCTGCGGCAGTCCCTTCTTTTTTATATTCAATACGGAGGTGATCGCATGTATAAGCTGACCATTCTGCCACACCAGATTGTGCGCAATGTTCTTCCCGGTTCTGCTCTTATGTCGACTCTGCGGAACAACCACATATTTCTGGATTCTCCCTGCGGCGGAAACGGAACCTGTAAAAAATGCAAAGTGATTGTAAACGGAAAAGAAGTACTTGCCTGTCAGACCATTATTGATCGCGACATGACAGTAGAGCTTCCTGAATACACCGGTCTTCATATCCTTCAGGATGGAACCTGCGGCATCCAACAACTGAATCCGGAAGCCCCCGGCTATCTTCTTGCCTTTGACATCGGAACGACTTCCCTTGTCTGCTTTCTCTTAAGCCCCAAAAACGGAGCAGAATTATCAAAAAGCAGTATGCTGAATCCCCAGGCTGCTTTCGGGGCAGATGTTATTTCCAGGATCCAGTCTGCGCTGCACGGAAATTTAAAGCAGGAAACAGAAACCATCCGTATAGGAATGTCTTCCCTGATCCAATCGGTATGCCATGATGCAAAGATCACTCCTGAAGAAATCGGAGTTGTGTCTGTCGTTGGAAACCCGGCCATGCAGCAGATTTTTCTTGGAATCCCCCCTTCCAATCTGACGGAGATTCCCTTTGCCCCTGTGTTAACGGAAGCAAAAACTCTTCCCTGTCATGATTATTTAAGCGTTTGTCCGAATGCTGTCCTTTTAGTTGTTCCTGATATATCCGGCTATATAGGTGCAGATACCATAGGCTGCCTGCTCGCTACAGAGCTTTACCGAAAAGAAGAAATTACCCTTCTTGTTGACATTGGCACTAACGGAGAACTTGTACTTGGAAACAAAGATCGCATGATCGCCTGTTCTACAGCGGCAGGCCCCGCTCTTGAAGGTGCAAATCTTCAGTGTGGTATGCGGGGAACAACAGGTGCCATTGACCACGTATGGATTGAAAACGGGGAAATTGCATACTCGGTCATAGGAGACGGAGAGCCACAGGGACTCTGCGGTTCCGGCATTATCGATGCCGTTGCCTCTGGTCTTGAAATGGGATTGCTCAATAAACGGGGACGGATTCTGAATGAATCGCATACTTTTTTTATCACGCCGCATATTTATCTTACCCAGGATGACATACGGCAGATTCAGCTTGCCAAAGGCGCTATCTGTGCAGGAATTTCCCTGATGGCAAAGCTGCTTGATCTGAATATAAACGATATTCAGAAAGTATTGTTAGCCGGAGCATTTGGAAGCCATTTAAGGCCGGAGAGTGCCTGCCGCATCGGGCTTCTTCCGGAAGAATTGCTTTCCCGGATCACCTCAGTAGGAAATGCTGCAGGAAGCGGCTCAAAAATGCTCGCCTGCAATAAACACCTGCTGCCCCTCACACAGCAGCTTACAAAGAACATTACATTTACAGAACTTGCCAGTCTGGATGAATTTCCAAAAACATTTGCAAAGTCTATGAATTTCCGGGAGGTGCTTCCATGAATCATTGGATACAACAGGCAAAAATCTCCGGTTTCGATGAAGCAATTCTATTCGATCCCCGAATCCTGCGATCAAGAGAAGACGTACGCTCCATGTGTGCTTCCGACAGATGCAAAGCGTACGGAAAAAACTGGACATGCCCGCCTGCCTGCGGCACACTCGAAGAATGTCAGACACAGATGCACAGCTATAAAAGCGGGATTCTTCTTCAGACCATAGGGCATATGCAAAAAACCATCGACAGCAGATGCTACCGCGAAACAGAAAAACAGCACATAAAAAATCTGTATTCTTTTGCCGAACAGCTTCGCCATTCTTACCCGGACGCCCTTTGTCTTGGAGCCGGCGGCTGCCGCATTTGTAAATCGTGCGCCTACCCGGACCCCTGCCGGTTTCCAAAAAAAGCCATGTCCAGTATGGAGGGCTACGGTCTGTTCGTAACACAGGTGTGCCGTGATGCCGGACTTCCCTACTATTATGGCGAAAAAACAATTACATATACAGCCTGTGCTCTTTTCTGAATCTCACTGCAAAGAAAATGAAAATCTTGCATTTTTCTGCAAAACCATTTAAAATGGGAATTATAAAGAACGTACATTCTATTATTTTTACTTACGGAGGAACTGCTGATGGAACCTGTTCTCTATATTCCCCTGATCTGTATTTTTTTATTTATCCTGCTTTTTATCCTGTACCGCAGGAAAAATTATTATCCCTATGCAGCCAGACATCTTCTGACAAAAAGAGAATACCGTTTTTATCTTCTCTTAAAAGAAGTGGCAGATGAATATCACTATATCATATGCCCCAAAGTTGGAGTAAAAGATCTTCTGGCTGTAACAGATAAAAAGCAGTATATGAAATATTTTCATAAAATCGCCCAGAAACATGTGGATTTTGTTATCTGTGATAAAGATCTGTATGTACTTTTTGCCATCGAACTGGACGACAGCACACACGAAACAAGAGACGCCAGAAAACGGGATCATTTAAAAGACAAAGCCTTTGCTGCTGCCGGAATTCCTTTAAAAAGAATTACCGACATTGACAAAAAGCAGATCCGCAAACTGTTTCGTTAAAAAACGCCTGCCGCATAAGACTCAAATTTTCTGTAACATAAAAGAGACACGAAGAATCGATTTCGATTCCCATGTCTCTTTTATTACTGCTCATTTTCAGAATATCTTCAAAATATCATTATACATTACCACGACCATAAGAGCCATCAAAAGCATCAGCCCTGCAAAGTGGATCGCGCCTTCTATCTGACGGTTTACCGGCTTTTTTCGCACTGCCTCTACAAGAAGGAACACAAGACGGCCTCCATCAAGGGCAGGAAGAGGAAGAAGGTTCATAACACCAAGGTTTGCAGAAAGAAGAACTGCCATATTCAGCATATTCATCCATACCATTAATGTTCCCTCACTTTTGCTTGCCTCATACGTATCGCCGATGGCGTCTACCACCCCTACCGGACCGCTTAAATCTTTTACCCCAAGGCTTCCTGTCACAAGCTCCTTCAGGCTTAATATAGTAGTGCGGACCATGTATTTCATTTCCATAAAGCCATATTTTATTACATCAAATCCAGTTGCTTTTTCAGCCCATACATTGTATACAAAGCCAAGATTCGGCGTCCTGTACTCTTTCGGTGTAATTTTTGCCTCATATTCCAGACCGTCTCTGGAGTAAGTAATTATTACCTCCTCGTTTGTAAGCGGATTTTCTTCGATGTATTTTTCGTATGCCTCTCCATCTGGAATTTCCACTCCGTTTATGGAGGTGATCACATCACCCGGCTGTACTCCTGCATCCTCAAGAGGCATATCCGGTATCAGAGACGCCACTTCCATAGATTCTGTATCCTTCCGGTTCAGCCCAAGAAGATACCTTATATCTACATCCGGCATAAAAGAAAGTTCAAGTTCCCTTCCATCCCGTTCCACAGTCAAATGCACCGGCTCTTCCTGAAGAGGATTCAAATACGAATATACATACATATCTTTTCCCAGATCAATATGATACCCTTGATAGTCTGTGATCACATCTCCCTCTCTTAGACCTGCTGCCTCCGCATTGGAGCCTTCTGTCACAGTGAGAACCTTTGCCGGGTCATATCCCACAGCTCCCACAATAATAACAGCCAGGATAAAAGCAAGAAGAAAGTTAAAAATCGGTCCTGCTGCAACTACGGAAATCCTGCTCCACACAGACGCAGAATTAAAAGTTCCAGGGCTGTCATCCTCCATATCTTCTCCTGCCATAGCACAGGAACCGCCAATGGGAAACAACTTTAAAGAGTATCTTGTGCCGTTTTTTACGGTACTTAAAAGTCTGGGACCCATACCCAGGGAAAATTCGATTACTTCTATCTTATTTTTCTTTGCAAGAAGAAAATGTCCAAGCTCATGTATCAGAATCACTGCGCTGAATATTACAACTGCTATGATTATTTTCAATTTACCACCTGCTTTCAATCCATTGATAAGTCTCTTTTTCTGCTGCCAGGATTTCCTCCAGGTCAGGATTTTCCACTATTTTATGTCTTTCCATAGACTGCCCGATAATCTCATAAATATCCAGAAAACCTATTTTTTTCTGTAAAAACTTATGTACTGCCAGCTCATTTGCAGCATTAAATACCGTCGGCATAGTTCCTCCTGCACGGGACGCCTCCATTGCCATAGGAAGTCCACGGAAGGTTTCCATATCCGGCTCCTCAAACGTGATTTCCCGAAGTTTCCAGAAATCAAGGCGCTCTCCGTCCAAAAATCTTCTCTGCGGATAATAAAGTGCATACTGGATAGGAAGACGCATATCCGGCGTTCCAAGCTGCGCCATGACTGCTCCGTCCTGAAACTCCACCATAGAATGAATGATGCTCTGCGGCTGTACCACAACCTGAATATCGGAAAGTTCCATGCCAAACAGCCACTTTGCTTCCATCACTTCCAGCCCTTTATTCACAAGCGTAGCAGAGTCTACGGTAATCTTCTGTCCCATTACCCAATTCGGATGTTTCAAGGTATCTTCCAACGTAACATGACGCAATTCTTCTCTTGTTCTTCCACGGAAGGGACCGCCGGAAGCTGTAATTAAAAGCTTTTTGATCTCCCTTTTGTCTTCCCCGTGTATCGCCTGGAAAATGGCGCTGTGTTCACTGTCAACAGGAAGGATTTTCACTCCGTATTCTTCTGCCATCGGCATGATCAGATGTCCCGCCGTCACAAGCGTCTCTTTATTTGCAAGAGCAATATCTTTTCCTGCACGGATTGCCTCAATGGTAGGGCGGATTCCGATCATTCCCACAATAGCCGTCACAAGGATTTCTGTCTCCGGCATTGCGGAAAGCTCAAGAAGACCATCCATACCGGAAACTACCTTTGTATCTGTATCTGAAATCCGGTCTTTCAGTTCTTTTGCAGCATCTTCATCCCACACAGCCACAAGCTTCGGGGAAAACTCCCTCACCTGCTCTTCCAGCATTTTGATATTTTTTCCGGCGCTGATTCCAAGAACCTGTATATCTCCGTTTTTACGAACTACATCAAGCGTCTGTGTCCCAATGGAGCCGGTAGAACCTAAAATTGCAATTTTTTTCATCATAAGCCCCCTTCATTAAATTCCGAGAACCAGCTTTGAAAGGAAATAGATGACAGGTGCTGTAAAAATCACACTGTCAAAACGGTCAAGAATCCCTCCATGTCCCGGTATCAGTGTTCCGTAATCTTTGATATTCTGGTTTCTTTTAATTGCAGAAGCAGCCAGATCTCCCACCATAGAAATCAGCGCTCCCACTGCGCAGATGACTGCGTATTCCATCATAGGTCCTTTTGTTGCCGCCGCATATGCCACACCTAAAAGAGCAGCCCCTAAAACGCCGCCAACGGCTCCTTCCACAGATTTTTTCGGGCTTAATACAGGAGCCATTTTGTGTTTTCCTATGAGCATTCCCACACAGTAGGCACAGGTATCACAGCCCCAGGAACAGAGAAAGATCAGCCATACAAGGAATTTTCCATCCGGCAGGTTTCTTGTAAGATAAATAAAGGACAGCATTACCGCCACATAAATCACACCGAAAAATGCCGCCATGATCTGCTCTGCATGGTATTTTGGATATGTAAACACATACACAAACATAATCAAAATCAGCGATCCGATCACTGCCATCATTCCGTATTTCTCAAATCCTAAAATAAGAGTCCCATAGTAAAGAGCTGCTCCGGCATATCCTGTAACTGCAAGAATGTTTGCCTTCTCGTCCTGCACCTTCATCGCGCGGAACAGTTCACGCATTCCGATCAGTGACACTGCCAGAAGAGTAAAAAACAGAATGTATCCTCCGCTTATAATGGTAAAAAGCGCAATGATGACCAGCATGATCCCGCTTAATAATCTGGTTTTAAACATCTCTATTCCTCCTTTACTCCCCCGTATCTTCTGTCTCTTGCATTATATTTCTCTATAGCGCGGATTAATTCCTCTCTGTTGAAATCCGGCCAGGCAACGTCTGTAAAATAAAATTCTGTATACGCAAGCTGCCACAAAAGAAAATTGGAAAGTCGAAGCTCGCCGCTTGTTCGGATCAAAAGGTCAGGATCCGGGATTCCCGCTGTATCGAGATAGCTCTCTACCATTTCTTCATCTACATCTTCCGGCTTTATTTTCCCTTCGGCAGCGTCCTGTGCAAGACGGCGCATTCCTCTTGTAATTTCATCGCGGCTTCCGTAATTTAATGCGATCTGAAAATGAAGCTCGTCATATTGTTTTGAAAACTCCTCAAGATACGCGATCCGTTCCTGAATATCTTTATCAAAAGCAGTAATGTCTCCGATTACCCGGACACGCATCTTATTTCTCTCCGCAATCTTGATACATTTTTTCAGGTAATTTCGAAACAGCCTCATCAGTCCTTCCACTTCTTCTCTGGAACGCTTCCAGTTTTCTGTGGAAAAAGCATAGACTGTAAGATATTTTACGCCGAGCTGCTTCATATCATCACATATGGTTTCCAGATTGGCACAGCCCTTCACATGACCGTAACTCCTCGGCATTCCCTTTTTCTTTGCCCAGCGTCCGTTTCCATCGAGAATGATTGCGATATGATTCGGTACGTTCATTTCTCTTCCTCCGTTTCTGTCTGTATCTGTTTTTAATTCCCGCATAGGGAAAGAGAGCTTCCAAAAGAAAGCTCTCTTTCTTACTCTTGTTTTTATACAGTCAGAATTTCTTTTGATTTATTCTCTACTGCCGCATCAATATCTTTCACGAATTTATCTGTCAGCTTCTGTACCTTGTCTTCCAGCTCTTTAATCTCATCTTCAGATACATCTTCTTTTGCCAGTTTTTTGAAAGCATCGTTTGCATCGCGGCGGATGTTGCGGACTGCAACCTTTGCACTTTCGCCTTTTTTCTTAACATCCTTTACAAGCTCTTTACGGCGTTCTTCTGTAAGCTCCGGGAAGATAAGGCGGATCACTTTTCCGTCGTTGCTTGGATTTAATCCCAGGTCAGAAACAAGGATTGCCTTTTCGATGCTTTTGATAAGGCTTGCTTCCCACGGCTGGATCTGGATCATACGTGCCTCCGGAACTGTGATGTTTGCCACCTGCTGAAGCGGTGTCGGAGTTCCATAATATTCTACTGTAAGTTTGTCAAGAATATGCGGATTTGCTCTTCCTGCACGGATCGTAGTAAGTTCTGTCTCAAACCCAACCAGTGTTTTTTTCATTTTGTCTTCATATTTCTGAATTCTTTCGTCCATTATTCTGTCTCCCTCTTTCATTCTTTCCTTATTTGAATTTTAGATTTTATTTACTGCACAGTCACCTTTGTGCCGGAGAATTTTCCGTGAACTGCATTTACAATACTGTTTTCTTCGTCCAGCCCGAATACCAGCATCGGCATTTTCTGTTCCAGACACATGATAGATGCCGTAAGATCCATAGCAGCCAGTTTCTTTTCTACTACTTCTTCAATGGAAATCTCGTCGTATTTTACTGCGGAAGGATTTACCTTCGGATCGCTGTCATAAATACCGTCCACTGCTTTTGCGAGCAGGATCGCTTCTGCCTCAATCTCAACCGCACGGAGAACAGTAGCGGTATCTGTTGAAAAATACGGATGTCCTGTGCCGCCTGCAAAGAACACGACTTTACCTGCTGCAAAACTTTCTTCTACTGCATCTTTTGAATAAAGTGTCGTAAAACCACCGCATACAAACGGTGTAAAAATCTCTGTTTTTAATCCGAGATAGCGGCAGATGTCTGACACATAAATGCAGTTCATGATCGTAGCGAGCATTCCAATCTGGTCTGCCTTATTTCTGTTGATCGTCTCGCTTGTACGGCCTCTCCAGTAGTTTCCGCCGCCGATTACAATTCCCACTTCCATGCCTTCTTCTACAATCGTGCGGATCTGTTTGGAAACGGCAATGACTGTCGCCTCATCAAATCCTGTTTTCTTTTCTCCGGCAAGTGCCTCACCGCTTAACTTTAATAATACTCGTTTCATCTTTTTTACCTCTGTTTCTTTTTCGTGCTTTATAAGCTACCTCTATTTTACCATATTGCAGCTACAATTTCATTACCATTTTCATCAACTGTAGTAGAAACAGTAAAGGTATCGTAGTGATGGTATCCTGTTTTTCCTGTTCCGGGATCTTCCTCGTAATCGCTGCTTGCAGGGCTGCCCATTGCGCCAATCAGAGCATCAAGCGACTGTCCGATATATTTAGATGCCTCCTCTGCTCCCGGATCCGGCGCAGGCTCTTCCGGTTCTTCCGGATCTGGTGCCACGGTCGGTTCCGGTGTATCTGTAGGCTCCTCCGGTGTATCCGTCACTTCCGGAGCTTCGGTCGGTTCCGGTGTTGGAGTTGTCTCTTCTTCTGTCTCTTCGTCTTCCTCCGAATCTTCCTCATCTATTCCGAGACGTTCCTTTACATCTTTTAAAGTAGAGACTGGCTTTGTTCCTGTTGTTGTGAGGTATTTTGCATAAGGAATGCCGTCCTCCCCGCTTCCGTCCATGCAGAGCGTGATCTGTTTGATAGAAGAAAGAGGAAGGTCTCGGAAAAAGCATTCATTCTTTTCTTCATCAGTAAAGGAGATCCGAATATCAAAAGAAGTAACGGTATCTCCGTCCTCGTCCTTCTGATTTTTTTCATAATAATAAAGAGCTTTGTCTCCGTTTTTCAGAGTGAATTTTCCCTGTACAAGCTCATTGCCCCAGGAATCCTCTTCGTCCTCATCATACGCTTCCTCTTCCGGCACATTTGGTCGGATATATATAGAAGAAATCTCATCACTCATATTGTTGATCAGAACAAGACTTCCAGACGTCGCTGTCTTTGTTCCTATTACATTTTTTATCTTTGCATTTTCATCTTCTGTTTTCTGCATATCTACAAGACCACTGTCTGCTTTTTGAGTTGGAGTTGCGGTTACTTCCGCTTTCTGTACCGGTTTCTCCTTTTCCTTTCCGCAGCCTGCAGCCAGAACAGCCGCAGCCAGAAGCCCCACAAGTATCAAATATCTTTTTTTCATTTATAACGCCTCCTATAAAATGGCATCTTCATTTCTCTTTTATCCTGTTCATTATTACAGAGTATACCATTCTTGTCAACCAAAGGCAGATGAATTTCATAGATTTTTTAGAGTTTGCCTACTTATTTTCCAGCTTAAAGTTTCGTATTTCTGTATTCATTTGCAGAAATTCCCTCCATTTTTTTGAACACTCTTGAAAAATGTGCCACATCCGTAAATCCCACCAGTTCGGAAATATCCACAATGCGATATGACATTTCCTGCATCAGTTCTTTTGCGTGTTCCACACGGATCTGATTTAAAATTTCAGAAAAACTTTTCCCTTCCTGTCTATTTAAAAGTTTGCTTAAATGCCACTGACTCACATATGTTTTTTCTGCAACTTTGCTGAGAGTCAGTTTTTCGCTGTAATGTTCCTCCATATATTGAAGGGCATTTTTCACAATAAAACAGCCCGCAGCATTTTCTTCATGCTCCGCATCACCCGGATAAATATGACGTTCTTTTAAATTATCCGACATTACATGAAGCGCTTCTTCAAGCTCTGTAAGCTTTGAAGGCTTCAGGAGAAACCGCGTCACCCCAAGCCGAAGCGCCTCCTGACAGTAATCAAAATCCCGGTAGCCCGTCAGAATACTGATCTGCATATCCGGAAATTCTGATTTTAAGGCTGCGATCATCTTCAGTCCGTCAAGTCCCGGCATGGAAATATCCGAAAAAATAATATCCGGTTTTTCCCTTTCTATAACTTCCATCCCTTCTTTTCCGCTGTACGCACAGGCACTTACACAACACTGGTATTTTCCCCAGGGAATCAATCTTGAAATCCCCTCCACAATAATCGGTTCATCATCTATAATCACTACTTTGTACATATCCCTTCCCCCTGTTTTTATTTTACACGAATTTCCCAAAAAAAGAAAGCGAAAACAGACATCTTCTGCACAATCTGCCTAAGATGTCTGCATATCTGTTACCCTTTCACTGCTCCTGCAGTCATTCCCTTTATAATATATTTCTGCAGGCACACATATACGATCAGAAGCGGCACGACTACAAGTGTCACAACGGCTGCCATGAGACCGTAATTCGTTCCTTCTTTTGAGGAAATCTCAAGAAGTAGTCTTGTAATCGCCCATTCCTCCTTATTTCGAAGGAAAAACTGCTGAGTAAATAAATCATTATAGCTCCACAGGAAACTGAAGATTCCCACTGTTGCAAAGGAAGGCTTCGTAAGCGGCATTACAACCTTGAAAAAAATCTGGTACGCATTGCAGCCTTCCATAAAAGCCGCCTCTTCAAGCTCGATGGGCAGCCCCTTCATATATCCGGTAAGCACTACAATAGCAAATGCCATATTGCCCGCTGTCTGTGGAAGAATGACCGACAGAAGAGAAAGTCCTACGCTGCCCGAACCGGCAAGGCCCCAGCCGTATTCCATTCGGAACACCGGAATGATCGTAGAGAATACCGGAAACATCATAGCAGCGATCACAAGGCTGTACATAGTATGATTTAAGCGGAAACGGTATCTTACAAGAGCAAATGACGCCATTCCTGCCAGCAAAATCACAAGCACCGCAACTGCTCCTGAAATGATAATGCTGTTTTTATACGCGCTTAAAATATCTACTTTTTCAAACGCGTCCTGATAATTAGACATGGTAAAAAGTTCTCCTACCGGAAGACTGAACGCATCTGACATAATATGTTTTTTATCCTTAAAGGAATTCATGATCACCCACAAAATCGGATATATCGTAGTGAGCGCCCACACGATCAGCGCCGCATAAATCAATCCTGTCTGAAGGGAAATCTTTTTCTTCTTATTCATTTTTCTTCCCTCCTTTTTAATAATCCCGCTCTTTAAAAATACGGTTTACCACTTTTGACAGGAGCACTCCCAGTACCACGATCACAAGGGCGATGGCAGAGCTGTAGTCAATATCCGGCGACTGCATGGTTTTATAGTACATGTACGTTCCTGTAAGCCATGTTTTTCCAAGAGGCGCTCCATTCGGAAACATAACCCAGGGAAGGTCGAATACTTTTAAAGCTCCCGTCACAGCAAGGACAGCACAGGTACAGAGTACATTATGAAGCATAGGCCAGGAAATATAGCGGACTCTCTGCCACCTGGTCGCTCCGTCAATTGCAGCGGACTCATAAAGTTCCTGGGGAATATTATTTAATCCTGTAACAAGGATGATAAAATAAAAGCCCACATACTGCCAGGTAACCGGTGTCATCATAACCGTCAGAGGATACAATTCCTTCCAATTTACCTTACTTCCCACAAGCTGGCTTAACATTCCTCCATCATACTGGAAAATCAGATTAAAAAGAACACCAAGGGCTGTTGCCGAAATTACAATCGGGAAAAAATATACGATTCTAAAAAAAGATGCTCCTCTTTTTATATTATCCACAAGCATGGCAAGAACAACTGCAATGCCCACCTGTCCCGCCAGCGTGACAACAATCATGATCACTGTATTTTTCAAAGCAATCCTTACATTTTCATCTGTAAGGATTTTTATGTAGTTTTTATATATCGGGTCATTAAACCCTTTTGCTGCCCCTCCCAGATTTCGGATTTTCATAAAGCTGTTTATAATATTCTGAAAAAAGGGGTAATAAAGAAATACTGTCATAAACAGAAATGCCGGGATCAGAAACAGAAATACCGGTTTTTTATTTTTATAAATCATAATAACGACCTCCCCTTACCGAAACAGCCGGAGGCACACCCTCCGGCTGCGTATAGACATACATTCTTTTTATTCTGCGTTTTCTGCTACAATATCAAGAACTTCCTGTACTGCGTCAGGGATTTCTGTCTGTCCTTCCACAATCTGAGGCATATTGTCAAAAATCGGGGAACGCTCATCCTGTGTGAGAAGGTCCTGAGCCGCTCCTGTCACGGCAGTTGCTCCTTTTAACATAACAAGAGCGTCTTTTTCAAGATTTGTAAGGCTGCTTTCATCTACGGTTACGCCGTTTTTCAGAGCTGTAGTTGCTGTTCCTGCAAATTTTGAAACACTTTCATCGCTGATAAATGTTTCTACAAGGCTGACTGCCGCATCACGCTTTTCTTCATCATCCCAGCATTTTCTGGAAATGTACCAGCCGGAAGAAAGACCTGCGACTATATCGGTGCTCTTTCTGTCTCCATTTCCGGGAATATAAGTAACTGTAAAGTTATCCACATCATCTGTTCCTTCTTTTATACCACCCATTTTCCAGGAACCGTCTACATAAAATGCGGATTTGCCTTCCAGAAAACTCTGGAATACTTCGTCTGCTGTCGCTGTATTGGTATTTTCGGAAAGGAAACCTTTCTCATAAAGCTCTTTCATATCTCCAAGTCCTGCCTGCCATGCCTGTCCTGCCGCATCGTCAAGAGATTCCGGAACTGTCAGATGGGTTTTTGCGCTGTCGTGGTTAAAAATAGAAAATTCAAACCAGTAATGAGGCTCTTTTGCGAGAGAAACTGCAATCGGTGTAAATCCTGCATCTTTAATTTTCTGACAGGATTCCAGGAACTGCTCCCAGGTTGTTTCTGCTCCCGGAACTTCTACGCCGGCTTCTTCCAGAACTGCCTTATTACAGTAAAGCCCTTCCCAGTATCCGTAAAACGGAACTGCATACTGCACGCCGTCTGCCGGTGATGCCGGAATCATATCGTCCTTCATGTTAGAAGCATATTCCGGATATTCCTCGCGGATTTCCTCAATGGGAACTACCTTTCCCGCTTCCACAAAAGGATTGGAATCATTTCCGTTAAAATAAAACATCACATCCGGCTCTGCCCCCGTCTCAAAGTCCGAAATCACTCTCGCCTTAAATGTTTCATCTGCAGTACCGGAAGAATCTTCAACTTTGTTTCCTGTCTCTTTTTCCCACTCTTTTATGGTTTCCTGATACAGTTCCACGTTACTTTCTGTTCCTGCAAATGTAGTTGTCACATTTAAGGATACCCCCTCCTCTGCCGCTACACTCAATGCACCTGCCGGAAGCATTGCCATTGCTGCTGCACAGCTTAAAATCACGCTCATAACCTTTCTCTTCATCTTAAAACCCTCCTTTGATTATTTTGTTCTGTGTTTTCTTTATAGCTTTATCATACGCTCTTTTGCAGTTATTTTGAATAACTATTCCTGGTTTTTATTGCATTTTATTGTTCTATTTGCACAACATTTTTTATCAATTTTTGACAAGAATCGTCAACACAGAAATGGTTTCTTCTTCTCCGTGTCGGCGTACACAAAGCCCGCAGCTTTCTCCATAAAGGATTTTAAGTCGCTGGTTTACATTTGCAATCCCCATATTTCCGGAAGTTTCCCTGCTCGTATCATAATCCGGCGCAAGAAGACGTTTCACCCGCTTTTCATCTTCCTCTGTAAACTCTCCCTCATTGATAATTTCAAGATAAAGATAATTGTCCTCCCTTCTTCCCCTGATCACAATGGTTCCTCCTCCCCGCGGAACAATTCCGTGTTCAATGGCATTTTCTATGATTGGCTGAAGAATCAGCCTTGGTACAAAAACACCCATGATCTCTTCTGGAAGCCCTTTTTTTACAGTAAGACGTTTCCCCAGACGCTGCTCCGTAATATAAAGATAAGCATTCACATGGATCATTTCTTCTGAAAGAGGAACTTCGGGAAGCTTTCTCCTGTCAATGGCTGCATCCATAAGAGTAGAAAGAGCCTCTATCATTCTGGAAACTTTTTCATTTCCGGAAAGGCGCGCTTCCCAGTTAATGATTTCCAGCGTATTGTTCATAAAATGCGGATTAATATGAGACTGAAGCGCCATGATCTTCGCATCCCGAAGCGCAAGTTCCTCCTGGTAAATATGGTCAAACTGATATTTCAGCCTTTTCGACATCTTGTTAAAAGATTCCCGTAACAACTCTGATTATCTCCAAAAAGCCCGGAAATACGGGCATTTCACGGGATATAAGAACTGAATTTACTACCGATTTACTACTTTCGGATTGAGCTTTGACACGCTTCTGCCTCCCGTGAAGCCCACCGCCCAAATAGTGACACATCGAAAATTGAATACGACACCGCAGACAGCGGCGTTCTCTTTTCCCCTTTGGGGAGATCAGGACGCCGCTTTTTTTGCGCCCAAAACCAGAAAGGAGGCGACCGCCTATGTACTTTACTTCCGGCAGCGACCGGG
>UQHF01000023.1 GCA_900540785.1 uncultured Blautia sp.
AGGACTTCAATTTCTCGATGTGATGAGTATGTTTAATCACATTTTGAGTGGCAGGATGAAAATGTACAGAGATAATACAAAGGTAATTCAGATTGGAGACAGAAAAATCGGGGGAGGAAATCCCATTCTGATCCAATCTATGACAAATACAAAAACAGAGGACGTACAGGCGACAGTAGAGCAGATCCTGGCGCTGGAGGCAGCAGGATGCGAGATTATCCGCTGTGCAGTTCCTACGATGGAAGCAGCAAGGGCTCTTGGAGAAATAAAAAAACAGATACATATCCCTCTTGTTGCAGATATGCATTTTGATTACAGGCTTGCCATTGCTTCTATGGAAAATGGCGCAGATAAGATCCGCATCAATCCGGGGAATATCGGAAGCACAGAACGGATCAAAGCGGTGGTCGATGTGGCGAAGGAGAGAAATATCCCCATTCGTGTTGGTGTAAACAGCGGTTCACTTGAAAAAGAACTTGTGGAAAAATATCACGGTGTGACAGCAGAGGGACTTGTGGAGAGCGCGCTTGATAAAGTAAAAATCATTGAGGATCTGGGATATGACAATCTTGTGATCAGTATTAAATCCTCAGATGTTTTAATGTGTGCAAAAGCCCATGAGCTGATCGCGGAAAAGACAGACTATCCGCTTCATGTGGGCATTACAGAGGCTGGCACGCTTTATTCCGGAAATATCAAGTCTGCAGTAGGGCTTGGCATGATCCTTTCTCAGGGAATCGGAGATACCATTCGTGTTTCTCTTACAGGAGCGCCTCTTGAGGAAATCAAATCTGCAAAACGGATTTTAAAGACGCTGGGACTTCGAAAAGGCGGAATCGAGGTGGTTTCCTGCCCTACATGCGGAAGAACACAGATCGATCTGATTGGTCTTGCAAATCAGGTGGAGACAATGGTACAGGATATTCCGCTGGATATTAAGGTGGCAGTTATGGGCTGTGTAGTAAACGGACCGGGAGAAGCAAAGGAAGCAGATATAGGAATTGCAGGAGGCAAGGGTGTGGGACTTCTTATTAAAAAGGGAGAGATTGTAAAGAAAGTGCCGGAATCCGAGCTTCTTGATACCCTGCGGACCGAGCTTCTTGCCTGGAAGTAAAGGACGAATCATTTATGGAAAAAGACTTTTTTGATGTATTTCCTCATTTAAAGGTAAATGAAAAGCTGGAAGAGCTTCTTGATATGGTATCTGTCACAAAAGTATCCTGCAATCCGGCAAAGACGCATATCCGTGTCTATGTGAAAAGCGAGAGGTGGATTCACAAAAAACACCTCTTTGAGCTGGAAAAAGAGATTGAAAGACAGTGTTTTCCCGGGATTGCCATTACAGTGACAGTTGTTGAAAAATTTATCCTTTCCAGACAGTATACGCCAAAGAATCTCCTGGAAGCCTATAAGGGAAGTATGGAGCTCGAGCTTCGCAATTATAATATGCTGGAGTACAATCTTTTTAAGCGTTCCCACATAGAATTTCCAGACGACAATACCCTTCGCATGGTGCTTCCGGATTCCGTGATCGCCAGAGAAAAAAGCGAGATCCTTGTGGAATATCTTCATAAAGTGTTCTGCGAGAGATGCGGAATGGACCTTAAGGTGGAGATGGAATTTGAGGAGACAGAGGAGAGCAAATACAGGAAAAACGCGGTTCTTCAGATTCAGCAGGAAGTGGAAAATGTGCTGAAAAACGCAGGCGTGCGTGCGCAGGAAAAAGCGGAAGAGGAAGAAAAGAAGAAGGAAAAATCTTCGGGAAAAGATGGCAAAAAGGAAAAGAATTCCGGCAGTCAGGAGAAAAAGACTTTCGAAAAGAAAGGACAAAAAGGAGATTTTCGCGGAGGCTTCCGAAGAGACAGCAATCCGGACGTTATTTATGGACGAGATTTTGAGGGAGAAGCCATTCCTCTGGAATCTATTACAGGAGAAATGGGAGAAGTCATTATCCGGGGACAGGTTCTTGATGTGGAGGCAAGGGAAATCCGAAATGAAAAGACCATTCTTATTTTCCCTGTCACAGATTTTACAGATACCATAGTAGTCAAAATGTTTCTTCGAAACGAACAGGTTCCGGAAGTGACGGAGCACGTAAAAAAGAAGGCATTTTTAAAGCTTCGTGGCGTTACCACCATTGATCGTTTTGACAGTGAGCTGACCATTGGCTCTATCTGGGGAATCAAGAAAATCGCAGATTTTACAACTGCGAGAATGGACACAAGTCCACAGAAGAGGGTGGAGCTTCACTGCCATACAAAGATGAGCGATATGGACGGGGTAACCGATGCAAAGGCACTTGTAAAGCGGGCATACGAGTGGGGACATAAGGCGATCGCCATTACAGATCACGGAGTGGTGCAGTCCTTCCCGGAAGCAAACCACTGCTTTGACGCATGGGGCGGCTGCGTTCCGAAAGAGTCTGATTTTAAGGTACTTTACGGAATGGAAGCCTACCTTGTTGACGATTTAAAAGGTATGGTGACAAACGGAAAAGGCCAGAAACTTTCCGATGCCTTTGTTGTCTTTGATATAGAGACAACTGGATTTTCTCCTCTGACCTGTAAGATCATAGAAATCGGTGCAGTCCGCGTGGAAAACGGGGAGATCACAGAGCGTTTTTCCACCTTTGTGAACCCGAAAGTCCCCATTCCATTCCGGATTGAGCAACTGACCAGCATAAATGATGCAATGGTAATGGATGCTCCTGTGATCGAGGAGGTTCTGCCAGAATTTATGGAGTTTTGTAAGGGCGCAGTTATGGTGGCACACAACGCAGACTTTGATATGAGTTTTATTATAGAGAACTGCAAACGCCAGGGGATTTCCAATGATTTCACATATATCGATACGGTGGGCATGGCGCGTTTTCTTCTTCCTGCCTTAAACCGTTTCAAGCTGGACACTGTAGCAAAGGCGGTGGGCGTTTCTTTGGAAAACCACCACAGGGCGGTGGACGATGCGGCGTGTACAGCGGAAATTTTTGTGAAATTTGTGAAAATGTGCGCAGAACGTGATATTTATGATGTGGAGGAGCTGAACAGCCAGGGAGCTGTCTCTTCTGATACCATTAAAAAGCTTCCCACTTATCATGCCATTATTCTTGTAAAAAATGAGACCGGAAGAATCAATCTTTATAAGCTGGTAAGCCAGTCTCATCTGAAATATTATCACAGACGGCCGCGTGTGCCGAAAAGCGTATTTGAGAAGTACAGAGAAGGTCTGATCATTGGAAGCGCCTGCGAGGCGGGCGAGCTTTATCAGGCGATTCTTCGAAATGCGCCGGAACAGGAAATTGCAAGACTTGTAAATTTTTATGATTATCTGGAAATCCAGCCACTTGGAAACAACCAGTTTATGATTGCGGACGAAAGAAACGATATGGTGCATTCTGAGGAGGACTTAAAAGAGATAAACCGAAATATTGTAAAGCTTGGCGAGCAGTTTAAAAAGCCGGTTGTAGCCACCTGTGACGTACATTTTATGGATCCGCAGGACGAGGTGTACAGAAGGATCATCATGGCTGGAAACGGGTTTTCCGATGCGGACAATCAGGCTCCCCTTTACCTTCGGACAACAGAGGAAATGCTGGAGGAATTTTCTTATCTTGGAAGCGAAAAGGCGGAAGAAGTGGTCATTACAAATACAAATAAAATCGCAGATATGATTGAAAAGATTTCCCCTATTCATCCGGATAAATTTCCGCCTGTTATCGAAAATTCAGACCAGGATTTAAGAAATATCTGTTACGATAAGGCACATGAAATTTATGGAGATCCGCTCCCGAAGATTGTGGAGGACAGACTGGAGAGGGAGTTAAATTCCATTATTTCAAACGGCTATGCCGTGATGTATATCATTGCTCAGAAACTTGTGTGGAAGTCAAATGAGGATGGTTATCTTGTGGGCTCCCGTGGTTCGGTCGGTTCTTCTTTTGCAGCAACCATGTCGGGGATTACCGAGGTAAATCCCCTTCCACCCCATTATATATGCCCGAAATGCAAGTACAGCGAATTTGATACGCCGGAAGTAAAAAAATATGCCGGAATGGCGGGGTGCGATATGCCGGATAAAATCTGCCCGGTATGCGGAGAAAAGCTGTATAAAGAAGGGTTTGATATTCCATTTGAAACCTTCCTTGGATTCAAAGGGGACAAAGAGCCAGATATTGACCTTAACTTTTCCGGAGAATATCAGGGAAATGCACACCGCTATACAGAGGTCATTTTTGGAAAAGGTCAGACCTTCAAGGCAGGTACCATTGGTACGCTTGCGGAGAAGACAGCCTTTGGTTATGTGAAGAATTATTTTGAGGAGCGGGGCGTTCATAAACGTTACTGTGAGATTAACCGGATCGTTCAGGGCTGTACGGGAGTGCGTCGTACTACAGGACAGCACCCGGGAGGAATCATCGTTCTTCCCAAAGGAGAGGAAATTGAAAAATTCACTCCTGTCCAGCACCCGGCAAATGATGTGAACAGCGATATTATTACTACACACTTTGATTATCATTCCATCGACGGAAACCTGTTGAAGCTCGATATACTGGGACACGATGATCCGACCATGATCCGAATGCTGGAAGATCTGACCGGCATCAGTGCAAGGACGGTCCCCCTTGACCAGAAGGATGTGATGTCTCTGTTTGCAAGCACAAAAGCTCTTAAAATTTCCCCGGAGGATATTGGAGGCTGCAAGCTTGGCTGTCTTGGAATCCCGGAGTTTGGAACTGATTTTGCCATGCAGATGTTGATTGATACAAAGCCGAAATATTTTTCTGACCTTGTACGTATCGCCGGACTTTCTCACGGAACGGACGTATGGCTTGGAAACGCCCAGGTACTGATCCAGGAAGGAAAAGCGACCATTTCCACAGCCATCTGTACACGAGATGACATTATGATTTATCTCATTGGAAAAGGCGTGGAGAGCGGTCTTGCTTTTACTATCATGGAAAGTGTCCGCAAGGGAAAGGGGCTTCGTGACGAGTGGATAGAAACCATGAAGGAGCATGATGTTCCGGACTGGTACATCTGGTCCTGTAAGCTGATTAAATATATGTTCCCGAAGGCGCACGCGGCAGCTTACGTTATGATGGCATACCGAATTGCCTGGTATAAGGTATTTCAGCCCCTTGCGTATTATGCTTCTTATTTCAGTATCCGTGCCACTGCTTTTTCCTATGAGCTTATGTGTATGGGAAAGGACAGACTGGAATTTTATATGGAAGAAATCCGCAAAAAGGGAGATGACGCGTCAAAAAAAGAGCAGGATACTTTAAAAGATATGCGTATTGTACAGGAAATGTATGCCCGTGGCTTTGAGTTTCTTCCCATTGATTTATATACGGCAAAGGCGCATCGTTTCCAGATCATTGACGGAAAGCTGATGCCTTCTCTGGACACCATCGACGGTCTTGGAGACAAGGCGGCAGACGCAGTTGTGGAGGCGGCAAAACAGGGAAAATTCCTTTCAAAAGACGATTTCCGCGACAGGACAAAGGTAAGTAAAACCGTTATTGATCTAATGGACGATCTGCATTTGTTTGGAGATATTCCACAGTCGAATCAGATGTCACTTTTTGACTTTACAGGCTGACAGAACAGGAGGACTTATGAAAGAAGAACTGCGGTATTTAGAACGTCTGGCAGAGCTTTATCCAAGCATTGGAAAGGCTTCTACAGAAATTATCAATCTTCAGTCAATTTTAAATCTGCCAAAAGGAACGGAGCATTTTCTCTCGGATATTCACGGGGAATATGAGGCATTTTCCCATGTGCTTCGAAACGGCTCCGGCGCTGTGCGGAAAAAAATAGATGATGTATTTGGGCACACTTTAAGCAATCAGGATAAGCGGGCCATAGCCACCCTTATTTATTATCCGAAAGAAAAGATTGCCCTTGTAAAAAAGACAGAGGAGGATATGGGAAACTGGTACAAGATTACCCTGTACCGCCTCATTGAAATCTGTAAAACAACGGCTTCCAAGTATACGCGATCCAAGGTTCGAAAAGCCCTTCCGCCGGATTACGCTTACGTGATTGAAGAGCTGATCACAGAGAAAGTGGAAGTTCTTGACAAAGAGGCGTATTATGATTCCATTGTAAATACCATTATTCAGATCGGCAGGGCAGAGAACTTTATCATTGCCCTGGCAGAACTGATCCAGCGTCTTGTTGTGGATCATCTTCACATTCTGGGAGATATTTACGACAGAGGACCAGGTCCGCATTTTATCATGGACCGGCTTATGGAGTACCATTCTCTTGACATTCAGTGGGGAAACCATGATGTTGTGTGGATGGGAGCGGCGGCAGGAGAGAGAGCCTGCATTGCCACAGTGATCCGAAACAGTCTCCGCTACGGAAATCTTGATATTCTGGAGGACGGATATGGAATTAATATGATGCCTCTTGCCACTTTTGCAATGGAAGCATATAAAGACGATTCCTGTCAGTTTTTCCCGGTGAAGGGCGATGAGGACGGATACAGCTCACTGGAAAAAGAGCTTGGACGGAAAATGCACAAGGCGATTTCCATTATGCAGTTTAAGCTGGAAGGCCAGCTTCTTATGAGAAATCCGGGATACCACATGGAAGACAGATGTCTGCTCCACAGGATCGATTACGATAAGGGGGAGATCACTATGGCAGATGGGGCGGTGTATCCGCTTCGTGACAAGGTGTTCCCTACCGTCAACCCGGAAGAACCTTATGCTCTCACAGAAGGAGAACGGGATGTGATGGAGCGTATGGAATGGGCATTTCGAAACTGTACAAGGCTTCAGGAGCATGTGCGCCTTCTTCTTGATAAAGGAGGTTTATATAAGGTTTATAATGGAAACCTTCTGTTTCACGGAAGCATTCCTCTGAATGAGGACGGAAGCCTGAAGGAAGTGGAGGTTTACGGAGAAACATATAAGGGAAAACAGCTTTATGATGTACTGGAATCCTATGTGAGAAGAGCTTTTTACTCTCTTGAGGAGGGGGAACTTCAGAAAAGCAGGGATATTCTCTGGTATATCTGGGCTGCTCCCAATTCTCCTCTTTTCGGAAAAGACAAGATGGCAACCTTCGAGGGATATTTTATTGCGGATAAAGAAGCAAAGAAAGAGAAGAAAAATGCTTACTACCGCCTTCTGGAAAATCCGGAGGTTGTGGGAAATATGCTCCGTGAGTTTGGACTTGATCCGGAGAGAGGGCACATTATCAACGGTCATGTGCCGGTGCACCAGAGTGAGGGAGAAAGCCCTGTAAAATGCGAGGGGCGCGTCATCGTAATAGACGGCGGATTTTCCGAGGCTTACAGAAAAGTAACAGGAATTGCAGGTTATACTCTGATTTATAATTCCTACGGACTGATGCTTTGTGCGCATGAGCCGTTTTCTTCTGCTGAGGAGGCTGTTTCAAAAGAAAGTGATATTGTATCAAACAGGGTGGCAGTGCGCTACACATCACAGAGACAGCTTATGGGAGATACAGATACAGGAAAAGCATTAAAGGTAAGAATTGAAGAGCTGAAAGCACTTCTTGAGGCGTACAGAAAAGGCATTATAAAAGAAAAAGTGAAAAATGTCTTTACTTATTAAATGGTGTTCTATATAATTGTACCGTATGATTATCACCCTCCCAATGGAGGAGGCACAAAAAAGGAGACAAAAAAATGGGTGGAATTTTTGGAGTAGCTTCAAAATCCAGCTGCGTACTGGATTTATTTTTTGGTATTGATTATCATTCTCATCTTGGTACAAGAAGGGGCGGAATGGCAGTTTACGATGAAAAAAAAGGGTTTGACCGTGCCATTCACAACATTGAGAACTCTCCCTTCCGTACAAAATTTGACAGAGATGTTGCGGAACTTGAAGGAAATCTGGGAATTGGCTGTATTTCCGATAATGAGCCTCAGCCGCTTCTTGTTCGCTCCCATCTGGGAAATTTTGCCATTACAACGGTTGGAAAAATCAACAATATGGACGAGCTGATCGCTCATTCCTTTAAAAACGGCAGCACACATTTCCTGGAAATGAGCGGAGGCAGTGTAAATCCCACAGAGATGGTAGCTTCTCTGATCAATCAGAAAGGAAATATGATCGAGGGCATCCGCTACGCGCAGGATATGATCGAAGGCTCCATGACCATGCTGATCCTTACGCCAAAGGGATTGATCGCGGCGAGAGATAAGCTTGGAAGAACACCACTTATTATCGGACAGAAGGAAGATGCCTGCTGTGTGTCTTTTGAAAGTTTTGCATATGTAAATCTCGGATATGAGGACGTAAAAGAACTCGGACCCGGAGAAATCGTGGCAGTGACGCCGGAGGGCGTGGAAACTCTTCAGAAACCGGGAGAGAAAATGCGTATTTGTTCTTTCTTGTGGGTATACTATGGATACCCGACCTCTACCTATGAAGGGGTAAATGTAGAGACCATGCGTTACAAATGTGGCGACATACTGGCACAGAGAGATATGGGAGAAGTAAATCCTGATATTGTGGCCGGTGTTCCGGATTCCGGTATCGCACATGCCATCGGATATGCAAACCGTTCCGGTGTTCAGTTTGCCCGCCCGTTTATCAAATATACACCGACCTGGCCGCGTTCCTTTATGCCGACACAGCAGAGCCAGAGAAATCTGATCGCAAAAATGAAGCTGATACCGGTTCATCGTCTTATTAAAGATAAGAGCCTTCTTATGATCGATGATTCCATTGTTCGCGGAACACAGCTTCGTGAGACATCCGAGTTTCTTTACAGCAACGGCGCAAAAGAGGTGCATATCCGGCCGGCGTGTCCGCCGCTTCTTTTCGGCTGTAAGTACCTGAACTTTTCACGTTCCAAATCAGAGCTGGATCTGATCACAAGAAGAACGATTTTAAAGAGAGAGGGAGAAAATGTAGATGCCAAAACGCTGGCAGATTATGCAAATCCTGATTCCACCAATTATAAGGAGATGCTGGAGGATATTCGCAAAGAATTAAACTTTACCTCTCTGAAATATCATCGTCTTGACGACCTTGTAAAATCCATTGATATTGAACCGTGCAAACTGTGTACATACTGCTGGAGCGGAAAGGAATAATTACAGAAAGTAAGGATCAGACCAGTATAATGAAAACAGAGGTGATGTCGTATGAAAAGAAAAAAAGAGAGATTAAAAATACTTCTTATAATATCAATAGCCCTGTTTCTTATACTGGGAATATCAGCAGTTGCCATAAGCGGTTATAAAAAACATGTAGTAGCAGAAAAAGAAAAGCAGGAAATGCTGGAGATTTTGAAAAAAGTACCAAAGGCAACACCGACTCCTGCAGCTACTGCAACACCTACGCCGGAACCCACTGCAACGCCGACACCCACGCCGGTAATTACCATGCGGGCAACCTTTAATCCGGATGATTACTGGGATATGTGGTACAGTGCAGACGGACTGGTAAGTCTTAATATTTATAATATCAGCAATAAAAGCGTTTCATTTTCTTTCAGTCAGGCAAACAAAGCAGACGGCGCTCATGTATGTGAAGCGGACGTGACAGCAGAAGTAGCAGGAAACGCGGCAACCTTTTCCTTTAGCGATTCCTTTGGAAGCAGTGCGTCAGGAAGCCTTACCTTTGACGGAGGAAACTTATATGTAAACATCCGGACAGAGGCGAGAGCGGAAGGGACAGCCGTAAGCCCTGAAGTAAGCGGCCTTTTTACAAGAGAGAAAAAGGAAGCTCCAAAACCGGAGCCGACTGCCACACCTGTACCGGAAGAAAAACCGGAGAAAAAGCCGGAAGAAACAGAAAAAGTAGAGGGGGATTATATTTTCCCTGAAAGCAATACCCGGTATCTCACAGACGAGGAGATTTCCGGATACTCCTCAAAAGAGCTGGAGCTTGCCAAAAACGAAATTTATGCAAGACGCGGAAGACTCTTCGTCACAGAGAGGATTGCCGATTATTTCAATGGAAAGTCCTGGTATCAGGGGACGGTTCCGCCGGAAGAGTTTGATGCAAAGCAGGATCAGATTTTTAATGAATATGAAAGCGCAAATGTAAGCAAAATCGCTCAGTGGGAAGAGAAAAAGAGAAACGAAGGCAAATAAAAAGAAAATCCCGGACTCAGAGACCGGGATTTTCTTTTTTTGTTTTTTTGGATGCTTTTTTCACATCGGTTCTTCCTACAAGATAATCAATGCTTGTGTCATAATAGTTTGCAAGCCGGATCAACATTTCTATGGGAATATTGCGGGAGCCGGTTTCATAATGAGAGTAAGAACGCTGGCTGATATGGAGAATTTCACTCAGCTCCCTCTGGGACAGGTCTGCGTCTGTACGCATATCCTGAATACGCTGAAATTTCATATTTTCACCTCTTTCACAGAAAAGTATAAAACAGAACGATTTGCACTATTGCAATACAGAGCAAAATGGACTATACTAAAATCAGATTTCAATTATTTTCGCGCAGGCAGATTCCTGTCTGTTTTTCCACATTTTATTTTGTTTTATATATCAGGCTGATGTCGGGCAGCATCTGAAGAAAGGAGAAATATGTTTGCAAGTGTGTTGTCGGCGGCTATTTTCGGAATGGAGGTCTGTCCCATTCAGGTTGAGGCGGACGTGAGCAATGGATTACCTTCTTTTTCTATGGTTGGATATGCGTCCGCGCAGGTAAAAGAAGCCCAGGAAAGGGTGCGTACTGCCCTGAAAAACAGCGGAGTGGCTCTTCCGCCAAGGCGGATCACCGTAAATTTTGTTCCGGCAGATATTAAAAAAGAAGGGGCAGGCTTTGACCTTCCGGTTGCAGCCGCAGTTCTGGCAGCTTCCGGCATATTAAAGCCGGAGCTTTTAAAAGATGTGATGATGGTGGGAGAGGTGAGCTTAAACGGAGAAATCCACCCGGTTTCCGGGATTTTGCCTAGAGTGATCCATGCAGGAGAGACAGGGCTTCGTTTCTGCGTCATTCCTTTTGGAAATTTAAGGGAAGGGCTTCTCGTAAAAAATATAAAAGTTATGGGAGTTCGAACCTTAAAAGAAATGCTGCTTTTTCTTCAGAATCCGGAAAGGCATTTTGCCGGACAGGAGGAGATACATAGGCTAACTGATGCAGAAACGGTTGATTTTAAAGAGATACAGGGACAGGAAGGGGCAAAAAGAGCAGCAGAGATCGCGGCAGCAGGATTTCACAATATTCTTCTTATAGGACCGCCGGGAGCCGGGAAAACTATGCTTGCAAGAAGAATTCCCACAATTATGCCGGATATTACAGAAGAAGAGGCAATGGAGCTTACAAAGATTTACAGCATTGCCGGGCTTTTATCAGAAGAAGCACCTCTGATTTTAAAGCGTCCCTTTCGAAATCCCCATCACACCAGTCCGCCCCAGGCGCTCACAGGAGGGGGAAGAAATCCGGGTCCCGGAGAAATCACCCTTTCTCACAGAGGCATTTTATTTCTCGATGAATTTCCGGAATTTTCAAGGGCAGCACTGGAAACGCTGCGCCAGCCTCTTGAGGACAGGGAGATCATATTGTCAAGAGCTTCCGGAACGTACCGTTTTCCGGCAAATTTTATGCTTGTGGCAGCTATGAATCCATGCCCCTGCGGATATTATCCGGATATGAATCGGTGTACCTGCACGGCAGGTCAGGTCAGCCACTATCTTGGAAAAATCAGCCGTCCTCTTCTTGACCGGATTGATATTTGCACAGATATTCCGGCAGTTACCTTTTCAGATATGACAAAACAGGAGAAAGGAGAGGGCTCTTTTGAGATGAAGACCCGTGTGGAAGCGGCGCGGGATATACAAAAAGAGAGATATAAAAAAGAAGGAATCCGTTTTAACGGAGAGCTGACAGGAAAACAGATCAAAAAATACTGCTCCTGCACAGAAGAAGGGGAGAGGCTTCTCGGTATGGCGTTTGAAAAAATGAAATTCAGCGCCCGTTCCTACCATAAGGTGCTACGCACGGCAAGAACCATAGCAGATCTGGACGGAAAGGAAAAAATTGATTCTTCTCACATCGGAGAGGCGCTTTCCTGCCGGGCTTTTGATAAAAAATATTGGAATTGAGAAGGAGGGCTTCTATATGGAAGAAATAAAAAATAAGATGTACTGCGTAAAAAAAGGAGAAGCAGGGTATCCAAAGCGTCTTCTGGAACTTTCGGGAATGCCGGAGAAGCTCTATTTTTATGGAAGGCTTCCGGACGATGAAAAGCCGTCCATAGCCATTGTAGGCGCGAGAATGTGCAGTCCTTACGGAAGGATCCAGAGCTTTTCCTACGGGAAATTTGTAAGCAGAGCAGGCGTACAGGTAATAAGCGGTCTTGCCCTTGGGATTGACTCAGAGGGCCATAAAGGGGCGCTTGAGGGAAATACGCCCACCTTTGCGGTTTTGGGAAGCGGAGCGGACGTTTGTTATCCAGCGGCAAATAAGCACCTGTACGACAGGATTTTAAGAAACGGCGGAGGGATTATCAGCGAGTATCCTCCGGGAACGGCTCCCAGAAATTATTTTTTCCCTGCAAGAAACCGAATTATAAGTGGACTTTCCGATGTAGTGCTCGTTGTGGAGGCAAAGGAAAAAAGCGGTTCTCTTATTACGGCAGGATGTGCTTTGGAGCAGGGAAAGGCAGTTTACGCTGTTCCGGGAGCTGTAAACGATGCCTTAAGCAGAGGGTGTCACAAGCTGATTTATGACGGAGCAGGGATTGCGTACTGCCCGGAGATTCTCCTGGAAGAATGGAAAATTTCTGTTAAATCCCGTGAAAAAAGTAAGTTGGGACTTGCAACTGATTTGGATTTGGTGTATAGTTGTCTCGATTTACGACCAAAAAATCTGGATGATGTGATTAAAAAAACCGGGTTTTCCCCGGCAAAAGCAGGCAGCATACTTACAGAGCTGCAGCTTATGGGACTTGTTCGGGAGGTAGCAAGACAGCATTATATCCGGACAGAACAGGATTAGGAGAGGTATTATGGCTAAGTATTTGGTGATAGTGGAATCACCTGCAAAAGTGAAAACAATAAAAAAATTTCTTGGTTCCAATTATGAAGTGGAAGCATCAAACGGACATGTGAGGGACTTTCCCAAAAGCCAGTTTGGTATTGATGTGGAAAATGATTTTGAACCCAAATATATTACAATAAGAGGAAAAGGCGAGCTTCTGGCAAAGCTTCGAAAAGCAGCAAAAAAGGCTGATAAAATATATCTGGCAACTGACCCCGACCGTGAGGGAGAGGCAATTTCCTGGCATCTCATGCAGGCGCTCAAGGAATCTCCGGAAAAGATGTACCGGATTACCTTTAACGAGATCACAAAGACAGCAGTAAAAGCTTCTATTAAACAGGCGCGAGAGCTGGATATGGATCTTGTGGACGCCCAGCAGACAAGACGTATGCTGGACCGCATGGTTGGATATACCATAAGTCCCCTTCTCTGGGCAAAAGTAAAGAGAGGATTAAGCGCAGGCCGTGTGCAGTCCGTTGCTCTTCGTATTATCTGTGACAGGGAGGAGGAGATCAATTCCTTTATCCCGGAAGAATACTGGACTCTGGACGGAGAATTTAAGATCGCAGGAGAGAGAAAGCCTCTTCTTGCCAAATTCTACGGAACAGATAAAAAAATGAATGTGCACACAAAAGAAGAGATGGACGAGATTCTCAAAAATCTGGAAAATGCAGAGTTTGAAATTTCAGAAGTAAAAAAAGGTGAGAGGATCAAAAATCCCCCTCTTCCGTTTACAACAAGTACCCTGCAGCAGGAAGCATCGAAAACCCTTAATTTTTCTACCCAGAAGACCATGCGTCTTGCCCAGCAGTTATATGAAGGAATTGATATTAAGGGAAACGGAACCGTGGGTGTGATCTCCTATCTGCGTACAGACTCCACAAGAATCTCCGAGGAAGCAGATACTGCAGCAAGAGCGTATATTAAAGAGCAGTATGGAGAAAATTACGTATCTCTTTCTGAAAAAGCGTCAAAAACAGGGCAGAAAATACAGGACGCCCACGAGGCGATCCGTCCGACGGATATAAACAGAACGCCGGCTGCGTTAAAAGACTCTCTTTCAAGAGACCAGTTCCGTCTCTATCAGCTTATCTGGAGAAGATTTGCGGCAAGCAGAATGGCGCCTGCCCGCTATGAGACTACATCAGTGAAAATAAAGGGAGGAGAGTACGTCTTTACAGTAGCTGCTTCAAAAGTGGTGTTTGACGGTTTTCTTTCTGTATATACAGATGAAGAAGAAAATAAAAAGGGAAATGTGTTAAGCCAGAGCCTGGAAAAAGGCATGAAGCTTACTTTAAATACATTAAAGCCGGAGCAGCATTTCACGCAGCCTCCTGCTCATTATACAGAAGCTTCTCTCGTTAAAACAATGGAGGAGCTGGGAATCGGGCGCCCGAGTACGTATGCGCCTACCATTACAACGATCATCAGCCGCCGTTATGTGTCAAAGGAGCAGAAAAATCTGTATGTGACAGAGCTGGGAGAAGTGGTAAACAGCATTATGAAGCAGGCATTTCCAAGTATTGTGGATGTAAACTTTACGGCTACGATGGAAGGGCTTCTTGACTGCGTGGAGGCAGGCACCGTACAGTGGAAAACAGTTGTCCGCAATTTCTATCCGGATCTGAAACACGATGTAGATGAAGCGGAGAAAGAACTGGAAAAAGTAGATATACAGGATGAAGTGACAGATATTGTCTGCGAAAACTGTGGAAGAAATATGGTCATCAAATACGGACCGCACGGCAGGTTTCTTGCCTGTCCGGGATTTCCGGAGTGCAGGAATACAAAGCCTTATTACGAAAAAATAGGCGTTGCCTGTCCAAAATGCGGAAAAGAAGTCGTGCTGAAAAAGACGAAGAAGGGACGTAAGTATTATGGCTGTGAGGACAATCCGGAATGCGATTTTATGTCATGGCAGAAGCCTTCCAATAAAAAATGTCCTGTCTGCGGAAGCTATATGGTAGAAAAAGGAAATAAACTTTTGTGCAGCCAGGAAACCTGCGGTTATGTTGAGCAGATGGAAAAAGAAGAAAAATAAAAGAGAAATAGAATAGTGAGAAAGGGAGACAGTAAGAGAAACAATGTCTCCCTTTTTTGTGTTTATTTTGGAATAGAAAAATAATTGCATATATTTTCTGAAAAGCAAATAAAAAATTAAAAATAGTAAAAATGTCTTGTAAATTCAACAAAAAACGTGTAATATAATAATAGCAATATCCAAGTAGAAGGAATGTGATGAAAGGAGGACAACATGAGCGTTCAGTTGCTAGATAAAACAAGAAAAATTAATAAGCTTTTGCATAACAGCAGTTCCAGCAAGGTCATCTTCAATGACATCTGCCATGTTCTGATGGAAACCTTAAGCTCCAATATCCTTGTACTCAGCAAAAAAGGAAAGGTACTGGGAATCAGCCTGTGTCCGGGTGTGGAAGAGATTACGGAATTAATGGAAGATAAGGTAGGCGGTCATATTGATACACTGTTAAATGAGCGTTTTCTGGGAGTACTGTCTACAAAAGAAAATGTAAATCTTCAGACACTTGGCTTTGAGCACGTACCTGTTAATTATCAGGGAATCATAAATCCCATTGATATTGCGGGAGAACGTCTTGGAACTGTATTCATGTACCGCAAGGATAAGCCATATGATATTGAGGATATTATTGTAAGCGAATATGGCACAACTGTTGTGGGTCTGGAAATGATGCGTGCGGTTCATGAAGAAAATGCAGAAGAAGACAGAAAACAGCAGGTTGTGAAGTCTGCCTTCAATACGCTGTCCTTCTCAGAACTGGAAGCAATTATCCACATTTTTGACGAGCTGGACGGAGATGAGGGGATTCTCGTTGCAAGCAAGATTGCAGACAGAGTTGGCATTACAAGATCTGTCATCGTAAATGCACTGCGTAAATTTGAGAGTGCAGGCGTGATTGAATCACGTTCTTCCGGTATGAAGGGAACGTATATCAAGGTTCTGAACGAGGTGATTTTCGACGAACTTGAAGAAATCAAGGCGCAGAGAAAAAAGCCGGAAAAAGAGTAAATATATAAATACAAAAGAGAGCTGGCGGCGGTCAGTTCTTTTTTATGTTATGGGAAATTGCTATGCAACGTTCCATAACATAAAACGCTCCAAGCAGGATTCTTTATATATTTTTTTTGAAGATGAGAAAATACAAGAAAATAAGAGAATAAATAAGAAAACAAGAGTATATAATTAAAAATATACTTTGGAAAAGGGTTGCAGAAAAAAAGGAAATTCAATAATATAAGGACAGTGATTAGCACTCAAATTTGATGAGTGCTAGCAAAGGGGATTATAGCCAAAGGAGGATTATAAATCATGAAATTAGTACCATTAGGCGACAGAGTTGTATTAAAACAGTTAGAAGCAGAAGAGACAACAAAATCCGGTATCGTTCTTCCGGGACAGGCACAGGAAAAACCACAGCAGGCAGAAGTTATTGCAGTTGGTCCTGGCGGAATGGTAGAAGGAAAAGAAGTAAAAATGGAAGTTGTTGTAGGAGATAAGGTTATTTATTCCAAATATGCCGGAACAGAAGTAAAAATGGACGGTGAGGAATACATTATTGTAAGACAGAACGACATTTTAGCAGTCGTAAAATAATAAATCCTTATAAAAAATGCAGGAGGCAGATTGATCATGGCAAAAGAAATTAAATTCGGAGCAGAAGCAAGAGCAGCGCTTGAAAGCGGTGTGAATCAGTTAGCAAATACAGTAAGAGTCACACTTGGACCAAAAGGAAGAAACGTAGTGCTGGATAAACCGTTCGGTGCTCCGCTTATTACAAATGACGGTGTTACCATCGCAAAAGAAATTGAACTGGAAGACGGTTTCGAAAACATGGGTGCACAGTTGATTAAAGAAGTTGCATCTAAAACAAATGATGTAGCAGGTGACGGTACTACAACAGCTACTGTACTTGCACAGGCAATGGTAAACGAGGGAATGAAAAACCTTGCAGCAGGAGCAAACCCGATCATCCTTCGTAAGGGAATGAAAAAAGCTACAAATACAGCAGTAGAAGCAATCAGAGAAATGAGCCAGAAAATCAGCAGCAAAAAACAGATTGCTAACGTAGCTGCAATTTCCGCAGGAAACGAAGATGATGGAAATCTTGTAGCAGATGCTATGGAAAAAGTTTCCAATGACGGTGTTATCACAATTGAAGAATCCAAAACAATGAAGACAGAACTGGACCTTGTAGAAGGTATGCAGTTTGATCGTGGATATATTTCCGCATATATGTCTACAGACATGGAAAAAATGGAAGCAAATCTGGATGATCCTTATATCTTAATCACAGATAAGAAAATCAGCAATATTCAGGAAATCCTTCCCCTTCTGGAACAGATTGTACAGGCAGGTGCAAAACTCCTCATCATTGCTGAGGACGTAGAGGGCGAGGCTCTTACAACTCTTATTGTAAATAAATTAAGAGGAACCTTCCAGGTAGTTGCAGTAAAAGCTCCTGGATATGGCGACAGAAGAAAAGAAATGCTTCAGGATATTGCAGTTCTTACAGGCGGACAGGTTATTTCCGACGAGCTTGGTCTTGAGTTAAAAGATGCAACAATGGCACAGTTAGGACGCGCAAAATCTGTAAAAGTTGCAAAAGAGACAACTGTAATTGTTGACGGTCTCGGAAATAAAGATGAAATTGCAAACCGTGTTTCACAGATTCGCGGACAGATTGAAGAAACAAAATCAGACTTTGACAGAGAAAAACTTCAGGAAAGACTTGCAAAACTTGCAGGCGGCGTAGCTGTTATCCGTGTTGGTGCAGCTACAGAGACAGAGATGAAAGAGGCAAAACTTCGTCTTGAGGACGCTCTTGCAGCTACAAGAGCAGCAGTAGAAGAGGGAATTATTGCAGGCGGCGGTTCTGCATACATTCACGCTTCCAAAGAAGTTGCAAAACTTGCAGCTACACTGGAAGGAGACGAGAAGACAGGTGCAAACATTATCCTGAAAGCCCTGGAAGCTCCGCTGTACCACATTGCTGCAAATGCAGGTCTGGAAGGCTCTGTTATCATCAATAAAGTAAGAGAATCCGAGACTGGCATGGGATTTGATGCACTTAATGAAGAGTATGTAGATATGGTTAAGAGCGGAATCCTTGACCCTGCAAAGGTAACAAGAAGCGCTCTTCAGAATGCAACAAGTGTTGCTTCTACATTACTGACTACAGAATCTGTAGTTTCTATCATTAAAGAAGACGCACCGGCAGTTCCGGCAGGCAATCCGGGAATGGGAATGATGTAATCCTGTCGGGATGAAATCATTGCCTGAAAATTAATAATTTAACAGGGCTGGCGTCATAGACGTTAGTCCTGTTTTGTGTTATACTGAAATACAGAAGACAAAAGGAGGACATTATGAGCGATTTGTACACAGAGCTGCTTGTCAAGAAAAAAAGAACAGCGAAAGATTCACTGATTAAATATGGTATGATTGGATTTACAGCCGTTCTTACAGCAGCAGGACTTTTTTTTCATCCTCTGATTTTGATCGGAGCAGTTGCAGCGGGAATTGGCTGCTATTTCCTTCTTCCGAGAACAGATCTGGAGTATGAGTATCTTTTTGTAAACGGAGAAATGGACATTGATGTAATTATGTCTCAGGCAAAAAGAAAGAGGGTAAAGAGCATAAATCTTTCAGAAGCAGATTTGGTTGCACCGCTAAATTCTCACAGAATGGATTACTATAATGGAAACCAGAAAATGAAGGTTTTAGATTATTCTTCTGGAGATCCAGAGCACAAACGCTTTGCTATCATCACAAGAGATGGAGATGGGGCATGTAAAATCATTGTGGAGCCAGATGAGGTGCTTGCAAAAGCTATGAAAAATTCA
Source organism: uncultured Blautia sp. (assembly GCA_900540785.1). Taxonomy (GTDB): domain Bacteria; phylum Bacillota; class Clostridia; order Lachnospirales; family Lachnospiraceae; genus Blautia_A. The sequence goes on from UQHF01000023.1 coordinate 18,870, forward strand.
GCACCCAGCAAAGTTTTTTTGGATTGACACAAAAGGGGATTTTTGTTACACTATGGAACAAATTCAAAATTAAATATACATAAGGGAGGAAATGCAATGGGTACTATCATCGGTGAAGGCATTACGTTTGACGACGTCCTGTTAGTTCCGGCGTATTCAAAAGTAATTCCAAATCAGGTAGATGTAACGACTTATTTAACCAAGAAGATTAAATTGAACATTCCTATGATGAGCGCAGGAATGGATACTGTCACAGAGCACAGAATGGCAATTGCTATGGCAAGACAGGGCGGTATCGGTATTATCCACAAAAATATGACAATCGAAGCCCAGGCGGAAGAGGTTGATAAGGTAAAACGTTCTGAGAATGGAGTCATCACCGACCCGTTTTATTTATCACCGGAACACACATTGAGAGATGCCAATGATTTAATGGCAAAATTCCGTATTTCAGGTGTTCCGATTACAGAAGGGAAAAAACTTGTCGGAATTATCACAAACCGTGATTTAAAATTTGAGACAGATTTTTCCAGAAAAATTAAGGAATGTATGACTTCTGAAGGTCTGATTACTGCAAAAGAAGGAATCACTCTTGAAGAAGCAAAGAAAATCCTTGCAAAATCACGCAAGGAAAAATTACCCATTGTAGATGATGACTTTAATTTAAAAGGTCTTATTACAATCAAGGATATTGAAAAACAGATTAAATATCCACTTGCAGCAAAAGATGAGCAGGGACGTCTTCTCTGCGGCGGTGCAGTAGGAATCACAGCAAATGTTCTTGCAAGAGTAGAAGCTCTTGTAAATGCTGCGGTAGACGTAATCGTAGTAGATTCTGCTCACGGTCACTCCGAAAATATTTTAAGAGCAGTCCGTGAGATTAAAGCAGCTTTTCCGGAACTTCAGGTAATTGCAGGAAACGTGGCTACAGGAGAGGCAACAAAAGCCCTGATCGAAGCCGGCGTAGATGCAGTAAAGGTTGGTATCGGACCTGGTTCTATCTGTACAACACGTGTTGTTGCAGGTATTGGTGTTCCGCAGATTACTGCAGTTATGGACTGCTATGAGGTGGCAAACCGTTATGGTATTCCGATTATTGCAGATGGTGGAATTAAATACTCCGGAGATATTACAAAAGCTATTGCAGCAGGTGCAAATGTCTGTATGATGGGAAGTATGTTTGCAGGTTGTGATGAAAGTCCGGGAACATTCGAACTTTATCAGGGAAGAAAATATAAAGTATACCGTGGTATGGGCTCTATTGCAGCTATGGAAAACGGAAGCAAAGACCGTTACTTCCAGCAGGATGCAAAGAAACTTGTTCCGGAAGGTGTAGAAGGTCGTGTTGCTTACAAAGGTCATGTAGAAGATACTGTATTCCAGTTAATGGGAGGTCTTCGTTCTGGTATGGGTTACTGCGGAGCAGAAAGCATTGAAGCGTTAAAGACAACTGGCAAGTTTGTCAAGATTTCTGCGGCATCCTTAAAAGAGTCCCATCCTCATGATATTCATATTACAAAGGAAGCACCAAACTACAGTGTAGATGACAAATAAATATTTGTTATAATCGGGAAGATATGGAACAAAAAAAAGCAGGAAAAAAGACATCAAGTAGAACAGGAAAAGCATCTGTAAGACCGTCCCGCAGTGGACGGTCTGCTTTTTCTAAAAAGAAAAAAACAAAGAAAGACCGGGTAAGAGAGAGAAATTTTCATGTATTTCTTTTTCTGGCAGGTGTTTTTGTGGTGTGCTGTATTTCCGGCTTTTTTTTATATAGAGTGTACAGGGAGAGACAATTGCAGGAATGGCAGCGTGTTGTTTCGGAACAGGAAAATGGAAGCGGAGCAGAACAGTGGCAGCGTGAAGGTGCTCCCTATATAGATGTACAGCTCTTAACTCCAAACGAGTATTCCAGACCGCAGATTTCCATTTCTCAGGTAAAATACATAGCTATTCATTACACGGCAAATCCCGGATCAGGTGCAATGGATAACCGCAATTATTTTGAAAATCTGGCAGCCACACATGAGACAAAGGTAAGCAGTCATTTTGTAGTAGGGCTTAACGGGGAAGTGGTACAGTGTATTCCTACGTCAGAAATGTCTTATGCCACAAATGAGAGAAATGTGGATACAATTTCTATTGAATGCTGTCACACAGATGAGACAGGTGTGTTCAACGAGGCGACATATGATTCTGTTGTAAAGCTCACAGCATGGCTCTGTACAAGATTTGGACTGACAGAAGAAAATGTAATCCGGCATTATGATGTGACCGGGAAAAACTGCCCGAAATACTATGTGGAAAATCAGGAAGCATGGGAGCAGATGAAGGCAGATATAGCCGCACAGATTCAGGAAGATTACATCCTGCAGGAAAATTTGTAAAAATATTTTTTTTCAGCTTGAAAATTTAAAAAAAATATTGTATATTAACCATAGTGACTGCATGACTGGCGGAAAGTAGGATTACCTACGGGGAGTGCAGTATATCATGTGCCGACCGCCTGGGCAGCCTGGAACAAGGGCTTCCCAGGCTTTTTTATATTCAACTATAAACTTTTTGATAAGAAAAGGAGAACGAGATTTATGAAAATGTTATCACTGGAAAAAGAATTGAGAGAAAATGCTTATCCGGGCAGAGGAATTGTGATTGGCCGTACACCGGATGGGAAAAAAGCAGTGACAGCTTATTTCATCATGGGAAGAAGCGAGAACAGCAGAAACCGCGTTTTCGTGGAAGAAGGAGAGGGAATTCGCACACAGGCATTTGATCCATCCAAATTAACAGACCCAAGTCTCATTATATATGCGCCGGTACGTGTATTGGGAAACAAGACGATCGTTACAAACGGAGACCAGACAGATACAATCTATGAGGGAATGGATCGTCAGCTCACTTTTGAGCAGTCTTTAAGAAGCAGAGAGTTTGAGCCGGATGCACCAAATTACACACCTCGTATTTCCGGTATTCTCCATGTGGAAAATGGGAAATTTAACTATGCAATGTCTATCCTGAAAAGCAATAATGGTTGCCCGGATTCCTGCAACCGTTACACATTTGCATATGAAAATGCGGCAGCAGGAGAAGGACATTTTATTCATACATATATGTGTGATGGAAATCCGCTTCCAAGCTTTGAGGGAGAACCGAAGCTGGTAGAAATCATGGACGATATGGACGCATTTACAGAGATGCTCTGGAACAGCTTAAATGAAGATAATAAAGTTTCTCTCTTTGTACGTTACATTGACATTGAAACCGGAAAATATGAGAGCAAAATTGTAAACAAAAACAAATAAAATACAGAGTACGTTAGAGTGAAATAATAAAGAATGAAAACGGAGGATTTGTCATGAAAGAACTGGAATTAAAATATGGCTGTAACCCAAATCAGAAACCTTCTAAAATCTATGTGGCAGATGGAAGCGAGCTTCCGATCAAAGTATTAAGCGGAAAACCGGGATACATCAATTTCCTTGACGCTTTTAACGGCTGGCAGCTTGTGCGCGATCTGAAAAAAGCAACCGGACTTCCGGCAGCTACTTCCTTTAAACACGTTTCTCCGGCAGGTGCTTCTATCGGACTTCCGCTTACAGAGACACTTGCAAAAATTTACTGGGTAGACGATATGGACTGGAAAAACTTTTCTCCGATTGCCTGTGCATATGCAAGAGCAAGAGGTGCAGACAGAATGTCCTCTTTCGGAGATTTTATTTCTCTGTCTGATGTATGTGACAAGGATACAGCCCTTCTCATTAAGAGAGAGGTTTCTGACGGCGTGATCGCTCCGGGATACACAGAGGAAGCACTGGAAATCCTGAAGCAGAAGAAAAAAGGAAATTACAATGTAATTGAAATTGACCCGGATTATGTACCGGCGCCACTTGAGCATAAAGAAGTATTTGGTGTTACCTTTGAGCAGGGACGCCAGGAACTTTCCATTGATGACGAGCTGATTTCCAATATTGTGACAGAAAACAAAGTACTTTCTGAGGAAGCAAAGAGAGATATGAAGATTTCTCTTATTGTTCTGAAATATACACAGTCTAATTCCGTATGCTTTGTAAAAGACGGACAGGCAATCGGCGTTGGTGCAGGACAGCAGTCACGTGTACACTGTACAAGACTTGCAGGTCAGAAGGCTGATAACTGGTTCCTTCGTCAGTGCCCGAAGGTGTTAAACCTTCCATTTAAAGACAGCATTACACGTGCAGAGAGAGACAATGCAATTGATGTTTACATTGGGGAAGAATACATGGACGTTCTTGCTGACGGTGCATGGGAGAACATTTTTACAGAAAAACCAGAGGTGTTCACAAGAGAAGAAAAACGTGCATGGCTTGATAAGATGACAGACGTAACACTTGGTTCTGACGCATTCTTCCCATTCAGTGACAATATCGAGAGAGCACATAAGAGTGGTGTGAAATACATTGCACAGCCGGGCGGCTCTGTTCGTGACGATGCAGTAATTGAAACCTGCAACAAATACAATATGGCAATGGCATTTACAGGAATCCGCCTGTTCCACCATTAATCATAACGAAATCGGGAAGTCTCTTTTGAGGCTTCCTTTTTCATTGTTTTTCTATTGAGAATTATAGGTTATAATATTTCTGAGGTGATAAAATTGAGAAAGAAAATTCTTATGATAGACGATGACAGGGAACTTTTAAAAATGCTTCAGACGTATTTTGAAATGAAAAATTATGAGATAATGACTGCGCCGGACGGAGCTGAGGCTTTGCAAAAAGCAGGAGAGAATCCGGATATTATTCTTCTGGACGTAAATATGCCGTATCTTGACGGGCTTGAAGTATGCCGCCGAATCAGAGATAAGGTCTCCTGCCCTATTTTATTTCTTACGGCAAGGGTGGAGGAAGAGGACAGGGTAAATGGACTTTTATCAGGAGGAGACGACTATATTTTAAAACCCTTCAGCTTAAAAGAACTGGAAGCACGGATTGTGGCACATTTGAAACGGGAAGAGAGAAGCCGGGGGAAATCAGATTTTTGCTTTCATGGAGAACTTTTCGTTGACTATAAAAGAAAGCTGGTGCAAATAGGAGAAAAACGCCTTGAGCTCACAAAACTGGAATACTCTATTATAGAATTTCTTTCCATGAACCCGGAACAGGTTTTTGATAAAGAGCGTATTTATGAGCATGTATGCGGATATGAAGGAGAGGGAGACAGTCGTGTGATTACAGAGCTTATCCGTCGGATTCGGAGGAAAATGAAAGAATATACAGATACGGAATATATTGAGACTGTGTGGGGGATGGGGTATCGATGGATAAAATAAGAAATCTTTCTCTTAGAAAGACGATCGTTTTGTATGTGGGAATTTCGCTTGTTCTTAGTTTTATTTTTTCGGCATTTGTGATTCACTGGGCAGACAGGATACAGCAGAATATCTGGTGGAAGTATATTGACCGGGAAAAATATTTTCAGGCGGTAGAAAAGGAAACAGCAGAGGACGAAATCCCTTCCTATACGACAGAAATCGCAAGGCCGTCTCTTGATGAAATGTCAAAAATGGACAGAAGGCTGTCTGAGCTGTGTGATTTTCTTGATACTTACGCAGCGCTTGTTATTTCTTTTGCAGGCTGTGTGTGGGCTGTTTTTCTTTTTTATAAGAATAAGCTGAATAAACCGTTAGAGGAATTAAAAATAGCTTCCAGACGTGTGGGAGAGAATGATCTGGATTTTCATATTACGTATGAAAACAGCGACGAAATGGGGGAGCTTTGCCGGGAATTTGAGTGTATGAGAGAACAGCTTTCTGAGAATAATCTTCGTCTCTGGCGAAATATAGAAGAAGAAAAAATTTTAAAAGCCTCTATCGCCCATGATATTCGTTCCCCTCTTTCGGTATTAAAAGGGTATCAGGAAATGCTGAGAGAATATCTGCTGGACAAAAATGCAGATATGGAAAAAGCGGTGCAGATGGTGCGTGAGAGTGAAAAGCAGATTCAGCGTATGGATATTTTTGTGGAAACGATGCGTAAGATGAGCGGGCTTGATAAAAGAGAGCTGAAATATGAAAAAATTACCGGAGAGCAGCTGGAAAAAGAGATTCTGGCAGAAATGGAGATTTTTGAGAAACAGTCTGAAAAAATTTGTCAACTCATCGTTGATGAAATAAAAGGAGATTTTTGCGGAGATAAAGAGATTATTATTGAGGTAATGGAAAATCTTCTTTCCAATGCTCTGCGGTATGCAAAAGAAAAGATAGAAATCCATCTGTCTGTCACAGAGGAGATGGTGAGGCTTTGCGTACAGGACGATGGCAGCGGCTTCGGGGAAGAAAAAGACAGGCTGACAGAACCGTTTTATCAGCAGAATATAAAAGACAGTTTAAAGCACACGGGGCTTGGCATGTATATCAGCCGCTTGTATTGTGAAAAACATGGAGGAAAACTTCTTTTGGAAAACAAAAAAGAAGGAGGCGCCTTTGTACAGGCAATTTTCTGCCGGACGAAATAAAATCGTCCGGCATTGTCTTTTTATTGATAAATTCCTTCTATAATAATGGTATCAAAATAAAAGGGGTGAGACATATGATTGCCATAATGAAAAGAGAGATAAAAAATTATCTCAAGCGACCATTATTCTGGATTGGATTTTTTATTGTGCTGGCAGGGGTGTTTTGCGACTTAAAGCCGTATATGGAAATCCATTACATTCATTCAGAGGAAGAAATAAACAGAGAGCTTCCGGAATATGATGCAGACGGAGAAATTACAGAAGGGTATATTCCTGTTCCGGAAAACAAAGAAAAAGAGAGAAGAAAAATCTGGGAGGAGGGAATCCGCGAAAATCTGATCTCTGAGTTTGGCATGAGTGAAACAGAAAGCGAAGCTGTTTTAAAAGAAATGAAAGATATGGATATAGAGAATGCGTGTCTGTATCTGGAAGAGGAGTATCAATATTATAATGCGTATTATTCGTATGAAGATACAAATACTCATCTTGGAACAAAAGAGGAAATCAATGGGTATCTGGATAAAAAGTTGAAGGACAGAACATTTTCTTCTTATTTTTCACTGAAATTTGCGGATTTTGCAGGACTTTATATGGGATTTTTTTCTGCGGTCATGCTTGCGTTTCTGTTCTGGCAGGATACAGGAAAAACTACGTATGAACTTCTTCATACAAAACCAATTTCTCCCTGGAAGTACATTCTTGGGAAAGCAGCAGGAGGATTTCTTGTCTGCTGCGTGGTTCTGGGAATCTTAAATCTTGTGTTCTGGGGAATGTTATATGTGGATAGCGGGAACAGCGGATTTGAAATTCGCCTGACAGACTTTCTCATAGCAACAGGAAAATATATTCTTCCGAATATGGTTATGGTGGTAAGTGTATATACGTTTATTTCACTGCTCTTTAAAAATCCGCTTCCGGGAGTACCGCTTCTCATTCTGTATATGATTTACTCTAATATGGGAAGTTTTAACGATGCAGGAGAGTTTGGGTATTACGGAAGACCGCTTGCGATCATGGTGCGTTTCCCTGGGGATTTCTTTGATGTAAAAGCGCCGGATATTACAGGGGTTAATCAGTGTTTTCTCATATTGGCGTCTGCGCTTATGCTTATGCTTTCTGTGTGGCTGTGGAGAAGGAGGAGGTTATAATGAAGGAGAGAAGCATATTTTTTACAGAAGCAAAAATTTCCCTTCCTATATATAAGCTTACATATTCTGTGTTTTTTACAGTTGTTTTAAGTATAATCCGCGGTGTTGCATTTACAAATGAGATAGGAGGAACCTTGGAACCGCAGATGGGGATTCTTGCGGCTGTATTCTGTGCCGATACTTACGCACAGGAGATTGCCTCAGGACGATGGGAAACAGAGCGATTGTATCCGCTGAAAAACAGAATGGGATTTATATGGAGGAGAATGGCGGTACAGGAAGCATATCTTTTTCTTCTGGGGATTTTCGGCTATAGTTTCATATATCTTTTTCAGAGACCGATTCCCTACTGGCAGGGAAATCGGGGAAAAGAAATCCTTCTTTTTCTTATGTACCTTCCGGCTATGGCAGGAACCATTATGTTATGGGGAATGCTCTCAAATGTGATTGCATGTATTTTTCGAAATATGTGGGCGGGAGCCGGTATTTCTCTTGTATTATGGATTGCTGTAAATTCCACATATGGAGACAGGATAATGGGAATCTGGAATCCTTTTTCCTATACTTTTCGAGAGATAGGGGATATGGGAGAGTTGAGCTGGATATTGGGGAAAATTTTGTGGCTTTTCTGTACGATTTTTATGGCAATAGTTTTAAAGTGTGTGATAAAGAAGAGAGGGTAATGATATGAGCGTTAAAGTAAAAAATCTCACAGTAACATTTAAAAATGGAGTGACCGCAATCCGTCACGCAGATCTGGAAATTCCCAGAGGTGTGTATGGACTTCTTGGAGAAAACGGAGCAGGAAAAACAACGCTGATGCGTGTTCTTACAACAACTTTAAAGCCCACAGAGGGAAGTGTTTCTCTTGATGGAATGCTTTACTGTGAAGGAAATTACGGGAAAATACAAAAGAAGATAGGCTATCTGCCGCAGGAAATTGAGCTTTATCCCAATTTGACTGTACAGGAATGTCTGGAATATATGGGGGATCTGGCAGGTGTCCCGAAAGCGGAATGCAAAAAAAGAATAGAATATTATTTGGAAAAAACCAGTCTTATAGAGCACAGAAAAAAGAAAATGAAACAGTTATCAGGGGGTATGAAAAGACGGGTTGGATTGGTGCAGGCGCTTCTTAATGAACCGGAGTTTCTCATTGTAGATGAGCCAACTACCGGGCTTGACCCGGAGGAACGCATCCGTATCCGAAATCTTCTTGTGGATTTTTCTGAAAACAGAACGGTGCTTTTTTCCACTCATGTAGTAGAGGATCTGGCGGCAACCTGCAGCAGCCTGGCTGTGATGAAAAAGGGAGAGTTTCTTTATTCAGGAAGTATGAGACAGCTGGTGGAAGAGGCGAGCGGTCATGTGTGGAGCTGTCAGGTAGAAAATGAACAGGAGATCCGGGAGTTGGAGAAAAAATATCATATTTCTTCCAAACAGTATACAGACAGAGGAATCCGGGTGAGAGTCATAAGTGAGGAGCGGCTGGAAGGAACGGCGAAACAGGAGGAGGCAACTTTGGAGGACGGATATTTATATCTGATGGGGAAAGAAGAGAAAACAAAAAAGACTTTCCGATAATGGAAAGTCTTTTTGAGAGCGATAGACGGGGCTCGAACCCGCGGTCTCGACCTTGGCAAGGTCGCGCGTTACCAACTACGCCACTATCGCATATCCTGTTTTTGTCTCTCAAGGACAAGATTTATTTTACTATATAAATCTGGAAATGTCAAATACTTTTTGAAAAAAATGTCAAATAATATTTTTTCCGAATTTTTCACACAATAGAGACAACACTCAGGATTCCTCCGGGTGATAGTAGCGCAGCACATGTTCCGGGTATCGCTGATCCCCATAATCCCACGGACCGGCAGGATCGTGAAGCGGGTCTTCCTCATTCCTTTTCGTATTGCCGCTTGCAATCCGTGCAAATTCTTTTGCCGATTCAAAACTCCAGGAGGTAATGTTATGATCCTCAAGATAAGAAAAATAAGAATCTGCTCCAAAATTATACCCCTGCAGCGCAAGGCGGATACGTTTAAAATCGGTAGGGCTTTGAACCCCGGCTTTATCCATAGAATATTTCAATTCCTGTATGCCGCACTGGATCGAGTAAGCAACATCGGTAATTCCTCCGGGAACCTGCGGATATAAGGTGTTGAAAGCGCCTTCTGAGGACTGCATAACATCGGCGCCCTGTCCGGAACTTTCCTGCATCATAAGAGCAAGGATCAGATCAACATAATCTGTCATGCCGTAATCAGCAGCCACTTCCTCTACCTGGCTTCTGTAGGCTTCACAGGCAGAATTAATGGATTGTAAGCCAACATCTCCGGGATTTGTAAAGAAAAGCTTCCATATAAGAAACACAAGGATAAGGGAGGCAGCGCCGAGAAACATTTTCTGGCGGATCACCTGCTGCTCCCGTTCCTTTTGTCTCTGTTTATTTCTTCGTTCTTTATTGGAAATATCTTTTGTACTCATAGGTTTATTGTAACGTGAAATCTGGTGTTTGTGAAGTTTTTTATGGTTCATAATTCTTAAAAAACTCTAAATCTACAGGGGAAAATTGAAAAAGAAACAGGGGTGTGCTATGATACAGTCACAGGCAGAGAGTGACAGGAGGATTTTATTTATGAAAAAATCAGTGACAGCAATGTGCATCTGCGCTTCGTTTCTCTTTACGGTTCCTGTGTTTGCCGGAGTACCGGGTTACAGTGAGGCAGAAGCTTCCTATAAAAAAGAGCAGAAAACAGAAAAAAGTTTTCTGGTAGAGGACGGGGAAGGAAAGGAAGTCCAGGTACTTGCAAAAGAAGATAAAGCGTATGTTACCGTAAAAGAAACGATTGTGAGAAGTATGCCGGGTGAAAAGGGAAAAGCACTTGGAACGGTTCTTCTTGGAGCCGAAGTCTCCAGAGTGGCGGTATGTGACAACGGCTGGAGTAAAGCGTACTGTGAAGATGAAAATGGCAGGAAGATTTTTGGCTATATTCCGAATACGGCGTTAAGTGAAGAAACAAGCGTAATAGAAATGGATGAAGAGGTAACGGCAGCAAAAGACTGCGACATTCTGGATTTTCCGGGGAAAAAAGACGGACAGGTAGTGGGAGAACTCCTCGAAATGGACGAAGTCCGGAGGACTGCAAAAATCGACGATACATGGAGCAGAATTGTGTATCTTGACGAGAAAGGCAACGAAAAGAACGGATATATTCCCACGAATGTTCTGGACGGGCAGGAAGATAAGGGCGCTTCCGATAAGATTGTAAATGCGGTGGAAGATGATAAGAAGCAGCAGGAAAAGAAACAACAGGAGGGAAATACGGAAGAGGAGCAGACGGGAGCCGATAATAAAGCAGAGGTACAGGTTGCCGATGCTTCCGCTGGCGTAATCTCAAAAAGTGAAGGAAGCGGTATTTTTGCAGAGGCAGTAGACGGTGTTGCTTCTGCTGGCGGAGTGGAAGGCTTTGTAAATGGTGTACAGATAGGAACGCCGGTGGCTGTTTCCTCAGATGCATCATTGAAGCCTCTCGGAACGTTCCGAATTACCCATTACTGTCCGTGTAGTATTTGCTGCGGACCCTGGGCAAATGGAATTACTTCGACAGGAGTGACGGCAACGACAAATCATACCATTGCAGTAGACCCATCACAGATTCCCTATGGTTCCCAGGTTGTGATCAATGGACAGGTTTATGTGGCGGAGGACTGCGGCGGTGCAATTAAGACAAATTGTATTGATATTTACGTTGCGAGCCATGAAGAGGGCGAAAGCAAGGGCGTGTACTACACAGATGTGTATCTGATACAGTAAAATAATATAAAAACGCTTCGCTGTGGCGTGGCGGATGTATATGGAAGACTGCATATGACAGTCTGCATCCGGCGTGTAAAGCGAAGCGTTTATTTTAGTAGACAGAGGGGATTCAGAACGTATAAATCCCCTTTATTTTTATGCGTTTTCCAGCGCTTTTTTCAGATCTGCAATAATATCCTCTACATTTTCAATTCCGATGGAAAGACGGATCATTCCAGGGGAAACGCCTGCTTCTGCCAGCTGGGCATCATTCATCTGACGATGCGTATGGCTTGCAGGGTGGAGAACCATAGTTTTTGATGCTGCAACGTGCGTTGCAATATTTGCAAGCTCCAGACTGTCCATAAAGCGGACAGCAGCGTCTCTTCCGCCTTTTAACTCAAAAGAGATGACACCGCAGGTTCCATTTGGCATATATTTTTTTGCAAGCTCGTGATACTTGTCACCCGGAAGTCCAGCATAATTTACAGAGCTTACTTTTTCGTGAGCATTTAAAAATTCTGCAACCTTCTGTGCATTGTAGCAGTGACGTTCTACACGGAGAGGAAGGGTTTCCAGACCGAGATTTAAAAGGAAGCAGTTCATTGGAGAAGGAATGGAGCCCAGGTCGCGCATAAGCTGTGAGGTTGCTTTTGTGATATAGGCTTTTTTCCCAAACTGTTTTGTGTATACAACGCCGTGATAAGATTCGTCCGGCTCTGTAAGACCGTGGTATTTATGACCGTAAGCGTCCCAGTCAAAGTTTCCGCTGTCCACAATAGCTCCGCCTACCTGAACGGCATGTCCGTCCATGTATTTTGTGGTAGAATGGGTTACAATGTCAGCGCCCCACTCGAATGGGCGGCAGTTTACCGGTGTGGCAAAGGTATTGTCCACAATAAGAGGAACGCCGTGGCTGTGAGCTGCGTGTGCGAATTTTTCAATATCAAGAACAACAAGAGCCGGGTTTGCAATGGTTTCTGCAAAAAGAACTTTTGTATTTGGGCGGAAAGCCTTTGCAATCTCTTCTTCGCTTGCATCGGTATCTACAAAAGTACAGTCAATGCCGAGTTTTTTGAAGGTAACTGCAAGAAGGTTGAAGGTTCCGCCGTAAATAGTGGAGGCGGCAACTACGTGGTCCCCTGCTTCGCAGATATTAAAGACAGCGTAGAAGTTTGCTGCCTGTCCGGAAGAAGTAAGAAGAGCTGCAACTCCGCCTTCCAGAGCTGCGATTTTGGCAGCAACTGCGTCATTTGTAGGGTTCTGAAGACGTGTGTAGAAATATCCTTCTGCTTTTAAATCAAAAAGCTGTCCCATTTCGTCGGTTGTGTCGTATTTGAAAGTGGTGCTCTGGCAGATAGGAACTGCGCAGGGTTCGCCCTTTGCAGGGGTATAACCGGCATGAAGACATTTTGTTTCCATTTTAAAATCGTTCATTTTGGTACGTCCTTTCGTTGGAGTATAAAAAAATCCCACAACGATGTGTTGTGGGAGATAGCCGTCTGGCAGTGCCCAGAGCCGGAATCGAACCAGCGACACGAGGATTTTCAGTCCTCTGCTCTACCAACTGAGCTATCTGGGCATATATGGCAAATTGCCACACGAGTTATACTATCATATTTTTAGTCTGTTTGCAAGAAATATTTGAAAAAATCACAGTATTAAAGTGATAAAACAACGAAAGTATTTTATGTGCGGACATTTGTCTTTTTCTCATTGACATACGTAAGAGAATCCGATATAATCAACGTAATAAAATCAGGAGGCAGGAACTATGTACGGATTTGAGGAAATTGAAAAGGTGGATAAAGAAATTGCAGATTGTATTAAGGCGGAAGTGGAGAGACAGAATTCTCATATTGAACTGATCGCGTCTGAAAACTGGGTAAGCAAGGCAGTGATGGCTTCAATGGGAAGTCCGCTTACAAATAAATATGCGGAAGGGTATCCGGGAAAGCGTTTTTACGGGGGCTGCGTCTGTGTGGACGAGGTGGAGCGCCTTGCCATCGAGCGGGCAAAAAAACTGTTTGGATGCGAGTATGCAAATGTGCAGCCGCATTCCGGCGCGCAGGCAAATATGGCAGTTTTTTATGCTATGTTAAAACCGGGAGATACGGTACTCGGCATGGACTTAAATCATGGAGGACATCTGACTCACGGAAGCGCGGCGAATATGTCTGGAAATTATTTTCATGCAGTGTCTTATGGGGTGAATGACGAGGGTGTGATCGATTATGAGGAAGTAAGGCGCATTGCAAAAGAATGTAAGCCAAAGCTCATTGTAGCAGGAGCAAGCGCGTATGCAAGAATCATAGATTTTAAAAAGTTCCGGGAGATTGCAGATGAGGTGGGCGCATATCTCATGGTAGATATGGCGCATATTGCAGGACTTGTGGCAACTGGACAGCATCCAAGTCCTATTCCCTATGCAGATGTGACAACGACAACCACACATAAAACGCTGAGAGGTCCGAGAGGAGGACTGATTTTAAGCAGTGAGGAAAACGCAAAAAAATTCAATTTTAATAAAGCGGTATTCCCTGGAATCCAGGGCGGTCCGCTCATGCACGTGATCGCTGCGAAAGCTGTGTGCTTTAAGGAGGCTCTGGAGCCGGAGTTCCAGGAGTATGGAAAGCGCGTGGTGGAAAATGCAAAGGCACTCTGCGAGGGACTGAAAAAACGCGGTGTAGATATTGTATCAGGAGGAACAGACAATCACCTGATGCTGGTTGATCTTCGAAGTCTGAGTGTGACCGGAAAGGAAATGGAAAATCTTCTTGACGAGGTAAATATCACCTGCAACAAAAACGCCATTCCAAATGATCCGCAGTCTCCGTTTGTCACAAGCGGCGTGCGTCTTGGAACAGCGGCTGTCACATCAAGAGGAATGAATACGGAAGATATGGATAAAATTGCAGAAGCCATCTCTGTTATGTTAAAAGAGAGAGACAAAGAAAAGGCATCTTCTATCGTAAAAGAGCTGACAGAAAAATATCCTCTGAACGCGTGAAAAAAAGATAAAAAATTTTTCTCGAAATGAATGGATTGGCCGGTTTCAATCGTATTATAAGTGAAACAGGAAAAACATTTATATTTTGGGAGGAAAAAGCAGAGGATTCCGGGAAAAAGGGAGGAAATTCTGAGAAAAACAGGCAGGGAGCAGAAGGAGAAAAAAGAAGAGAAAGAAAAAGAACAGGAAAAAAATAAGAGAAACGTGATTTAATCACAGAAATCTTTTTAATAACCGGGTATATTATAGGAAAGCAAAGGAAAAATAAGAAAGCAGGTGGCAAAACTGGAAAATGTGATCATCATCGGTGCAGGACCGGCAGGGATTTCCGCAGCTCTTTATCTTGCCAGAGGAAATATGAATCCTCTTCTTATATATGACGGGACAGGAGCTTTGGAGAAGGCGGAAAAAATTGAAAATTATTACGGACTTTCCACTCCTCTTTCCGGAAGTGAGCTTTTTGAGACAGGACTTTCTCAGGCGAAGGAGCTTGGTGTCCGGATGGTAGAAGCGCAGGTTCTGGGTCTTGGAGGATTTGATACCTTTGAAGTAAAAACAACAGAAGGGATTTTCGAGAGCCGGAGTGTGATCCTTGCAACAGGAGGCAAAAGAAAAGCGCCGCAAATTCCGGGATTAAAGGAGTTTGAAGGAAGAGGAGTAAGCTACTGTGCTGTGTGCGATGCTTTTTTCTACAGAGGCAAAGATGTGGCAGTGCTTGGAAACAGCGATTTTGCCCTTCATGAGGCGGAGGAACTTTCCAATACAGCAGGTTCCGTCACAATCTACACAGACGGGCAGGAACCTGATTTTTCCAGAGAGCCGTCTATGGAAGTCAATACCATGAAAATCCAGGCGATCGAGGGAGACGGAAAAGTGTCCGGCATACGGCTTGGAGGAGAGGTAGAGGCAGAAGATACAGAATCCGGAGCTTTCAAAGAGGCAGAAGGTGTGTTTGTAGCACTTGGAACTGCAGGAAGCGGAGAACTTGCAAGGCAGATTGGAGCCGGGCTTACAGAAAAGGGAAATATCCAGGTAAATTCTTTAATGGAAACCACGGTACCCGGACTGTTTGCGGCAGGAGATTGCACAGGGGGACTGCTTCAGATTGCAAAAGCTGTTTATGAGGGGGCGCAGGCAGGGATTTCCGCCGGAAAATATGTCCGCTCGTTAAAAAAAGAGATAGAATAAAGGAGAATATTATTATGGCAAAAGTATTTACAGCAGAAAATTTTGAACAGGAAGTATTAAAATCAGACAAACCGGTGCTCGTAGATTTCTGGGCAACATGGTGCGGACCGTGCAGACGTCAGGCTCCGATCATCGAAGAGCTGGCGGAAGAAGGATATGCAGTGGGAAAACTTGACGTAGATCAGGAAATGGAACTGGCTCAGAAATATCAGGTTATGAGCATTCCGACTCTGATCGTATTTAAAAACGGAGAAGAGGCAGCCCGCCTTGTGGGACTGACTCCAAAGGAAAAATTAAAAGAGCTTCTCTAAGAAGCCAGAAAGCCGTCTGGCCGGATGAAATCAGGAATGATTCAGCATCTGGTACAGGCGACTTTTGTTTTTGATAGAAATATTTCCCCGGGAAACTTCAATACAGCCTTCAGAAGCCATCTGCTTTAAGGCGCGGCTGACCGCCTCTCTTGCGCTTCCAATGGAGCGGGCAAGGCTTTCTTTTGTAAGAGGAAGTGTGTCAGAACCCGTCTCTGCAGATTCATCAAGAAGAAAGGCGGCAATCCTCTGTGGGAGAGAGAGGAAAAAGGTGCGTTCAATACCGGAAATTACATCAGAAAAATGTTCAGCCGTCAGTTTGTAAATAAAGCTTTCCAGATAAATATTATTTTTCATCAGTCTGGAAAAAACAGGCGCAGGAAGGAGTAAAAGCTCACAGTCTGTCTCTGCGTCAATCTGCACATCGAAGGTAATGGCAGAAAGCATACAGGAGGCGGAAAGCGTGCAGATGTCTCCTGCTCGCAGTCGGTATAGTGTTGCCTCTTTTCCCTGGGCGGAGAGAAGATAGACCCGCATAATGCCTTTTAAAAGAAAGAGCGTGCCAAGGCATTGCCGCTCTCCGGACTGAATGGCTGCGCCTTCCTCATAATGAAGTGTGCGGATGTTGGAGAGAAGCAGCTCCTTGTCCGCCTCTGACATATGTTTCCAGAAAGAAAAATTTTGAAAATAGTCGAGAAATTCAATTTTATCCATAGGGTATCTCCCTTCTTAAATAGAGTTCTGTGATTCTTTTTCTACAAGCTGGCCTCTGCTGATATGAACGGTTTCTTCAGGAAGTGTGTGGTTTTTCAGATTTGTGAACCAGATGGGAAGACCTGCTGAAAAAAGAAAGCTCTTTCCCTGCTGTATCTGAAAATGAATATGAGGTTCGCTTGTATTTCCGCTGTTTCCGCAGCGCGCGAGCAGTTGACCTCGAGAAACCTTATCTCCGGTTTTTACGCAAAAACTGTCTTTTTTGATATGGGCGATCGTGCTGTATTCCTGTGCGGAATGCTGAATTACAATATAATTCCCGCGTACATCGGAGGAACTGCACGATACTTCCTGATTATCTGAAATGGGCGTGTCCTCAAACTGATTTTTCAGTGCAACAACAATGCCGTCGGCAGGAGATAAAACTGGCTTGCCGTAACAGAGATAATCGGCAACAGATTTGCCGTCGCCATGAAAAGACTGACCATTTTCTTCTATAAAAAAATCGTAGGCATATCTCTGCGGACAAATGTTCCATGAGTGAGACGTTTTTTTGTCGATTCCGCCGTTTGCCACGGTCCAGATACCTTTAAAAGGAAGAGAATACAAAACCTGAGGCTTGTAGTTTTTGACATTTGGCAGACGAAACCGGTTGCGGATATAAATATATGGAATGCCAAGGAGCATTCCAAGGTTTTGAAATAAAAATTTCAAGTTTCGTATATTTTCATCATCGTTTGCACTGTCTGTTTTGAGGACGAGGATACAGGACAGGATAAAATCGATGATACACAGAAGAAAAAACAGATAAAATAATTTCAGCTCCGGAATATGAAAAAAAGTCCCGATCAGTCCAAGCAATCCGAGCCAGTACAGTTTTTTGGTGATCTTTAGGAAGGTAGTCATGGAGTTCACCTCTTTTGATTATATTTCGTTTGTCAGAAATTTTTCCCTTCATCAGGTGTCATTTCTTTTTCCATAACGAAGTTTGTAAGAAAGATTCCCTGGCGTTCGACAAGCTGTTCTTTTATAACTTTGTACCCTCTTTTTTCAAAAAAAGGACGCGCTGTAATAGAAGCGTGTGTGGTAATATTTCCAGGTGCAGTCTGCTCCAGTGCATCGCAGATGGCGGTGGCAACGCCCTGATTCTGGTGATCTGCGTGGACATATAATCGGTCTAGGTAACCGGTTTTATCTATGTCGCCAAAACCTATGATGCGTTCATCTTCAACAGCAATAACGCTGTAATGCTCCAGAAAAGACTGGTTCCATTTTTCCAGATCAACCTGTCCGGTTGCCCATACATTTAGTTGCTCTTTTGTATAATCTTTTGCGTTTACCGTATGAACGGTATGGTAAAACAGTTCTGCCATTTCTTTACAGTCAGATGGCTTATAATTTCTGATTTTCATGTCTGAGTTCCTTTCTATTATTTTCGACAAATGGTATTTGACGCAATCTCTATCGCCGCAACATCGGTAATAATGATTATAATCATAACAACAGTGAAATTGGAGGGCAACACTTCCTCAAACAATTCTGCGATCAGGAGGAGAAATGTAATGATTGCCATTCCGATTCCCATTACCCGGCACAGCTTTTTTTCATTGTATTTTGCTTTTTTTTCTTTGGATGCAGTATTATATCCTGCAATCAGCCAGCTTCCATGACCGGAAAGTAAGGTTATGGACATGGCTACAAGAATTAAAAATATAACCCAGAATATCCAGTCAGGTCCATGCGATACGTCAGACAGTTTCATGACAGCACCTCTTATAATGGGAATTATATCCCCGGAAAATAAAGAATTGTCGTTTCTAACAGTATAACATTTGCAGTATGTTCTGTCACTGGAAAATTCATTTGACAGGAGAAGACGGGAAGTTGATTTTGCAGAAAAAAGTGACTGTAAGACAGGCGTATGGTATAATGGGGAAAAGTAATGAAGGGGTAGATCCATATAGCTGCATCTGATGAAGATAAAGTTTTACTTGAATTTTGTTTTTTAGGCGTGAAAAGGCGATTTATAAAAAATTTTAAAGAAGGATTTTGTTTTTTGGGCAGGAAAAGACGATTTATAAAAAATTTTAAAGAAGGATTTTGTTTTTGGGGCAGGGAAAGACGATTTATAAAAAATTTTAAAGAAGAATTTTGTTTTTTGAGCGGAAAAAGATGATTTATAAAAAATTTTAATGTAGATAATTTGGATATTACACCTATGGAACAGGTTGCTCTTGAACAGACGCATTATAGCAAAATAGAGCTTTCTGATGCGATTTATGTTGTGGATATTCAAGGATACATTGGAAATCAGGTGTCTAAGGAAATCGCGTTTGCAAAAAGCAAAGGGAAGGAAGTTATTTTTCATTCGGCATACATAGGAAATTAAATTCAGGATAGTTGGAGGAAAACATGATTATTACAGTGGACAGAATGAACTTATTACAAGCTGCAATGATACATTCAATCTCATGGAAAGAGTCACATCGTTCTTTCTGCACGCCAGATTTTGTCGAGATACACACACCTGAAAGACAGCAGGAATATATGCGAAATAAGGTGAACTGCGGAAGCGAGTTTTATATGTTGGTTGAAGATGTGCCAGTTGGCGTTGTTTCAGTCAAAGAATGCCTAATTGAAGATCTTTATATTTTACCGGATAAACAGAAAATGGGTTATGGTACAAAGTTACTGCAATTTGCTATTGAGAAATGTACTGGTATCCCCACTCTATGGATACTCGAAAACAATACCAATGCAAAACGGTTGTATCACAAGATGGGATTTCAAAAAACAGGTAGAATTCACGCAATCACAAAGGAGTTTGATGAGATTGAACTTTCATTAGTATAACTTCCAGCTTTTTGAGTACACCATTTTTTTGACCTATCTGAATTTTCGCTTAAGAAGTATTCCTTGCTCGTAAGAGCTCGGTAAATGCTAAGTTACGAGGTTAAAAGTGAATCATGCCATATGGCTTGATTATAAATACAAAGATAAAAACGCAATGTATATTGAAAAATATACTAGAGCTGGTAGGTAGCCCAGCCGTCCTATTGTTAAATAGGGTAAGTAACCTGCCCCTCCGGGTTGTCCGTTCTTTGTTCATCAATTATCTAGGAGGGAAAATTATGGACAAAGTAAGTGAAAAACTAACAGTATTTTTTGAAGAACCATTCTGGGTAGGCGTATTTGAGCATATCGAAGATGGTAAATTATCTGTGGCTAAAGTAACTTTTGGCTCAGAACCAAAAGATTATGAGGTACAGGCGTATATTCAAAAATACTATTTCAGTTTGAAATTCAGTCCGGCTGTCGATACTGCTGTAAAAGAAGCAAGAAGAAATCCAAAAAGAATGCAGCGGGAAGTGAAAAAACAGACACAGGAAATGGGGATTGGAACGAAAGCGCAGCAGGCATTAAAATTGCAGCAGAAACAGAACAAGCAGGAGTGTAAAGTGAAAGTTCGGGAAAGAAAAGCGGCTGAGAAATTGCGAATGTTTAATCTGAAACAGCAAAAGAAAAGAGAAAAGCATAAGGGGCATTAGTCCCCAGGTTTTACCTTTTCAAAACCAAAGTGATGAAGGTGATAAAATGGAATTTACATTAGCTGTTATGCAGGATTTGGAACAGTTAAAAAGCATATATAAAGAGATTATCAAAAACATGAATGAAAATGGCATTCAGATCTGGGACGATTTTTATCCCTGTGAGTTTTTGGAGGACGATATAAAAAATAAGCGGCTTTACCTGCTGAAAAAGAATGGTGAAATCATATCTGCGTTTGCTTTATCTGATACAAATCCGGGAGAAAATGCAGTTGCGTGGAAGGACAAATACGCAAAAGCTATGTATATTGACCGCTTGGGCGTAAATATTAAGTATGCGAAAAAGGGAACAGGAAGTCTGATGCTTGCTAAGGCAAGAGAAATAGCAAGAACATAATGCGCTGAATATTTAAGACTGTTTGTAGTGGATATAAATACGCCTGCTATTCGCCTTTATGAAAAAATAACTTTTTAAAGGCGAAGGGAATTTACAAGGAAGTATTTGATGATGGATTTGTATTGCATGAATTGGGATATGAAATAAAAGTGTAAGCAGGAGTGGAAAAGCGCTTGCAGAACTGGAAGAGAAGTTTTATGATATGTGAAATAATTATATTTTCAGATAGAGAAAAGGGGATAATGCTTATGATACTGAAACCAATACAAAGAAAAGATAAACAAAACCGCACAGTCACTTTGCGAAGCGCAGATGTTTCAGACGCAGAAGCGCTGCTTCGCTATTTAAAAGTAACATCAGGTGAGACTCCGTTTCTTATCCGGGAGCCAGACGAAATTAAACTGACTCTGGAGCAGGAAGAGGCATTTATCAGAAGCAAAATGGAAGAACCGGGAGAACTTCTTCTGATTGGAGAAATAGACGGAAAACAGGTGGGAAACTGTTCTGTTATGAGCATGGGAAGCTTTAAAAGATATGCCCACAGATGTGAAATTGCCGTAGCATTGTATCAGGAATACTGCGGTGCAGGAATCGGAAAAATGATGATGGAGACAGCACTTCAGGAAGCAAAGAAAATGGGATATGAGCAGGCAGAACTGGAAGTTGTATCAGATAATGCAAATGCCATTGCTCTGTATGAAAAAATGGGATTTAAGAAATACGGAACGTTCCCCAACAGTGTGAAATATTCTGATGGAAGATATGCAGATGCGGCGTTTATGATGAAAATTTTGTAGGAGAGACGTTAATTTTTTCGATTATACATTTGGAAAGGAGCAGATACAAATGGGGTCATTATTCAGTTCAACATTAAATACACGTGCACTTCCTGGAGATGGTATGCGATATATAAGAAGTGATGCTCCGCTTAATTTAACAAGGGAAGAAATTCAGTGGCTGCTGGATAATAACATAACTACTCTTGTAGATTTGCGTTCTGAACAGGAATTAGAGCGTAAACCATGTCCGTTGCAGAAAATGGAAGAATTTACTTATTACCATCTGCCGGTAACAGGTGGAGAAAAGATTCCGAAATCCCGGGAACAGCTTTATGAAAGTTATCAGGGTATGATAGATGAGCAAATGGAAATTATCCTGGATAGCATATTGAATGCGGTATCAAATGTGATGTATTTTTGTACGGCAGGAAAAGACAGAACAGGGGTTGTATCTGCATTGCTTTTAAAACGTCTGGGAGTTCCGGAAAATATTATTTTGGAAGATTATATGGAATCGAAAGAGAATCTGATAGATATGCTTACTGTGTATGCGGAAAAAATCCAGAAGCGGATATTGACATTATGATTCCAAAAGCGGAAAATATAAGAAAGATATTAAAATAGACTGAATCAAATCAACACAACAGAAAACAGGAGTTTCTTTATGAAAATTTTACTTGCAGCGTGTAATGCAAAATACATTCACTCAAATCTTGCTGTGTACAATCTCAGGGCGTACGCAGAAGAATACAGAGAAAATATAATTCTGAAAGAATATACCATAAATCAGCAAAAAGACGAGATTCTTCGGGATATTTATCTGGAAAAGCCGGATATTATATGCTTTTCCTGCTATATCTGGAACATTTCTTTTGTAAAAGAGATTGCGGAGGATCTGAAAAAAATCCTGCCGGATTCTGTATTCTGGGCAGGGGGACCGGAGGTTTCCTTTGATGCGGAAGATTTTTTGAAAAAGAATCCGGGATTTTTCGGCGTTATGGTGGGCGAAGGAGAAGAGACTTTCCGGGAGCTGTGCAGATTTTACGTGGAAAACAAAGGAAGTCTGGAAGAAATTTCGGGCATTGCTTTTTATTCCGGGGAAAAAATCCGTCACAATGGCTGGCGGGAGATTATGGATTTAAGCAAAGTACCCTTTGCCTATGAAAATATGGAGGATTTCCGAAATAAAATCGTGTATTACGAAAGCAGCAGAGGCTGTCCATTTTCCTGCAGTTACTGTCTTTCTTCTGTGGATAAGAAGCTTCGCTTCCGAAATCTCGACCTTGTAAAAAAAGAGCTTCAGTTTTTTATTGACAGAAAAGTACCCCAGGTAAAATTTGTGGACAGGACATTTAACTGTAAGCACAGCCATGCAATGGAAATCTGGAAATATATTCTGGAGCATGACAATGGCATGACAAATTTTCATTTTGAGATTTCAGCGGACCTTTTAAAAGAAGAGGAGCTGTCTCTTATGGAAAAGATGCGTCCCGGGCTGATTCAGCTGGAAATTGGAGTACAGTCTACGAACCAGGATACGATAAAGGCGATCAGAAGAACAATGGATTTTGAGAGACTTTCGGAAATTGTAAACAAAATACACAGTTTTGGAAATATCCATCAGCACCTTGACCTGATAGCAGGGCTGCCATATGAGAATTACGACAGTTTCCGAAATTCCTTTAATCAGGTATATGCCCTGAAACCGGAGCAGCTTCAGCTTGGGTTTTTGAAAGTTTTAAAAGGCTCTCTTATGAAGGAAATGGCAGAGGAGTACGGGATTGTCCACAAAGAGAAAGAGCCGTATGAGGTGCTTTCAACAAAATGGCTTTCCTATGGTGAGATTTTAAAGCTGAAAACAGTGGAAAGTATGGTGGAAGTGTATTATAATAGTGGACAGTTCCAAAATACACTGAATTATATAGAAAGCTTTTTTGAAGATGCTTTTTCTTTGTATGAGGAGCTTGGAAAATTTTATGAAGAAAAAGGGTATCACAGTATTTCTCATTCCAGAATGAAGAGATACGAAATTCTTCTGGAATTTCTGGAAGGGTATCAGGAAATTTTCCGGGAAAAAGTCGTGGATGCGATGCTTCTTGATTTATATCTCCGGGAAAATTTAAAGAGCCGTCCTTCCTTTGCGCCTTCTCAAAAATCATACGAAAAGATGGTGTGGGAATACAGAAGGGAGAAAAAGATTCCAAAGACGGCACATATTGAGGTGTTCCAGAATGGCGAGGTTGTGCTGTTTGATTATGAAAAGAGAAATCCTTTAACAAATAACGCAGAAACAAAGAGAATCAATGAAGAGGTGAAAGAATATGGGTATGTTTGATCCGAAGAAAAGAAAAGTAGTTACTGCAGTGATTGCAGTGATCCTTGTACTGGCAATGGTTGTTCCAACTGTACTTTCTCTGATTTTGTAAGGCAGGAAGTTATGAGACTTGGAAAAGCGGCAATGGAAGCTCTTCAGGCGGAAGTAACAGGAAGACTGCTTCCCGGCGATGAAATCGTGGTAGTGGGACCAGCAGGACTGAAGGGGACGTCAGTGATAGCAAAGGAAAAAGAACAGGAGCTCACAAAATATTTTTCAAAAGGCTTTCTGGCGGACGGAAAAAATCTTTATAAAGCCTGGCGGGCAGACATAAAAAAAGAGGGTATTTCTCCCTGGAATCTGGGACTGGAGCTTGGCGCGCACAGCCTCTATGAAATAGGAGAGGGCGGTTTTTTTGCGGCGCTCTGGAAAATGGCGGAGGCTTCTGAGGTGGGGCTTTCTGTGGATTTACGAAAAGTTCCCATGCGTCAGGAAACAATAGAGATTTCCGAGATTTTTTCTGTAAATCCCTATCGTTTGTATGGAAAGGGATCAATTTTAATCGGAACTCCATCAGGGGAAGAACTTGTTTTTAAGCTGGAAAAACTGGGCTTTATGGCAGCAGTTATCGGACAGGCAGAAAAAGGAATTGCAAGAAAGCTGTACAGCGGAGAAAATTTCCGTTATCTGGAGCGTCCGTCAAAGGACGAATTAAAAGGAGTAGTAATTACATGGCAAGATTAAATATTGTGCTTCATGAGCCGGAAATTCCGGCAAATACAGGAAATATCGGGAGAACCTGCGTGGCAACAGGGACGAGACTTCATCTGATCGAACCACTTGGCTTCAGTTTAAGTGAAAAAGCGATCAAACGGGCAGGAATGGATTACTGGAAAGATTTAGATGTGACTACATATGTAGATTATGAGGATTTTCTGGCAAGAAATCCGGGAGCGAAAATTTATTATGCAACAACAAAAGCTCCAAATGTATATACAGAAGTTTCTTATGAAGAGGACTGCTATATTATGTTTGGAAAGGAGAGCGCCGGGATTCCGGAAGATATTCTCGTAAAGAATCAGGAAACCTGTGTGAGGATTCCCATGATTGGAGAGATACGTTCTCTTAATTTAAGTAATTCAGTAGCGATTGTGCTTTACGAAGCCCTTCGGCAGAACCATTTTGATCATATGAATCTGGAAGGACATCTTCGAAATTTTGACTGGAAGTAGGCAACTGCTTCCATTTTTTTCACAAGAATTAAGTAATTAAGAGAGTTCGAAGCAGGCTTATTTGACTTGCTTGATTTGCGGGGGAGGAAGAGATGAATTTAATTATTAATTTTTCGGCAAGAGAAAAAGGAAACTGTGGGGCGATTGCAGAGTTTATAAAAAAGAGTGAGGACATGGTTGTCCATTACAAAAATCTGAATACACACAGATGCAGTGACTGTGAATATGAGTGTATGCAGGGAAAATGTAAATACAGGGAAGATGATGTTTATGCATTATATGAAAGCTTTTTAAAATACGACAGGATTGTTATGATCGTACCAATGTATAGTGGAAATCCCTCTTCTTTATACTTTAGTTTTAACGAACGGTGCCAGGATTTTTTTATGGAAAATCAGGAGATTTATGATGATATACTGGGGAAGATTTTCCTGATCGGTGTTTACGGGAGCAGACTGGAAACTCCGGATTTTCTCCCGTGTCTGGAAAAATGGTTTATGGATACTTCTTATAAAAATCACGTACTGGGAATTGAAAGACGTCCGTATAAACAGAAAATGAAAGACTGTATTCTTGATGTAGAAGAAGTGAGGGAGACAGTAGGAAGGTTTATGGAGAGGGTAGCGGGGAATATGGAAGTATGTACAGAGCAGTTTGAAAGTTAGCGATAAAAGGTATGAAAAAGGAAAATATGAATGTTAGAGAAACCATAAATATATATATACAGACAATGCAGGTTCTTGATGAGACAACAGAAGATTATCTGTATATTTACGATATAATAAATAAGCAGGCATATTTTACCGGTAAAATATGCAGAAAATATGGATTGCCGGATAAAGGAACAGAAGGTTTTCCCCTGAGCATATGGGAAAGTATTGTATATGATAAAGATTTGCGACTGCTTCAGAAAAGCTTGAAGGAAATAGAAGACGGCGTAAGCGAAAGTCACAATTTAGAGTACCGTCTCACAGACAGGGAAGGAAATAAAGTGTGGATCTGCTGCAAAGGAACCGTGCAGAAAAATAAAGAGGGAAACGCACAAATTCTGACAGGAAGTATTTCGGAACTGGCAATGCGTCGTAAGGTAGATAAGCTGACAGGGCTTTGGAATTATGATAAGTTTACAGAGGATATGGGAAAATATCTGAAGGAAAGCGACGGGTATCTGATGATTCTGGGACTTGATAATCTGAAGCCTATGAACATAAAAAACGGCAGAACCTTTGGCAATTATATTCTGAAAATTACAGCAAATGTTTTGGAAGAGCAGGCAGAGTCCGGGTGGAAGTTATATCGTCTTTCCGGGGACTGCTTTACTGTAGTTTTTCCGGAATGTGAGGAAAAAAGCATTGTGGAATTTTATGAAAAAGTCAGAAGCTGTCTTAAAGGAAAATGTACTGTCTCAGCAGGTGCGGCTTTTTACAGGCACAGGGCGGATATGGATGGTGGAACGATTTATCTTTATGCAGAGGACGCGCTTGACAGAGCAAAAAGGGAGGGGAAAAATAAGCTTGTGTTTTTCTCTTCTGAAGATTATCAGAAAAATCTGAATAAAATCCAGTTTATTGACGAAATAAAGGAAGCTGTTCAAAAAGGGTGTGAGGGATTTTATCTCTGTTATCAGCCATTGATAAATGGAGAGGATTTCAGGCTTTACGGAGCAGAAGCCCTTCTTCGATACCACTCGCCCAGATGGGGAGAAATAGGGCCGGGGCAGTTTATTCCTCTTCTGGAACAGAGCGGACTGATATGGGAGGCTGGAAACTGGGTATTAAAAACAGCAGCAGAGCAGTGTGTGAAGTGGAGGAAGAAGATTCCGGATTTTGGCATCAGTGTCAATATTTCTTATGTACAGCTGCAGGAAAGAGAAATTACAGATACAGTACTTGATATTTTAAAAGAAACCGGACTTCCGGGTGAGGCGCTTACGCTGGAAGTAACAGAAAGCATTCAGCTTCAGGATTATGATTATTTTAATAAAATATTTTATGAGTGGAAAAGATATGGGATCCGAATCGCCATAGATGATTTTGGAACAGGATATTCCAGTCTGGGGTATCTGAAAAGTATAGACATTGATGAAATCAAGGTAGACCGCTGTTTTATAAAAGATGTGCAGGAAAACACGTATGATTACCGTATTTTAAGCAATATCATTAAAATTGCCCACAGTGCGCAGATCGCAGTGTGCTGTGAAGGTGTGGAAAAGGAAAATGAACTTTTTACACTTCGGGAATTGAAACCGGACATACTGCAGGGCTTTCTTTTTGAAAGACCATGTAAGAGAGAAGTACTGGAACAGCTTTATATGGAAAAAGAATCAGAAGTATATAAAAGCCGTGTGAAAAAAGAAGAGGAGTTAAGAATCCGGGAAACAGAAAGGAAGAGGGAAAAAACGGCTGCGTTTCAGTGTAATCACTGCGAGGTTCTGGAAAATACGAATCTAGGACTGTGGGAAATACGGATCGATCCGGAAACGGGTTACTGTGAAATGTATGTAGACCAGGTTATGAGACGGATCATGGGACTGAAGGAAATGCTGCCTCCAAATGAATGTTATGAATACTGGCATGGAAGAATCAGCGAAGGATATTATAACTACGTAGATCTTGGTGTGCGGAATGCAATAGAAACAGGAAAAATTGTTCAGGTGGAATATACGTGGAATCATCCGGAAAGAGGAGAAATAACTGCAAGATGTACCTCTGTTCGGATAAAAGATAAAAATGGCATGATCTGTCTTGAGGGATACCACAGAAATGTAAGTGGCGTGGAGCGTCCTGATTTTCTGCCTGGAGGACTGCAAAATGAACGGTTTGAATATAATGAGAAAAAACATACGATTTATTTTCATACAAAGAGAAAAATGTTAGACGGAGAAGAGATCAGAGAAAAGGGATTCCCCAGATGCTGGATTGACAGAAAGATTGTGCATCCTCATTTTGCAGAAAAATTCCGCAGTATTTTTGAAAACAGAGAGACGACGGTAGATTTGACAGGTGTGGAAATATTACTCCTCACCAAGAAAGGAAGGTACGACTGGTTCAGGCTGAAGACAGGACGCCTGGGTAAGATGGGAAAAGATGCCAATACAATGGCAGTTTTGATCGAGCCGGCAGAGCAGGAGCGGGCAATGGAGCTGAAATATATGCAGAAAAAAGATTTTTATGAAGCCTTAATTTCGGAGACAGTCGCTTATGCGGAAATTGATGTGGAAGGCAGAAACATTGTAGAAGCAGGAGGTTTGTGGAAAGAGTACAAGAAGATTCGTACGGAAAACAGGAAGCAGATTGATAAAAAAATCGATGAGAGAGTCCATGAAGTTGCCTTTCCGGAGGACGAAGCTGCATACAGAGAGTGCCTTAATCTTTCATATATGAAAAAGATGTACAGAGAAGGTGTGCATACCAGAAAGCTGTGTTTTCGCAGATACGTAAAAGGGCAGATATGCTGGATGGAACTGGTTATTCATGTATTTCACGACCGTTATACGGAAAATCTGTATGCACTTTTATATCTTGAGGATATAGATGCACAGAAAAAGAGGGAGCTTGAGCAGGAAAGTGCTGCAAAAAGAGATCCGCTTACTCTGCTCTATAACAGAAATATTTTTATGTATGAAGTGGAGCGTTTTATGCTGGAAGCAGGGGAAAACGGAAAAGGAGCGCTTGTGATTCTTGACCTGGATAATTTTAAGCAGATAAATGACAGATATGGACATTTAAAAGGAGATGAGGCTCTGAAGTTTCTGGCAGAGGCGTTAAAGCAGACTTTTTCAGAAGGAGAATTTCTGGGGCGCCTGGGAGGAGATGAGTTTCTTGTTTTTGTGCAGGATGTTTCTGAAAAGAAATATCTGGATGAAAAGATGAAGAGATTGTTTGAAGAACTGGAAAAAATCCAGGAAATTTCTCTTGCCTGCAGTGTGGGAATCGTATTTGTAGAACATGAAAATTTCAGCTACAGAGAGGCAGTAAAAAAGGCAGATCTGGCATTGTATAAAAGCAAGGAAAAGGGCAAAAACCGTTACAGTTATTATGAATAACAGTGAAAAAATAAAGTGGGGACATTCTTTGGAATGTCCTTATTTTGTGCTTGCAAATAGGGTGGTAGAATGATAATATGATATAAAATAAAAAATACTTGATTAAAAAATCAGAAAAATAAAAAGGAGGGGTATTATGGAACTTGAGAAATATCGTATTCATTCCAAAATGGCAAGAGGCATGGAAAAAGCGGAGATTGTTTTTAAAAATGCCCGCGTTTTCCTGGCACATACAGGTGAATTTATAGATGGAGATGTAGCGGTAGCGGATGGCATTGTACTGGGGATTGGAACGTATCAGGGGGAGAAGGAAATTGAAATGGATGGAAAACTTCTTGTGCCCGGATTTGTGGACAGTCATCTTCATCTGGAATCGACTCTTGTTACTCCGGGAGAGCTGATCCGTCAGGCTGCTCAGTGCGGAACAACGACTTTTATCGTAGATCCCCATGAGTCTGCAAATGTTTCCGGTACAGACGGAATCGATTATATTCTGGATCAGACGGAAAATGTTCCGGCAAATGTATTTGTTATGATGCCTTCCTGTGTTCCGGCAACTCATGTAGATGACAACGGCTGTACGCTGACAGCGGGAAAAATGAAAAACTATCTTGAGAATCCAAGGATTCTGGGTTTGGGGGAAGTGATGGACGCGCCGTCTGTGATAGAGGGAAGTGTATCTATGTATGAAAAACTGAGTCTTTTCCAGAATCGTGTGCGGGACGGTCATGCGCCGTTTCTCTCAAAGGGGGATTTATCTGCGTATGCTCTTGCAGGAATTTCCACAGACCATGAATGCGTGACGTATAAATACGCGATGGAAGAGTGCAGAAACGGAATGCAGGTACTGATTCGTGAGGGAAGCGCCGCAAGAAATCTGGACGCGATCGTAAAAGGGATTGTGGAGCATCATACAGATACAGAAAGCTTTTGTTTCTGTACAGATGATAAGCACATAGAAGAGATCAGAAAAGACGGACATATTAATTATAATGTAAAAAGAGCGGTGAGTCTCGGTTTGTCTCTTTCCGCTGCCCTTAAAATGGCAACCATTCAGGCGGCAAGATGCTACGGACTGAAAAATATCGGAGCCATTGCTCCTGGGTATCAGGCTGATTTTGTTGTGCTGGATAATGAGGAAGATTTAAACGTAGTGGACGTTTATTATAAAGGAGAAAGAATTATACCGGACGAAAAGCCGGAGATCAAGCCATGTCCGCCTGTCCTGAAAAATACGGTGCATCTGGCAAGAGTGCAGGAGCGTGATTTCCGCCTTCTTCATACAGGAGAAAAGGCGCATGTGATCGTAATGGAGGAAGGACAGATCACAACAAAGGATTCCTATGAAGAAGTTCCGTGGAAAGAAGAAAACGGGGAGAAAATTTTTGTTTCAGATTCGGCATATCAGAAGATTGCAGTTCTGGAACGCCATAAAAACACAGGAAAAATCGGAGTGGGAATTATAAAAGGTTTCCATCTTTCAGGAGGAGCGATTGCTTCCAGTGTATCCCATGATTCCCACAATATGATCGTGATAGGGGATAACGACAGGGATATGCTTCTTGCAGTGCAGGAACTGGTGCGTACACAGGGAGGATACACATTGGTGGAAAATGGAAAGGTCTACAGAACGCTTCCGCTTCCTGTCATGGGACTTATGAGTGATGCGGGATATGAGAAGGTAAATGAAGCGCTTAAAGATATGATTCCAAAAGCCCATGAAATGGGAATCCCCGCAGGCTTCGACCCGTTTATTACCCTGTCCTTTATGGCGCTTCCAGTAATTCCGGAAATCCGTATTACACCAAGAGGAATCTATCTGGTAAAAGAGGACCGTATGCTGCGGGGCCCATTTGAAAATTAAATTATTTTGCTTTTTCCAGCGTAAATATAAATTCTGTTCCAACGCCCTCGGTGCTGATCACATTGATGTTCTGGCCGTGGGCGTTTATGATTTCTTTTACAATGGAGAGACCGAGACCTGTTCCAAGCCGGTCTTTTCCTCTCGATGTATCTAGCTTGTAAAAGCGCTCCCATATTTTGGAAATCTTTTCTTTGGGGATCCCGGAGCCGTGATCTTTGACAGAGACAAAGACTTTTCCGTTTTTTTCCGTAGTTTCCAGTATAATAGAAGAGTTGTTATTACTGAATTTTAAAGCATTGTCAAGAAGATTATAAATAACCTGCTGGATCTGTTCCATATCTGCACGCACAAAAAGTTCTTTTCCTGTAAGATAAAGAACAAGCTGAATGTTGCGCTTTGCACAACTTCCTTCAAAGGTTGCGGCTGTTGTGCGGAGGGTTTCATTGATGTCAAAGCGGTGCACGTGCATCAGCCGTTTTTTGATGTCCAGATCGTTTAAGGCGAGAAGGCTTCGCGTGAGTTTTTCAAGCCGTTCAGATTCATAGGCGATAATTTTTAAATATTTCTCCTGAAGCTCAGGCGGAATCGTTCCGTCCAGCATTGCCTGCACATATCCTTTGATAGAAGTAAGGGGAGAGCGGAAATCGTGGGAGACGTTGGAAATAAAACGTCTCTGATATTCTCCGTTCCGATTTAATTTGTCCGCCATATAATTCAGAGAATTTGCCAGGTATCCCATTTCATCGTCTGTTTTTATGGGAATCTTATAAGAAAGATTTCCATTTCCAAACTCGGAAGCTCCGTTTACAATCTGCTGAAGCGGCTTGTGAATACGAGAGCGGTACAAAAGGATTAGAAGCATGGCTGCCCCGTATAAAAGGAGGAACATAAAAACAAGAACTTCCTGGAAAGTGCTTCTGTCATTATAAATTTGCTGCATGGGGTAGTGAAGGAATACGTACCCTTTGATACCTGTGCTGCGGATAATAGAGGAAACAACCGTAAGATGCTTTGCGGAAAAACAGTCATGGAAGCTGCCGATTTCATATGCGCCTTCCTGGGAG
Organism: uncultured Blautia sp.; assembly: GCA_900540785.1. Taxonomy (GTDB): domain Bacteria; phylum Bacillota; class Clostridia; order Lachnospirales; family Lachnospiraceae; genus Blautia_A. The sequence continues at coordinate 50,772 of UQHF01000023.1, forward strand.
AGGCGGGAAGCAGTATCTAAAACTTCAGATGGTTCCGGAAGTTCTTCTCTGTTCGCTGTGTCGAAAAGGATTTCTCCGTCAGCAGCGGTGATCCATATGCTGGCATTTTGAAAATCTGCGATTTCTTTTAAGGGTCTTTTCAGTTCTTCCATATTTTCAGAAGATACGACCTGGTCAAAGGATTCGTGTTCTGCAATGTGGGCGACTTCTTTTAGTAGTTCCTGTACGGTGTGTTCTTCCAGACGAAGTTCCACAAGATAGGAGCCTCCGGAGACGATAAGGAAGAAACACACAAAGCCAAGAGCGATATAGTACATAAAAACTTTTGTGAAAACAGAGCGTGTCATCAGGATTTTACCTCAAATTTATAACCGATGCCCCATACTGTAGCGATTGCCCAGTTGGGGTGGTCTTTTATTTTTTCACGGAGACGTTTGATATGTACGTCTACCGTTCTTGTATCGCCAATATATTCATATCCCCAGATATGGTCCAGAAGCTGCTCTCTTGTAAAAACCTGGTTTGGAGAAGAGGCAAGAAAATACAGAAGTTCCAGTTCTTTTGGGGGCATATCAATCTGTCGTCCCATGTAGGTAACAGAATAATTTGTAAGATTGATGGTAAGCTCCGGGTAGCTGACACATTTTTCGTTGGAAGGTGCAGGAGCCGGCTTTACCTGGAATCGGCGAAGGACAGCCCGTACCCTTGCGACAAGCTCCTTTGTGTCAAATGGCTTGATAATGTAGTCGTCTGCGCCAAGCTCGAGTCCGAGAACCTTGTCAAAGGTTTCTGCTTTTGCAGAGAGCATGATAATGGGAACGTCTGAGGTATGGCGGATTTCCCGGCATACCTGGTATCCGTCCATGCCGGGAAGCATAAGATCCAGAAGGATCAGGTTCGGATGGAATGTTTCCACTTCTTTTAATGCCTGTTCCCCGTCATTCACAATCCGCGTTTCAAAGCATTCCTTTGTAAGGTACAGGGCGATCAGCTCTGCGATATTGTTATCATCATCAACGATGAGGATTTTCTGTTTGGTGACCATTGAAAATGATGCCTCCTTATTTTTTAAACTCCACGATGGTTACTCCGGCATCTCCCTCACCAAATTCACCCAGTCGGAAGGATTCCACGTGTTTCTGACGTTTCAGATAATTGTGGATGCCTTTTCGGAGAGCGCCGGTTCCTTTTCCATGAACAACGCGCACACTCTTCATATGTGCAATGTAGGCGTCGTCAAGATATTTGTCAAGTTCTGCGATCGCCTCGTCCACAGTTTTTCCGAGAAGGTTGATTTCTGTGGAAATGCTGGCAGATTTTGACATGCGGATTTTTCCTGCTCCTGTGCGCTGCATGGAGGCAGTTTTGATAACCGGCTCGTCAATCAGCTCAAGGTCAGAAATATGTACTTTGGAACGGATAATTCCTGTCTGCACAAAGAGATAACCCTTTGAATCGGGGCGGCTGCTTACGGTTCCTGTGAGATTCATGCTGAGTACCTTTACCGAATCTCCAAGAGAAAGATCTTTTGCAGACAGTTCTTTTTTCGGCTTTTTCACTTCTTTTTTCTGAGTCATGCCTTTTTCGGCTTTTGACATGCGTTCGCGGATTGCCTGGCGTTCCCGTTCCATTGCTGATGTGTCTACATGATCTTTCTGGAATTTATGGAAAGACTTCATTGTCTGGTCTGCATATTCCTTGGCTTCTCGTAAAATGGCGTGTGCCTCCTCATTTGCCTGGCGGATAATGCGGTCTTTCCGTTCGTCCAGTTTTTCCTGCTTGGATTCCAACAGGGATTTTAAAGTCTCAATTTCCTTTTTATAACGGGCTGCTTCTTCCCGCTCTTTTTCCAGAGTAATACGGTTCTGCTCAAGGGAAGAAAGCATATCCTCAAAGGATTCGTCCTGCTCGCTTATCTGTTCCTTTGCCTTCTCAATGATGTAATCCGGAAGACCGAGTTTTGAGGAAATGGCAAAAGCGTTACTTTTTCCCGGAACACCGATTAACAGGCGGTAGGTGGGGCGAAGTGTTTCCACGTCAAATTCGCAGCAGGCATTTTCCACACCTGGAGTGGAAAGCGCGTAGACCTTAAGCTCGCTGTAATGGGTGGTTGCCATTGTGCGAATGCCTCTCTCATGAAGGTGGGAGAGAATGGAAATGGCAAGGGCAGCGCCTTCTGTAGGGTCAGTTCCCGCTCCAAGCTCGTCGAAAAGGACAAGAGAGCGGCTGTCAGCTTTTTTGAGGAAAGACACTACGTTTGTCATATGGGAGGAAAACGTACTCAAGGACTGCTCAATGCTCTGTTCGTCCCCAATGTCTGCGTAAACTTCATGGAAAACAGAAAGTTCGGAGCGGTCATATGCAGGGATATGAAGCCCGGACTGTCCCATCATGGTAAGAAGTCCAACTGTTTTTAAGGAAACGGTTTTTCCGCCTGTATTTGGTCCTGTCACAACGAGAAGGTCAAAATTTTCTCCAAGACGGACATCAATAGGAACCGCCTTTTTTTTGTCAATAAGGGGGTGACGGGCTTTTCGGAGATGAATCCGTCCCTCTTCATTAAAAATGGGCTCTGTGGCGTTCATATCCATAGCAAGGGCAGCTCTGGCGAAAATAAAATCAAGCTGCACAAGGGTTTCCAGGTTGGTAAGGATTTCCTCTCTGGAAAGCGCGGTCATTTCGCTTAAAGAAGCAAGAATTACCTCGATTTCTTTCTGCTCCTGAAGCTCCAGTTCCCTGATGTCATTATTTAATTTTACGACTGCCATAGGCTCGATAAAAAGGGTGGAGCCTGTGGAGGACTGGTCGTGGATCATGCCGGGAACCTGTCCCTTATACTCAGCTTTTACGGGAATGCAGTAGCGGCCGTTTCGCATGGTAATGACTGCGTCCTGAAGATAATTTCTTGCCCCTCCGTTTACAAGAGAAGAAAGCTGTGTGTGGATTTTGTCATTTACGGTTTTCATACTGCGGCGAATCTGGTGGAGCGTACTGCTGGCATCGTCGCTGATCTCGTCTTCGGAGAGGATACATCTGCGGATTTCCGTTGAAAGGGGTGTGAGCGGCTCCAGGTTCTGGAACATTCCGTCAAGGGAATCCGGAAGGCTGTCGCTTCTGTCATTTCTGGAATACGCTTTCACTCTGTTTGCGTTTTCCAGAAGGCTGCATATGGAAAGCAGCTCCGGGATTCCAAGAGTGCTGCCAATTTCCAGACGCTTTAGAGAACCGCGCACGTCTTTTACGCTTCCAAAAGAAATACTTCCTTTCTGAAAAAGGCGGGTAAGAGCGTCCTTTGTCTGTGTCTGGAGTTTTTTGATTTCTTCTATGTCAGTGAATGGAGAAAGCCTGCGGCAAAGGTCCTTTCCCATAGGGGAGGAGGCTTTCTCTGTAAGCTGTTCTATGATTTTGTGGTATTCTAATGCTTTGTATGCTTTCTGATTCATAATATCTCCTGTTTCTTTGTAATGCTTTTATGGAATCGTGGGAAATTCCGATAATTCTATTTTACATGATTTCTGTGGTAATGAAAAGGAAAAAAGGAAAATACCGGGTTTTCTATGGATTTATGTCTGTTTCTGTTCCGTTTTTCAGTTGTTTTACCAAAATAAAAAAATCTTTTGTATACTCTCTGTAGACAATGACGCCTTTATTTTCCAGTTCCTGCAAAATGTCTTCTTCTTTTTGGGTTTTTGGTTCATAAATTACAAGCTTCAGGGAAGGAATTTGTAGCAACACTTCCAGATTGGTTACAGAAACCCGACTGAGATTTACAGCTTCCAGATGCGGGAGCTGCTGCAGTGGGGAAAGATCTGTAAAAGGGTTGTTGTTTAAATCAAGAAAGCGCAGGCTGGTTAAATCTTTCAATCCCTGAATATCCTGAATGTCATTGTTGATGATATAAAGATCTTCAATCTGACGGCATTCGGAAAGAAAGTCCAGATTTTCAAAATAGTCAAAGTATGTCAGATCCAGTTCTTTCAAATTTGGAAGCTCCGGAAGCGTTTCTGATAACATTTGCGGAATGCCTCCGCGCTGTTTTTGAAATTCAGCGTCTTCTTCCTCTGTCATAAGACCTGTTTCGTATGTTAAATCCAAACGGCTTAAATTGGGAAACAGCTTTAAGTCTTCCAGAGTAGTAAAACGTTTGTCGGTTTTTGTTACATAAAAACTTTCGATTTCCGGAAGCTCTGTTTTCAGCACCCTGCCTCTTCCGTTATCTAAAAGATAAAGAGTTTGCAGTTCCATATTTTTGTCCTGAAATTTGACACATTTGCTGTCATACCAGAAACGAATCCCAAGAAGTCCAATGATAAAGGCAGCAAGAACAGAAACGAAGACGATATTTTGTTTTTTCATACAGTTTCCCTTTCAGATTGATAAAATATTTATTTGTAAGTGATGCCTGGCGGTGTTAAAAAGAGTATATCATGGAAAAGAAAGAAATTTCAATTATAATCCGAAAACTTTCTGACATGTAAGAAATCCGTTTTTTAATAACAAAAAAATGGGCGGCTCTGTGATTCAAAGCCGTCCATACAAATATTCAATAGTTCCTGATTGTATCTCAGTTATATGCTGCCGAATAGATTCTTCAGACCAATTCCACCATTTCATTTTGAGAAGTGAATCGATCGTTTCTTGAGTAAAACGTTTTCGGATAGGTTTTGCCGGTACGCCTCCTGCGATGGTATAAGGAGGAATATCTTTTGTAACGACGGCTCGCGCTCCAATAATAGCGCCGTCGCCAATGGTGACACCTGCTAAAATAACTGCATCATACCCAATCCAAACATCATTTCCGACAACAATATTTCCTTTATTATCCCAGGCTTTTGTAATATCTTTTGCATCTAATGCCCATTCTTCGAAAAAAATAGGAAATGGATATGTTGATAAGGATGATAGTGTATGATTGGCGCTATTGAAAATAAATTTTGCACCACACGCAATCGAGCAAAATTTCCCAATTATTAATTTGTCCTGATTGATAGGATACTGATATAAAACATTATTTTTTTCAAAGTCTTTTGGTTCTTTTACAAAATCGTTATATATAGTATAATCGCCTACTATAATATCAGGGTTAGTGATAACATTTTTAAGATATACAGTTTCTTGATCTTTTGAGCGCGGATAAATTTTCTGTGACATAATAAATCCCTCCCATGTACTTTGAATATTTTTCTTTATCATACGGTTTGTTGAAAAGTTTTTCTATACTCTATATAATACCGAACCAATCTGTATAAAAAATAAGAGACTGCACACTCGGCAGCCCCTTACCTTACTTTTGATATATAATTTTCCGAACAGCATATAAAGAGAGGCAGTATTTTTCGGCAAGACAATCCATAGAAATACCGCTTTGATATTCTTGTTTTATTTTCTGATTACGTTGCTCTAATTCTTTCCTGTAACCGGAAACTTCGCCCCAACGCTTTTGCTGCTCCTGTTTGACAGGAACATAAATATATTCGCCCTGAACATAACTTTGCAGTTCTTCTACCAATGCGTCCGGAAGAATCAGTTGTGCATTTTTATATTTCATGCAGGCTTCCTCCTTGATTATGATAGTCAAGTTGCAAAGCCAACATTTATCCTGCGACTATTTTACTCCATGCAACCGTCGCAATCTGCTGGCTTTGCATGGAGTAAAGCTTTATTTCTCTTTTGGGTATTGATGCACATGTAAATCACTTCTCTTTCTTTATGATTGAAATATGATATTAAGATGGACATAGTTTATCATATTTTTAACTGCATAGCAATTTCAATCGAATGGAATGGAAACCGTTTATAAGTTCAAAATGTAGTTTTTTAATCTGCAGTGGTTCTTTCTGCTGATTCGTCCACTTCTAATTTTTTATGAAGATGTAAAGCCATAAAAACAGTGACAATAGCAGACATCACATCTGCAATCGGTTGTGCATAGAATATTCCGTTTATTCCCGCAAATTTCGGAAGGATCATAATAACAGGAATAAAGCAAATGCCTTGTCGGCAGGCTCCGAGAATAAAACCGGCAGTACTTTTTCCAAGTGCAAGGAGCAGGGAAGAATATACGGTATAAAAACCAAAAAGGAAGAAGGAAAAGCCGTTTGCCATAAGCGATTTTTGTCCGACAGTGATCATGGCTTCATTTCCGCTGGCAAATTGTGAAATAATCTGAGTAGAGAACAGTGCCATAAGTAACCCGGCGATCACACAAAAAATACTGGACCACAAAATAGAAACTTTTATGGATTGGCGTAAGCGTTTAAAATTCTTTGCGCCATAGCTAAATCCTGCAAGCGGCTGGAAACCTTTCAAAAATCCGAATACGACTAAAGTTCCCATAGAAGTAACCCTTGTTACTGCGCCCATTCCGGCGATGACCGCATCGCCATATCCATTTGCAGCTCTGTTGATCAGCGCAACAGATAAACTGGTAAGAAGCTGAAAAGTTAATGTAGGAACACCAATTTTTAATATTTCTGCCACAATTTCTTTTTCAGGTGTAAATTTTTTCAGGCTGAATGAAAAAGTACTTTTCTTTCCAAAAACATAAGATAAGTAAACAATAGTCGAAACAATCTGTGAAATCGCCGTTGCAATGGCAGCGCCTGCGACTCCCATTTTAAGTGTGTAAATAAAAACAGGGTCTAAAACAATATTGATTCCTGCGCCTGAGAGCAATGCACACATAGTTGTTTTTGCCGCGCCCTCACTTGCAACAATATTGTTCATAGTGACATTGAATACGTTAAAAATGCAGGAAAGCACATAGATTCTTGCGTATGTCAGAGCGTAAGGCAGAATAGTATCTGTTGCCCCTAAAAATGATAAAATCGGTTTCAAAAAAATAATTGCAAGACTGATTAAAATACATCCGATAAAAACACTTCCATATAGGGCTGTACTTGCAACTTTATCAGCAGTACTTTTGTCGCCTTTTCCTAATAATCTTGAAAGACAGGATGCAGCTCCGCTGCCAAACATTAAGCCAACTCCAACTACGACCTGGCCCAATGGGAAAACAACGGATATTGCGCCCATAGGACGTTCTCCTAATCCGCCGACAAAATAAGCGTCCACTAAATTGTAAAGCGCATTGATCAGCATACCGATCATAATGGGGATACCCAAGGACATTAATGCTCTGGGGACAGGTGTGCTTCCTAAAAGTTCCATTTTGTTGTTGTGTTCCATCATTGTAGTATAATCTCCTTTCAATAAATATAATATATAGTAGTATAAAATAAAGTAACTTACAGATAAGAATAGTACTATAAAATATAGTAACTGTCAATAGACATACTGTACACCTTGACAATACATGTAAAATAAAATACTATAAATTAAAGTACACGCTTTGATATTGCTGCATTTGCAGTTTGTAAAATATAGAAAGACGAGGTAAAATATTATGAGTGCGATTGATTTGATAGTTCTGGGAATATTAAAAAAAGAGCCTATGGGGGCATATGATATTCAAAAACTGGTAGAATATAGAAATATATCTAAATGGGTAAAAATCAGTACCCCATCTATTTACAAAAAAGCAATTCAGCTGGAAGAAAAAGGACTTATTAAAGGGGAAATTGTAAAAGAGGGAAAGATGCCTGAAAAAGTGGTCTATTCTTTAACGGAAGCAGGAGAAAAAGAGTTTGAAAACCTGATGCTTGAAATTGCAGAGAAGCCGATACATATTTTTTTGGATTTTAATGCTGTGATTGTAAATTTGGACAGCCTTTCTCCTGAAATGCAAAAAAAATGTATCAACAAAATCGAAGAAAATATAGGCATTCTTAAAATGTACTTAGAACAAAATTTTAAAGAAAAAGAAAATATACCGGAAATACCTGAGACTGGAATTGCAGTTTTAAGGCAGCAAATGGTTTTAGTTGATGCGATCGAAAACTGGATTTCATCATTAAAAGAAAGCTTTCAATAAAGAATGCCGATGCAGAATGTGTGTATTTCTGTGGCAATGAAAAGAAAAATATGTTATATTAATTAGTACAGTTTTGTATCTGTCTGTTTTCAGACAGGAAATATACCAGTTTAGAAAGGCAGAAAATTATGCGTTTTATAAATGAATTACACGAAGGCGACAGAATCAGCGGAATTTATCTCTGTAAGCAGAAATCTTCCGCTGTGACAAAAAACGGAAAACCATACGAAAATGTGATCCTGCAGGACAAGACAGGCACCATTGATGCGAAGATATGGGATCCCAATTCTCTTGGCATTGATGAATTTGACGCGCTTGACTATGTGGATATTATGGGAGATGTAACAAGTTTTGCAGGAGCAATGCAGGTAAGTATTAAAAGAGCGCGAAAAGCAGGAGAGGGCGAGTATGATCCGGCAGATTATCTTCCGGTCAGTGAAAACAGTACAGATGATATGTATGCCCAGCTTCTTGCCATGATACATAGTGTGAAAAATCCATATTTGTCCGCACTTCTTAACAAACTTTTTGTGGAAGATGAAGCGTTTTTACAGGTGTTTAAAGGACATTCCGCAGCGAAAACCGTTCATCACGGATTTATTGGCGGTCTTATGGAGCATACATTGAGTGTTTCCAGACTGTGCGACTACATGGCTGGAGCTTATCCATTATTAAAAAGAGATCTGCTGATCAGTGCGGCGCTTCTTCATGATATTGGAAAAACAAGAGAGCTTTCTCCATTTCCAGTTAATGACTATACAGATGAAGGGCAGCTTCTCGGTCATATTGTGATCGGTTCCCAGATGATCCACGATATGGCAAGAGAAATCCCGGATTTTCCGGTTGAGTTGGAGAATCAGCTGATCCATTGTATTCTTGCACATCACGGAGAACTGGAATATGGTTCTCCGAAAAAACCGGCGCTTGCGGAAGCTGTGGCTTTGAACCTTGCCGACAACACAGATGCCCGCATGGAAACACTGACAGAAATTTTTGCAGCAGATAAAGGGAAAAAGGAGTGGCTTGGCTATAACCGCCTTTTTGAATCAAATATAAGAAGAACAGGAGATTTATAATCCAGATGGAATACCGCAAAAACGATATTGTTACATTAGACATTGAAGATTGCGGAGTAGACGGTGAAGGTATCGGAAAAGCTGATGGCTTCACCGTTTTTGTCAAAGATGCAGTCATCGGAGACAGAGTGACCGCAAAAATTATGAAAGCGAAAAAAAATTACGGCTATGGAAGACTAATGGAGATTTTAAAACCGTCTCCATACAGAGTGGAGCCAAAGTGCGCTTTTGCCCGTCAGTGCGGCGGCTGCCAGCTTCAGGCACTTTCCTATGAACAGCAGCTTGCTTTTAAGGAAAAAAAGGTGCGAGGGCATCTGGAGCGGATCGGCGGTTTTACAGATCTTCCTATGGAGCCGATCATCGGAATGGACGAACCGTACCATTATCGCAACAAAGCGCAGTTTCCTGTAGGAAAAAATAAGGAAGGCCGTATTATTACGGGATTTTACGCAGGACGCACCCACACGATCATTGAAAACCGAGACTGCGCACTTGGTGTATCACAGAATAAGGAAGTTCTTGACCGGGTAATCGCGCATATGGAGACATATGGAATCGAACCGTACAATGAGGAGACAGGAACGGGACTTGTGCGCCATATTTTAATCCGATATGGCTTTTTTACAGGAGAATTAATGGTCTGCCTCGTTTTAAATGGAACTTCTATTCCAAAACAAGAGGTTCTTATTGAACGCCTTCTTGAAATACCGGGAATGACAAGCATTACCATTAATGTAAATAAAAAGCGCAGCAACGTGATTCTCGGAGAAGAAATCCGACTTCTCTGGGGAAAGCCATATATTACAGATAAAATAGGAGACATTTCCTATCAGATTTCTCCGCTTTCCTTTTTCCAGGTCAATCCCCTTCAGACAGGAAAGCTTTACAGCAAAGCTCTGGAGTATGCAGACCTTCACGGAGAAGAGACCGTATGGGATCTTTACTGCGGAATCGGAACGATCTCTCTTTTCCTCGCACAGAAGGCAAAATTTGTCCGCGGCGTGGAGATTGTGCCGGCAGCTATCGACAATGCAAGGGACAATGCCCAGTTAAACGGCATCGAAAACGTAGAGTTTTTTGTGGGAAAAGCAGAGGAGGTTCTTCCGGCAGAATATAAAAAGAACGGCATTTACGCAGATGTGATCGTGGTAGACCCGCCCAGAAAAGGCTGCGAGGAATCCCTTCTTGCCACAATGATAGAAATGCAGCCAAAACGAATTGTATATGTGAGCTGCGATTCCGCCACACTTGCCAGGGATTTGAAATATCTCTGCGAGAGAGGGTATGAGCTTAAAAAGGTTTGTCCTGTGGACCAGTTCGGGGGGACAGTGCATGTGGAGACAGTCGCTTTGCTTTCCCGTAAATAAGCGGCTTTTCGAGCTTTTCAGTATGCAAAAGTCAGGTTTTGTCTACCATTTGTCAACGCTTTTTTAAGTGGTAGACAAACCTGCCGCTTTTTCAAAAATGTCAACTGTTTCGTTTTTTATTTTGTCCGTGTTGTGGACGTAGATATTCATGGTCGTGTAGATGTCTGCATGTCCGAGGCGCTCCTGGACGTCTTTAATGTTTGCGCCGTTCTCAATCAAAATAGTAGCGTGTGTGTGCCGAAGTGAATGGAAATTAAATTGGATATTTAACTTGTAGTTTACGACCCGGCTGGCGTAACGAGCCAAATCAGAATTAATCAGCGTGCCGTTTTCTTGTGTGCACACAAAACAAACGGATTCATCTGTAGATAAATATTTCACAGTATGATCATGCCCGTGGACAGCGCCGTCTTTTCTCATATAATAGTCTTTGTAAAATTCTCCGTATTTCATTTTGTTTTCCAACTGCCATTTTTTCTGGAAGCGAAGTTCTTTAAGCAATGTTTCTCCGATCTGGATAGTTCGGATACTGCTGACTGTCTTTGTGGTACCAAACTGCCACTGTTTAGTTTGGTTCTTTACAAGAATTCGGTCAACGGTCAGCGTACCATTTACGAGGTCAATCCTGTCCCAGGTTAATCCGGTGCATTCGGAGATTCTGAGACCGGCATAATAGCAGATCATAAAAATGATGCGGTATTTATTGCCCGGAGCAAAATAACTGGAAATCTGGGCAAACTCCTCTTTGGTAATTACACGACGGTTCGTATCCGCCTTTTTAACTGCAGTTTTTGGATAGCGGATATATTTTGCTGGATTATCTCTGATAAAACCGGACGGATGTACTGCATAATCCAAAGCGCCAGATATTAAAGCCATGATATTTCGGATATAGGTAGATGCCAGACCATTTGCGTAGAGCGTGTTTAAATGTTCCTGTAAGATACTGGGAGTGATGGAAGACAGCATATATCTTCCGAGGTAGGGATTGACATGGATACGAATGATGTTGGAGTAGGCTTGGATTGTGCTGATTTTACATTCCCGTTCCACATAATTTTTCATCCAATAATCAAAATAATCTTGCACAGATAAAGTGCTTGGTGAAAAAACCGTTCCAGCGTTGTTGTATTCTGCCTGAGCTTTCGTACCGGCTTCCAGGGCTTCCGCCTTGGTTCGGAATCCACTCTTAGAAATAGACTTTCTTTTCCCGTTGATCTTGGCAGCTTCAAAGCTGTATTCCCAGTTCTTTCCTCGTTTTCGTGTTCTGAGTGTTCCCATAACATCATCCTCCTTAATTTTAGGTATAAAAAATACACCTGTACAGGCGCCGGAGGTTTGTGGTACAATATCTTTGTTGAGGTGATATTGTATCAGGTTCCCTACAGATCCTGTACAGCATCTATGAAAATCGTCCTGGTGCTGGTAACACCGGGGCGGTTTTGTTTTGAATTATATTAGAACAATTTTAGGTATTTTGTAAAATTATCCTGCAGTAGTTTATCCCATTTAGAATAATCAAGCATAGAAGTATTGAAAAAATCTTCTATAAAGGAGACAAAATCTTCTTTTTCCAAAAAACTGGGTGGCTTATTTGCAAAAACTGCTTTATAATTAATGAACTCTTGAAACTCTTGGAAATTTGCTAAACTTGCATTAATACGGGGCATAAGGATGTGTTCGATGCACGTATATGAAATTATTCCTTGAGAAAGGATTGTAGTTTCATTTATAAGGCAGGTACACAAATATAAATATGTAATATAATTTTCTAATAATATATCTATCGGTACATTGTAATTGGTTTGCTGATATTCCTCGAACATAATATCATATATATGTAAGCATACAATACTCATCATTTCAAAATTTTTATTTGAATAATAAAATTGCTTTTGATTACAAAGAGCACGAAACATTGTGTTATAAAAATTTCTTTTTATTCCTTTTACAAATCTATTATCAATAAATTCAGGAAGAGATACACCGGATGTTATATGCGATCGGAGCATAATAAGATCATCTTGTGTTGATAAATAATGTTTTCCCTTTTCTGAAATAATAAATAAATAATTGTTTTCTAATAGTTCTTCTAATTCGATAATTGAAATAGATTCGCATATTCTTTGTATTAGTTCTGCTTTTTTTCCTGTTTTTTTAATACCAATGCTATCTGCAATAATTTTTAAATCGTTTACAGTGTAAGATGAAAGAGTTTCTTTTGAATTTGCACGTCTTATATATCCGTCAGCGAATAGTTCATCAAAGAAAACATACCAGTTTGTGATGCTTATTTGGTTCAAATGAAAATCTGAAAAACTACTATTGCTGCGAGGTTTAGCAAAACATGACAAAATATCAGCTTTCGCATATTCTCTTAATTCATTCATGGTGGCAGATCTGTAATTATAGTTTGCAAACTGATTATTATAGCAATTCACGTCCCAATATTTTTTTATGGAACACAATAAATCTTGTGTATTTCCGGAGATTGTCTCAGGATCGATTATTTGCGCCCTATTTGTTTTGGGTGAATAAGAGAAGGAATCAGAAACAGATGTTTTTTTTGAGTATCCTATTGAAATATGCTGAGGATGGTTTATAATGTGTTCTGGTTCTGGTTCTGGTTCTGGTTCTGGTTCTGGTTCTGGTTCTGGTTCTGGTTCTGGTTCT
>UQHF01000024.1 GCA_900540785.1 uncultured Blautia sp.
TTCAAATTCTTCCACTGTAGTTAATTTGAATTCACTCATTATAGACCTCCTTTAAATTGTACATCCCATATGTACTTTGTCTTTCATGAAAAATTTTATAATAAGCCCGCAGGCAGGAACCCATCCCCACCCATGGGTTATTCTCCTGTAAAAAAAAATGTGTAACGCCATTTACTTCAAGTATACAGAAGTACACTTGAAGTAAATATAATAATCTTTATGATAACTCAAGTTTGTCCACGATCGCACGAAGAGCCATTTTTACCGGATTATCCTCCGGAAGTGACGCAGTAGGCCGTCCCTCGCAGTCATACTGATACACAGTATCGTCCTGTGGAACTACGCCCAAAAGATTCAGCTTCTGATTTTCGATTTCCTCGCGGATTCCATCGTTCAGCTCGCCTTTTGGCGCTCTGTTGATAATGAGCCCTACTGTTTTCGGGTGCATATCGCATTCTTCGATCAGCCTTGCAATTCTGCCCACCGCCTGCACGCCTCTTCTGGAGCAGTCGCTTACCAGAATTGCCGTCTGCATAGTAGGAAGAACACCTCTGCTGATGTGTTCCATGCCCGCCTCGTTGTCCACTACAAAATACGGATAATTATTCTGATATTTTGCAAGCTGAGACTGGAGAAGTCCATTAACAAAACAGTAACAGCCCTTGCCCTGTGTCCTTCCCATTACAAGCAGGTCAAAATCATCATCTTCGATCAGTGCGTCCTCAAATCTCATTTCTGCGTAGTCCGCCTTGGAAACACCTGCAGGAATCGGATTCTCTTTTGACAATTCCGCACGTGCAATTTCTTCACGCACATCGCCAAGTGTTGTATCCACCTTCACTCCAAGCACTTCGTTAAGATTGGAATTCGCATCCGCATCTACTGCAAGAACAGGACCTTTTCCCTGCTCGCAGAGATATTGAATCAGCATTCCGCATAAAGTTGTTTTTCCTACGCCGCCTTTTCCGGCGACAGCAATCACATGTGCCATAAAACCTGATGCCTCCTGATTATACTAAAGTACGCATACCGCTTCTGTCGATGATTTCAGATACATCTTTCCATTTATTTAATGCGTAAAGATGAATGCCGTTTACGCCGAGTGCACGATATTCGTCAATCTGTCTGATTGTGTACTCAATTCCCTCTTCTTTGAATCTTGCTTTCTTTCCTTCTACGTCTGCATCGAATGGCTCTTTGTCAAACGGATTCGGGAAGATCCAGTTTCTGGAAATGATCTCGCAGAGTTCACGCGGCATTACGCAGGCATTACGGGAAAGAGCCATGTTGATTGTAGCTGCCTGGTCAAGAATCGGCATGATACCTACGTCTACCGGCATGGTAATACCAGCTTCACGGATTGCATCCAGCCAGTATTTGAACTGTTCCATATCCCAGCAAAGCTGTGTCATGATGTAATCTGCACCGTTATCCTGTTTCTGTTTCAGAACTGCAATGTCAGATTCAAGGCTTCTGCAGGAGATGTGTCCCTCAGGAGAACCTGCAACTGCGATTTCAATTTTATCGCCAAACTCTTTGCGGACATATGCTACCAGGTCTGTTGCATATGCGAAATCTCCGCCTGTTCCTGTCCATCCAAAAGGAAGGTCTCCGCGAAGTGCAAGCATATGGTCAACGCCATTGTCAAGATAGTTCTGTAACTGATCTTTGATGCCTTCTGCAGTATTTCCGATACATGTGAAATGTGTTACCGGAATTGTACCTGCATCTTTGATCATCTTACATACATCCATATTTTTACCAACGTTTGTTCCGCCGGCTCCGTATGTACAGGAAATGTATTCCGGTTTGTATTTGCAAAGATGCTCAATTGTTCCCGGAAGGTTTTCCATACCTTTGTCTGTTTTTGGTGGGAACAGCTCAAAGGAAAGGAGCATTTTCTCTTTCATTGCTTCTGCTAATTTCATAGTTACGTACCTCCACGTCTTTTTTTATTGATCCAAAGGCTTCCGCCTTGCAGATTCCGCATATTCAAGGCAAATGATCATAAAGCTCACTCGCAGGAAAGCTTCACAATGCTGTTTGCCAGATCTACCATAAGAATGCTTCCTTCCACAACTCTCTCGTCTCCCATAATATCTCTGAGAATGACGCGGTTTCCGTCCACATCAATACGGCTTACATTTTTAAAGATAACAGAGTCATCACTCTGTTTATAAACAGTTGCAAGACACATTTCTCACCCCTCCTTACTTCAGTTCTTCTTTTACAAGAGTAAGGGCAAGACCGAGACGCATATTTCCCTTCTGGAAATCGGAAACGCCTTCTTTAATTGTTTTGGCTGCTGCTTCCATTCCCATTTTCTGAAGATTATCTGCCATCTGGTCAAGCTCTGCTGCATGGTGTTCATTGTGCTGGAGCATGTAAGTTAAAAGAGCAACTGTCTCATTCTTACAGTCTCCTTCCTCACAGGAACCGCAGTGAGTATGTCCACAGCCCTCGTCATGAGAGTGCTCATGACTCTCTCCTGCTTCATGGCTGTGTGTATGTGTATGTTTCACACCATCTTCATGAGTATGCTCATGGCTGTGCTCATGACCGTGGTGGATCAGATTGCCATTTTCATCTTTAATTAAATGCATAGATTACTCCTTTCTACTCTGTCTAACCTCTTTTCCTTAAAAAAGGGCAAAGTTGTGACAAGAATTTATCAATTACATTCATTATACATCTTTCTCCCGGTATTATCAAGGATATTATATGAAATATTTCTCAATAATTCTTCTTTTTTCCCAGTAAATAACTGTGATTTTTGACAGAAACTGTGATATTTTTAACCTATTTGTCTTGTTTTTAACAAACTTCTTGTAGTAAATTTGTAACATAAATGATGTGATTCTTTCACATTTTTATGGTATACTTTATCGGATACTAGATACATAACTGTTTTTGAGGAGGAATGAACCGTGAAACAGACTGTTTTTCTGAACAACAACAGAGAAATGCCCCTTTTAGGACTGGGTGTATATAAACTTACCGATCATACAGAAGCGGAAACCGCCATTTCATCTGCAATTCAATGCGGTTACCGGTTGATAGACACTGCTTCTGTATATAAAAACGAAGAGCTTGTAGGACATGCCATCGAAAAATCCGGAATCTCCCGCAGGGAATTATTTCTTACTACAAAGGTGTGGAACACTGCACAGCGTCTCGGCGACATCGAGGGTTCTCTCTCCAGAAGCCTGGAACGTCTGAAAACAGATTACGTGGATCTGTACCTTATCCACTGGCCTGTCCCCGGCTGCTATACAGGAACCTGGCTGGAAATGGAAAAACTGCTGGAAAGCGGACGTGCCCGTTCTATTGGTGTCAGCAATTTTGAAATCCGCCACCTGGAAGAATTAAAACACGTTTCCGGTATTGTACCTGCTGTAAACCAGATTGAATGCCACCCTTTGCGCTATCCGAAAGAGCTGATCGAATACTGTCAGGACAACAACATACAGGTACAGGCATACGCTCCCCTTGGAAGAGGCGCATACCTTGACAACGACGTTATGTGCGTTCTGGGAACAAAATACGCAAAAAGCCCTGCGCAGATCGGGCTTCGCTGGGCTGTGCAGAAGGGCATCTCCGTTATCCCTAAATCAGCCAATCCAGAACGAATTTTAAGTAACAGTGAAATTTTCGACTTTGAAATTGAAGAAGAAGATATGGCGATCATCGATACCTTAAACGAAAACCTGAGAACTTCCAGCATTCCGGAAGATTTAAGAGACATCCCATTTTAAAATCTCATTACGTTCCCTTCTCACCATGCAAAAAGGCAGACGCATTCGCATCTGCCTTTTCTTTTCTGTTCTGCTTTATTCCCACGGGAGCATGGGAGTTTCTACTTTTTTATCACGAAGCATCAGATCCATCACTGCCTCTGATGCCGCTTTTCCTTCGAAAAGAACTTTATTTACCTCTGTGATGATCGGCATTTCCACTTCATATTTTTCTGCAAGCCCTTTTGCAGCCTTTGCAGAATATACGCCTTCTACCACCATCTCCACTTCCTTCATTGCCTCTTCCATCGTGCGGCCCTGCCCCATCAGAAAGCCGGCTTTTCTGTTTCTGCTGTGTACACTTGCACAGGTAACGATCAGATCGCCAATTCCGGAAAGACCGTAGAAAGTCTCCGCCTTTGCACCCATTTTCACGCCAAGCCTTGCAATTTCCGCAATTCCTCTTGTGATAAGAGCAGCCTTTGTATTATCTCCATACCCGAGACCGTCCGCCGTTCCTGCCGCCAGAGCAATCACATTTTTAAGCGCACCGCCAAGTTCCACACCAAGTATATCCGGAGTAGTATACACACGGAATACAGGACTCATAAAAATCCCCTGAAGATACTCCGCAGTTTCTCTTGTACGGCTGCTCACTACACAGGTGGTAGGAATCCCTTTCCCCACCTCTTCTGCGTGACTTGGTCCGGAAAGTACACAGACATCTGCATTTGGGATTTCTTCCTCAATAATCTCGCTGAGCGTCATAAGCGTCTTTTCTTCCACACCTTTTGCCACATTTACAATTTTCTGATTCTCTCTCACAAACGGCGCCATCTGATGAGCCGTGCTTCTTGTAAACGGAGACGGAACTGCAAGAACTGCCACATCCGGCTCCTTCAGGCTTTTCTCCAGATCAGTGGTAATTTCCATTTCTGCCGGAAGGATTACGCCCGGAAGCTTTGAGGTATGTTCCCTTTTCTCACGAAGCATCTCCACCTCATGTTCCAGAGCAGACCAGAGGGTCACCTCATGTCCGTTATTATAAAGCAGCAGAGAAAGCGCGGTTCCCCAGCTTCCCGCTCCTAATACACTGATTTTTGCCATATGTTTCACCCTTACCCTTTCTTCCCGGATTTCCCCAGGAAAATCTTATTTTCAGTACCCGCAAGAAGACGGATAATATTTGCCCTGTGACGAAACAGTGCCAGCAGCGTAAGCGCCGCCATGACTCCATATAACTCCATTGTATGAGAAGTATCCATACCATAGCTTCCCATCTGTCCAAAAACTACCATACAGATGAAAGCAGTTACATAGGCACTGATCGAGCACAGGGACACATAATGCGTTGCAAAAAACAATCCAAAAAACACAACGAAACAGACTGCAAAAATCCTCCAGTCAAAAGCGAGGATCAGACCCACCGACGCGGCAATCCCCTTTCCGCCTTTAAACTTCAGATAAACAGGAAAGTTATGTCCTAAAATGCATCCCGCTGCCGCATAAAGACTCAAAAGAGGAAGAATTTCCCCATAGTCTTCTCTAAAAAGTGCCTTTACGATCAAAATGGCAGCCACACATTTCAAGCAGTCGCAGAGAAGTGTAATCGCTCCTGCTTTTTTTCCGAAGGTACGAAGCGCGTTTGTTGTTCCCGCATTTCCGCTTCCGTGTTCCCGTATATCTGTTTTGTGCAGTCTTCCGATAATATAGGAAGTCTGAAACAAACCGCATACATATCCGATAGCCAAGCAAATCAAGCGTTCCATAATCTCTTTATTCCTTCTCTCCCCGCTCCCGGATAATGAATTTAAGGGAAGTTCCCCGGAATCCAAAAGCGTCCCGTACTTTATTTTCGATATATCTTGTATAAGAAAAGTGCATCAGCTCTTTATCGTTTACAAAAATTACAAAAGTAGGCGGTTTTACCCCAACCTGAGTCATATAGAAAATCTTAAGCCGTTTCCCTTTATCAGACGGAGGCTGCTGCATGGCAACTGCCTCAGAGAGAATTTCATTGAGCACACCTGTCTGCACACGGAGCGTTTGATTCTCAATCACTGTGTCAATGGTTTCGAACAGCTTCGGAATCCTCTGTCCTGTTTTTGCGGAAATAAATATAATCTCTGCATAAGGCATATAAGCAAGTACTTCCCGGATACGGTTTGTATGCTTGTAAATAGTCTTATCATTTTTTTCGATGGCATCCCATTTATTTACTGCAATGATCACACCCTTGCCTCTTTCATGGGCAATTCCTGCAATTTTTGCATCCTGTTCTGTTACGCCCTCTGTGGCGTCGATCATGAGCACAACAATACTTGCGCGCTCCACTGCAGTTACCGTACGGATCACGCTGTAGCGCTCAATCTCCTCTTTTACCTTTCCTTTTCTTCGAAGTCCGGCAGTATCAATGAAAACATAATCTCTTCCCTGCCATTTTACCTTCGTATCTACTGCGTCCCTTGTGGTTCCCGCAATGTCGGAAACAATGACGCGCTCCTCGCCGAGAAGCTTGTTTACAAGAGAAGATTTTCCCACGTTTGGTTTTCCCACAATGGCAATCTTCGGTATATCCTCATCTTCCTCTTCTCCTGCGCCTTCCGGAAAATGTTTCACAATCTCGTCCAGCATATCGCCGATTCCCATACGGTTTGCAGCGGAAACAGGCACAGGCTCTCCAATTCCAAGGTTATAAAACTCGTATACGTCCATCATATATTTCTGCATACTGTCTACTTTATTTACCACAAGGACAACCGGCTTTCCGCTTCTCCTGAGCATATCTGCCACCTTCGCATCAGAATCTACAAGTCCCTGATGTACATCTGTGATAAAGACGATCACATCTGCCGTATCAATGGCAATCTGTGCCTGCTCTCTCATCTGCGAAAGAATAATATCGCTGCTGTCCGGCTCAATTCCTCCTGTATCGATCAGGGTAAAATTTTTATCAAGCCAATTTACATCTGCATAAATTCGGTCTCTTGTAACGCCCGGCGTATCCTTTACAATGGAAATTTTCTCACCTGCCAGCGCATTAAACAGTGTGGATTTCCCCACATTGGGTCTTCCCACAATTGCAACTACCGGTTTGTTCATACATTTGTCTCCTTTTTCGTTCTTTCTGTTTCGGCGATCCGATGACCGCATCTACCAGGTCACTGCCGCCGCTGTCTACTACTGTGATGGGAACTTTAAGCTCCCCGGAAAGTTCCGAAAGCGTCACGTCATCAAGAAATACTTCTTCCCCGTCCCGCAGCATACTGCACGGAAGGAAAAGACGCTCTCCCAGTTCCTTTCCCTTTAACTGTTCTTTTAAATCCTGCCCTGTGATCAGTCCGGAAACTGTAATATTCTCTCCGAAAAAATGGTTGACCACAGGCTGTACCTCCACGCATACACCCGGGAATTTTTTCTGAATGCTATCCATGTGCTTCTTCAGGAAAGGCGCTGCCAGAAGCCCGGTTGCCAGCGTTCCCCGAACCTGCCTTTCATCTCCATCTATCTCACTGAGGCATTTCTTTACCTCTGTATCAAGAAGGCGGAGCATTCCCACTCCATTTTCAAGCTGGAGATACCCGTCGTACCTTTCTTCCTCCGGAAGCTCTTCTCCTGCAAGAATATACCATTCATCTGACGCGTGAATAAAATGGATTCCATGCTTTTTCATCATTTTTTCCTGCCAGCAGTGAATGGTTTTCAAAACCTCTTTTGCATCCTCCCGGTCAAATGGCTCAAGAGGATAAAGACCGCCCCGGAATCTGGAAAGTCCTACCGGCACTACGGAAACACTCTGAAGCACAGGCGCATATTCAGAAAGCTTTGAAAGACTGTATTCCAGTTCTTCCTTATCATTCACACCCTTGCAGAGGACAATCTGCCCATTCATGGTAATGCCTGCCTCGTAAAGCGTATCTACCTTTTTGAGTGCTTCACCGGCAAAACGGTTATGAAGCATCTCACAACGTAATTTTGGATTCATGGTCTGAAAAGAAATATTGATCGGTTCCAGATGATACTGGATGATCCGCTCAATGTTATGATCGCTCATATTTGTGAGCGTCACGTAATTTCCCTGAAGGAAAGAAAGTCTGGAATCGTCGTCTTTAAAATAAAGGGTATCCCGCATTCCCGGCGGCATCTGGTCAATAAAACAGAAAATACACTTATTGCAGCAGGAACGGTACTCATCCATCAGACCGTTCTCAAATTCTGCGCCAAGATCCTCCTCATACTCTTTCTCCACCTCAAGCTCCCACACTTCTCCGTCTGCCTTTTCAATCAGAAGCTCCACATATTCCTCATTCATAAGATAGCGGTAATCGAACACGTCCTCCACAGGCTGTCCGTTCACAGAAAGAAGAGCATCTCCGGGAGCAAGCTCAAGTTCTTCCGCAATACTGCCCGGAAGTACAGACGAAATAATATGCTTCTTTTCTTTTTTCATTTTCACCTCAACTGAGGCAGTTTTCAATCCTGCCTGTCTATTCTCAAAAAGGGCATTGATACCCATGATTTATCATTATCTTCATTATCATACCAATTTTCCGGGTAAAAATCAATAAATTCCTTGACGATATTTAGGGCAAATGTTATAAATAAAGATAGAGCTTTATTTTTTTCAAGAAAATTTAACATCATACTTAGGAGGATACTATGCCAAACATAGAATTATTGGAGAAATCTATGCCTGTTGCCCCTATTCGTATTGCCGCACTGGCAGGATGCCGTGAGCTTGCAGAAGAAGTAGACAGGAAGCTGGTAAAATTCCGCAAGGAGCTTGTTTCCAGAAAACAGCTCAGCATCATCCCTCAGGGATACAGCGAAAACACTTTCCTTGTAGACTGTGAGTGCCCACGTTTTGGTACAGGAGAGGGAAAAGGCTATATCAAAGAATCTGTCCGTGGTACAGACCTTTACATTATGGTAGATATTACAAACTACAGCCTGACTTATTCTGTATGCGGACACGAAAATCATATGTCCCCGGACAACCACTATCAGGATTTAAAGAGGATCATTTCCGCAGCTACAGGAAAAGCGCACAGAATCAATGTCATCATGCCGTTTCTTTACGAAGGTCGTCAGCACAGACGTTCCAAAAGGGAATCTCTTGACTGCGCTCTCGCGTTAAAGGAACTGAGCGATATGGGCGTTTCCAATATCATCACTTTCGACGCTCACGACCCGCGTGTACAGAATTCCATCCCGCTGAACGGATTTGACAACTTCTTCCCGACTTACCAGTTCTTAAAAGCACTTGTACGCAGTGTTCCGGACTTCCATGTAGATAATGATCATCTCATGATCATCAGCCCGGACGAAGGTGCAATGTCAAGAGCCGTATATTTTTCCAATATCCTTGGAGTAGATATGGGTATGTTCTACAAGCGCCGTGACTATTCTACCATCGTAAACGGCAAGAACCCGATCGTAGCTCATGAGTTCCTTGGCGACTCTGTAGAGGGAAAAGATGTTGTCATCATCGACGATATGATCTCCTCCGGAGAAAGTATGCTTGATGTGGCAAAACAGATCAAAGAACGTCACGCAAACCGCGTATTCATCTGTACAACCTACGGTCTTTTCACAGACGGTCTTCACAAATTTGATGAATACTACGAAAAAGGCTGGATTGACAAGGTAATTACCACAAACTTAAATTACCGTATTCCTGAGCTTCTGGAAAAGCCATATTATGTAGAAGCAAACATGAGCAAATACATGGCAAGCATCATCGACATCATCAACCACGATGTATCTGTAGAAAAAGTTCGCTCCAGCAACGAAAAGATCATGGATCTTATGAAACGCCTGAAAGGCTGAGAAAATCAAGAAGAAACGGCAGCTTCCGGTTCTCCGGAAAAGCTGCCGCTTTTTACTTTATTTATTTTTCCTCTTTCCTGATTCCCAGAAATGCCGCCAGATTTCCTCTTTTTCCTTTTGACGCCCTATGCGAAAAGAGAAATTCCGGATTGTGGCAGGTACAGATTCCCGGCATAGAAATGCGGTTTTCCTGTATCCCTGCCTCCAGCATGATCTTTCTATTTGCCTCCCACAGATCAAGCTGGTATTTCCCGTTTTCTTTTTTATAAAAAAGAGAATCCCAGTCTTTTTCGGAGAAGCTTTTCTGAAATTCTTCAATAACGTCTTCACTTACTTCATAGCATTCCTGACAGATGGAAGGCCCTATGGCGCTGTATAAATCCTCCGGTCTTGTCCCGTAAGCTTCTCTCATTTTTTCCACGGTCACAGCGCCGATTTTTCCGGCTGTCCCCCTCCATCCGGAATGAGAAAGCCCCACTGCTCCATGCACCGGATCCACAAAGAAAAGAGGCACACAATCTGCATAAAACGTAGCGAGAACAAGTCCCGGAACATCTGTCACCATACCGTCCACATCTGTATACGGACGCGGCTTCGTAATTCCGTTTCCTCTGTCCGCCTCTGTTATCACGCGCACGTTTGTGGTGTGTGTCTGATCGGAGGTCACAATATCCTCAGCGGAAAAACCCAGCGCATCTGCCATGCGCCTGTAATTTTCCTTTACTGCCTCTTTTGAATCTCCCCTTGTAAAACTTAAATTCATAGAGGAATAAATCCCCTCGCTGACCCCGCCAAGTCTTGTGCTGAAACCATGCACTACCCGGGGGATTTTTTCAAAAGCAGGATAAGAAAGATATGTCACACCGTTTTTCTCTCTTACCTCCATTTTTCCTTTCGGTTCTCTGCTCCAGATAATTTTCAAAACCGTCCTCCTTACAGACAAAAATCAAAGGCATTCTTTATCCAGGAAATTTTTTCTTTTTTTCCGTCAATTCCCACCACATCAAACCTGCAGGAAACGTCCATGTTTCCCACAGAACAGGCAAGATAATATCTGGCAGCTCTGCATATCTGTCTCTGTTTTCTTCTGTCCACTGCCTCAAGGGAAGTTCCTTTTTCCTTTCCCTGTCTGTATTTCACTTCCACAAACACAAGAAACTCTCCGTCTCTGGCGATCAGATCGATCTCGCCCTGCCTGCATCTGTAATTTCTCTCCAGAATAACAAGCCCCCGGCTTTCCAGATATTCTGCTGCCAGATTCTCATAACGGGCTCCTGTCTGCCTTCTGTTTTCATTTCCACTCAGTAAAATCTCCCCCGTTCCCAAAAAGCTTACACAAAATGTCCGATAAAGGACTTTCTGTGAATGGGGCTTGGACCATATGTTTTCAAAGCCTCAATATGCGCCGCTGCTCCATATCCCTTATTTGACGCAAATCCATACTGAGGCATGAGCTTATCATACTCTTCCATCATTCTGTCCCTTGTCACCTTTGCCACAATGCTCGCAGCAGCAATGGACACGCTCTTTGCATCACCTTTTATAATAGGAACCTGCGGAATAATAACCTCCGGTATGGTGACCGCGTCATTTAAAAGAATCTGCGGGGTGACAGAGAGTTTCCCTACAGCCTCCCGCATCGCCTCATATGTCGCCTGCAAAATATTGATCTCATCGATCCTTGCAGGAGAAGCCATTCCCAATCCCACTGAGACAGCCTCTTTCATGATCACCTCATAAAGCTCTTCCCTCTTTTTTGCGGTAAGCTTCTTGGAATCGTTTAAATAAAGAATCCGGCAATCTCTTGGAAGAATCACGGCACACGCCACAACAGGACCTGCAAGAGGGCCTCTTCCCACCTCATCAATTCCGCACACATACCCAAGATGTTCATATTTTCTTTCATACTGCTTCATCTCTTCTGTGCGCACAAGCTCCGCCTGATAAGCCGCTTCTTTTTTTTCATATTTCTCAATGAGCTTCTGTACGCCGCTTCTTTTATCCTCTCTGTATTTTTCAAAAAGAAGCCCATAATCCTTTAAGGAAGTGTTCTCAAATTCTTCTTTTATCTCCTGAATTTTTATCATTTTCTGCTCCTTTAAGCCCACTCAAGAGTAATTCGTCCGATTTTTCCGCTTCTGAATTCTTCAAAGAGAATTCCTGTTGCTTTTGTATAATCCAGCTCTTCTCCTTTTTTCAGACAACCTCTGACCTTTGCAATCTCTCCCAGAATTTCAACCGGCTGACCTTCCTCCGGAATGTGATAACGCTCCTCGATCGCTCCCGGATATTTTTCACAGAGATAAGAAATCAGTTCAAGCGCCAGTTCTTCCATATTCAATATATCGTCCTTTACCGAACCGATAAAAGCAAGACGCTTTCCAACCTCCTGATCCTCAAATTTTGGCCAGAGAATCCCCGGCGTATCAAGAAGCTCCACATTTTTGTTCAGCCGGATCCACTGTTTTCCCTTTGTGACACCTGGTTTATTTCCTGTTTTCGCACAGGCTTTTCCCGCAAATGTATTGATAAACGTGGATTTTCCTACATTTGGAATACCTGCAACCATCGCACGGATTGGTCTGTTCTTAATCCCTCTTTTTCTGTCTCTCTCTGTTTTTTCCTTACAGGCTTCCTGGATCACATTCTGCACAAGCTTCATGCCTGCCCCGTTTCTGGAATCTACTTTTACCACATAAAAGCCTTTCCCCTGAAAATAAGCTTTCCATGCTTCATTCTGTGCCTCGTCTGCAAGGTCTGCCTTATTCAGAAGAATCAGCCGTGCCTTATTTTTTCCGATTTCATCTATATCCGGATTCCTGCTGGAAAGCGGCACACGGGCGTCTACAAGCTCAATGATCAGATCAATAAGCTTTACATCTTCCTGCATCTGCCGTTTTGCCTTGGTCATATGACCTGGATACCACTGTACATTCACGTTTTTCACCTAACCTTTCAAAAATCCTATTTCTTTCAACGGAGAAATAGTAAACCAGAGTTTGCCCACTATGTATTTCTTGTTTACAAGTCCTATATCCCCGTGGCGGCTGTCCTCGCTGTTGTTCCTGTTGTCTCCCAGAACAAAATATTCCCCGTTCTGCAAGGTGACCGGCTTCTCTGCAATTCCACCGCTGTTCATATCAGGAAAACCTTTTCCCTCTTTATATAACTCCCCGTTTATAAAAATCTGTCCGTCCTTGATCTGCACGGTCTCTCCCGGAAGCCCGATCACCCTTCGAATATGAAGAGCCGCTTCATCACTTGCATTTGTTTTAAATACGATCAGATCTCCCCGATCCGGTTCTGACATGCGATAGCTCAGGCGGTTTATAAAAAACCGTTCTCCAACAGAAAGTGTCGGTTCCATTGAACTCTCCTGCATAGTGACAGACTGAAACATCATAATTGCCACAAGAGCGGCAAACGCAAGGGTCACTATAATCTGAAACGTCCACGTAAGAACATTTCGCACTCTTGTGTCTTCCAGTTTTTCCTTTGCCTGTATGACTCTTTTATTTTCTTTCCATTTTCCGTTTCTCCAGTCGTGTTCCTTCATCTTCCCACCTGCCTTTAAACTTTCTCAGTATGGAAAAAGAGGGACAATAGCGAATGTTATTGTCCCTTCTTTAAACTATGCGATTATTTTATTATCTTACGCGCTCTTTCACTTTTGCAGCTTTACCTACACGATCTCTTAAGTAGTTCAGTTTTGCACGGCGTACTTTACCATGACGGATAACTTCTACTTTTACTACGTGTGGAGAGTGTAATGGCCATGTTTTCTCAACGCCAACACCGTTGGAGCTCTTTCTTACTGTGAAAGTTTCTCTTGTGCTTCCGCCCTGTCTTTTGAGAACAGTACCTTCGAAAATCTGAACTCTCTCACGGTTTCCCTCTTTGATCAGGTTGTGTACTCTTACAGTATCACCAACTTTAAACTCCGGAACTTCTGCTTTTAACTGAGCAGCTTCAATGTTTTTAATAATCTCGTTCATGTTCTTTTCTCCTTATCTTCTGGATGTTCTTAATGCAATGCGCAGCAGAGGACCATCTTTTTTTCACAACGTAGATAATTATACAATAGATTTTTTCCAAATGCAAGACATTTTTATAATTACCGGCCATATTTATTGCTGCCGGTCATATTTTACCAGCAAAGTACCTCGCACCCTGTTTCTGTCACAAGAACCATAACTTCCCACTGAGCGGAAGGAAGATCGTCCGCTGTGCGCACTGTCCACTCGTCCTCCTCATCTGTGTAAATTTCGTCTGTTCCCATATTCACCATCGGCTCAATGGTAAATATCATACCCGGAACCATGAGAACACCGCTGTTTTCTTCTGATGTATAGCTCACCCAGGGATCTTCATGAAATTCAAGCCCTACGCCGTGTCCGCCAATTTCCCGCACAACGGTATAGCCGTTTTCCAGAGCATGTTTATGAACCGCGCTTCCCATATTTCCGATCGGCTCCCAGGGTTTTACTTTGGAAATTCCGATTTCCACACATTCCTTCACTGTTTTTACAAGCTTTTCTTTCTCTTCGCTTACTTTTCCAATACAGAACATACGGGAAGAATCCGAAAAATACCCGTTATAAATAGTAGATACGTCTACATTGATAATATCCCCCTCTTTTAACACCACATCATCCGAAGGAATTCCGTGGCATACTACTTCGTTAATAGAGGTGCACACACTTTTCGGAAAACCATCGTATCCAAGAGGCGCGGGGACACCGCCTCTTTTTATGGTTTCTTCATGTACCCAGTTATCAATTTCCTGCGTGGTCACTCCCGGACCTATATGCTCTGCCACATAATCAAGGACTGCAATATTAATCCTGCAGCTTTCTTTTATTTTTTCAATCTGCTCCGGCGTCTTGATCAAATCGTGCTCCAGAATGGGAACCCCTTTCTGACGAAACTGCTCATATTTCGTATCAAATGCCTCGTGACATTTCTTATATTTTTTTCCGCTTCCGCACCAGCACGGATCATTTCTTCCAATTTTCAAAGCCATTTTTCCATCCTCTTTTCTTTTTCTCTTTTGTTTTATCCAAATACAACATCAAGGGTCATCATTACCACAAAACCCACTGCAAAAGCCACAGTCCCCACATTGCTGTGTTCTCCCTCATTCGCCTCAGGGATCAGCTCCTCCACAACCACGTAAATCATAGCACCTGCCGCAAAAGAAAGGAGATAGGGCAGCGCCGGATTTACATATCTGGCAAAAACCAGCGTCAGTCCTCCTGCAAGAGGTTCTACCACGCCGGACAGGACTCCGTAAAGAAAGGCTTTCCCTCTTCCTGCTCCCTCTCCCCGAAGAGGAAGGGAAATCACAGCTCCCTCAGGGAAATTTTGTATGGCGATCCCTACGCAAAGAGCAACTGCTCCTGCCATTGTCACACTTTCATTTCCCGACAGCACACCTGCAAACACAGCGCCTGCCGACAATCCCTCCGGAATATTATGAATGGTAACTGCAAGGACAAGCATTGTCGTTTTTTTTAACTGTGTCTTAGGTCCTTCCGCCTTCTCGCTCCCCATATGAAGATGAGGCACCACACGGTCCATGAAAAGCAGAAATCCAATACCCAGAAAAAATCCTGCTGCAGCCGGAACAAAGGCAAATTTTTTCATCTTCTGGCTCATTTCCATTGCCGGAATTAAAAGCGACCACACAGAGGCAGCAACCATAACACCGGAGGCAAACCCTAAAAACCCCTTCTGTACAAGAGGCTTTAAATCTTTTTTCATAAAAAACACGCAGGCTGCTCCAAGAGACGTTCCGAGAAATGGGATCATCAGCCCCCAGAAAACTGTCATTTTCCTTTTTCCTCCTTGTTCTTATTTTCTTTTCCCTGTTATCATAACACATTTGATTCAAAATAACACGGTTATTCTTATCTTATTCTTTTTCTCTGCAAAAGTTACCGTTTTCTGTAAATTTCCTTGTCTCCCTGTTTTTTCTGTGCTATACTTGAAAACTGAACCAAGGGAGCTTGTACAACAGGCTGAGAGGAAGCGGGGCTTCGACCTTTTAACTTGATTTGGATAATGCCAACGTAAGGAGGAAAATTTCATTATGTTTCAATTACTTGTAAACGCCGATGGCGGTCTTACCACAGCCGGCTATGCAGTTTCTGCTCTCGCAGTCATTCTGCTTGCAGCCGCTGTTATCTTTTTCTGTTCCAAAAACAGTTCCACCAGAAAAATGACAACCCAGCAGCTTGTAACCTGCGCAGTTGCGCTTGCACTTGCTTATGTAACTTCATATATCAAGATTTTCAAACTGCCTTTCGGCGGTTCTGTTACTCTTTTCAGTATGCTGTTTATCGTATTAATCGGCTACTGGTACGGAGCAAAAATAGGAATCCTCACAGGACTGGTATACGGAATCTTCCAGTTCCTGCAGGAGCCGTATGTGCTTTCTTTATTTCAGGTATGCTGCGATTACATTCTCGCATTTGGGGCAATGG
The DNA here is from genome assembly GCA_900540785.1 of uncultured Blautia sp. Taxonomy (GTDB): domain Bacteria; phylum Bacillota; class Clostridia; order Lachnospirales; family Lachnospiraceae; genus Blautia_A. The sequence continues at coordinate 16,049 of UQHF01000024.1, forward strand.
GAATCGCAGGATTTTTCTCAAAATCAAAAAAACACGGACTTGTCAAGGCATACCTGGCTGCCATTCTGGCAAGAGGCGCATTTCACGCACTTGGAGGATACCTGTACTGGATGGATTACATGCCTTCTAATTTCCCGAAATCCTTAACTGCTCTCTATCCCATTATTTATAATTACAGCTTTATTCTGGCAGAGGGGATTCTGACTGTGATCGTTATCTCCATTCCGGCTGTTTCCAAAGCCCTGAACCAGATACGCTCGGCAACAACCATCCCTGCAGTTTCCAAAACACCAGTAACCAATAAATAAGACAAATCAAGACTTCCTCTAAAAACGGCTGCCCCAGGGACAGCCGTTTTCCGTTTCACGCATTTATTCTTTTTTCTCTTTTTTTGTTTCTTTCTTTTCTTTCGCCTGGGAATCTGTCATGATCTTATTCAACTCATCAATCATCTCATCGTCTTTTAATCGGAATTTTACTTCCACTCGCCGGGATGCGTCCTTATCTACATTTCCATCGGAATCCAGAACAGGATTTGACATGGAGTGCCCGTTTACTGTAAGGTAATCCTGCAGATCAAGAGCTTCCTTATCTGAGAGGAACTCTCCCTGAATATCAAGAAGATACTGCGCAACCGCAAGGGAGCGCTGTTGGGAAAGCTCCAGGTTATAGGCATAATCTCCGTCTGTATCTGTGTATCCGTCAATGATGATCTCCGCAAGATACGGCTTATGGGCATCTTCAAGAAGCACTTTACAGTAAATAGGAAGAATATTTCTAAGCGCTGCTTTTCCCTCTTCTGTAAGCTCTGCCTCATCATAGGCAAACATAACATTTGCGTCCAGTGTCAATGCTCCTGTCTGAGAATCAATATCTACGTTTACATTATTTTTTGAAAACTCCTCTTTTAAAGATTCTACAACCTCTGCTTTTACACCGATGATATTGTCGATTTTCTGCTGCTGGTCTGCAAGAAGCGCTGTTTTCTCATCAAGAGCAGACTGCTGCTTATCCAGAGTCTTTTCCTGGTCTTTCAGCTTTGCCGCCAGATCCGCAAGAAGCTGTTTCTGCTCTGCAAGCTGCTGATCCTGACTTTTTAACTGCTCATCCTGATTCTGAAGAAGCCCCTCTTTTTCATCAAGAGCAGACTGCTGCGCCAGAATCTCTGCTGTATATTCTTCCTGAAGCGCTATTTTTTCATCCCGCTCCTTAATACTTTCGTTATAGCTCTTCTGTGCCTGAAAAAGAGTGACACACATGATCAGCACGAAAAGAAGCAGAACGCCCGCCATCATATCTGAATAAGAACGCCAGACATTAAATCCTCCGTCTTCGTGTTTTCTTCTTTTACGCATCTAATTCTCCTCTTATTTGAATAAGCTGAATTTTCCTTTCTGTGCTGCTTTGGAAAGCTCCCGGATATTCTGGGAAATATCCTCCAGAAGTTCTTTCTGTGCTTCTCCCTGTTCTTCCAGAAGTCTCTGGATCTTATCTACTGAAGCCTTCTGGGAAACACTGTCCATCCGTCCGCTGTGAAGCTGCAGGTCTTTTCTGGAAAGGGAAACATCTGCAAGGAGGCGGCGAACCTGCTCCATCGTCTGATAGGAAAGCTTCTGATACTGGGAAAATTCCTGCATTTTCGCATCAAAGTCCTGAATAAGCTGACGGTTTGCCTTTAACACTTCTGCGCTTGCCTGGCTGGACTGTCCTGCATTTTCCATACCTGCTGCCGCAGCTTCCACGTAACGTTTCATCGTCTGATTGCAGGCAACCCAGAATTTTGCTGCGGACTGCTCTGCCTCTTTTAAATATTCTGTCACATGCTGATAATCCTGCTGCTGCATTTTCTGAATATTCTGATTGTCCTGCACGATCCGGTTTGCCGTAGTAAGATAACGATTCTGCAGGTTCCCGAGTTCTGTAACTGCATCTTTCATCACCCGCTCCTGCTGGAGATAATTGTCACTTAACTGGGTACTCATCGTCTGATAAAGAGTAGCTGTATAATCTGCATTCTCCTTCTGTGCCTTTTTCAGCTGATTCAGGGCTTCGTTAAAATCCCGGAACTGCAGCTGGAAGGAATTGTGCATTTCTTTCATAAATCCGTCCAGAATCTCTTTTACTGCATCCTGCTGGCATCTTGTCACAGAAGTCACCAGCATATCAAGGGAATCATTCATTTTTCGGAAAGTCGGTGTGATCACCTTTTCAAAGCTGTCCGCCATCTGTACAGAAAACTGTTCCGCCATTTTATTCATGGCTTCTGTCTGGATCTTCTGGCTGGATACAAGAAGATTTCTTGACTCATTTTCTGCTGTAGGCATAACATAAGCATGAAAACGATCCAGAAATCCCTGAAGATTTTCAGTTAAAGAGCTGTACTCACTCTTCATCCCATATGTATACACAATCGATAAAGCAATTCCATAAATGGATGTAAGGAAAGCAACCTTGATTCCGTCTACAAGAGACGCAACAGAGCTTGTCATTGCCGCATAATCATTTGGATTAAAATTTTTAAGTCCCCATACAAGTCCCACGAAAGTTCCAAGAATACCAAGACTTGTAAGAATATCGGGAACCATCTCCAGGAGTCGTTTGTGAATATGAAGGTCTATTTCTTCCTCATTAATAAAATCCTCCACATCACCGATACCTTCCTGACTTTTGTCAATGCTTCCACGGAAGGTATCTATTTTTTTGTCCAGATATGCTTCCCCAAAAATCTCATTTAATACGGATAAATCTTCTGCCTTTGCTTTTCCGGGCGCTTTAAAAATACTGGAAACCTCCTCAGTTCCATGACGGAGCGCTTCAGAAAGATGATTCATTTTAAACATTCCGCCAATCATGCCGGAGAGATAGATCAGTACCATCACTCCAAGAAACACAAAGTTATATACCATTACACTGGCAGCACCCTTGCCTGTATATATGGTCATTCCCACTGCGGCAGCAACCACAGTCAGGAATAAAACTACATTTACAACCTTTTTGCCCATAAAATGCCTCCCCTTTTGTAGATTTGTGTGAAATTAATAGAAAATTATTGATTTCTTTTTTATAATATCACAACATACCAGGACGCACAAGACAAAATCACAGAAAAGAGTCATAATATCACAGTAATTACCAGTATCTTCCCATCTGCACTTTCTGCATGAATTTTTCCATTATGCACTTCCACAATTGCCTTTGCCACGGACAGACCAATTCCGGAACCTCCCGTTTCAGAACTCCTGGACGCATCTGTCCTGTAAAATCGTTCAAACAAAATATCCATATTTCCTTTCTGAATCATTGCCGACTCATTTGAAACCTTAAAAACGACTTTTCGCCCTTTTCTTGCTAAAGAAATAAAAATCTCACCGTTGTTCACGGAATATTTCACACTGTTATCAATCAGTATCATCACGAGCTGCTTCAAAAGTTCTCTGTTTCCCTTCAGTATGAGCCCGGGCTCTGCCGAAAACACAAATCTTTTCCCGCTTCTTTCTGCCAGTGTATAAAACGGCTGTATCGTTTCTTCTAATATAAAAGAAAAGTCCACCTCTTCCAACTCCGGCTTTTTCTGTTCCTCTTCCATTCTTGCCAGCATAGTCATCTGATTTGTGAGCAAGGATAAACGTTTTACCTGATTTCTGATACTTTCCGTCCACTCATTTTCACCCTGCATCATTTCCAGAACTTCCGTATTGGCATCTATAATGGTAAGTGGAGTTTTCAGTTCATGGGAAGCATCTGTAATAAACTGCTTTTGTTTCTTATAACTCTCCCAGACAGGTCGAAACACCAGATTTGAAAAAAATACTACAAGAATAAATACGAGAAACAATCCAAAGCAGGAAACCAGTATGCCCGAAACAAAAAAACGGTACATTGTATCTAATTCTCTTGTATAATCTACAAACCATACTGAAAAAGTTTGCCCCTCTTCCTCTGCGCGATAACGAAAAGAATGATAAAACCCTGTCTCTTTTCCTTTGTCCCGTACTCCTTCCGCATATTTTTGGGCTGTTTTTTCGCTCAGATCAGACATTGCCTCTCCTCGCTGAAATTCCTCTGCCTGTCCGTTTTTGTCAATCTTTATAAAAAAATATCTTGGTGTAAAAGGTATCTCCTTTCCGAAAGGAGGCCGCGACCATTCCTGACCTTGATTTTCCTTTATATCTTTATTTGCAATTACATCGATTGCTGCTTCTGCCCGCTCTTCCAGATTTCTGTAATTCACCCAAAAGAGAACGCTCATAATTGAAAACAGCACGATAAATGTAGAACACATTGCCACCAGAATAAACTTTCGGCGAATCTGACGCATTACTTTATTTCCTCCAAAAAGTATCCCTGATTGCGCACTGCTTTTATCTGTACGTCCGCCTGTATGGACAGGAGTTTTTTTCGAAGATTAGAGAGATATACCCATACGACATTTATCTCTGCCTCACTGTCATAACCCCATATTTTCTCCATAAACCTCTCTGTGGAAATCACACAGCCAGGATCTCGCATCAGCATTTCCATAATCTGGTACTCCCTGTTCGTCAGATGATGCGTTCCTCCCGGAGCCTCCAGCGTAAAGGAAGTCGTATCAAGTGCAGTTTTTCCAAGCAAAAGCTTCTGTTCATACTGCTCTGTTTTTCTTCTTGTGATAGACCGAATTCGCGCAAGCAGTTCTTTTGCAGCAAATGGCTTTGTAAGATAATCATCAGCTCCGCAGTCCAATCCTCTCACTCTGTCATCCACCTCCGATTTCGCCGTTAAAATCAGTACCGGAACCTTATTTCCTTTTTTCCTTATTTTGCGAAGCACAGTCAATCCATCCATTTTCGGCATCATCACGTCCAAAATTACCGCATCATAATTTTCCGTTTCCAGATAAGTTATCGCGTCCTCCCCATTGTATACTGTATCTACAGAATATCTGTCATGAATCAATATTGCTGTCAGGGCTCTGGAAAGTTCTTTTTCATCTTCCGCAAGTAAAAGTCGCATATTTCTCACTTCCTCTTCATTTTACTATGATTATAAACTCTTATCCTGAATACCGCAATGCTTCAATAGGCTTTTTACCTGCTGCTTTACTTGCCGGATAAAGACCAAACACAACACCGATCACAAGAGAAAAACCTACCGAAATCCACGCTACTTGCCAATTCATGGAAAAACTCATTGATTCGCCCATTATTCCGGATATGATTTTCAATACGCCATATGACGCAGCAATTCCTGCCGTACAGCCCATAATACTCACAAAAAGAGCTTCCAGGAGAAATTGAAACATAATTTCTCCCCGTCCTGCCCCGATTGCCTTACGAATTCCAATCTCCCGCGTTCTTTCTGTGACAGAAACCAGCATAATGTTCATAATCCCGATTCCTCCCACGAGAAGAGAAATAGCTGCTATTCCTCCAATCATAAGAGACATGGTATTATCTACGTTCTCCATAGCCTCCATAATCTCAGATTGATTCTGTATGGAAAAAGCATCTTCATCTCCTTCAAATCGTTCCAGCATGATGTTCTGGAGAGCCTTTTCAGCCTCATCTGCATTTTCTTCATTTTTCGAAGAAGCATAAAACCATGTAATATCAAGCACATTATCTGCCATGCGAGTAAGCGTAGAATACGGAATATATCCCTCAAGTGTTATCGCTTCCGAATCATCTGCTGAAGAACTCTGCGCCATACTCTGTCCTGAAGTAAGCGTTGAATTTTCCCCGGAAAGAATTCCGACCACAAGAAATTTCTTTCCGTCAAGAGATAAAGTTTCACCTACGGCATCTGCTCTCCCAAATAATTCTACTGCGGTGTCTGATGTGAGAATTACTACATATGAATTGTTGTCCAGATCCGCTTTTTTCAGAGCTCTTCCGCTGGAAAATGCAAGATTCATAATATCAAAATAGCTCCCGGTCGTACCGGTAATACTCATAGATCCACTTGTATACCCTGTTTTTGCCGTTACACTCGTTTTTCCAACAGGCGCTGCCGCCGCTATTTCTTCATTATCCAAAAGTTCTGAAAATTCCGAAAGTCTCAGTGGTTTTTCCTTATCATCTGTAATACGCACTGTCAGGTAGCTTGAGCCCATACCGGAAATCTGTTCTGATACGGAAGAGGAGGCTCCATCTGCAATAGATACCAGCACAATCAGAGCAACTACTCCTATAATGATTCCCGACATTGTCAAAAAAGTCCGTAGCTTATTCGCACAGACAGCAGCCCACGACATTTTAAAAGTCTGAAAAATCATATGTGCACTTCCGCCACCTTTCCGTCTCTGATACGAATTTTCCTCTGCGCTTCATCTGCCACCCCATTATCATGAGTAATCAGCACAATTGTGTTTCCATTTTCGTGAAGCTCATGAAACAGCGTCATAATTTCACTTCCTGTCTTTGTATCCAGATTTCCCGTAGGCTCGTCTGCAAGAAAAAGAGAAGGCTTTGTCACAAGAGCTCTTGCAATGGCAACTCTCTGCTGCTGACCTCCGGAAAGCTCTGAAGGTCTGTGATGCATTCTGTGAGAAAGTTCTACTCTTTCCATTGCCTCTGCCACCCTCTTTTTTCTTTCCGGCGCCCGGATTCCCTGATACAAAAGTGGAAGCTCCACATTTTCCGCTGCTGTCAGACGCGGCAGAAGATTAAAATTCTGAAAAATAAAACCAAGCTTTTTATTTCGAACAGCCGCAAGCTCACGTTCGGAATAATTTTCAATAGCAATCCCATCTAACAGGTACTCTCCCTCGTCCGCAGTATCCAAACACCCGATGATATTCATCATTGTAGATTTTCCGCTTCCCGATGGTCCGATAATACTCACAAATTCCCCATCGTTAATTGTCATACTGGCATGATTCAGAGCATACACCTGTTCCTCTCCAACCGTATATATTTTCGAAACTTCCTTAAGCTGTATCATTTCTGTCCCTGCCTTTCCGGGGAACCGCCTCTCATTCCGCCATTCCCACCCGGGAACTCCATATTTGAAGAGTCCATATTTCCTCCTGGAAATCCCATGTCTCCTCCCGGCAATTCCAGATTTTCGGATGTGGCATTGTCCACACCAACTTTCTGATAATATATCGTATCGCCTTCTGAAAGTCCCTCTGTGATTTCTACAATATTTCCATCGGACAGACCTGTGCTTACCGATTTTTCTCCCGAAAGATTTCCTTCCTCATCTTTCTCTGTATAGACAAACACCTCGTTTCCTCGTTCCTGAAGCGCATTTACAGGAATTGTAATAATATTTTCCTTCTTTTCAATCACGATTGTTGCAGAGGCATTCATACCTGCTTTCATTTCTTCCGATGCCGGAATCGTAATTTCCACTGTGTATTTTGCCACACCTCCGCTTGCACTTGCCGAATTTCCAACTTTTGTCACAGTTCCTTCAAATGTCTCTTCCTCAATCGCATCAAACGTCACTTCTGCCTGCTGACCTTTCTCCACGGAATTAATATCCAGCTCATCTACACTGATTGCCAGAATCATCTCCTCATTTCCCGCTATTGTAAATGCAGTTGTGGCTGTACTATATTCGTTATCTGTCGTACTCTCTTCCTCTGCAGAATTCTCCGAAACCGCAGTATCTCCGGAAGAAGCAGTCACACCGGCAGAACCACCGCCTCCTGAAGAAGTATTCCCGCCGGCAGACGTTCCAGGACTGCCGCTTTCTGAAATTGCTCCGCCCGCCTCCTGATTCGTCTGTACATCTTTCTCCTGTTCCTTTGTTTCCGGAAATGTTATTGTAAAAGATAAAGATTTTCCATCATCTGAAATACTGATTCCTGAAATCACACCTGATGAAATACCGGAAATACTGTCATTTCCAAAAATATATCCCTCCTGCGCCGTCAGTGTTATCTGAGCCTGATATGTCACGCCTCCCTGAAATACTTCATCACCAGGATTCCACTTAATACTTCCTGTATAGCTTCCATCAGATGCCTGAATTTCTTTCGGTGCAGACTCTCCTGTTTCCGGCGCACTGAAAACTGCAGAAAACGTATTTTTCAAACTTAAAACGACATTCGCTTCCGGCACTTCCGTCTCCGGCACTTCCGTCTCCGGCGTTTCCGTTTCCGGCGTTTCTGTTTCCGGTGTTTCTGTTTCCGGCGTTTCCGCTTCCGGCGTTTCTGCTTCCGGTACTTCCGTCTCCGGCGTTTCTGTTTCTGCAATTCCTTCTGGAATACTGCCGTTTTCAGATGTTACGGAAGAAAGCATAATCAAACCTTCTGAATTGCTATTTCTTCCGGACATATTGGATACGCTCTTTTTATATGCCATATTTACTGCCTGCACTGCCGTTTCGTTCTGCGTCGTATTTACACTTTCCTTTTCAGTTGTTTCTTCTTCCTCACTGGAAATGTATACTTCCTCAATAGTTCCTGTCATGTCCGCTGTAATTTTTCCGTCTTCCGAAAGAGACAGTAATTCTTTCAGAGAATCTGATAATGCTTTTCTTTCGTTTAAAAGAGCCACATATTCTGAATCCCCTTCTTTTTCTATAGTAAAAAGCACATCTCCGCTTTCCACTGCCTCATCTTCCGATACATGAATTTCTGATACTGTTCCCGGATTGGCAGTAATCTCAATCGGCTGATGAATGTACGTGGTGCCTGTTCCAATTACCGTTCCCGATTCATTTGTCACAGTAGCAGTCTCGCCTATTCCCACGCCGCTGTCTGTTATCGTCACTGTACAATCTGTCCCGTTCACACTTTCTACGGTTCCTTCTACCTCTTTTCCTCCTGAAAGTGCAGCATTTACCGTGTCACCTTCCTTTATCTCTTCTGAAACCGCTTGTAAGTCTACTGCAAGAAGACCATCTGTAGATACGAGCATCAGCGCTCCGTTTTCCAGAATACAGTCTGATGTTTCACTGCCCTCCGCTATATAAATTTTTTTAATTCGCCCGTCTATCTTTACTGCAACATCTTCTTCTGTCTCTTCTTCCTGAAGTTCATAAATTTCTTCGTCCAAAGACTCCATTTCACTTTGAACCTCTTCTATCGCACTTAAAACAGAAGCCGCATCCACATATGCCAATACATCTCCTTTTGACACATAATCTCCACTTTCTACAGTCACCTTGGATATTGTAAGACCGGATGGAATCTTCACTGATATTGCTTCTCCTGTTTCCAGATTGCCAGTTCCTACAATCTCATTGGATATTGTGTCTGTCTTAGCCTGTGTCTCTGTTACATTTATTGTCTCCTTTTTCATTTCTCCTTCTTTTGTATTTTGATAGCGCATAAAAATCCCGCCTGATGCACCGGCAACTGTTACAACTGCCACAACTGCAGCGGCAGCCTTCTTTTTATTCCTGCGTTTCATGTCGCATCCTCCCTTGCAAAGTTGTTTATTTTCTCGCACTTAAGTATATCTGTCTTACTTAAAACCAACTTAAAAATATATGTGAAGGTTTTGTGATATTTCACATCTTACGTCTTTTCATACACACTTTGCAGCAAGAGTACACTACATCTCGAAGTTTTTTATCTCATTGTTTATTTTGAAAACAGCCTTATAAGTCTTTCTGCCGCTTCTTTTGTATCTTCCGGTGAACCGAAAGTAGAAAACCGGAAATACCCCTCTCCACAGGCTCCAAATCCTTCTCCGGGTGTTCCCACAACCTGAATTTCATGTAGCAGATAATCAAAAAATTCCCAGCTTCCCATTCCGTTCGGGCACTTCATCCAGATATATGGTGCATTTTTTCCTCCGCAATACCAGATTCCAATCTGATCCAGTGCATGCATCAATGTTCTGGCATTTTTTTTATAAATCTGAATATTTTCATGAATCTGTCTTTGTCCTTCCTCTGTAAAAACAGCTGCTCCGCCTTTCTGAATTATGTACGACACACCATTTGTCTTTGTAGTACGATTGCGTACCCACATTTCATTAAAGTTCATTCCATTACGGTTCAATTCCTTTGGTATGATCGTATATCCAAGTCTTGTTCCCGTGAAACCGGCTGTCTTGGAAAGGGAGCATATTTCAATGGCGCATGTTTTTGCTCCTTTCAGCTCAAAAATGCTGTGCGGAAGCGTCTTATCCTCAATAAAGGCTTCGTATGCCGCATCGAAAAGGATTACAGAACCATTTCTATTAGCAAAATCCACCCATTTTTGAAGCTGTGTACGGGAATAAACTGCTCCCGTGGGATTGTTGGGAGAACATATATATATTAAATCTGCCATCTCTTCTTCCTTTGGTTCAGGCAAAAATCCGTTTTCCTCTGATGAAGAGAGATGTACAATCCTTCTTCCCGCCATTACATTCGCATCTACGTATGCCGGATAAGACGGCTCAATCACCAGAGCAGAACAGGAACGCTCAAACAAATCTAAAATATCCCCAAGCTCATCACTTGCACCGCTTGAAACAAACACCTCGTCCGCGGATAACAAAACACCTCTTTTTTCATAATATCCTGCAATTGTTTCTCTCAAAAACGGCGCTCCGCACTCCGGCATATATCCATGAAACCTGTCTCCGGAGGCCTGATCATCTACAGCCTCGTGCAATGCCTTAATTACAGCATCACATAACGGCAACGAAACGTCTCCTATGCCCATCTTTAAAAGCTTTACTCCCGGATGCTGTTCCACATAAGCTTTTGTTTTCTGGGCAATATTATAAAAAAGATATGAATCTTTCAATTCTTTGTAATACATATTGGGTCTTATCATCGTATTCTCCTCACCTGCATAGTTAATATTCTACATTCTCAGATAATCTTCTTTCAAAACGGTCTTTTCGTAAATCGGCCGGGATTTTTGTCGGATATTTTCCATGAAAACAAGCAGCACAATAACCTTCGCCGTCAATCAGCTTTCCAAGTTTATCTATCTCTAAATATCCCAAAGAATCCACTCCTATAATCTCTGCAATTTCTGCCATGCTGTGGTGGCAGGCAATCAGATTTTCTTCTGAATCAATATCTGTTCCATAATAGCACGGATGCAGAAATGGAGGAGCCGAAATTCTCATATGTATTTCCTTTGCTCCTGCATCGCGCAAAAGCTTCACAATGCGCTTGCTTGTCGTTCCTCTCACAATTGAATCATCTACAAGAATAATCCTCTTTCCCTCTATCACACTTTTTACAGGAGAAAGCTTTATCCTGACTTTATCCAGACGCTCATTTTGTTTTGCCGCAATAAATGTTCTTCCAATATATTTGTTTTTAATCAATCCGATTCCATAAGGAATACCTGATTTATTCGCGTAGCCAAGCGCTGCATCCATTCCGCTGTCAGGAACTCCAATTACAACATCTGCCTCAGCCGGATACCTCTCTGCCAGAAGTTCTCCGGCTCTTACCCGTGATTCATGAACAGATACTCCATCTATGACTGAATCCGGTCTTGCAAAATAAATATATTCAAAAATACATGTTTTCTTCTGCCGTTTTCCACAATGTTCTTTTCTTGATTCTACACCATTTTGACTGAATACCAGAATTTCTCCCGGAAGCAGATCTCTGACAGGTTCTGCCCCTACCGACAATAACGCACAGCTTTCAGATGCAGCCACATACCCTCCATCCGGCAGTTTCCCATAACAAAGCGGTCTGAACCCATAAGGATCTCTTGCTGCAATCATCTTCGTCGACGACATCAAAATCAGTGAATACGCACCTTCCAGTAAATTCATTGCATTACTTACTGCTTCTTCTATACTTGATGTCCTCAGTCTTTCTCTTGTAATGACATAGGCTATGGTTTCTGTATCACTGGTTGTATGAAAAATTGCTCCGGATAACTCCAATTTATCCCGAAGTTCCAGAGCGTTACTTAAATTTCCATTATGTGCCAGTGCCATTTTTCCTTTCTGGTGATTCACCTCAAGCGGCTGGCAATTATCTCGTGTTGCTCCTCCGGTCGTCCCATACCTTACATGCCCTACTGCCATAGTTCCCTCAGATAAACCGGCTAATGTATCTTTTGAAAACACTTCGCTTATAAGTCCAAGCTCCTTATAAGAAGAGAACACACCATCGTCATTCACAACTATCCCACAGCTTTCCTGCCCTCTGTGCTGCAAGGCATACAATCCATAATAAGCAATTTCCGCAACATTTTCTTTTTTTGTGCTCACAACCCCAAACACGCCGCACTCTTCATGAACAGACATTATTCCCACCTCTGCATTATTTATTTTGTTTTGACTTTTTTAACGCTGCACCAATAAATTCTTTAAACAACGGATGCGGCTGATTCGGACGGCTTTTAAATTCCGGATGGAACTGTACGCCAACAAAAAACGGCTGTTCATGAAGTTCCACCGTTTCTACCAGTCTTCCATCAGGCGAAGTTCCGCTAATCACAAGTCCGGATTCTGTCAGAACCTCGCGATACTCATTGTTAAACTCATAACGATGGCGGTGACGCTCATAAATTATTATGTCACCGTAACATTCTGCCATTTTTGTTCCTGATTTAATACTGCACGGATAACTTCCCAGGCGCAGAGTTCCGCCTTTATCTTTTTCCTCCCTCTGTCCCGGAATAAAATCGATAACTTTATCAGTACACGTTTCATCAAATTCTCCGGAATGAGCATCTTTAAATCCCGCAACATTTCTCGCAAACTCAATGACAGCAACCTGCATTCCAAGACAAATGCCTAAATAAGGAATATGATTTTCGCGGGCATATTTTGCCGACAGGATCATTCCCTCTATGCCACGATTTCCAAACCCTCCCGGGATAATAATCCCATCCAGATCTTTTAATACCTCATTTACATTCTCTTTTGTAATCTTTTCTGAATCAATCCAGTGTATTTTTACAAATGTATCCCGTTCATACCCTGCATGGTCCAGCGCTTCTGCCACAGAAAGATATGCGTCGTGAAGCTTTACATATTTTCCAACAAGACCGATGTGCACTTCCCCGGAGCGATTTTGAATATGGTCTACCATCTGTTCCCATTCCCCCAGATCAGGTTTGGATGCCTCTATATTAAGTTCTCTGCACACGACATCGGAAAAACCGGACTCTTCCAACATCAATGGCGCTTCGTACAAATTTTTTAATGTTCTGTTTTCAATTACACAATCCGGCTTTACATTACAAAAAAGTGATATTTTCCGGAATATAGCTTCTTCCAAAGGCTTATCCGTTCTTAATACGATAATATCAGGGCTCACACCCATTCCCCGAAGTTCCTTGACAGAATGCTGCGTTGGTTTTGATTTATGCTCTTCAGAGCCACTTAGATAAGGAACCAATGTCACATGAATAAATAAGCTGTTCTCTTTACCGACTTCCAGAGAAATCTGGCGTACCGCCTCCAAAAACGGCTGAGATTCAATATCGCCGATTGTTCCGCCAATCTCCGTTATCACTATATCTGCGTCTGTCTTTTTCCCTACATTGTACACAAATTCTTTGATTTCGTTTGTAATATGAGGAATTACCTGAACTGTAGAGCCAAGATACTCTCCTCTTCGTTCCTTATTTAATACATTCCAATAAACCTTTCCCGTAGTCAGGTTTGAATATTTGTTTAAATTTTCATCAATAAATCTCTCATAATGCCCCAGATCCAAATCTGTTTCTGCTCCATCTTCTGTCACGAATACTTCACCATGCTGATATGGGCTCATAGTCCCCGGGTCTACGTTAATATACGGATCTAACTTCTGTGCAGCAACTTTCAGCCCCCTTGCTTTTAAAAGTCTTCCAAGGGAAGCCGCTGTAATTCCTTTTCCAAGACCAGATACCACACCGCCTGTCACAAAAATATATTTCGCCATAATTCTTAACTTCCTTTTCTGAATTTTCCTGTTTTTATCAAACTCTTTTCAAAAACTTCTTTTATTTTCCACTGCTGCCATAATTTGAAAGCACTCTCGCTGAAGGATCATTTACATTGCACCCTTCCCATTCTTTATTCGGCATCCAGAAATCTACAATCATCCCTGCCTGGCCCGGATAATACTTTTCAAAAATTTCTCTGTATAATAATGACTCTTTCGTAAAAGGCCGGGCATATGTATAGGTTTCACATTTTTCTTCAAACTCCTTATCACTGTACTTGCGCTCTGCATATTCTTTCAGATAATCAACCATAGAATGACCTACCGCATCTGAAAACGCTGCTTTTTCTCTCCAGAGAATTTCATCCGGAAGATATGCATCTTTTTCAAATCCATGACGAAGAAGATATTTTCCTTTTCCATACGTATTCAGTTTCAATTCCGGATTTATGGACATCACATATTTTACAAAATCCAAATCTCCAAACGGAACCCTTGCTTCCAGAGAATTTACGGAAATACAGCGGTCTGCGCGCAGAACATCATACATATGCAGTTCACGGATTCTTTTCTGTGATTCTTTTTGAAAGGCACACGCATCCGGTGCAAAATCTGTGTATTTATAACCAAATAATTCATCCGATATTTCACCTGTTAAAAGGACACGAATATCTGTCTGCTCATGAATTGCCTTACATACAAGATACATGCCTATTGATGCCCGTATCGTCGTTATATCATAAGTTCCCAGAATTTGAATCACTTCTTCCAGAGTATCTGTAACTTCATCTGGTGTCATATAAATTTCTGTATGCTCGCTGCCTATATAGTCTGCCGTCTGTCTGGCATATTTTAAGTCGATGGCATCGTTACTCATGCCAATGGCAAAAGTACGGATAGGCTCATGACTCTCTCTGGCAGCAATAGAACATACAAGAGAAGAATCCAGTCCTCCTGAAAGAAGGAATCCTACCCTGGCATCTGCTACAAGACGCTTTTTTACTCCTGCAATCAATAAATCATGAATATTCCGGCAGACCGTTTCCAAATCATCATGACATACCTGTTCTGTTTCAGCAATATCACGATAGCAGATAAAACTGCCGTCTTTATAATAATGTCCAGGCGGAAAGGGCATGATTCTGTCTGTTAGTCCTACCAGATTTTTACCTTCGCTGGCAAACAGAATCACACCTTTTTCGTCATATCCGTAATACAGAGGACGAATTCCAATAGGATCTCTAGCCGCAATATATTCTCCCTTTTCACCATCATAGAGAATTAATGCGAATTCAGCATCTAACATGGCAAACATATCCGTACCGTACTCTTTATACAAAGGCAGAAGGATTTCACAATCCGAATCACTTTCAAAAATGTAGCGGTCGGACAGTTCTTCTCTTATCTTCTCAAATCCATATATTTCTCCGTTACAGACTACATAGCTGCTGTCCAGCCGGAAGGGCTGCATCCCGGAAGGTGTCAGGCCCATAATAGCCAGCCTGTGAAAACCTAAAAGACCGTTTCCCGTATCGATAATCCGGCTGTCGTCCGGTCCCCTGGAAACAGTTCTGTCAAAGCCTTCTCGGAATTTATCAAAATCGGCTCCTGCCCCACAATATCCCATAATCGAACACATACATTTTACCTCCATTTTCAGATCTGCTGTATGGCTCTCACCATCCCATGCTCGCTGTAAACAGTACCTGTTTTTTTGTTATTCTACATCCTGCAAAGCGTCAAACCCTTCTTCACCGGTTCGGATTTTAACAACATTCTCTACATCATAAACAAAAATCTTGCCATCTCCGATATGCCCGGTATACAGAATTTTTTTGGCTGTTTCAATAACACTTCGAACAGGAATCTTACTTACTACAATTTCTACCTGTATTTTAGGAAGAAGGTTCGCTTCAATCTGTACACCACGGTAATACTCTGGTTTTCCTTTCTGCACTCCACATCCCAGGACATGTGAGACGGTCATACCTGTGATTCCAAGATCCATCATAGCCGCTTTTAATGGTTCAAATCGTGATTCCTTGCATACGATTTCCACTTTGGTAAATTTCGATGTACCATCTTCAAATGCAGGCATCTTCTTCACTGGTATCGCTTCTGCCTCCGGTACATCACCTGCGGTCAATACAATATTTTCCTTCGCGTCTTCGGAAATAGTGTCCGGCAGCATGGAAAATCCGGCATAGGCGGTAAGTAACCCATGTTCGGAAATATCTAATCCTGCGATTTCATCTTCTGCATCTGCACGAAGACCAATGGTATGTTTGATTGCTAAAAATACCAGTGTAATAATCACTGCCACATAAATTGCCACAGAGAAAACACCTAACACCTGAATTCCCAGGAAATGTACACCGCCTCCATAGAACAGACCTGCTTCTGTAGTCACTCCTGTGGCAAAAAGTCCTGTAAGAATCGTTCCTGTGGCGCCACAAACACAGTGAACAGAAATCGCACCTACCGGGTCATCAATTTTGGCAACCTTATCAAAAAACTCTACAGCTAACACAATCAATACACCGCAGACAATGCCAATAACGGCTGCCCCAACTGCATCCACCGCATCACATCCTGCAGTAATACCTACCAACCCCGCCAAAGCAGCATTATAAGTCATAGAAACATCTGGTTTCTTGTAACGAATCCAGGTAAAAGCCAAGGTGACACAGCACGCAACAGCTGCAGCCAGATTTGTATTAAAAAATACTCTTCCTGCCGTTTCTATAAGAGCATCCTTATCCATTCCTACTGTAGATGCTCCGTTAAATCCAAACCAGCAGAACCACAGAATAAAAACTCCAAGTGCTGCAAATGTTAAGTTATGTCCTAAAATTGCCTGCGGTTTGCCGTTTTTATCGTATTTCCCAATACGTGCTCCTAAGATTTTCGCACCAATCAGGGCACAGATTCCACCTACCATATGCACTGCTGTCGATCCTGCAAAATCATGAAATCCCATCTGAGAAAGCCAGCCGCCTCCCCAGATCCAATGACCGGAAACCGGATAAATCAAAAGAGAAATTGCAGCAGAATAAATGCAGTACGCACTGAACTTTGTTCTCTCTGCCATTGCTCCTGACACAATTGTGGCAGATGTCGCACAAAAAACTGTCTGGAAAATCACAAAAGCCCAAAGGGGAACACCTGTAGGAAGTATATGACTGTAATCACTCCGAATCAAAGGATCAAAAAATCCTATGATTCCGGAACCGTTTCCAAACATCAAACCAAATCCAACCAGCCAGAAAGCTGGGGTTCCGATACAAAAATCCATCAGATTTTTCATCAAAATATTCCCTGTATTTTTTGCTCTGGTAAATCCTGCTTCACACATGGAAAATCCAGCCTGCATAAAGAAGACTAAAGCTGCTCCAAACAATACCCACATTGTATTTACAGAACTATACATGATAACCACTCCTCCCACATTTTCAATTTATTTTACACTGAACAGCAGATCCCCATACGTTGGGAATGGCCAATACTTCTTTGCTGTAACAGTTTCTGCTTCATCACAGACAATTCTCAGTTCCTGCATTCTGGTTAATACAGTATCCCTGAGCTCACAAGCCTGTTCTTCAATATCTTCCGCATCCTGAATTTTTATCAGTGCATTTTCCAATGCATCTGTCTGGAATGCCATCTGATCCGTAAGTGAAGAAAGTCTCTTTATCAGGCTGTTTTCATACTGACATGCCAACATCTCATTTACACTCTTCTTTAAAGAAATTGTCTTTGCCAATTCCATCACATAGGCTTCTACTGCCGGAATGATTTCTCTTTTTGCCATATCCACCATAGTATTTGCTTCTATTACAATGGTCTTGCAGTAATTTTCCAACATAATCTCGCATCTTGATTCCAGTTCAGCCTTAGAGAACACCTTATGTGAGGTAAGCATTCTGACGTTTTTTTCATCCAACAGATGCGGCATACAATCCGGTGTCGTCGGATAATTCAGAAGCCCTCTTACTTCCGTTGCCTCTTTTATCCATTTATCATCATAGCCATTGCCATTAAAAATAATCCTTTTATGATCTTTAATGGTCTTTTGAATCATTTCATGAAGAGTTTCTTCAAAATCTTCTGCACTTTCCAGTCTGTCTGCATAGATTTTCAGACTCTCGGCTACCGCACTGTTAAGCATCATGTTGGCACACGCGATACTGTTGGAAGATCCCAACATACGGAATTCAAATTTATTTCCTGTAAAAGCAAATGGCGAGGTACGATTTCTATCTGTTGTATCCCTGTTAAATTTCGGAAGTACATCTACGCCAAGTTTCATTTGTGTTTTTTCTGCCCCTGCATACGGAATATCTTTTTCAATTGCCTCTAATACGCCGTTCAGCTCATCTCCCAGGAACATGGACACTACAGCAGGCGGAGCTTCATTCGCACCAAGACGATGGTCGTTTCCGGCAGTCGCTACAGACAGTCTCAGAAGATCCTGATAATCATCTACTGCTTTAATCACTGCGCACAGAAATAATAAAAACTGAGCATTCTCATATGGTGTTTCTCCCGGTGACAGAAGATTTACACCTGTGTCTGTGGAAATAGACCAGTTGTTATGCTTTCCGCTTCCATTCACTCCTGCAAATGGCTTTTCGTGAAGAAGGCAGACAAGTCCATGCCTTGCAGCTACTTTTTGCATCATTTCCATTGTCAGCTGGTTATGATCAGTCGCAATGTTGGTTGTTGTATAAATAGGAGCCAGCTCATGCTGCGCCGGAGCCACTTCGTTGTGCTGTGTTTTCGCAAAAATGCCAAGTTTCCAGAGTTCCTTATTTAAGTCATCCATATAAGCGGCTACCCTGGGTTTGATTACACCAAAGTAATGGTCATCCATTTCCTGTCCCTTAGGAGGTCTTGCGCCAAATAAAGTACGGCCCGTAAACTGAAGATCTTTTCTTTGATCGTACATCTCTTTTGTTATCAGGAAATATTCCTGTTCCGGTCCCACAGAAGTTGTAACATAGGACACTTTATTGTTTCCAAAGAGACGTAAAATCCGAAGTGCCTGTTTATTCAGTGCCTTCATAGAACGAAGAAGAGGTGTTTTTTTATCAAGAGCTTCTCCGCCATAGGAACAAAAGGCCGTTGGAATGCATAAAGTTTTCCCTTTAATAAATGCATAAGAAGTAGGATCCCATGCAGTATATCCTCTTGCCTCGAAGGTGGCTCTTAAGCCGCCGGAAGGAAAGGAAGATGCATCCGGCTCCCCTTTGATCAGCTCTTTTCCGGAAAATTCCATGATCACTCCGCCGTTTGGAGAAGGAGAAATAAAACTGTCATGTTTTTCTGCCGTAATCCCGGTCAATGGCTGAAACCAGTGTGTATAATGCGTTGCGCCTTTTGATACGGCCCATTCTTTCATCTCTTCTGCCACAACATCCGCTACACTGCTGTCCAGTTTTACGCCTTCGTCAATCGTTTTTCTTAAAGACTGGTATACTTTTGCCGACAATCTTGCTTTCATAACCCTGTCGTCAAAAACCATACAGCCAAAGTATTTTGTAACATCATTTTTTTTCATAATAGTACTCCTTTCGCATAAAAAAGGCAGGGGAATCTTCCATATATCTGGATGAAAGACGCCCTTGCCTTCTTCTATATCTTTATTTTATTTTAGCAATGGAAAAGGCGTCTCTGAGATTATATTCTCTAAGACGCCCTTGCCTTTATGCACTGCATAATAACACCGCAGAAACCATCTTGTCAACATTTTTTTGTCAATACTTTTTTATTCGCAAAAATATCCATGCAGAAACCTGTGGTAAATTGTAATTGACAAACCTCGGGAATCGTTGTATAAATATACGTATGAGCAAAGGCGTTCATTTAAAAAGCAGAGATTTTCTGCTCTTAAAATGGACGCCTTTATTTTTTTCATTAAAAAGCAGAAAGGAAGGTAAAAGAGAATGAAAATAGAAGGTCAGGTACGTATTCCTTCCGGCTGTGCCATTGCAGCTATGATTTCCAGAGAAGGAAGGCGAATGTCCGGGGACACTATCGTAAATGCCATGAAGCCTATGCATGACCGCTCCAATGGTCTGGGAGGCGGCTTTGCCGGTTATGGAATTTATCCGGATTATAAAGACTTTTATGCATTTCATATATTTTTTGACAGCAGAACTACCCGAAAAGAATGTGAAGCATTTTTAAAAGAGCGCTTCGAAATCGTACAGTCAGAAATTATCCCTACAAGAAAATTGCCGGAAATCACAGATGAGCCGATTATCTGGCGATACTTTGTAACACCATTAAAATCCCTTCTCACATCTATGCAGTTAGATGAAAAAGAATATGTAGTGCGCACAGTAATGAAAATCAATACGGAAATTCATGGCGCTTATATCTTTTCCAGCGGAAAAAATATGGGGGCATTCAAAGCTGTAGGCTATCCTGAAGACATCGGTGTTTTTTATAAATTAGATGAATACAAAGGATATTCCTGGACTGCACACGGTCGTTACCCTACTAATACACCGGGCTGGTGGGGCGGTGCTCACCCTTTCACTCTTCTGGATGCCTCTGTTGTCCATAACGGAGAAATTTCCTCCTACGACGCCAACCGACGATTCATAGAAATGTTTGGTTACAAATGTACTCTTCAAACTGATACGGAAGTTATTACTTATGTTCTGGACTATCTTCTTCGCAGACAGGGACTTACTCTTGAGGAGGCTGCCAGTGTAATCGCCGCTCCCTTTTGGAGTACTATTGCATCAAAAAATGAGCTTGAAGATCAAAAAAAGCATACCTTCTTAAGGACTATGTTTCCGAGTCTTTTAATCACCGGACCTTTCTCTATTGTGTTTGGTTTTAATGGCGGATTAATGGCACTTAACGATCGTCTGAAGCTCCGCTCTATGGTTGTAGGCGAAAAAAATGATATTGTCTATATTGCAAGTGAAGAAACAGCCATCCGCGCTATGGCGCCGGATGCTGAAAATATCTGGGCTCCTTCTGGCGGAGAGCCTGTTATTGTAAAAGTAAAGGAAGGTGTTTTATTATGAGCATTGAATTTATCTATCCTGAATTTGAAGTAGTCCGCAATGAAAGCCGATGCATTTCCTGTCGTATCTGCCAGCAGCAATGTGCGAATGGAGTGCACTTTTACAATATTGAAACAAAGCAAATGGACTGTAACGAAAGCAAATGCGTCAACTGCCACCGATGTGTTTCCTTCTGCCCTACAAGAGCCTTAAAAATAGTAAAAAGCGACTGCTCTTTCCGCGAAAATGCCAACTGGTCAGAAACTACTATGAAGGAAATCTACAAACAGGCCAACAGCGGTGGTGTTTTGCTTTCTTCTATGGGAAATCCCAATCCTCTTCCGGTTTACTGGGACCGCATCTTAATCAATGCCTCTCAGGTAACCAACCCTCCTATCGACCCTTTGAGAGAACCTATGGAAACCAGAGTTTATCTTGGAAAAAAGTCTGAGAAGATACGCCGTCTTCCTGACGGAACTTTGGACTGCGAGCTTCCTCCCCAGTTGGAACTGTCTATGCCGGTAATGTTCTCGGCTATGAGTTATGGCTCCATCAGCTATAATGCGCATAAATCTCTTGCACTTGCTGCTAAAGAACTGGGCATTCTTTATAATACCGGAGAAGGCGGACTTCATGAAGATTTTTATTGTTATGGTGAAAATACAATCGTTCAGGTAGCATCCGGACGTTTTGGTGTCCATGAAAAGTATTTAAAAGCAGGAGCCGGTATTGAAATCAAAATGGGCCAGGGAGCGAAACCGGGAATTGGAGGACATCTTCCCGGAACAAAAATTATAGGAGACGTATCACGCACCAGAATGATTCCCGAAGGCTCTGATGCCATCTCACCAGCACCTCACCATGATATTTATTCTATTGAAGATTTGAGACAGCTCGTCTACTCTTTGAAAGAAGCAACCGAATATAAAAAACCGGTTATTGTAAAAGTAGCTGCTGTCCACAACATTGCGGCTATAGCCAGCGGAATTGCCAGAAGCGGTGCAGACATTATCGCTATCGACGGATTTCGGGGTGGCACAGGCGCAGCTCCCACCAGAATCCGGGACAATGTAGGAATTCCTGTTGAAATTGCTTTAGCCGCAGTTGATCAGCGTCTTCGCGACGAGGGAATCCGGAATAACGTTTCTATTGTTGTAGGAGGCAGTATCCGAAATTCTGCCGACGTAATAAAAGCCATTGCTCTTGGTGCAGACGCCTGTTATATCGCCACCGCCGCTCTTCTTGCCTTAGGCTGCCATCTCTGCCGCACCTGCCAAAGCGGCAAATGTAACTGGGGAATCGCAACGCAGCGTCCTGAGCTTGTAAAAAGACTGAATCCGGAAACAGGAAGTCAGCGTCTCATAAATCTGATGAACGCATGGAATCATGAAATCAAAGAATTAATGGGCGGTATGGGAATTAACTCCATAGAAGCTTTACGTGGAAACCGTCTGATGCTGCGCGGTATCGGATTAACGGAAAAAGAACTTGAAATACTTGGTATCTCTCATGCAGGGGAATGCTGAAAAATGTAAACAATTAATCGGAGGTGTGGTATAATATGAAAATCATTAATGCTGCAAACTTAAGCTACAGAGTGCTGAATGAAACACTGCGCGGAACAGACGATGATTGTACTATTGAAGGCTGCTGTGGTCAGCGGTTTATTGCTGCCGGTATGTCTGATAAAAATATTACTGTCAATGGAATTCCCGGAAACGCACTGGGCGCCTATTTAAACAATGCAACTATTACCGTAAAATCTAATGCTCAGGACGCAGTAGGAGACACTATGAATGAGGGAAAAATCCTGATTTACGGCAACATCGGTGACGCTGCGGGATATGCCATGCGCGGCGGAAAAATCTACATACAGGGAAATGCAGGCTATCGTGCCGGGATTCATATGAAAGCATATAAAGAAAAAAGTCCTGTTATGATTATCGGCGGTCATGCCGGAAGTTTTCTTGGCGAATATCAGGCCGGTGGAACTATTATCGTCCTTGGATTTCACGAAAATAACAGACAGATTGTAGGTAATTTCCCGTGCACCGGAATGCACGGCGGTAAAATGTATCTGCGTGGCAAATGTGAAAATATCCGTTTTCCTGAGCAGGTAACTGCAAGACATGCAGCCCCGGAGGATTTAGATGAAATCCGCGAATATCTGTCTGAATACTGCGCTGACTTCGGATACTCTATGGAAGAACTTTTATCTGCTCCTTTTACAGTCATTACACCGGACAGTAAAAATCCTTATAAGCAGATGTATGTAGCAAATTAAAGGAAAGTAGGTAGACTTATGAAGTATTCTAAAGAAGAGGTAATGCAATATGTTCGGGAAGAAGATGTAAAATTCATCCGTCTTGCCTTTTGTGATGTATTTGGCAAACAAAAAAATATATCCATCATGCCTGATGAGCTTCCGCGTGCTTTTGAATTCGGAATCGCCATTGATGCATCTGCCATAGCCGGCTTCAGTGATGAAGAACATTCTGATCTTTTTCTCCACCCGGATGCAGACACACTTATGCCTCTGCCGTGGAGACCGGAGCATGGCAGTGTAGTACGGATGTTTTGCGACATCACTTATCCTGATGGAAAAATATTTGAATGTGATACCCGCTCAATTTTAAAAAAAGCAATTCAGGATGCCGGGAATTCAGGATTCCGATTCTTCTTTGGTGCAGAACAAGAATTTTACCTTTTTACCCTTGATGATAATGGAAAGCCTACCGGAGTCCCCTATGATAACGCAGGCTATATGGATATTGCCCCGGAAGACCGGGGAGAAAATATTCGCCGGGAGATATGCCTGACTCTGGAACAAATGGGAATACAGCCTGAGAGCTCTCACCACGAAGAAGGACCCGGACAAAACGAAATTGATTTTCGCTATTCCGATCCACTGACTGCTGCCGATAATGCCATGACATTCCAAACTGTTGTAAAAACTGTTGCCGGGCGTAACGGTCTTTTCGCTGATTTCAGTCCAAAACCTCTGAAAGACAAACCAGGAAACGGATTTCACATCAATATTTCTGTAAAAGCATCTGATAATAAAAACTATATGGATTATGTAATTTCTTCTATTCTGGATAAAATTTCAGATATGACTGTATTTTTAAATCCATCAGAAAATTCTTATCAGCGCCTTGGCAGTAATAAAGCTCCAAAATATATTTCCTGGTCAGAAGAAAACCGATCACAGCTTATCCGGGTTCCTGCTGCTGTCGGCATATATCAACGTGTAGAACTGCGTTCTCCGGACCCATCTTCAAATGCATACCTGGCTTTTGCCTTGTTGATTTATGCAATTATGGACGGCATTCAAAATAAAGTGGAGCTCCCACCCCCTTCTAATATAAACTTGTATAAAGCTGATGCTGCCACCCTGGCAAAATTCAGACAACTTCCCTGTGATTTCAAATCCGCATATGCTTTAGCCGCAAACAGTCCGTTTGTAAAAGAGCATATACCAGATGCCATATTAAATATTTATGGCAATAAATAGTTAACTAATGAGGAAGGAGGGGGCAAATGAGTTTAAAAGAACGATTTTACAGCATACTCATCGTGTCCGCAACAGATAGTTTCACCTCTGCCTTGACTGACCTGGTTTGTGAAACGAGATACCGTCCCGTTCACAATGTTACAAGCATCAGTGCCGCCAAACGAATACTGGCTGAAAAAACTTTTGATTTTATTATTATCAACTCACCTCTATATGATGATGCAGGTATTCGTTTTGCTATTGATATATGCACCGCAAAATCATCTGCCGTGCTGCTTTTATTAAAAAATGATATTCATGCTGATGTCCACGATAAAGTTGTTGAATATGGCATCTTTACTCTGTCAAAGCCCGTCTCAAAACCTACGATGCTGTACGCACTTAACTGGATGGAAAGCGCCAGAGAAAGACTTAGACAATTAGAGAAAAAAACACTGTCCATTGAAGAAAAAATGCTCGAAATCCGTTTAGTCAACAAAGCAAAATGGTTTTTGATCACCGAACTCTCCATGAGCGAACCTGACGCTCATCATTATATAGAAAAGCAGGCAATGAATCGCTGTATTACAAAACGAGTCATTGCCGAAGAAATTATTAAAACCTATACCTGATTTCTTTAATATGTCAATTGTGTGACATATTCTTATTTAAAATAACTGCGGCAGTCAGATTCTGACCACCGCAGTTGTTTTAATATACTTTATCTTCCTGAAGAAATTTTGCTTTTCCGTCCTTTACTTCCACAATGTTCACACTGCAGTTGGGAGGAACCTTTCCATGCCAAAAATTTTCTTTATCACAATATACATTCTGCAAAAGTGCCCGCACTGCACAGCCATGAGAAGAAATAAGAACTGTTTTATCAGAAAGCTCTTCCCTTCCTGTAATATCCTTCCAAAAGGCCTCTGTCCGTTTTAAAATATCTTCTATATTTTCCCCGTTTTCCGGACGTTTGTATTCCAGAGGGCGGTGGAAGAATATTTCCATCTGCTGATGAGAAATATTTCCTGCCTCATCTTTAAACTGTGTGCCCTCCAGAGCTCCGAAATCAATTTCCTGAATTCTCTCGTCTGTTATCACAGGAATTTTTCTGTCTCCCAGAATGTACTCCGCCGTCTGCACTGCTCTTTTTAAAGGACTGGAAAAACAGAGGTCAAAGGGCACATTCTGTAAGGCTTCCCCTGTTTTTTTTGCAAGACGGACTCCCTCCTCTGCAAGAGGAATGTCCGCCCTTCCCTGTACTTTTCTGAGACGGTTCCACGCAGTCACTCCGTGGCGCACTACATAAAGCAGCATTAGCTTCTCAGCTCGATTCCAAGACCTGTAAGACCGTTTAAGATTTTTTTCATCACTGCATTAATCTCACTCTCCTCCAGAGTCTTATCATGGTTACGGAAGACAACGGAGTAAGCCATAGATTTATAGCCTTCTTTAATCTGGCTTCCCTCATAAATATCGAAAAGCTCATAGCTTTCCAAAATCTTTCCGCCTCTCTGCTCAAGTACTTCCTCAATCTGTCCTGCAAGCACTTCTCTTGGAACAACAAGACTTAAATCACGTGTCACAGCCGGATATTTTGCAATACCCGTGAACTTGTGAGCAAAGCCTGCAAATTCCAGAACAGCAAGAATATCAATCACTGCAATATATGCTTTATCACCGATTCCGTAATTATCCGCAACAGCAGGGTGTACTTCTCCAAGATATCCAATTACCTTGCCGCCATAGCACATATTTGCCTGTCTTCCCGGATGAAGATATGTTTTTCCTGCCTTCGGATCATATGTCACACGCTCTTTCATTCCGATTTTCTCGAAAAATTCTTCACATACGCCCTTCATATCAAAGAAATCGCCTGCTCCGTACATTCCTAAAGTAAAGTGCATTCTCTCCTCCGGAAGCTCTGTAAGAGGAAGAGATTTCGGAAGATATACATTTCCAAGCTCGTAGAGACGAACGTCTTTATTTCTTCTATTGTAGTTTGTTGCAAGAGAAGTCAGCATACCGTTAATGGTAGTAGTACGCATAATACTGTAATCCTCTCCAAGAGGATTGCTGATGGTAATTGCATTTCTGAGAGCATCTCCCTCCGGAATTAAAAGCTTGTCAAACACCTTCGGACTTTCAAAGGAATACGTCATTCCCTCAGAAAAGCCACAATATTCTGCCATATCTCTTGCAATCTGCTCAATACGAAGTTTAAATGGAAGTTTACCTGTTGTTGCCTCACCTGTCGGAAGGGTAGTCGGAATCTTGTCATATCCGTAAAATCTTACGACTTCCTCTGCCACATCTGCCATACAGTGAATATCCTGACGGAAGGTAGGCGCTACGATTTCATTTGTGCTTTCGTCATACGCAAGCTCTACACGGGCAAGATAACCAAGCATCTCTTCTTCTGTAAGCTCTGTTCCTAAAAGCGCATTGATTCTTTCCGGTTCGAATGGAACGCGCACCGGCTCTCTCGTCTCGCTGCATACATCTACCATGCCGCCTACAACTTCTCCGGCTCCAAGTTCTTCCATAAGCTGGCATGCTCTGTCAATGGCTGCCTGTGCATTATTTGGATCAAGACCTTTTTCAAATTTTCCGGAAGCATCTGTACGAAGACCGATTTTCTTGGAAGACAGACGGATATTTGTTCCGTTAAAGCAGGCTGCCTCGAAAAGAACGGTGTGTACCTCATCTGTAATCATAGAGTTTTCTCCACCCATGATTCCTGCAATACCTACCGGCTTTTTGCCGTCACAAATCATAAGAACAGAATCGTCCATCTCTCTTTCCTGACCGTCAAGTGTAACAAATTTCTCACCCTTTGCAGCGCGGCGTACAACAATTTCTTTTCCTTCAATATGGTCAAGATCATATGCGTGCATTGGCTGACCATACTCTTCCATAACATAATTTGTAATATCTACCAGATTGTTAATTGGACGAATGCCGTTTTTCGCAAGGTATCTCTGCATCCATTTTGGAGACGGTCCGATTTTTACATTTTTTACAACTCTTGCACAGTAACGTGTGCAAAGTTCCGGATCCTCTACTGTAACCTTAATATAATCTGAAGCATTTTCATCGTTTCCTGTTTCCTTTACTTCCGGAGGGCAGAATTTCTTATTGAAAGTAGCGGCTGCCTCTCTTGCGATTCCGAGAACTCCGTAACAGTCTACACGATTGGAAGTAATTTCGTATTCAATCACTGCGTCGTCAAGGTCAAGAGCCTTCACTGCGCTCTCTCCCACAACTGCATCTTCAGGGAAAATATAAATTCCGTATTCCGGAGCCTCCGGGTACATTTCCCTTGTACTTCCCAGCTCTTCAATCGAGCACATCATGCCGTAGGAATCGATTCCTCTTAATTTTCCTTTTTTGATTTTCACACCACCGGGAGTCGGTTTTCCATCGTGACCTCCTGCCACACGGCCTCCGTCAAGGACAACAGGAACTTTATCTCCCTCTTTTACATTAGGAGCGCCTGTCACAATCTGAACAGTTTCATTTCCTACATTTACCTGACAGATAATAAGTTTATCCGCATCCGGGTGACGCTCGATTTTTTCAATCTGTCCTATCACAATTTTTTCAAGGTCTTCGTCAAGCTGTACATATCCTTCTACTTTTGTACCGGACAGTGTCATTGCATCTGTATACTCCTGAGCTGTCACATCAAGCTCCGGAACGTATTTTTTAATCCATGATAATGAAGTATTCATTTTCCCAATTCCTTCCGTTAATTATTAAAACTGTTTCAAGAATCTAATGTCATTTTCGTAAAGAAGTCTCATATCGTCAATTTCATATTTCAGAAGAGCAATACGCTCAAGACCTACACCAAAGGCAAATCCTGTATACTCTTCCGGGTCAATTCCGCACATACGAAGTACATTTGGATGAACCATACCGCAGCCAAGAATTTCAATCCATCCGGAACCTTTACAGAAACGGCATCCTTTTCCTCCACATTTAAAGCAAGAAACATCCACCTCTGCACTTGGCTCTGTAAACGGGAAGTGATGTGGCCTGAATTTTGTCTTTGTCTCCGGTCCGAACAATTCTCTTGCAAACTCCTGAAGAGTACCCTTTAAATCTGCAAATGTTACATTTTTATCAATTACAAGGCCTTCTATCTGGTGGAAGGATGGAGAATGTGTTGCATCTACCTCATCAGAACGGAACACTCTTCCCGGTGCAATCATACGGATAGGAAGCTTGCCTTTTTCCATTGTACGTGCCTGCACAGGAGAAGTCTGGGAACGAAGCAGAATGGAATCATTAATAAAGAAAGTATCCTGTTCATCACGCGCCGGATGATCTTCCGGAATGTTTAATTTTGTAAAGTTATAATCCGCATACTCCACTTCCGGACCTTCTACAACCTCATAACCCATACCAATGAAGATACGCTCTACTTCTTCAAGGGCAATGGTATTTGGGTGACGATGTCCTATTTTTGCTTTTTTAGCAGGAAGTGTTACATCAATTACCTCTGCTTTCATTTTCTCTTCCCGGAGCGCTGCTTCCAACTTTGTTTTGGATGCTTCTAAAAGTCCTTCAATCTTTGTTCTTGTCTCATTGACAAGCTGCCCTACCTTTGGACGATCTTCTGCCGCAACATCTTTCATTCCTTTTAAAATTGCTGTCAGCTCTCCTTTTTTACCGAGATATGCCACACGCACATCGTTAAGAGCTTCCAGATTATGAGAGTTTTCAATTCTCTCTCTGGCGCTGTCCGCCAGCGCCTGAAGTTTTTCTTTCATATCCATGACTGTATTTCTCCTTTTTGTGAAATTAAAAAAAGCTTCATCCCAAAAGGGACGAAGCATCATTCCGTGGTACCACCCTGATTCCTGCTTCTAAAGCAGGCTCTCTGTCTGTTTAACGCACAGTATCGTCATTTCCTACTATTGGTTCAGAAATGCAGCTCCAGTGGGAAATTCAAGAATTATCTGAACTTAAGGAAGCTTTCAGCCGGTGACTCCCTCTCTCTGATAGAAAATAATCCTCTGTAACACTTTCAAAGCCTTTGTTTATCTGATTTTCACTCTTTACTATGCCACAACAATTATTTCATGTCAAGTCCTTTTTCTTCCTCTTTTCCTCTTTCTCTGTTTAACATATCCCTCACAGAAGCCTGGGCTTTTCGAAACTCCGTTTCAAAATATGCATTTATCTCCGCTCCGTAAAGCATCAGATTCATACACACATACATCCAGAGCATCACAAGAATCAAAGCGGTAAGATTTCCATATGTATTACTGAAACCGGGAAAAATCTCAAAATACAGAGAAAAAAAGTAGGAAAAAACAGACCAGGCAACAGCTGTAATAAAGGCTCCCGGAACCTGACTTTTAAACGTAGCCTTTCGGTTTGGAAGCACCTTGTAAAGAACAAGGAACACAAGGAACAAAACACTGAACACAAGAAATGTTCTTGCCCCCAAAACTCTTGCGATAATCCGTCCCAGAAAAGGCACGTACTTTGAAGCCATTGACTGAATGCCGTTTCCAAGCACAAGAAGAATCAAACTGACAATCAGTGCTATCACAAATAAAAGTGTATAAAATACGGCATATATTCTGGTAATCAGCCAGTTACGTGTCTCCTTCACATGATAGATGGTGTTCAGTCCATTTGTCATGGACTGAAGTCCTTTTCCCGCAGACCACAGTGCAATCACTGCCGAGATGGGAACAATAGCAGAACTTCGCCTGTAAACATCTGCCACTATATCCAGCACAAAACTCTGAAGATTCTGAGGAACAAATCCGATAATGGCGTCCCGCATTGTGTTATATGTAAGCGGGGTATACCGTATCAGCGTAGTAAGAAAAAGTACAAAGGGAATAAAGGACATAATAAGGAAGTATGCAGACTGTGCCGCATACGCCCCGATATGATCCCTCTTCACTCTTTCTACAAAACCAAAAAGTCTCTTTATAAGACTATGTCTTTCTTTTTTCTCTTTCATTTTCAAACTCCTGCATTACGCGCTTAAATCTCCTCTCTGCCTGTATCATACCATGCTTCCCCGCTTCTGACAAGTTTTACCATGTCCGGCTGATTTCTATCTCACGAAAAAAATACATAAGGATTTCCTCCCAGGTATATCCCTCCTCCGCCATCTTGCCCGCCGCAGTCTGACTCATACCAACGCCGTGCCCGTATCCGCCCCCGCGAATAAAAAATCCTTTTTCTGTTTCCTCCAGAGAAAAATATGCACTTGGGAGAAGACTGCCTCCATTTTTCTTCTCCTTTTCTTTCCCTGCGAAAATTTCCCGATCCGGAGCAAGAAACGAACGGATTTCATATTCGTTGGCCACCTCTCCGTCTCCGCCTTCTGTATGAACACGAAGCCTTGTCACTGCGCCGCTCTCGCTTTTCCCTGTCACCTCAAGACCCGTAAGGCTTCCTTCACACCCTTCTATCCTTTGCGCCCGCTGCTCTACGTTTTCCCTGGAAATCTCTGTTTCCCATGTTCTCCAGGGTTCCTCCGAATCAAAGCTGCAGTCAACGCTTTTTAAATACGGAGCTGAACTTTCCGCTCCCCATATCTCATCTGTACTCGTCACTCCTGCTGACGTTGAAAAATAATATGCCTCTATTGGCTTTCCGTTCTGGCTTAAAATCTTCCCTTCCGTTTCCTTTACTGCCTGCGTTGTGCTCTCTTCCGGTCCGATGTTGTTATACACCTGGTAATTCACGCTGTCATCTACATCTGCACCATAAGATTCCAGCTTTTTTTCTTTTATCTGCTTCCAGGCGTACGTTCTTGCACATACTGCCTGCGCCTTTAGCGCCTCTGCCGGATAAGAAGAAGGCATCTCACTTGGAACAACTGCTTCCAGATACGTTTCCAGCGGAAGCGTATTTACAATGAGAAATCCTTCCGGCTTTTTTGTGATTTTTAAGCTTCCTCTGTAAATCGGTGTTCCCTGTTCTCTCTGCACAGAAGAAATCTGAATCCCTTCCCTTCCTCCTTCAAACATGCAGCTTAATTCTTCCTCCCCACAGGTTTCCCCGTCAAAAACATACTCCTGTCCCTGCCATGTAAGGCTCACACTTTGATGATAGTAAGACTGATACCCGGAATCCATGATCAGCACCCGGATAAGCGGCTCCTCCTTCTCCGTATTCATGGCATATGCCGTATCAAGAAGCAGGATCCAGAGAAGGATAACAAAAATTCCATAAAAAAATCTGGTTTTCTTCATAATATATTGTATGAAGGAAACCAGATCTTATATGCTTCTTTTTGTCTGCTTATTTGATGTAAAAACGATATGCTGTCACAGAATGATATATCTCGCCTGCCTCCAGAATCGGAGAATGAAAGGCTTCTTCGTTAACTGCATTGGGCTCTACCTGTGTTTCCAGACAGAAACCATTTCGTTTTCCGTATGTATGTCCGTTTTTACCCGCTTCATTTTCAATAAAATTACCGGCATAGAACTGTACACCAGGACAATCTGTGGAAACACTCATGGCAATGCCTGTCTCCTCACAGTAAGCTTCTGCAATGCGGCGCACATTTCCGGGAGCATAATTATCTGTCACAAAATTATGGTCATATCCGCCTGTAAACTGAAGCTGTTCAAAATCTGCTTCAATATCCTGTCCGATCGGTTTCATTCTGAGGAAATCCATAGGCGTTCCCTCTACAGAAGCATTTTCCCCTGTTGGAATCGAGTGGCTGTCGCATACCGGATTATACGTATGTGCATAAATACAGAGTTTCTGTTTTAAGACGTCGCCGCTTCCCTCCCCTGCAAGATTAAAGTAAGAATGGTTTGTCATATTGGCAACGGTATCCTCATCACAGATTCCACTGTAAACAATTCTCAGTTCATTTTCCTCTGTAAATTCATATTTCACAGAAACACGGAATTCTCCTGGAAAACCATTCTCTCCGTCCGGACTGACTCTTGTAAATGTCACGCTGTTTTTCTCCTGGGAAAGGGCAAGCACAGACCAGATTTTTTTCTCAAAACCATTAGGTCCGCTATGAAGATTGTTTTCGTTTTCATTTTTTGGAAGAACCACATCTTTTCCTAAAATAGAAAATTTGGCTCCTGCAATACGGTTTCCGCTACGGCCGATCGTAGCTCCGAAAAAGCAGCCATTTTCTTCGTACTGCTCCACGTCATCGTATCCAAGAACTACATCTGTAAGCCTTCCCTCTCTGTCCGGCACGCATAATTTTACAAGGATTGCGCCAAACATGGAAACCTCTGCATACGCGCCGGATTTATTCTCCAGACGGTAAATGGAAATTTCCTCTCCTGTGGAAAGCTCTCCGAACTTTCTTTCTGAAACACTCATCTTAATCTCCTCCTGGTATATTACGTATCGTTATGTATAAAAGAAAAGAGCCTGTCGGCTCTCATTTTTTCAGCAGTCCCAGAATGCCGTTCCCTTTCTTTTGACGCCTAGCCTAAGCTAGGTGGGTATCCTCAACATACCTTCTGCCTTCCACGACGAGAGGCCTGACATCCGGCATGCGATGTTGGATTCCCATGATGTCAATGTAGGTTCAAAAATAAAAGGGGGATCGCACATTCCAGGATTTCCTTTTCTGCTCTTTATTATACTCTAGTGTATGCTGTTTTTCAACAGAAAATACAGATTTTTTTATTTTATTTTCAAAATAGAAAGAACAGTTTGAGGCATATCCGAAGCCTCCACTACACAATTATGAAGAACTGGCGCTGTGCGGATTTCCTCCACCGCACCCGGAACAGGAACTCCGGAAAGTTCACAGAGACGGTCGATCAGATTAAAATCCTCTTCCTCTCCGGAAAGTTCTGTCACTGCATCCATCACACTTCTTGCAAATTTATACGGACTCGCGGTAGAAGCGATAATAACAGGCGTTTCATCTCCTGATTCTTTCCTGTATTTTTCGTATACACCGGAGGCAACTGCCGTGTGCGTATCCAGAATATATCCGCTTTCCTCATACACGCGCTTAATTGTTTCGGCTGTCTCTTCTTCTGTACAATAATTTCCGTAAAAATCAGCAAGGGCTTCCTTCATTTCTTCTGTTATGGTATAAGCGCCGCCTGCCGCCAGATTTTCCATAAGCTTTTTGCACACAGAAGCGTCCTCGCCTGCAATCTGGTAAATCAAACGCTCCAGGTTGCTGGAAATCAAAATATCCATAGACGGAGAGTTTGTAAGGATAAAATCTCTTCTTCTGTCATACGTTCCCGTAGAAAAGAAATCATACAGAACCTTATTTTCATTGGAAGCACAGATCAGTTTATTTACAGGAAGTCCCATTTCTTTTGCATAGAACGCGGCAAGTATATTTCCGAAATTCCCTGTTGGAACTGCGATATTTACTTTTTCCCCGTTCTGAAGGCTTCCCTCTCCCACAAGAGAAGCGTAAGCGTACACATAATATACGATCTGAGGAACCAGTCTTCCGATATTGATGGAATTGGCAGAAGAAAACTGAAATCCCGCTTTATGAAGCGTCTCTTTCATCTCCTGATCGTTAAACATCTTTTTGACAGCTGTCTGGGCGTCGTCAAAATTTCCGGTAATTCCCACAACGTATGTATTCTGTCCCTTTTGTGTCACCATCTGTTTTTCCTGAACAGGACTGACGCCGTTCTTTGGATAAAATACAATGATTTTTGTTCCCGGAACGTCTGCAAAGCCTGCCATAGCCGCTTTTCCTGTATCTCCCGATGTCGCAGTCAAAATCACAATTTCATTTTCTATATGATTTTTTCTGGCTGCCGTTGTCATAAGATGGGGCAGAATTGAAAGCGCCATATCCTTAAAGGCAATGGTAGCTCCGTGAAACAGTTCCAGATAATATTTTCCGTCTGCTTTTCGGACAGGCGCAATTTTTTCTGTGTCAAATTTGGAATCATATGCCTTCTCAATACAGCTTTTCAATTCTTCCTCTGTAAAATCTGTAAAAAAGCGGCTCATTACTTCAAACGCCACTTCCTGATAGGACATTTTCGCAAGCTCTTCCACAGGTATATCAAGCTTTGGAATCACTTCCGGCACAAACAGCCCTCCATCTGAAGAGAGTCCTTTTAAAATTGCAGATGAAGCCGTAATTCCCTTTTCTGTTCCTCTTGTACTTTTATATAAAACCTCCACCATGATTCCCGCCTTTCTTTTCTGTTTTTCAGTGTGTTTCATTATACCATGCTCTTTCACAAAATACCACACTAAATTGCAAAAAAGTATTCACCGGTTAAAAAATAGGCTGCAAAAGCAAAAAGACAGGAAACATATCCTGTAAATACGCTCCTGTCTTTTCCCCTTAAATTATTTCATAGCTACCAGCTCAGATACGGAAGAATGTGTCTCCTGTTCCTCTGCCGGCTCTTCTCCCTCTTCCGGATAAGTGTAAAATTCATGTACTCCATATTTAAAAAGACGCTTCAGATCTTTTTCAAACCAGGCAACATTATGTTTCTCTGCTGCTGATTTCTGAATAAAAAACAAAGCTCCCTCTGAATAATCCACGCCTTCCAGCGCCTGTTTTACCGCCTCTTTTGTTTCCTCTGTCACAGTCACTTCATTGATTCTGCCGTCGTATACAGGTGAAAACTGAGGAACTCCGTTTACATATTCCCACACAACTTCAGATACGCTGTCAGGAAATCCTTCATGTTTTACACGGTTCATGATCACATTCGCGATCAAAGTTCTTCCCTTAATATCTTCTGTACCGGCCTCCGCTTCTACAATACGAAGCAGCGTGTCGTAATCCTCATCAGACATCATTTTCGGTGTCTGTGCAAAGCTGCTTGCCCTGGAACTGAAATTATCAATGGTATTTTCCATAGAGGCGCTTACATCCAACGCCACAGCTCCTTCTTCAATGTGCTTTACTCTCTGTCCCACCATAACTTCTTCACAAGATGTACCAATCCTGTTTATCGTACTTCCCGGAGCCGGGGTCTCTCTTACACCGGATACCACTCCCGCTATTCCGGAAGGAAGATATGGCTCCTCCTCTTTTTCCGTGTCAGAAGCCGCATACACCTGACTTCTGAGATCAGGAGGAAACACATTGCAAACGATTATAATAGCAACGGTCAGAAATGCCCAGGCTGTAAGAACGGTGAAGCTGCGTATGGAATCTCCCGGGAAGACTCCCTTCTTTTCTCTTTCTGTAAGATTCACATTTTTTCTCTTTTCTTTCATACCCTTTATTCCTTGCATTTTTATTATAGTTTTCTTTCGTTTTTTCTTTATTTTGTAACATTTTTGTAATGTATGAGAAAATTATATTTAATATACCCCTTTCTGTCAAGGTTTTTTTCTTTTTTTCGTAAAAATAAAAGGAATTCCCTGCGTACCTGTTTATTATAGACAGATACTGCAGGGAAGGTCAAGAATATTTGTTCGTGTTCTTACAACAGGATTTTCATCAATAAAACGGCGTCTGACAAATCCCAACAAAGTTCTATCGATTATTAATGGAGGCTACCAGCGCATCAATGGAAGCATGGATAATATCTGCGTGAACGCCTGCGCCCCACGCCATTGTTCCATCCGGCTTGCGGATTCCCACATAGGCGATCGCACGGGAACTGGAGCTTTCCTCAAGGGCATGTTCCTGATAAGTCTCCAGCTGGTATTTCAGCTCATAAGTCTTTTTCAGTGCATTGCTTACTGCGTCAAGACGTCCGTTTCCCTTTGCCTCTGTCACTGTAACTTTACCGTTAAAAGAAGAAGTTACCTGAGTAGTAATCCCTCCCTCTTTCTGCTGAAAATGCACCTCCAGGATCTCATACGGCTCTTTTGTATTTTCAAATGTCTTTTTAAACAGGCTGAAAATTTCATCCGGGTGAAGTTCTTTATGGCTGTGGTCAGACACTGCCTTCGCCGCATATCCCATAGCCTCCCGCATTTTTGCAGGAAGGTTCAGACCGAATTTTGTCTCCAGAATATATCCAACGCCGCCCTTTCCAGACTGACTGTTAATACGGATCACATCCGCGTCATAATTTCTTCCTACATCTGTAGGGTCAATGGGCAGATAGGGAACATTCCAGTGGTCCATATCCTTTTCCTCTCTCCAGTGCATTCCTTTTGCAATGGCATCCTGATGAGAGCCGGAAAAAGCTGCGAAAACAAGAGCTCCGCTGTACGGACTTCTCTCATCTACTTTCATTCCCGTGCAGTTTTCATAAACCTCACAGATATGCGGCATATTGGAAAAATCAAGATTTGGCTCAACACCCTGAGAATACATATTCATTCCAAGAGTTACAATATCCACGTTTCCTGTGCGTTCTCCATTCCCAAAAAGTGTTCCTTCAATACGGTCTGCGCCTGCAAGAAGTCCCATCTCAGAATCTGCCACTCCACAGCCACGGTCGTTATGAGGGTGAAGAGACACAATCACGTTTTCTCTGTATTTCATATTTTCGCACATATATTCAATCTGGCTTGCATAAACATGCGGCATGGAATGCTGTACCGTAACCGGAAGATTAATGATGCACTTATTTTCCGGCGTGGGCTGCCACACATCGAGGACAGCGTTACACACTTCAAGCGCATATTCCGGCTCTGTTCCTGTGAAGCTCTCCGGGCTGTACTCAAACTGAAAGTTTCCTTCCGTCTCTGCAGCCAATTTTTTCAGAAGAGCCGCTCCCTCCACTGCAATTTTTAAAATCTCCTCTTTCGATTTTTTAAACACCTGCTCTCTCTGTGCCACAGAGGTGGAGTTATATACATGTACAATAGCTTTTGGCGCGCCTTTTACCGCCTCAAAAGTCTTGCGGATAATGTGCTCTCTCGCCTGTGTGAGAACCTGTATGGTCACGTCTTCCGGAATTAAATTCTGCTCGATCAATGTGCGGAGAAATACATATTCTGTCTCTGACGCAGCAGGAAAACCTACCTCAATTTCCTTAAATCCAATTTCCACAAGCAATTTAAAAAATTCAATTTTCTGTTCCAGACTCATAGGAATCACAAGCGCCTGATTTCCGTCCCTAAGGTCAACCGAACACCAGATTGGCGCTTTATCCACATATTCTTTTTCCGCCCATTTCATACATTTTACCGGCGGCATATGGTATTGTCTCTTATATTTTCCTGCATTCATCATTTCTTTTTCCTCCATTTCTTATTTCGGCTATGTTATGGAACATTACGGAGTAATTTCCTATAAATCGAGTAGGAGGCGGTGACTAACCGCCGTCCTCTCACACCACCGTGCGTACCG
>UQHF01000025.1 GCA_900540785.1 uncultured Blautia sp.
TATATCGGCATTTACCAACTTATGAAAAGATAATCAGAAATTTAGTAAGTTTTTACTGTAAAAAAACTCAGTACTGTGTTTTTCACAAAAGGATAATATGTAAACAAAAGCAGCAGTGCAAATGCCGGAATCAAATATAAATATGGTTCTGCATTTTTAAATATTCTTTTCCCAACCGGTTTTGACGATAATTTTTTCTTCCCCATCTTTTTTCCTCCTGTTACAGGTATCTTGACAGCTTATCAAATAAATCGCTCATAAGCTTATCCCGATTGATGCTGTATACATACTTAATAAAGAGTCTTCTTTTATCTTCCGCATAAAGATGGTCATATTCCATAACCGGACTGTGCTCCAGACGGTCCAGCATAAAGTTTCCATCTAAAAGCCATGCAACTGCTGCAACATCAGAAATTGGTCTGCTCCAGCATTTCTCGCCGTTACATATCTGAGATTCCCGTTCTGTTTTCTCTACAATATAATCACAGAACGCATTTTTTCCCTGAAGCCAGTAGCGAAGCTCCGGACCTGTCGTAGAAAAATGATCCAGCACTCCTCTTCCCGGCAGAAGAACTACCGGCGCTCCGCTTGATAAAACAACTCTTGCAGCCTCCACGTCCTGCCCTGCATTAAAGGATTTATTGTCATGCCAGTCAAATCCAAGCCCTCCCAGCCATACAATAAAAACTCTGTTTTTCAATTCCGGACACAGAAGCAGAGCAGAAGCTATATTGGTAGCCGCAGCAATCCCGATAATATAAAGCGGATTTTCTTCGTCATAATTTTCAGAAAGTCGGATGATCTCCCTTACTGCCGGAGAATCAATCGCCTCTTTTCTTTCGATCAGAAAATCGTCCGCCCCTTTATACACCACATTTTCATACTCCTGTCGTTTCAGCAAGCGAAGAATTTTAAAAATTTCATCATAGCTTTTTTCCATACCATCTTTGGGGCTCTCCGAATGATGATTAAAAAAAGGCGCTGCACAAA
The DNA here is from genome assembly GCA_900540785.1 of uncultured Blautia sp. Taxonomy (GTDB): domain Bacteria; phylum Bacillota; class Clostridia; order Lachnospirales; family Lachnospiraceae; genus Blautia_A. Next base: position 991 of record UQHF01000025.1, read on the forward strand.
TTGCCTTCAAGTTCAGTTTTTCTTCTGACTGAAGCAGATATGCAAGAGCAAACTGGTCATCCACCTCATTAAACATATCTGTATCCAATACAACATCGACTCTTTTCGCAGGCTTTGCCAGACGTCGTACAGACTTTGCATAATCCTCTATCGTATTCGGATTATTATCTGTAAAAATATATGGTTTTGGACTTTCCATACTGTTCCTCCATTTATTTGTTTTTTCCAATTTTTATACCTTATATTGGTTATTTCCAACTTTTATTATAATATATCACTTTGGCATTTCTCCGTCAATTACAAACTCCTATTTCCTTTATTTTTATATATATTCCACAAATTTTAGCCTGATTTTACAGCACTGTTGCCCTCAAAAAATTTGACATTGGAAATTTCCAATGTTACAATATAGAAAAGGTTAGGAAGAAGGAATTTTAACATGATAAGTAAACTTGACAAACGAAGAAAACAGATTTTAGCCATTCTATCAAAGGTTCCCATCAGCTCTACCCAACAGTTAGCCGATTTGACAAAAGTATCAAATGAAACTATGCGAAAAGATCTTGATGCCCTTTCTGACGAAGGTTTAATCGTTAAAGTTCATGGCGGCGTTGCTCTAGCCACCGGAAATAATGTAGAAATACCATTCGATTTACGCGCCTCCAAAAATGTAGTACAGAAAAAGGCAATCGCGCATCGGGCAATTTCCCTGATCCAGCCAAATGATACGATTCTTCTTGAAAGCTGCACTACAAATCTGGAACTCGCCAGAGAACTTGCAGAGCAACCTGAATTGCTGGAAACTTTAATCGTTGTGACAAACTCTTTTTCTATTGTCTCTATCTTTGACGGAGGCCGAAAATGCAAGAGCATGTTCTTTCTTGGCGGCTGGATCCACCCCTCCCAATACTCTGCCTCCGGTCAGATCACTGCCGAAACACTGAAAGCCTTTCATCTCAGCAAGGCATTTTTAAGCGGCGCCGCTTTAAGTCACCAGTTTATTTTAAGCGGCTACTATCAAAATGACGTAGATTTCCAGAAAAACGCAATCTCTGCTGCAGACGAAATCATCCTCATGATCGACAGCAGCAAATTCGGACAAAACGCTGTTTTTTCTGTTTCTCCGCTTTCCGCCTTTGATTATGTGATCACAGACAAAAACCTTTCTCCTGAAGAATCCGCACAAATTGAAAGCGAAAAAACCAGGTATCTTTTTGCGCCTGTTCAGAAAAATCCATAATACAAAATACACTTTTCATACTTAACATAAAGGGGAGCTGTCGCTTCACGATTAATTCCTTAATCGTCCAAGCGGCAGCTCCCCGAATTTACATCTTATCACACAACTGATTGGAAAAACTCCTCATTTCCCATATGCCCTTCTACAGAACGCCATCTGACTTTCTCTGCACAGATTACGGTTCCCGTGTATTCTTTTATTGTCTCCTCATTAAATCCCCAGCAGTCGCACCAATACACACAATCTTTCTGCAAAATCATAGTCGCATCATTGATTTCTCCAGTCCACTCTTCCACTACAGGCTTTAAATGCAAATATTTCATTCCGGCAAACTCCATTTCAATCATGGAATTTTCTTCATACTGACGCTGTATGATAACGCTTAAAACTCTCCTGTCATTCACTGGATACATTCCCAGATCTTCCTCCACATATGCACCGCTTACATATTTCATTTCCTTAATACAACTGTCATGGAAAAAATCCATACTTTCCATAAATTCTTCCAGTGATTTTTCATCTCTGATGTCATTCCACATAGATAACCCTCCACAAAATGCAGGTTTTTATTTTACTTGACTTTTCTCCCATCTTATATGACTGTCCTTCATTTTTCGAAATTGAGCCAGATGTCCCGAAAAAGATAGCTGAGGCTCATAATCCACAAGAGACAAAAATTCTTCCCGCATACTCTCATATTGCTCATGAGGCACGCCTCTTAACTGATCCATCTCAATTTCTGCAATTTCAAATTCCCCCTCTTCAAAGCAGATTCCTGCAGGCAAATAATATAACCTTCTCCTTTGATGGACAGCATTCATTACAAAATTTCGATATGGCAAACTTATCTGCTCTGCACATACAAGGCAGATACATCTTACAGAATATGAGAAATCTTCTTTTTTCTTTCCCAGATTTTCATTTAAAAAAGCTTCTGTCACATAATCCAGTTCTTTACATAGTTCCTTTTCAAGCTGATTTACTTTAATAAGAACAAACACTTTAAGATATTTTTCTGTTTTATTTGTATAAAACCAGATTCTGCCATCATCACTTATGTATTTTTTATCCCGGAGCCTATATCCCGTCTCTTTTAAATTTTTTCCAAGATGTTCTACCATTTCCCCAAAACTGTCAAATCCATATCCCAAAGGAACCACCGGTGTTGCCTTTGCTATTCCCGGATTTGTAAATAAATTCCACTTTATTCCGGAATAAAGAGAATTTTTTGCCGGAGATAACAGGATTCTTCTATAATATTGTCCGGCCATTAACTGTATTACTCCTATCCCTATACACCACGTTCCAATTATCCATATGGCATCCTTCCATTTATATGTAAAAAAACTGCTGATTCCCCAAAGCAATAATAACAGAATCTGGATAATCGCCTGAATCTGCGAAAAATAAAACACCTTTAAATCTTGAAAAAATGTATCCATCGTATGTGATTTAAACTTTTTACGAAAATGTCCCTGCACATAAAGAGGATTCTTTTCTGTTCTCATATTTTCATATATTTCCATATCGCGTCCCAAAAGGGAGATTTTTCCTGAATACCAGTACACAAACACCAATGCTTCAATATAAATCATTGCCTCTCCAAGATTTTTTCCGTTTTCTATAGTGGAAATCAAAAAAGCAATACAAAACCATAAAATCATAATTGGAATATACATATTCTCCGCTCCTATTATAACGGTGCCGCAGTAATCTCAAGGATGCTCTCTCGTCTCCGCATATTCATCTAATATATATCTTGCATATACCGTTGCCTGACGCTCTGCTCCAACTTGCGTTAAATGCAGTGCATTAATCCACTGAAAATAATGTGTTAATTCATGGGCAAAAGTCAGTAATATAGAAGTCAGCGCTCTGTCTTTCCCCCATCTTTTATATAATTCCACGTAATCTCCAGCCGCGAGACGTATATGCGGTTCTATATCATAATTATCATCTACTCTCCAGAAAGTTCCAACCACAGCTTCTCCATCTATAGACAAAATTCTTCGGGTTCTTTTCACATAAACAACAACTCTTATTGGAAAAAAATATTCTTTTCTCAAAAATGCAGCAAACTCTTTACAAGCTCTGCGCACTTCATGATCAACCTCCTTATCAAACCTCAACCGCAAACCTGTTCTATGTCGTTTATCTGTTATATCTATCTTTTTTTCCCAATTATCCAAAGTCCATATATGATACATATCCTTCTCCATATGTTATTTTTCTTACTCCGCGATTTTTTTATCCAGGCTCTCTTTCTCCCAGCACAGACTTTCGCAAATAATTAACATGGTATCTCCTGAATTAAGCAGCAATCCTATTTCCAGATATTTTGTTCCATCCACCAGACGGCATATATCATCTGGCTGCTTGCCTTTTTCAAATTCTTTCATTAAATCTTTTATCTGTTTCGTATTTTCTTCTACCCATATTCCATTAATACTATTTCCCATACCCCAAAATTCACAGCTTTGCATCTCGCAAAATATAACATTTCTGAAAAACAGGCGGTTTCTTTCATTTGGATGGTAGTTATCCAAAAAGTAGTAATCACAAAAAAGCCTGATTTCCCTTTTATCATAATCATACTCAAAGCCTTTAAACTCACTGTCATGTATATACTGTTTTTCTATTTCTTTTCTGTTCTCATAAGTAAACTCCATCTTGCACCGTTCCTTTCTATTATATTTTCTACATTTTCTTTTCTCCTCATATGACGATAAATTACAATTCCTCATATTCATGTCTTTGCTTTTTCACTAAAACATATCTGTCAGGAGGACCAATATATTGTTCTCTCTGAAAATATCCTACACCATTCCCAAAATAAATAATTCCTCCCATTCCATCTTTCATCACCTCATTTATTCCTTCTAGAGAATCGTAAATCCCATTTTTTAAACACATAATAACAAAACATTTCTGTTCTCCACCTTCCCTCCGTATAAGCGAATATATTTCTTCTTCACTTAGTTTCGTGACATTATATTTTATAGCTGCACTATCTAAATACTCTCCGCTATTATATCGAAAAAATGCTGTCTCTCTCCGTTTCCTTGAACCAAAATCATATTTTGCCCGCTTTCTCCACTTTTTCGCAAACAATGTATCTACCATTTCTTCAATAATATCTTCGTCCATTCATACACCTCCCCGAACCCATTTTTCTACTCCAAAATTCCTTTTATCTCCCTCTTCATCTTTTCAAATTCTTCTTTTCCATACAAATCCTTCTGGTTCGGAATATATATTTTCTCTTGTTCCAGGCACACGGCTACAGGCAGACGGTATCTTTTTTCCAGCTGAATCATGCATTTTGTTACCATATCTTTCAGACATTCCGACATACGCCCTGATACAAAGATCAGGTTACAGTACCATTCTTCCGAAACCATATTTCCGACTATATATTGCTCCAGAAATTCCTGAAACACTCCGTCCAGCCCGGAAAGATGTTCTTTTACTAACTCGTCTGTACAAATTAGCGCGTATATTTTTACAGTATCCCTCTCTTCCTTATAATAGAAGCAGACGCTTGTATTTTCATCTATTGCAATCACCTTTGAACGAGAAAGCTCTCCGTCATATGTTTCCAGTCTGAAAAATGAGAGCATTTCCTTCACATTTTCCTTTGTGCAGGAAAATACCGACGGCTCTTCTTCAAAAAACTCCGCGCACTTTTTATATCGGAAAGGATAATACTTTTTATCTTTTCCCTCGCTTTTTAAAATATCGCCGTACTTATGGCGAAACCCATGATATATCAGCATATTTACCAGAATCCACACACCAATTCCTGTTAATATCCTGCTTTCCCAAAATCGGTATCTTTCCCTGTAATAATATCTGCATAAAATAATAGAAATAACCTGGGCTGCCGCCATAAGTTCACAAAAATACAGCCCTTTGATTCCTGATAAAATCGTTTTTCCGGAACCCTGCCAGGAATACTTTCTGAAATACCCCAATCTGTACAGGGGATTCCTCGCATCTTTATAATCTCCTGCGTCCGCCCCTCTGACCCGCAGACGGTTATTTACGCCTCTTTCCCCTGAAAAAATCCCGAATACAGCGAAAAACAACAATAAGAAGTATACTTTTCCCATTCTGCACTCTCCATTACTTTAATCCCAAAATATCTTTTGTCCTCTTTTCCATAAACTGATACTTATCCATTTTATAAAGTTCCTTCTGGTTTGGAATATAAATTTTTCTCTCCCCGAGACAGATTCCCACAGGAAGCCGGTATTTCTTTTCTCCCTGAAAAATGGATTTTTCCATCAAATCCAAAAAACACTCTGAGGAAGTATCCGTTATAAGAACCAGCATACAGTACCACTCTTTTTCCTGCGCTTTATCCTGTATATGGCCTTCTGCAAATTCCTGAAATATACGGTCAAGCTCCGGCAGCTGCTCTTTTTTCATACTATCTGTACGAACCCTTGCATACACAACGGCTGTATTTCCCTGTTCCATATAATAAAAACATACCGAAGTTTTCTCATTTAACAAAATAATCTTTGAACGCTTCATAGTTCCATTCAAAATTTCTTCCCGAAAAAATCCCTGCATATGTTTCAGATTTTCCGGAGAGCAGATATATTCGGACGGTTTTTCATTAAATGCCTCTGTGCATTTCCGGTATTGAAAAGGATAATATTTTTTACTCGGACGCTCACTCCTTAACAAAGAAACATATCGCGTCTTTACTACAGCTTCCACCACAAAATTTAAAATCACCCACGCCGCAAAAACGTTGAGAACAATTACATTTTCTTTCCCGCCAAGTACATAATGATTATATATTCCATATAGCAAAAGAGCGACTGCCTGGATCACTCTGTGCACCTGATAAAAATAGCAGCCTTTTAGCCCAGAAAAAATGCTTTCTTTTGGATTTTCCCACGAATATTTCCGAAAGAATCCCTGCAAATACAATGGATTTCTGGAATCCGGATATAGCCCCACATCCAGTTCCTTTTCCGTAAGCCATAATTCTCCTGCCACAAAATTTGCCCAGATTAAAAGCATTCCTATAAGCAGGACAGGAATCAACACTTCATCTTCCATTTCCCGTCCAATATCAATGACATAAAAAAGATAAAAGGAAACCGCAATTATGACTCCCAATATAGTAGTTAATGCTTTTCTATGCTTCATTTCATCCCCATCTTCTTCTCTTTTTAATCCCGTTCACTATACAGTTATTTTAATAATCCATAAACCGAATCCCCCTGAAATCATTTACTCTTTCATCATTCTTTTTAGCTCTCTTCTCATTCCGTCATATTCTCTGAATCCATTTCCTGAAAGCTGTGGACTGATCAAAATTTCTCTCTCCTCCAAAACTGCCCCTGCTGGCAAACGGTATCTTCCATGTCCCTGAATCACTGCTTTATTTATCATTCTGTAAAAACAGGGATTTCCTTTTTCTACACATATGATAAATGTGAAATAAATCGGCTTTTTTGTTACGGGCTTTCCTATATACTCTTTCATAAATTTTTGAAAAATCAAATTCATACGTTCAATATGCTTATCTTCCAGCTCCTGTACATAAAAACAGGCAAAAATCTCCAGTCCTTTTTCTTCTCTTGCCCAAAAGTAGGCATCTTCTTTCTCCTGAAAATTGTATGTTTTCCAAAATTTGTAGCCATGTGTTTCACACGCTTTCATAAAATGATGAAACAATTCCTCTCTTTTACCATACATATCTTTCACGGGTATTGCTCCCAGTCTTTCTGCCCCTATATATGTAAACGGCTTCCATTGTTTTTTCGAAAAACGCGAAGGAGCATATTCCCGCTTTAAAATCATTTGATAATAGCAATTAACACCGATAAATATATTTCCGCCAATTATAATCCATAATAAAAAAATTGCCTCTATCCTTCCATTATGCTGATTTCCATGAAAAAGAGAAAATACCGCATAAATACACAAAGCTAAAATCTGTATCATTCCATGTATCTGACACCAGTATATTCCCTTTATATCAGACATAAATTTTCCCTTATCTGACATCTTTCCTTTTCTATATAATGGATTATCCTTTGTCTTTCTGTTTTCATAAAAAAACCGATCAAAGTTGCCACCTGAATAGTTTCCTGTATCCCCGAATATCCAGTAAAATCCAAATACAAAAGCAGCCATAGCAACAGCCAGTCCTGCTGCTCCTCCGTACCTTACAATACATATCATACCTATACATAGAAAAATAAATTTTATAATTTCATACACCCTTTCCAACTATTAAAGTATGCGTTGTCCCGAAACACCACTCTTTTGCTTTTTCTAAGTTTAGATGAATAAAATATAACACACCCAGCACTTCTATTCCTGCTCCTTTATGCGGCTTTATTATGATCCTGTCTTCTTTTACAATCATATATCCCATATATCTGCCACTCCCAAAATTCTCAAAACCGCATGAACCGGCGCTTTTACTGTTATTTTCATATCTTTAGTCATTTTGGGCTTTTCTGTTGTAAATCTCCCAGTAAAATTCCGGCTCGCATATGTACGACCATTTTCTCCACAGCTCCGATTCCGGGCATCTTATTTTCTGACAGTATCCTCCATGAGAGGGAAAGTCCTCGTTTTTCAAATTATAATGCCGTCTGTTCCGAACGTATCCCATAAATGGAATATTCAGACACGGCGTTAAGTCTCCATCTTCCACATTCATGGTAATACTGAAATATTGAAGATTGGGAAGTTTTTTCAGAAAATCCAGATTTGGAATTGAATTATTTCCATGTAAAACCAAAACCTCCAGATTTTCAAGCTTTTCCAACACGGAAAAATCTTTAATCTTTCCACAGGCATCTATCCTGAGATTCCTTAATGTTGTTTTTGCAGATTCCAACGCTGAAATATCTTCCAATGACCTGCAATAATCCAGTCGTACCTCTTCTATATCAGATGATACCTCAATTCCTTTCAGAGATTTTACTCCGCAGCAGATTAACCAGAGACAATCCAGATGAGGCGCTGTAAACAAATCTGTTAAATCCCTGTTTTTCCCCTTGAATTTAGATACCCATAAAGATTTCAAAGTAGGAATATCTTTAAAATTCTTCATTCCCTTTCTCATATAAAGAGATAAACTGACCAATCCGTGAATTTTCGAATAATCAATCTCACAATATTCTTCTGATTCTGTATCTGTTGTCGGAGGACAATTTAATTCTTCTATAACAGGAAGATCGTACAGTGGTGTGTAATCCATCTTTTCTGCAAATCCCACAGGATAATGAAGAGAAAGCCTTGTAAGCGATGGACATTCTTTCAAAAAAGAAAGATCTCGCATATATACATCTGCTGATTGAATCTGATTTTTATTTATGTACTGAATATACTCCTCTACAGAACGTACAGGATTGCGCCAAGTTCTTCCAAACTGATCTGTCCACTCATTTTCCCGGATAATTAAATTTCCCAAAGTATTAAAGGCATCTTTAGAAAAGTGAAACTTGCCTCTCGTCATCTCCCAATCACAGTATCCCATAATCATACCTTCCATCCTTCACTCAAAATTTTATAAATACTATTGCCAGAAACTTTAAAACCCTCTTAAAATCATTTATCTCTCTCAAGGCAATCTCTATATCTCTTTAAAACAGTTTTTTAATATCCCATAGCTCCCAGAATACTCCCGATAATTAATCCTATCGTTGAAACTATCAAAAAGAATTTTGCAATGACTCTGGGGAACCCGGATAAAGTTTCATCATTACTCATTTTGTGAAGTATTATAGCTAAAGGTGCGTATACAATTATACTACAAATCGTATTTCCCACCCAAGATTCAACCGCTCCATGAACATTTATCAATATTATCGCGAATATATACTCAGCCAATAAATATCCTCCAAAATAACAGGCATATTTTTTCATCGTCAGTTATCCTCCTTAAAATCATTTATTTTTACTTTTCCTGTCGCATATTCTCCAGTTCCACACTCCACTCCTGCATTTTGGAGAGGAACTCTTCTTTTTCTACTTCATACAGACCCCAATACGGATATTTTTCGCACCTTCCCAAATGAAATTTACATAAAAAGTGTTTTCCGATAACGTGTTTTTTCATGAGACGTAGTATATGACAAATATTTTCTTTTTACAGATGGATACATCTCAATATTTACATTAAAAGAACACTTTAATACCCTTTACAAAATCTCACAAATGCCTTTATCAATATCGTAAACACCAGTATCACAATAATTGCCATCATGTATATTACCATTCCATAACCATTACTGTCATAGGGATGCTCTATATTTAAAAATTTTAATACATACCTTTCTCCCCAAAATTCAACAACAGTCCATACCAACATCATAACACTTGCATTTACAATGGAATCTTTTGTTGTAGTTTGTTTATATAATATTAAAAATACAGCAATAAAGATACCAAATAAGTCAAGAAAAAAGAAAACATTCTCAAGCTCTGGAAAATCCATATTATGTATTGTCCAAGCTCGTAATATATTAATTATATACAGTATTACTCCTCCGATTAACCCATTTCCTATCTTCTTTAACTTTTCCATAGAACCTCCTTTTCACTAAAACCAGTCTTTATATAAACAAAATCCTTTCTGTATCATTTTGTCATCTCTAAAATCATCAAATCTTGTTAGATGTCCTGAGCTTTTCTGTTGTAAATCTCAAAATAAAATTCCGGCTCGCATATGTACGACCATTTTCTCCAGAGCTCCGATTCCGGGCATCTTATTTTCTGACGGTATCCTCCATGAGAGGAAAAATCCTCGTTTTTCAGATTGTAATGTCTTCTGTTCCGCACATATCCCATAAATGGAATATTCAGACACGGCGTTAAGTCTCCGTCTTCCACATTCATGGTAATACTGAAATATTGCAGATTTGGAAGTTTTTCCAGAAAATTCAGATTTGGAATCGAATTATTTCCATGTAAAACCAAAACCTCCAGATTTTCAAGCTTTTCCAACACAGAAAAATCTTTAATCTTTCCACAGGCATCTATCCTGAGATTCCTTAATGTTGTTTTTGCAGATTCCAACGCTGAAATATCTTCCAATGACCTGCAATAATCCAGTCGTACCTCTTCTATATCAGACGATACCTCAATTCCTTTCAGAGATTTTACTCCACAGCAGATTAACCATAGACAATCCAGATGAGGCGCTGTAAACAAATCTGTTAAATTTCTGTTTTTCCCCTTGAATCCAGATACCTTTAGAGTTTTTAATGTAGAAATATCTTTGAAATTTTTCATTCCCTTCTTTACCGAAAAACTTAAATAAACCAGACCTGAAATTTTTGAAAAATCAATCTCGCAATACTCTTCTTCTCCACATATCAAACCTTCTACAGATGATAGACTATATAAAGGAGTATAATCTATCTCTCCCTTAAATCCAACCGGCGGAAAAATCGCCAGCCTTTTAAGGGACGGACATTGTTTCAAGAAAGAAATACTGTTCATATATATTTTTGCCGATTGAATCTGATTTTCATTTATATACTGAATATAATCTTCTATCGGTCGGACAGGGGCGCGAAAGCGCCCTCCCACATCATCAGACCATTCATTCTCGCGAATAATCAGTTCTCCCAGTGTATTATAAGCATCTTTGAAAAAACTAAAACCATCTTTTACAATCTCCTCTTCACAATATCTGGTCAGCATAGCTTCCATCCCCCCCACAAACATCTGCGCCTATTTTCAGTTCTACTATTAAGAAACTATTATCTTATATTCTCAGAGTATCACGTTTCCCTTTATAAAGGAAGCCTAAATCTTTTCTATATACCTCCCGCACACAAACCCGTAAATCCTTCCGTCTATCCTCACATAATACCAGTCTTCTCCGTTCTCCGCTTTTACTGTATCGCACACCTCCACTTTCTTTCCACGGGAAAGCTCCGGGCAGGATTTGAGTTTCGGATATTTCGTTCCTGCCCACTGGCGCACGTTCAGAGTGCTGGCAGTTACTCTGCCTGTCCACTTTGGAGATTTACTCAGGCTTCCAGAAGTATCTTCCCCCTTTTCTAAAAGGGAATACTCCGGACGGCAGAACTTTGTTCCCGGAAGTTGACTGTTATAATAACTCTTTTTACACACACCTCCTCCATTGGGAATGATTCCCGATGCCCCGGACGTATTCCCTTCTATCGTTTCGAATCTGTCTCCGGAAACCTCCGTCACAATCCCCGTATGGGCAAATGTGCCGTTTCTCCAGAAGATCACTACATCTCCAACTTTGGGGTTTGCATATTTTGTAAATCGGTTCCCCAAATCCGGGCAGTACACATATGGATAGTGCTTTAAGAGTTTTTTTGTATTTTCTTTTCCGAATGTCCGGTCAAACACCCAGGTTACAAACGCAGCACACCAGGGCTGCCCCTGATACTCCGGCTTTACGTCCCGCCAGTATTTTGTATAATTCCCGCTCCCTGCATTTGCCGTAAAAGAATCCAGATCTTTCTCCGAAGCCTTTTCCAGATACCCGATCTCCTTTTCCGCTGTATTGATCAGTCTTTCTATTCCATTTTTCTTTTCCATTTTCAAAACCTTCTTTCGTATTTTGCAGGCTTTCCCTGCTGTTTCACTTCATTTACGGTATCAAAAAAGGAGAGCCATCAGCTCTCCCCATCTTTATACTTTGTCCTCTCCCATATGTCACGCAGTCTCTCCCAGCCTCCGGTTGCCACAAGGTAAACAGGAAATGCAGCCAGAACAGAAGCAAAGAAAAAATACCAGGTAACGCTTTCTCCTGCATAAGCGCAGAATACCAGCAGGGAAAGAGGGCAAAGGATAAGGGAAACGCCAAGAGCCACAGCGCTTGTGGGAAGCTTTTTCAAGACAGGCAGTTCTTTTACTGTTTGCACGATTACCGCCACCAAAAAAGCCAGTACGCCCATTGCTGTAAGACTTCCCGTTATGTATGAAATCGTATTATCTGCTCCCATCTCTTATCCCTCCTTTGGCTCTTCCGGCATTTCCAGAAGAGTATGATATAATTTCGTGGCAACATCGTTGCCGCCTAAGTTATGATATGATTCATATACATGTTTCAGTGATTCTTTCGCGTAAATCGGACAGTTTCCTCTGTCCTGATACTTGTTATAATTCGCTACAATGTTTTCCCGCAGAAGAGACTGGACCCCCTCTGCGATTGCATGGTACTCTTTCTGCTGCGCTCTGAGCTTTTGAATGATGTACCCAAGAACAGCTCCAACAAGCCCAAAGAGCCAGACAGTCCAGTTCGCCTGTATATATGTAATAATTTCTGTCATGGGGACACCTCCTGAAATCATTTATCTTTACTTTTTCTCACGCATATCCTCCAGTAACACTCCCCATTCCTGCATTTTGGAGAGGAACTCCTCTTTCTCTACTTCATACAGACCCATATACGGATATTTTTTCTCGCCCGCCCGAATAAAATTAACATAAAAAAGTTTTTTCCAGTAACGTGTTTTTTCATGAGAAGTGATATATGCCGAGTATTTTCTTTTTACAGGTTTTGGAGAAAAAATAACACATTCGTCATAAGAAGGTCCTACATATGCTGATCCCGACATAATACTTGTATTATATACAATCTGTTTCACAGACAGTTCTTCCCACTTATATGTTTCTTTATGTCCCCAAAGATGTATTACTGTACACCCTTCCTTGTCCATAACCAACTTTTTTCCCATTTCAAAAATCCCCAAAAAAGCATACCCTATTAAAAGCATCATAATTACAACTACTATCGCTATCATTGACATCATATCTTTTGGATTTTTCCCATCTATTCTCACTATTTCCGATAATTCCCATATACAACCAGAAATTATGATAAATATTAGCAAAACATTTAGGCTAATTGATGATTTTATCGTCATTTTATTTCTCTCCATTTTAATTCCCTTAAAATAACTATACATTTCTCCAACCACAGGAGACTAAGCTCCTGCAGTTGTGTTGCAATATTATTAATGTCCCCATATAAGATCCATTCTTATAGCATTTTCTATAGCACTAAGCATTGGATCATAATAATAGTTTTTCGGTGTAACTCTTTGGGGTTTCGGAGTCTTTTTCGCCGCATAACTGTTTCCTGTAGGAATATCTGCAGATATTATGTTATTTACATTTCCAACGACAAGTCCAGTTCCAAATCCAAATATTTCATTCGTCATATTTATAGCTAAATCTTCCGGAAGTTTATTCGGCTTTATAGTAAGATTTGCAGCATTACTTAGATTTATTGCTGAACTGACTCCGTCCAAAAATCCACAGACCACAGACTTTCCCAAACTTTCACCATCTTTCCAAAGCTGTGTAGCTGTAGCCACCCCACTAATACCAGCGAATATAAATGTTACATATTTTTCAATTCTATTTATTGTACCAAGTGCACCTGCTATCCCATCTTTCACTGCATCTTTTGCCGTATACTCCCCACCTGTTAGTATAGCCGTAAGACCTGATACTGCTATATTAGTTACAGCCCCTATAGCAACTGACCAGAATCCCATTTCCCCGGTTACATCTTTTTTGATAATAGGATTATTATCACAATATGCATACAGGTTTTTATTACATAAATCCATCTGTTCCTGCAATACCTTCATATCATCCGCACAAATAAACCTCTTAATCTCCGGGTCATAGTACCGGCTCTGCAGGTAGTACATTCCCGTCTCATCGTCGTAGTAATATCCCCTGTAGCGGAACGGGTTTCTCTTACCGATTGTACTTGCAAGGCTTCCTGTGATTCCAAGAAGTTTACCCCAGCTGTCATACTGGTACTGCACCACGCTTGTGCCGTTTTCATCAATCAGCCCTGTGATGTCATTCTGGGCGTTTCTTGTGTAGAAATAGCGGTTGCTTCCGGCAGACATACCAATCAGGTTTCCGGCGGAATCGTAGGAGAAGTAAGTCGTCACATCTCCTGCCTTCTGGGACATGAGAAGCTCCCCTGCCATGCGGAAGTCTGTGATAACCCCGTCTACTGTCTTCCTTGCCCTTCTTCCCGTGTGGTCGTAGAAATACTGGATCTTCTTTCCATTATTTACAGTGGAAAGCTTCCTTCCCTGTGTCCAGGTGTAGGTGGTATTTCCCTTCTTCACCATATTTCCAATGGCATCGTATGTCATGGAAACCCCATTCCAGGTGAGAAGCTGGTCCTTCCATGTGCTGTTAAAGGTTCCGCGGATTGTTTTTACCGGAGTTGACGGAAGAGCCTTGTCCGCCTTTGTAAAAGCATACTCCTCCATGCGGATCATGTTGCCCCCAAGGTCGTAAGCATAGGCAAAGGTTTTATTCAGAAGGTGGTTGTCCTCTCGGATAAGCTGGTTTCTCTTATCATATTTAAAGGTACTTGTCTTCCCTTCTGCCCCGGCTGTCCCTTCGGAAATCTGTATGATATTTCCATTCTCATCATAATCATAGAAGGTTGCCTTACCACCTGTCATAATTCGTTTTACAAGACTGTAGCGGTTGTTGCCGCTGTCCATATAGGTATAGATAGTCTTATGTTTTCCGTCAGTTTCGGATTTTTCGTCCCATACCTGCTGGCTGATTCTTCCATACTTATCATAATGAGTGGTTCTCGTATGTCCGAATGTAGTCACCTTCTGCTCGCGGCTGTCCTTATCATACACATAATTGGTCTGGAAGGTCGCCTCTGCACTGTGGCGCAGGCTTACCATATTGTTGCCTGCATCGTAGTGATACTCATAAGAACAGGAATCCTTCATGTCCACTACACGCATCAGTCTTCCAAGGAAGTCGTAATACAGCCAGTATGTTTTCCCAAGAGTCTGGTCTGTCACACGGGCAAGCTCTCCCTGCTTATTGTACACATAGGAACACAGCTTCTTCTCTGCTTTTTCCGCCGCGCTGTAGAACCAGGTTATGGAAATCCGATCCTGTTTGTCATAATCATAGCGCAGATAATCCCCGTTTCCGTATAACACTTTCAGAAGATTTCCATTATTAGATTCATACTCATAGCTTACCACTTTTTTCCCTGCAATGGAAGCGCTTAACGCATTTCCAAAACCATCGTATGCAAAGCCGTAGGAAAAACCATTATGCCCGATGGACGTCAGCTTATCCTTTGTGTAGGTATACGTATTCTCTACCGTCTGGCTGCCGCCTTCCCCCACCTTCATAGATACGGATTTCAGGCGGTCCGCCCCGTCGTATGCGTAGGAAAGAGTATTTCCCCTTGCGTCTGTCATGGATTTCATCAGGTCGCGGGCTTCGTCCCATGTGTATTTTACCACATTTCCGCCTGCATCTGTAACAGAAGCCACATGGTTATCATCTGCCGTAAAGGTCCTTGTTACCCAGGTTCCCATTTCATTTCTGTCCGGATTTACGCAGGCGCTTTTCACTACATTTCCTGCCCTGTCATATTCCAGCTTATACACTACATTCTGAGCGGAAGTTCCCTTCGTCACATTATGCTTATCATCGTATTCATACTTAAATTCATTGCCGCGGAAATCCTTCATTCCCGTCATATCGTTGTTTTCGTTGTATTTAAACTCCGCGCTCTTCTTCTGTGCGTCTGTGACGGAAATCAGGTTATGTTCCTTATCATACTTATACGTCTGTCCAAACTCCTCCCGGAACAGGGAAAGCCCGTCAAAGAACGCAAGATTGGCATTGTGGCAGTATGTGTAAGATACCTTAATACTGGTGTAATCTTTTTCCGCTGCATACACATCGCTTAAAAACTGCCAGTCCAGAATATCCGGGCTGAAGTTTGTGTAATGGACGTCTTCCTTTCCGTCTGTTCCCACAAAGACAACCTCCACACCAAAGCGGCGTTTCTTATCGTTGTCTGTCTCAGGAAGGGAAGTTCCTTTGCCCCAGGCATTGACCATATAGTTGTCGCCTTTTTTACCGGAAATGTTCAGGGTCTTTGTCAGCTTCTTATCCATTGCCGGGTCGCCTGCAAATTTATAAATATGGCTGTCCAGCTCCGGAATCTGTCCCGGCGCTTTTGTTTTTCCAAGGCGGACTACCTCCGGCGCTGTGGAAACTGTTACATCGTCTTTGTGAATGTATACAAACTCATCTCCCAGAAGCACAGCATAGAAGGTTCCTTCTTTCCTGTAAACCTCTCCTCTTAAAGTATATGATGTTCCGCTTCCCACCGTTGCTTTTACAGAACCTGAGCGTGACGGTGTGGCATACAGCTTCGTACTTTTATTTGTTTTTCCGGAAGCATCATTTCTCGCAAGACGGACAACTGTATCTTCCGGAATGTAACCGTGGTAGCGGCTTTTATCCATACTTAATGCTGCAAAATACCATTTCCTTCCTGTAGAATCCGTACTTGTATTTGCAATACAAAGGCGTGTCCCTTTAGGGATTCCCTCCTGTACGCGGCTGGAGCCAGCATCCGCCTTACTGTAAAGGATTACGTTATTCATTGCTACTGCACCATTATATACGCCTTCGCTGCCGGAAACATAAGGGATTGCCTGAGAAGCCGGAACGTATCCTTTTACTCCGCTTTCCTTTGCCGCCCTGTGCCATTCCTTTCCGTCTCTTCCGATCACGGTGTAAATGCCGCTGATATGTTCTCCATATGCAAGAGAGGCTGCGCTCGCAGCAGCACTATCCGGAGATTTTCTGAGGACTGCGCCTTTTGTGATCACATGAAGCCCCTTCTGAATGGGAATGTCCACAGAAGAATCCACTTTTACAAGAGCATCCTCCTCTGTTCCGATTTTTGTAAAGCCGGAAGTATTTCCAAGATGGAAGCTGCCATTTTCCACAAGGTTGCAGCGGTTTGCCGTATTTCCCGTCTCAAGCTGTGCCACATCTCCGTAAAGTGTTCCTTTTACATGGTAAAGATGGAGATACAGGTTTACCGTGTCGTTTTTTGCATCTTTCGGCACTGTAAAGAATACAGAAAGCTGAAGGAAACCATCTGTTGTCCGGCGGATTGCTTCACTGTCATACTGCATGGACTTTCCGTCTTTATCGTAACACTGAGCACGGAGGAAGCATTTGCCCACACTTTCCAGCGCGGAGATTTCCGCCTTCACATACATGGAAAATGTATATGTCTCTCCCTTTTTCACTTTTACATCCTGCCGCCAGTAGCCATAACCGCTTTCCTTTGTACTTGTCAGTTTCAGGGAATGGGTTCCCACCTCGCAGTGCTGTGCGTCCGCATTTCTCGCCGCTGTCACAATATTTCCTGCGCATACGCTGGAATACCAGGGGGAATCCTTTATTTCCTCCATGATCGGGTCGCGGAGAAGCTGTACAATATTATCCTGAAGCTTTGTCTCATTTTCCAGTCGGTTTACCTGATTTCCCTGCTTATTAAACTTCGCGCTTGCAGCATGTCCGAAGCCGTCGTGCACATGGAGAAGGTTTCCACTGTTATTAAAGCGGTAAATCTCTGTTTTCTCTTTCCCGTCTACATATTTTGTGCTGTTGTATCCATAAGTGATGGAAAGGCTGTCTCCTGCTGTCTCTCCTGCACGCTCTTCAATCTTTCTGACGCGGTGCGCCCCTGTTCCGGAATAGCTGTAACGAAGCTTATAATTATCCGCTTTATTCCGCACTTCTATAAGACGATGGCTGCTGTCATAGGAATACTCAGCCTCTACTTTGTCTATATCTGTGATACGTATCATATCTTCCCCTGAATAGCCAAGAGAAATCGTTCCTGACGGAGTCTGGATTTTCTTCAGATGAGTCATTTTTCCCTGGCTGTTCCTGTCATAAGTAAAGACAAAGGAACGCTTGCCTGTACATTCCGTTACTTTTGTAATGCGGTTTTCCGCGTGTTCAATCTGTGTGGTATTGCCGTTTTTGTCACGGATTTTTGTAAGGAAACCAGTCTTATCAAAAATCATCTGGTTATTTTCCTTATCCTCGATCATGTACCCGATGTCGGAAGACGGATTCAGTTTCAGGGTAAGGTCTTCTGTGGACTCGTCCATCCATTTTTTCTTCTCTGTATTATGATAGAAATAATGGACCGTTCCGTCTCCTTCTGTATGCTGATAGTAATCCGTTCCTGCAATATTTACTTTTTTGATCGTCTGGTGAAAACTTAAACGCCAGCCTTTTCCATAACCAAGGTTTGTATTGCAGTCATTTGTGTTGTACACCTGGGAAAGGGACACCGGCATACGGCTTCCTCCCATTTCTGCCGTCGCATGAGTAAGGATCAGGTTTCCATTGTAATCATTTACATGGACAACACCTGCCCTGCCTGCGCTCTGACTGTGGTAAGTCCAGTAATCCTCAAGCCCGGAATAGTTTACATAAGAAATATCAATACGGGGACGCATATCCTCATAATCCTTATCACAGTCAGCAGAAAGATATTCTGTATAACGGTTCAGTTCCAGATATTCCTTAAACATAAGACCGTAATTTTTCCCGTTTTCATACCAGTCTTTCACAAGACGGGTAATATCCATCGTAATATATTTCTGCTTATCTGCTGTAAATTTGCAGACATCCTCTACCGTATCTCCATAAATGGGCGCATTATACCAGTTAATAGTGGAAGAAGCCCAGTTCTGAAGGACGCGATGTACAGAAATGGTACGCTCCAGATTATCTTCTTTTAAAGAAACCAGTACCAGCCGGGCGTTGATGATCATATCTCCGCTTTTGATTTCCGGCAGCTTAAATTTTACAAAGCTCCTCTGAATGTTATCTCCGCCCCAGGTTTTCAGAATCACACTGTTGGGATAATGATCCGTCTCCTTTGCAGAATCCACATGGGCATCTTTAATTTCCTCTCTCTTTTTAGAGGTGGTGATTACCGGGTCTACCACAACCGGATATACTCTCTCCGGCGCTTCCAGCCATTCTCTGTCCGGTGTAAGGGTCACAAGACATTCTTTATTTTTTCCCTCTTCCAGAGACAGAGCAATCTTTTCACTTCGCCTTCCTTCCCCGTCTTTCATATATGGGGCAGATAAACAGAATACCTCTTCTCCCTCAGAAGTGGAAAAACGCACCGTATTTCCCACAAGGGAAGAAACAAGCCCTTTCATGCGATAGCGGAAAGTAAAATACTCCGGCGCCGCCTTTGTTTTTAAGATCAGGTCGTCCTTTACCTTTTCCCCAAACACGCGGCAGCGAAGGTCTGTATCCTTACATACTTCCGGGTAAAGGACTGTTTCTTCGTCCGGAGACTGGGATTTTACTTTAAAAGCGCCTTCCAGTCCCCAGTCAAGGCGGCAGCCGTCCTTTGTAATGGAGATAGTGTCTTTCTCTTTCGCCTGTTTCTTAAAACGGATCTTTAATTTTCCTTTTTCATTGGAAAACTCTTCCCCTTCCTCTGTAAGGCGGTTATCCATGTCCTCCCAGGCTCCGTCTTCCTTCTCATAGTGGACCGGCTCAAAATAAATCTGAGCAGTCACAGAATGATCCTGGTTTTCAAATACTTTTGTGTTTGCTGTTCGTCTTTCTTTTAATTCTTTTCTCTTCATATCGTGCATTCTCCTTTTTATTTTTTCTTCGGTAGCTCCTTGCACGATTATAATAACAAACATTTATTCTTTTTAGAATAACATATATGTTAAATTTCAAATTTATTTTCTATTTTAAATCAAAAATCTCTCCTTCCGTGACAGAAAGCGCTTTTGCAATCTTCACGAGAGTCAGAATATTCATGGATACAACCCCATTTTCTATCCTCGAAAGATTTACCTCCGAAATATCCGCCAGTTCTGCCAGTTCCTTCTGAGACATCTTTCTGCTTTTTCGAAGTCTGTAAATTGTTTCTCCAATACGTATCAGTTCGCTTTTTTCCCCATTCATAAAAATCCCTCCTGTTTTCCCGGTATTATGCTATGGAACATTACGGAGTAATTTCCTATAGCATAATAAAAAGCCGGGGAAAACCCTGCGTCTGCAGAATCTTATCCCCGGCTCTCCGCCTTACATTTCTCATTTTTCTGCATCTCTGCGGTTCAAACATATTTAATATCAGAACATATATCACAATGCAATTCGTACACCTGTTCTTTTTTATTATATTACCATACGTTTGTTCCGTCAAGATGTTTTCTTATTTAATTTCCGGAATTTCGTATCCCCAGGACTCCCGGATTCCGTCCATCAGCTCCATTACCTGAACACTTTCCTCATGAGGCATCTCTACACATTCCAGTTCGCCTTTTTCCATTGCCCGGACGCAGGCTTCCACCTCATACTCATATCCACTTATCTGTTTCGGTGGGAAATATTCCGCCACTTCTTTATGCCCCTTATCAAACACACGGATTCTTTCCGGATTGTTAATGTTCGTTACCTCAATGTAGCCCTTTGAACCGAAAATCATTCCTTTTCTGTCTGTAGCTGCATAAGCGTTGCTCTGAAGTGTCGCCATTTTTCCGTCTTCGTATGTTATGGTAATGCTGTCTATCATGTCTACGCCGCCTTCAAAAACTGCCTGGGCTGTCACTTCTTTTATATTCGTTCCAAAAACCATGCGTGTAAAATTAATGGGGTATACGCTGAGGTCAAGAAGCGCGCCGCCTGCCAGCTCCGGTTTTTTAATACGCTCCACATGGTTTATCACATATCCCAGATTTGCAGTAAGAGAAGTCACATCTCCGATCACGCCGCTCGCCACAATATCATCTATCATTTTTCTGGAAGGCATATATCTTGTCCAGATTGCTTCTGTAAGCAAAAGACCTTTTTCTTTTGCCAGATCAAAGACCTCTCTTGCCTGACGTGCATTTACGGTAAATGCTTTTTCACACAGCACGTTTTTTCCTGCTTCCAGACACATTTTGATATGTTTATAATGATGGGAATGGGGCGTTGCCACGTACACAAGCTGCACCTCTTTATCTGCCAGCATCTCTTCATAAGAGCCATACGCCTTCTCAAATCCGTATTTCTCTGCAAAATCCTGCGCGCGCTTCAAGTCCCTCGCTGACACCGCATATGCTTCCACACAGTCCATTTCCTTAATGGTGTTCGCCATTGTCACAGCAATACTGCCCGCTCCTATAAACCCCATTTTTACCATAATAAACCCTCCTGTCTTTTATTTCTCTGTGAACTCTACAACTGCATACGGCTTGCCGCCTTCATCGTTTAAAAGCACCAGAACTTTTCCCTCTTCTCTGTGCACTGCCGGAAAAATCACATCGTGAAGCTTCGCCTGCTGCTTATACTCTGCCCGCATCTGTCCCACGCAGAAGCCTTCCGGAAGGTAATCCTCTGCCATCTGTATGTACTGGCAATTATTTACGTGATGGTTTGTATCAAGGTGATGCTTCTGAACAGAAAAACTCTGACCATCTGTACATTCCTTTGGAATTGCGATTTTTCTCGGTGCATATTCCATATCCAGTTTTTCTTCCAGATCGTACCCCCGCACGTCCTCTTCTGTCAGCTTTTCCGGAAGACCGGTTGTCATGTTAATATTGCTCCAGTAAGTATTTGCCCAGGCAAGACGCTCTCCCTCTTCGGTCTCCATAACAAAGTTTCGCATTCCCAGAAATCCCTTAAACTCATATGGAAAAGTAATGATTTTTATATTTTCTCCAAGCTTCGGATAGCGATTCACGACTACCTGCCAGGACGACAGCACCCATACTCTGTTTCTCTCTTTTATAACTTTCATGCCCTGTCCGATCGCCTCTGAATGAAAGGTGCTGCAGTCCTGAAAATAATTCAGGATCCCCGGCAGGGTCAGACAGGCATTTTCGCCTGTTTCACTGTATCTGATACGACTGTTGAAACTGTATTTCATTTTATGCCTCCGTTTTTATTTATATAAAGTTTCGTTCCTTAAACCATACAGGAACTTTATGAGATAGTCGTGCTATTTTTCCATTTCGAAATATTGCAAACCGTCTAAAATTTTCAGTATTATCGTAAAAAACAGCTAAATCACATAGATTTAAAACCATTTTCAAATTACCAAACGACTCCTCATATCTCTTTTCAATATCTTTTATCGGAATACCATGTCCACCCATAGAAACCCGCTTTTCTACTCTTTCTTTTGCAATATCGACAGAATCTACTCCTACATAATGCAGTTCTATCGTATATCCCAGTTTTTTGGCTTTCTGTATATTTCGTATAATAGATTTACCACATAATGTCGTTTCCTGATTGAAAGATACTTTTTCTAAAAAATATTTGTCAATTAATTTAACAGCTTTTTTACCTGCATCTATTACATTAGATATATCTCTCCAATCTCCCAATTCTTTCACAATCTCATCTGCATTTACTCTGGGAATCTTCCACATATTTGGTTCCGAAGCATATAATGTGGATTTTCCTGCTCCATTCACCCCACCAACCACTATATATTTTAACATTTAAAACATTTTCCTTTCTATTGCTTCTTTCTGCCTTTTCTGAAGCAAAAAGTCACCCACCACCTGATAAAATTCCCTCTGCTCTTCTGTCTCTGCTTCCAATATAAGCTGCAATGTATCTTCCGCGTCAAGACAGGCTATTTCTTCATAAATTCTTTCATATTTTTTTACATCACACACAACAATACCCTCCTGTCAAAATTTCTCATGTATCATTTATTCCCCAACTGCCAGAATGCCACAGCGCTTGCAGCCGCCACATTCAGAGAATCTACCCCGTGGGACATTGGAATCTTCACCGTATAATCGCAGTCTGCAATAGTAGAAGAAGCCAGTCCGTCCCCCTCTGTCCCAAGAATGATCGCAAGTCGATCCTCTGCCATTAGCCCCGGATCATCAATCCCCACAGAATCGTCTCTCAAAGCAAACGCTGCAGCTTTAAAACCAAGCTCATGAAGAAGGTTTACCCCTTCCTGCTGCCATAAATTCTTTTCGTCTTTCTTTGTTCCACAGGAAAGAAACGTCCACGGAATCTGGAAAACTGTTCCCATACTCACACGTATTGCCCGCCTGTAGAGCGGATTGCTGCAGTCCGGTGTCAACAAAACCGCATCTATATTTAACGCGGCGGCAGAACGGAAAATCGCTCCTATATTCGTAGGATTTACCACGTTCTCCAATACGGCAATTCGCCTTGCTCCTTTGCAAACTTCCTCCACCGATGGAAGTTTCGGTCTGTACATGGCACAGAGCATTCCTCTTGTAAGATTAAACCCTGTAAGCTGTGTTAATACGTCAAATTCCGCTGTATAAACAGGAATATCTCCACACCGCTCTATCAGTTTTTTTCCCTCACCCTCCACATGCCTGTGCTCTGCCAGAAAGGATACGGGAATACAGCCTGCATCAAGCGCCCTCTCGATTACCTTGGGGCTCTCCGCAATAAACATTCCCTTTTCCGGTTCATGGCGGTTTAAGAGCTGTCCTTCCGAAAGCCTTGCATACACGTCAAGCTCCGGAGACATAAAATCTGTTATTTCTATGATATTTGACATTTATCCTCTCCTGTCGGCGTAAATTACAGTGCAATCACAAACTGCTCTTCTTTTACGCCACTCTGTTTAATTTGCTTACCTCATCTATAAATTCTTTTAAATCATTGACGTAATGATATGGTTCATACTCTGCATATATCTCCGGGCTATCCAAAATTACAATTTGCACCCCATCTGCCCTGAGCGCTTCTAATACTCCCGGAAGGCATCTGGCTTCATTAATTGTTTTAAATTGATATGCAAGACAACCCTGTTTATCAAAAATCTTCGCAATTACATAAATTTTCTTATCGCCCATTATTTTCCTCCAAAATTTTCAGTTGTAACAGAAAATCCTCTTCTTTTTGTATACTTCCCGTCTCAAACATCTCATATAACTTTTTTCCAACTTCTGGTTTTTTATATTTATATACATGTCTGTGACTCCACATATTAAAATAGTAATCTTTTCCACACCATAACTGTATTTCTATTGGATAAGCTTTATTATCCCTTTGATAATATAAATGTATTGCTCTATAACCATCATCGCTTTTCTTTCCGCTTCTCAAATCAACCACTCTGAAATACTCAGGAAATTCCGTTGGATAAGTTTCATATTTAAGCCGAAATCCCAGCACATCATTAAAACATTGCTTAAATCCTCCATTGTTTTTTAATGTCTTTTCATACTTTCGTATAATAGAATCATCACTTTTAAATCTTGATCCTATTAAATTTTCCTGAACCAAAACATCTATATAACTTGCTCTGTACCTTCCAATGTCTTCTAAAATTTCCTCCAGAGGCGTCTGACTTAATGATATTTGTTTTAAACTTCTTTTAAGTTGGGATTGATAAGAAAGGACGTCCAAAATTTCTTTAGATATAAATTTCTCCACATTCACTCCCCCATATTAAATCCTGTCGGTGTAAATTACAGTTCAATCACAAACTGCTCTTCTTCTTTTAAATCCACCACTGTACAGTCATTTGCATATGTACATTCCGGCAAAATGATCATCGCCTGCAATTCCTCTTCATGTACGGGAAGAGGCGCAAGATGCCAGACAGCAGTAGAAATCTTCACCAGCGTTCCTCTCGGTACAACAAACGCCTTTGTATACTCTGTTACAGGCGTCCCTCCCGATGCCGGTGCAACATGAAGGATCATATCATCATTCATAGGAAGAATCATTTCCGGTGTTGTTGTGTGGTATTCTACCTGGGTAATCTTCATTTCTTCCGGTTTCTTTACAAGAATCGGCGAAAAACCAAGCCTTGTTGTATATGTCTCCGCAATCCTGTCCGGGAAAAATCTGTGGATTTCTCCGTTTAATGAGTAGCCCTGCGGTTCTGTCATGGAGTAAAAAGTTCCAAATGGTGCAAAAGTTTCTCTTGTTAATGGTTCTGCTTTTATTGTTCTCATATTTTCGTCTCCTTTTGTCTTAAATTTCTCTTTTATTTTTTTACCTTATGCCATTTTTTCCAGATATTTTATCACTGCTTCTATAACTATAGCCGCCGATTTAAACTGTTCTTCTGCTTTTTCTTTTGAAGCTATATAAAAATCATCATAATCACTTTTTTCTCGTACTCTTTGCATCATTCCAAGCAGTCTCCCAATCTCTCTGGGAAATATTCCAGACGCCACATATTCTTTATTAAAGTAAGCCATTACATCTTTATGTCTTTTAAAATCAACCGTATTTAATGCCAAAACAGATTTTACAGCATAGAAAGCAGCATAATAGGAACGATTAATAGAATCTTTATAAAAGTTTCCTTTCAAACAATTCTCTGCTACTTTCAAACTATCATTCGCTTCCTGCAGACGATAAGCGCTCAGATCCTTTTGTCTGTTATCCAATTTCAACACCTTCCTTTTTTACATTATCATAAAATGGCAACGCTCCGAGCCAATAATTAAAATGTTCCTCATTTTCCAGCACAGGATTTATAACTATGCCATATTCCATTTCAAATTCAAACGCGACATCGAATATTTTATTCTCAACCTTCTCAATTTCCATATTAGAAAGTGACGTCAGAATCATAATATCTATATCTGAATTTTCCCGATAATCGCCACGGGCATAAGACCCATATACTATTATTTTTTTTAAGTTTTCTCCCAGAATTTTTTTTACAATCTGCGAAAACTCCAATAAAACTCTCTGCTTTTCATTCATTTGCCCAACCCTCCTTTTCCATCTTGATTTTATTATACCCCATTTATTTTCTCCTCACAACGAAAAAAGGCACCTTCTTCCGAAGATACCTCATTGAGCAGGGCTACAAGGATTCGAACCTTGAAATGACGGAGTCAGAGTCCGTTGCCTTACCGTTTGGCGATAGCCCTATGTGTTTTGTTTTTTCTTATCGCTCGCGACAAATGGTATTATATAATACCTTTCTGTAAAAATCAACCCCTTTTTTGAATTTTTTTTATTTTTTTTACGATTTTTTTTGCGGGATATTGTGGTATAATGAAAAACAAATACAAATGCTGCCTGGCAGCAAATATCTTAACCTTAATCAGAGGAGAAAAAGCATGAGAGCAAATAATCTTACCCTGCTCACAGATTTATATGAATTGACCATGATGCAGGGATATTTTAAAAATCCAACAGATCAGACGGTTATTTTTGATATGTTTTACCGCACCAATCCCTGTGGCGGCGGTTTTGCCGTCTGCGCCGGTCTGGAACAGATGATTGATTATATTGAAAACCTGAGATTTACAAAAGAAGATGTGGAATACCTCCGAAGTCTTCATATTTTCGAAGAAGACTTCCTTGAATATTTAAGCAACTTCCGTTTCACAGGCGATATTTACGCAATTCCGGAAGGAACTGTGATTTTCCCAAGAGAACCTATGGTAAAGGTAATCGCCCCTATTATGGAAGCACAGCTTGTAGAAACTGCTATTTTAAATATTATGAACCACCAGAGCCTGATCGCCACAAAAGCAGCCCGCGTCTGCTATGCGGCAAAAGGTGACGGTGTCATGGAATTTGGACTTCGCCGCGCGCAGGGACCTGACGCCGGTATTTTTGGCGCACGTGCGGCTGTCATCGGCGGCTGTGTGGGAACTTCCTGTGTTCTCACAGGACAGATGTTTGACGTACCGGTTCTGGGAACACACGCCCATTCCTGGATCATGAGTTTCCCGGACGAATATACTGCATTTAAAACATACGCCAAAATGTATCCGGATTCCTGCACCCTTCTTGTTGATACTTACGATGTGCTGAAATCCGGTGTTCCCAACGCAATCCGTGTATTTGAGGAAATGCGTGAGGAAGGCATTGTTCCGAAAAAATATGGAATCCGCATCGACAGCGGTGACCTTGCTTACCTTTCAAAAGAAGCATATAAAATGCTCGCAGCCGCAGGCTTCGACGACGCTGTGATTTCCGCTTCCAGCGACCTTGACGAATACCTGATCGAAAGCCTGAAAGCCCAGGACGCAAAAATCAATTCCTGGGGTGTTGGCACACGACTGATCACAGCGAACGAT
The DNA here is from genome assembly GCA_900540785.1 of uncultured Blautia sp. Taxonomy (GTDB): domain Bacteria; phylum Bacillota; class Clostridia; order Lachnospirales; family Lachnospiraceae; genus Blautia_A. Next base: position 28,132 of record UQHF01000025.1, read on the forward strand.
AATCCGGCATTCGGCGGTGTATACAAGCTTGCCGCTGTAAAAGACAGTGCAGACAGCGCCTTTGTTCCCAAGATCAAGCTTTCCGAAAACACAGAAAAAGTTACAAATCCGGGGGACAAGACCGTTTACCGTATTTACAGCAAAACAACAGGAAAAATCAAGGCGGATCTTATCTGTCTTACGGACGAAACACTGGATCCGGAAGAGACAATGGTGATCTTTGATCCGGTTGATACCTGGAAAAAAACAAAAATCCTTGGAGGAACATACGAGCTTCGCGAGCTTCTTGTTCCTGTTATCAAAGATGGAAAACGTGTTTACACTTCCCCTTCTGTTATGGAGCTTCGTGAATACTGCCAGAAAGAGCAGAATACTCTCTGGGACGAATCAAGACGTTTCGTGAATCCACAGAAAGTCTACGTAGACCTGTCACAGAAGCTTTATGATATGAAAAAAGACCTTCTGGAAGAAATGAGCGAAAAATCACTGAGTGATATGTAATCTTTTTAAAGTCATAAACCTCCTTTCCCTCTCATAGACATAAAAGGGAAAGGAGGTTTTTATGGACAATCACACCTATATCCGGCTTATTAATAAAGAATATCCTCTTCCTGCCGGTTTTATTCCGGCAAAACTGGTTGATTCCGGCATTCCATTTGATGCTCCGCCCGGAGATGATAAGCGGCTTTTAGAGCCAAAGGCTGCACGGGCAGCTCTCTCTCTTTTTCATGCAGCCCGTCAGGAAGGACTGAATCTCTATGGAATCTCCGGATACCGTTCTTATTTTCGCCAGAAACAGCTTTTTACAGGAAGCCCCTATGTTGCCCCTCCCGGAACAAGCGAACATCAGAGCGGACTCGCTCTTGACCTTTCCTGTCCCTGTATCAACATGGAACTTTCAGAGGAATTTGCCGAGACACAGGAAGGCATCTGGCTTGCCAGAAACGTCTCCCTTTACGGTTTTATCCTGCGGTATCCGAAAAACAAAGAACATATCACAGAGTTTCCCTATGAGCCCTGGCATATCCGGTACGTGACAAAGCCGCTGGCAGCCTGGCTCTCCCTCACAGGAATGACACTTGAGGAATATCATGCCCTCACGGAAACTCTTTAATCTACTGCTCCATCTGCCGTCCCAGAAATCCTGCTGCCGTCTGCACAAGAAGACGCTCTGAATTTCCCATCACATCTTTTTCATTTCTTCCCATAAGAATTACCGCTCCAATGGCATCTCCCGCACATATGATAGGCTGTACAGCCTGAGAATACAAATTCCCTGCCTGGTCTGACACCACAGGGATTTTTCCTTTCTCATTTCCGTTTACGCAGATGCCTTCCCTGTCTCCGATCGCCCCTTCCAGCTCCTTACTGATTTCTTTTCCTGCAAACTCCTTATTTCCCGGTCCTGCCGCCGCCACAACCTGATCATGATCTGTAATACACGCCACAAGTCCAGTTGTCTGCGCCAGCGCTTCCGCGTATTCTTTCGCGAAAATGCTCAGTTCCCCAATAGGAGAATATTTTTTCAGTATGATCTGCCCCTCTCTGTCTGTAAAAATTTCAAGAGGCGTTCCTTCTTTGATCCGCAGTGTCCTTCTGATTTCTTTTGGAATTACAACCCTTCCCAGGTCGTCGATTCTTCTTACAATCCCTGTTGCTTTCATAAAAAAATTCCTCCATCTACTGTACTTTCCGTTTGCTGTACTTTCCATTTATGGAAATAGTATCTGTAGATGAAGAAATTTTTATGCGCTAAATTTATCCTTGCATTTTGGAATTTTTGTGTTATAGTATTCATATACTTAATACATAGTTTCAAAAACTACATTAAAAATATTTTCAGGAGGCGACCTACATGAAACTGAAATTAAAAGACCCGGGAAGCGCCATCACTCACGGCATCGCCATGCTCCTTGCCATTGCAGGCGCTGCCCCTCTGATCGTAAAAGCTGCCAGAAGTAAAGATACCCTTCATATTGTGGCAATCAGTATTTTTATCCTTACCATGATTCTTCTCTATGCAGCAAGCACACTTTACCACTCTGTCAATTCCACAGAAAAGGTAAACAGAAGACTTCGAAAAATGGACCATATGATGATTTTTATTATGATAGCAGGAAGCTACACTCCCGTATGCCTCATCGCCCTTCATAACCGCACAGGATATATTCTCTGCGCGCTTGTATGGGCAGTTGCCATTATCGGCATACTCTTAAAAGGACTTTGGATAAACTGTCCGAAATGGCTCTCCTCTGTTCTTTATATTGGAATGGGCTGGCTTTGTGTCCTGGCTTTTGTACCTATTTTCCATTCCCTTCCAAGAGCAGGCTTTGGCTGGCTTCTCGCAGGCGGTATTATTTACACCATCGGCGGCATTATCTACGCATTAAAACTTCCAATCTTTAATGCGGCGCATAAAAACTTCGGCTCTCACGAAATTTTCCATGTATTTATCATGCTCGGAAGCGCCTGCCACTTTATTGTCATGTATTTCTTTGTGGCAGTTCTGCCGTAAGTGAGATTCTTAGCCCGCGGCGGATTGCTTTAGCGACATACTTCTTTTCCACCGCAGTGTGCTTTTACAAAAAAAGGCTATGGATTCCATAATTAAAGAATCCACAGCCTTTTATTACTATATAATGCCTGTTCTACTATTTCTCTGTCTTAACAATCACAAGTCCATATGGGGAAAGCTTTTTCTCAAACTCTCCGTAAACAGCTTCCACCTTGCCTTTCGGAAGCGGAAGGCTTACTTCCTCATCTCCCCAGTTCTGATAAATATAGAATTGCTCTTTTTCTGTCTCTCTTGAAGTCACTTCAAGGTCCTTCGGAATCTCTCCGTCCACGCCGCAGGAAATCCCGCTCTGCTCTGCGATTTTTCTGATCAGATCCTCCTGAAACTCTTTTTCTGCATCTGCTGCCACATACCATGCCTGTCCCTTTCCGTAAGAATTTACAGTAAGAGCAGGATAACCTTTGTAGAAATCGCTTCCATAAGTCATCAAAGCCTTTGCGCCGCGAAGCTCTACAAGGTCACAGAGATATTTGCAGGAGTATGTTTTCTCCATTCCCAGAAGATTACCCTCAACAGGAACAAGAGAATTTTCCTCCCAGTCATAAAGCCCGTCAATCTCTGTGCTGCGGATTCCAAGTACGTCCATCAGTCCGTAAGGCACACCGCCCAGGTAACATCTGTCTGTATCGTCTACAATGCCTGACCAGTAGGTGGCAATAAAAATGCCGCCGTCTTCCACAAATTTTCGAACCTTTTCCTCAAATCCATTGCGGAACATATAACACATAGGTGCCGCAAAAATTTTGTATCCTGAAAGGTCGCACGTCATATCTACAAGATCCACATTCAGACCAAGCTTTCGGAAGCCTCTGTAATACTTTAACTGCACCTCTCTGTAGTGAAACCCTTTGTTTCTCGGTCCCTGGCTGTCCTCCATTGCCCACTGGCTGTCCCAGTCATAAAGAATCGCAGCCTGACTTTTTACTTCGCTTCCCGCAAGAACGGAAATGTCTTTTAAAGTTTTTCCGACCTGACTTACCTCACGGAACACTCTCGTATCGTTTCCTCCGTAATGGTCGATAATTGCCCCGTGAAATTTCTCAGAAGCCCCCCTGCTCTGACGGATCTGGAAGTAAAGAGAACCTTCTCCTCCATGCGCGATCGCCTGCATAGACTGGGAAAATAATACGCCCGGCTTCTTCAGCTTACTCACACTCTGCCAGTTTGTAGAGGTAGGACATGACTCCATCTGGAAAAACGGTTTTTTCTTGAGAGAGCGCATCAGGTCATGGCACATTCCGTTTTCATAGGCAGTCTCGATCACGTCCTGCTTATGCCATGTAGGATACGTATCCCAGGAAACAACATCAATTTCTTTTGCAAGCTCAAAGTAATTTAATCCGTCAAAATAATACATCAGGTTTGCAGTTGTGGGAAGCTCGCTTCCTCCGTCACGGACAGCCTGGATTTCATGATGGATAAAATCTGCTGTCTGATGAGTCACAAAGCGCTTCCAGTCAAGGTTTAATGCGTGAAGCTGTGTCTCTCCTATAGGGGAAGGACTTTCAATCTGCTCAAAGCTGTTGTATGTATGGCTCCAGAAGGTCGTAGACCATCTATCGTTTAAGTTTTCAATCGTTTTGTATTTTTCCTTTAACCAGTTCCGGAACGCTTCCTGACAGAGCGGACAATGGCACTCTCCTCCAAACTCATTGGAAATATGCCACAGGATCACTGCCGGGTGATTTCCAAAACGCTCTGCCAGCTTTCTGTTTATGATCGCTGTTTTTTCCCTGTAAACAGGAGAGGTATAGCAGTGATTGTGACGGAAGCCGTAAAGAGCTCTTTTCCTCTCTGCATCTACACGAAGAACCTCCGGGTATTTGTCAGCCAGCCATTTCGGTCTGGAAGCGGACGGAGTTGCAAGAATGACAGAAATCCCTCTCTCATAAAGCTTATTGATTATATCTTCCAGCCAGTCAAAATGGAATACACCTTCCTCCGGCTCCAGAGTTGACCAGGAAAAAATCCCAAGGCTTACCACATTACAGCCGGATTCCTCCAGCATATCCAAATCCTTCTCAAGAATATCCGGTCTGTTCAGCCATTGCTCCGGATTGTAATCGCCTCCGTGAAGAAGCTTATTCGTCTTAAAGTCCATAGAAACCTCCTGTTAAATCATCACATCTTTTATTATCCCCAGCACAAGCAGCATAATCGGGTAAGCTATATAAAACACATACTTTGGAATTTTATCTCTGCGCACTCCGTTGTAACACCAGATTCCATAAAAGGATATTGGACCGGTTACATACATAAGACTAATGACTGCGCCTAAAACTGTTTTCAGTACATTCCGCTCATAAAAAATATAAAATACAGCCGTTAAAAGCACCATGCAAAGCCCGAACTCTGCGCGGAAAAATCCAGCCCACATAACTGCTGCCAGAACAATGCAAAACTGCATAATCCCCTTCAAAAAACCGCTGTATCTTTTTGCCAGGCGAAGTCCGTACAGCATGAAAAGAGAGATAAGAGTTCCTGTAAGGGCATTCTGATTTGAAAAGTCGAAAAACTCACTTTTTATTGCAAAATCATATGGTATTTCGCTTATTAGCGCAAAAATTGCAACTGTCGCAAGATACTTCTTATAATTGGAAGTATTTCGGAAACTTTCCACAAGGAGGAAAGCGAAAAGAGGAATTGCCATACCTCCAAGAAGCTGAAGGACAGATCCTACTCCTGCAAGCATCATTAAATGAGAATCCTCTGCAAGCGCAGCAGAAAGCTCCTCCTGCGTATACTGTTCCAGATGAATCATGCCTTTTTCCACGACAATTACACCTATATACTGAAAAAGCATCATGACCCATGCAAATATTTTCAAGCCATCTGCCGTTATATCAGGTGTCCTCCACACAACGCCTCTTCTTCCCATACCTGTACTCATAGTATTCTCCTGTTAAATCAACCTTTTACAGCACCGCCTGTAATTCCCTCCACATAGAACTTCTGCATAATAATAAACAGAATAGAAATAGGAATGGAAACAAGCACACCGCCTGCGCAGAACTGTGTAAAGTAACTGTTAATAAGACTCTTATCCAGCATTTTAAACAATCCTACGGCAACTGTATATTTGGAAGAAATTCCCGCATTGAGAATCATCTTTGCATAAACAAAATCCATCCACGGAACAAGGAAGCTACTGATTACTGTATATACTACAATCGGACGGCTCATAGGCAATACCATCTGGAAAAAAATTCTCGCCTCACTGCATCCGTCGATTCTCGCAGCTTCACAGAGAGCTCTCGGAACTGTATCAAAAAATCCTTTTGCAATTAAGTATCCAAGACCTGATGATGCAGAATAGACCATAATAAGACCTGCATAACTGTTTGTAAGCCCAAAAGACTTTAAAGTAAAATAAACCGCGATCATAGCAAGCATTCCCGGAAACATGGTAAGGATTACCGCCATATTCATAAGAGGCTTTCTCATCTTAAAGCGCATAACAGATACAGCATACGCTACCATAAGTACAAACATGGTAGAAATCACGCACGTAAAGCAGGCGATAATAAACGTATTGATGAACCACTGCGGAAACTGCGCCACAGAATCAGGGTGAAACAATTTCACATAATTTACCAGACTCCATTTTTCCGGAAAAAATGTGCTTGTATTCATACCGGAATACGAACTGAAGGAGGTACATACAAGCCACACGATCGGGATCAGCCAGAAAATTGCCAGAACTGCAATCAGAAGATTGTGCAATATAATACTTGAAGTTCTGTTTCCTTTCATTTTTCTCATTGATACGTTCCCTCCCTGTCTCCTTTTATCATTCTGTTAAATGCAACCAGCGTAAATACAGAACAGATGATAAATACCATAATACCGATTGCCGATGCCATCTTATAATTATAGTAATCCTGTGTCAGACGGAACAACCATGTAACAAGAAGATCCACCTCTGTTGCCTGGGAGTTTGCCATTGCCTGATTTGTTGTTGTATATACATTTTCTGTCAGAAGATAAATTACATTGAAGTTATTAATATTCTTTACGAAATCTGTAATTAACGCCGGTCCTGTTACAAACAGAAGATACGGCATTGTAATTTTTCTGAAAATCTGGAAAGAAGTTGCTCCGTCAACTCTTGCACTTTCAAGCTGGTCGGATGGAAGATTCATAAGAACTCCTGTGGAGATCAGCATCTGATACGGAACACCGATCCAGATATTAATTAAAATGATCATTACATGCGCCCAGCCGGGAGCTGACAAAAACGGCACATAACTTGTAGAGATCAGTCCTATATCTCTTAAAAAATCTGTAAGACCGATATTACTGCAGAATGTATTCACAATTCCTCCGTTTGCAAAAAAGTTTCTTACAAGAAGAAGGGATACAAACTGCGGTACTGCGATAGTAACAATAAACAAGGTTCTCCACATTTTAGGAAATCTTGTCTTTTTGCTGTTTAACAGAAGGGACAGCAGAATTCCGCCAATATACGTGGTAATCGTTGCAAAAAAGGACCATACAAGAGTCCATCCAAGAACGCGCACAAAGGAATATCCAAATGTAGTCGTTAAACCTCCGCCGCCAAACAGACTCATAAAGTTGTCAAATCCAACCCATGTAAACAGGCTGTTGGGAGGCATATGATTCTGGTCATAATTTGTAAATGCCACAAAAATCAGAAGCAGAATTGGAATTACTGTAAAAATTGTAACGCCAAGTACAGGCAGGGTAAGAAGTGTGATATGAAATTTTTCTTCTTTATATGCGTGTAAGTCTTCCAGAAAATTATTAATATGTTTTCCTGCTTCCGCTGTTTTCTGAAGCTTATAAACATTCACTGTATTTTTTATCCAGATAATTGCCGCTGCAAACCACACAACAAAACTGAACAGGGAGAACAGCAAAATCTGGAAAGAGTTATCATAATCATTAAATTCATTTTTCATAGTCTTCATATTGAAGACCTTTTCCGGCTTTACTGTACCCAGAGTTGCAAATTTAGGAACGTATTCCATTGCAAAATTTACAGTAAAGAGAATAACCGCTATCTCGAGTATTGTCATAAGTACCGCTTTCACATACTGCTTACGGCGGGCATAGCCCGCCCCAAGCCAAAGCAGTGACAATTTTACAAATAAATCACCTTTTACAACAGCAGTTCCAAACTCAGCAAAAAAATTACCAACAGCTTTAAAAAATCCTCCTGCTGCCTGAACCGTCGTCTTTTTGTTCTGTTCTGCCATAAAGTTTTCCTTTCCTCAAAAAGAATGCAGAGTATTTTATTCAATCGGAGCTGTGATACCTTCTACTAATGTATCAAGAGCTTTCTGAATTCCTTCTTCATCTCCTACAGAGAACTTACCCTGTGCAATATTTTCTCCGAAAGTTTTTGCAGGATCCCAGTACTTTCCGCCAACTCTCTGGATCACACCAAACTCGGACTGCTCGATTGCTGCAGAAATTGCAAGATTTGCTTTTACTGCATCAGATTCTACTACAACCTTATTTGTAGGTCCGATTTCACGTGCCTCAAAACGTGCCTGCTGTGCTTCTTCATTTGTAAGGAATTCAGCGAGAACGGCTGCCCATCCTATATTTTCCGAATAAGCATTAACACCTACGAATTTATATCCGAAAGCAGATTTCATCTGTACCTGATCTTCTCCGATTGTAAAGGAAGGAAGCTTTGTTGCAGCATATCCATCGCCAAATGCTTCCTGCGCTGCCTGTGCGTCCCATGTTCCGGAAACGATAGCGCAAAGATCACCTGATGCGATCTGGTTTGAGGTATCGCCGTCTGCGATTGCCATAAACGCCGGATTTCCAGCAATATTCAGCATAGCTTCTGTTACCTGAACACCTGTATATCCGTCAGGACTTGTTCCATTCCAGTCCATAGCTGTTGTGCCGTCATCATTTAAATCTGTTGTAAATCCTGCTCCGTAGAAAAATCCTGCGTTATACCAGCCGGAAGCAAGAACCATACCAACCTGCTTGCCTCCTTCCTCTGCTGCTGCAAGAAGACTGTCCCAGGATGCCGCATCTTCAGGAGAAACTACTGAAGAATCATAATATAAAAAGTAACTGTTATCTCCGGCCATAGGGAACGCATACATATCACCGTCTATGGTAGCAGCTTCAACAGAGGATTCACTGTTTGCAGCTTTTACATCATCAAGAGATTTTCCTGCAACAGCCTGAAACGCTTCGTCATACTCAGAAAGATTTGCAAGCGCTCCTGCATTCTGAAGGTCATAAATCTGGTCACTTGCAAATGCAAATACATCTGCAGAAGCTTCCACATCTGTAAGAATCGTATCTTTCGCTGTTGACTCAGACTCTACGCCAATCTGAATATCAAATTTCTGATCCGGATATGTCTCCTCAAATTTTCCAACCAGCTCCTTCAGTAAGTCCTGATTTTCCAAGTTCTTTTGTATCAAATCGTATACTTGTCACAGACGGATTATCAAACTCAAGCTGACTGTTATCATAAAAACTTGCAATTTTTATATCATCAGGAACCCGGATTCTGTTTTCTCTCAGACAGCCTATCACCTGCGTACAGATAAAATCGTCCATACATACAATGCAGTCTGCTCCCCTGTCAAGAACCGTTCTGACTGCTCTCGATACACCAAGAAAGCCATCTACATTCATAATCACATTGGCTTCTTTTATATCATGTCCATGTTCTCTGAACGCATCTGCAAAGCCCTGATAACGGCTTTCCGTTACTCTGTGTGTTTCACTTCCTCCTATAAGAGCCAGCTTTTTATTTCCCTTCATAAGTAAAACAGAGGTAAGCTCACGACAGGCTTCTCTGTTTTTATTATCCACAGATACTACACTCTTGTCCGGATTTGGTCCAATTACCACAAAAGGGACTTCTTTTTCCTTCAGATATTTCTGAGCCGAAGAGCTGACCACTGCCCTGCTTAAAATAATCCCATCTACTTTGCGGTTGATTACAAGACGCTCAATCTGCGTTAAATCTTTCCCATTTACCATGCAGAGCATAATATCATAATTACATTCTGCAGCAGCCTGGCAAATCCCAATGAGACAATCTTTAAAAAAGGCAAATTCCATTGCCTCATATTCCAGTGGAAGTACAATTCCCAGATTGTATGTCTTACTTTTTGCGAGTCCTCTTGCCATTGCATTTGGACGATAATCATGTGTTGCAATAAAATCCATTACCCGCTTTGTAGTTTCTTTACTGATCCTTCCCTTGCCGGATATAGCTCTGGAAACTGTAGTTTTGCTCACTCCAAGCTCCCTGGCTATGTCCTCTATCTTATAAATCTTATTAAGATTTTCTCTTTCCTCCATAGTAACACCTCAATCCTGCGCAATCGCTTGCACGTATTATAAGCATAACAAACTATTTCAGAACTGGCAAGGGACTTTTCAGGATATATTTTCAAATAATTTGAAATACCATTTCTTTCACCGGCTGTATTTTAACAGCTTTTACTTCCCCCACTGCTTTTTTCAGCATTTCCATGCGTCCGGCCATTGTAGAAGATACATTCACACTCTGATCTTCTTTTCTCGGCGTAATAAGAAGTGTAAACTCTCTTCCCATCTCCGGTTTCCATACTTCTTTCAAACCGATTTCCCAGACAGCCTCATTGGAGAAATTATCAGATACCAGTTCTCCGTCAATAAAGACATATCCAATATCCCCTGTGTAAGAAATCTGAATGCGTGCATCTTTATATTCGTCATAATTTTCCGGTATATTAAATGTATATCTGTATGGGCCACATTTTTGAAGCTTTAATTTTTCTGCCGGAATCTGTTCTGAAAACTGAATGCCTTTAAAAATTCCTTCCTGAACTTCTGAAACATTGATACTTTCTCCCATATGTTTCAAATCTGCTGCCGGATACATCATAAGTTTTATGGTCGATTTTTCTTCCGCGCTTTCCAGATGGATTTTTTCTCCGTCATACAAAAACGGAACATTGCAAAGTACGGCTGTCTTTTTTCCTTCTTTCCGGATTTCATAGAACTGGAGGCTCTGCTCTCTTGTGAGAGTTACAATTTCCACATCTCCATTTTTTCCTGAAATCGTGTAAGAAGACATTTTCCTTTCCTCAGGAACAACACGAATCGCTTCTTCCTGTACTGCCGCTCCATTAAGTGCATTCACTGTTTTTCCATCCCACACATACTCTGCTTTCATTCCGTCCGGAATAAAGAAAAAGTATACTGTTTTTCCTTCTTCACGAATAATGGATAATGGCTGCGCTTTTGCATAAACGAGACGGATTCCTTCCACATCAAGCCCAAAAGGAAGAATCGCTTCCTCTCCTGCTGCCAGAGAAATATCTGAAATCCCAATTTTTCCATTTTGTGTTTCCAGACAGACGGATTCTGCTTCTTTCGCCTTACATTCCACATGATCCTGGTAATTATTCAAAAATACAAAGCCTGATTTTCCATCTGTGCGGACAGAATAACGAAACGTCTCTACATCTTCCGGTTTTATATCTTCCGCGCCTTTCGGAAGCGCCGTCACAAGTCTGCAAAGAAAATCCGAATAATTCGAAGCAAATGTATGGATCGCTTTTAATCTGTAATAACTCGGACGAAGCTGTCCGTACTCGCCAATAGCAGCCTGATAATCATAAGAAATCTTCGGACACTGGCACTCATTAAGAAACGGGGTTTTTTCGCCTTTTGGATTGCTTCCGCCCCGGAACATATAATAACCAAGGAAGTTACAGCCGCCTGCCATTTTAATATTCGCCATAGCATCTACGCTCTCATAAGGAAGCTGGAAGCGATAATAATAATAACAGGACATTCCGCCTCCCATTTCACAGCAGGCATACGGCATACTTTCCGGTTCATACTCCGGTTCAAAATTATATGTTTTCGGAATCTCATTGTTATGATTATCACGGTAAATATATTCCGGAGTTGCAGGGTGTTCCCCTCTGTAATCATAGAAAATCCACGGCCAGAATGCGTATCCTCCCCACAGAGGCATCATTTCCGATGCCTCCATAGCAGCCCCTCCCCAGCCTGTACTTGTATAAAACGGCGTCCGGATTCCTTCTTCCTGTGCCAGTCGTTTTAATGCGTGAAGATATTTGGATCCTTCTGAACCTCCCGGTGTCCATTCATTTGCCACGCCTGTAGTAATTTCCCAGGGCGCTGCAGAGTGCATATATTCATTGTCAAGCTGTGTTCCAATAATTGGACCGCCATCTTTAAAATATAATCCCTGAAGCTGTATTCCAAGCTGATGATACAGCCTTTTTACATATGTGAGAAACCTTTCATCAAGACTTCTGACCTCAAAAGGCTTTCCGTAAAGCCAGTCCGGAAGACCGCCGTTTCTTACTTCTCCGTGATCAAACGGCCCAATTCTCACAATCACATACATTCCATGTTTTTTGCAAAGTTCAACAAATTTTCTCAGATTCCTGTTTCCGTCAAACCGGAAAACACCCTCCTGCTCTTCATGGTGAATCCAGAACACATACGTAGACACAATATTAATTCCGCCCATTTTCATTTTTAATATCGTATCTTCCCACTGCTCTTCATGAACTCTGGAATAATGGCACTCTCCCGCAATTCCAAAGAAAGGAACTCCGTTTTTTTCCAGGTAATAATTTGTAAATCCTATGGTTCCCTGAGGACCTTCCCCTGAAAACTTCTCTCCCAGAGAATAAATTTCTTTTTCTTTTATCTTTGAAATATTAATATAGTTTTGCATCATACTTCTCCTTTTCTTCTCAGAAAATCAACCCTTTACAGCCCCCGCTGACAGCCCTTTAATAAAATACTTGGAACCGATGGCAAAAATAATCAAAATAGGCAATACGGAAATGGTAAGAGCTGCGCCTCTTGCTCCCCAGTCCTGCGTATATGCGGTAGCCAGCGTCTGGATTCCCAGAGGAATCGTAAATTTATTACTGTCTGTAAGAACGGTACTCGGCATCAGGAAATTATTCCATGACCACAGGAAAATCAGCATGAACAAAGTGCCGAGTGCCGGTTTCATCATAGGAAGGGCAATACTGGAAAATGTACGAATTTCTCCGGAACCGTCAATTCTGGCGCTTTCTATCAGCTCCTTTGGAAGTGAGCTGGAAAGATACTGTACAATAAAGAACACGCCGTATGCGCTGGCTCCCCATGTAAGGATCAAAGGCCAGTGTGTATTTACAAGATGAAGATTTCTCATCTCGATCGTATATCCAAGAAGCCCTATCTGCGCCGGAATCATCATACTTGCCACAATAAAAGTTTTCAGGAAATTCTTTGCCTTAAACTGATAAATGGTAAGTCCATATGCAGTCATGGCGCTGATCAGTACGCTCAAAACAGCTGAGAGCGTCGCTGTATAAATGGTATTCCAGTAATACTTTAAAAATCCGCCGGAAATAATCGTCTGAAGATTTTCTATCAGCTTATTTCCAAAGGTAAAAATATCTACATTATAAATTTCCGTTGTACTGTGTGTCCCCATTGAAATAATAAAATAAAAGGGAATCACAGAAATAATACTGATAATAATAAGCGGAATTAAAAACAGGCTGTTTTTCACTTTTCTTTTCATGCTTCCCTCTCCTTTTTGTTAATAATCTTAGAAACAATAAGACTTACTACAAGTACCACTACAAAAATTCCATAGGATACGGCAGCTCCATATCCAAGTCTTGTAGAACTCTTAAACGTCTGGTCAAAGAAATACATCATGGCAGTCATACAGGAACGTCCCGGACCTCCCATGCTGTTTCCCTGCTGCGTGCTGAAAAGAAGATACGGCTCGTCAAAAAGCTGGAATCCGCTGATAATACTTGTAAGCACAAGGAATATCGTCATAGGGCGAAGATAGGGGATGGTAATGTGACGAAATACCTGCCACTTATTTGCACCGTCCACCATCGCAGCCTCAGAAACGTCCTCCGGTATAGTGGAAAGAGCCGCAAGATAAATCAGAAGATAATATCCCAGATTTTTCCACACAATTAAGAGAATTACGACAATTCTTGCTGTAAGAGGGCTGCCCAGCCAGTTGATTCCTTCCTCAATAATTCCCACATCTACAAGAACTTTATTAATAATTCCTGTTGACCAGTCAAACAAAAAAGAAAAAATCACACCAATCGCAACAGGCGTTGTAATGTAAGGCAGTACATTTAATGTCTGAAAAAGGCGTGATGACTTTTTCAGCTTATAAAGAAGCACTGCAAGTACAAGTCCGCCGATAATTAAAAGCGGAATATATATAATCATAAAAAGGAATGTATTTCCAAGCGCCTTATAAAACAGCTTATCCTTTGTAATCAATCTTACATAGTTTGCAAATCCCACAAAATGGCGATTTGCGGCTCCTGCTACACTATCCCAGTCTGTAAGACTGATTACAAAAGAATAGATTGTCGGATAAATAAAAAACATAAAATAAAATGCAAAATACGGCAGCATAAATATAAATGGCCACTTTGAAAGAGTTTTGTGTTTTTCCTCATAATTTCCCTCCTTTGAACCTGTAAGGGTGCTGTCTCATGCAGCACCCTCATTTTCATACAATATTATTTGATTGTGTAATCCGGTAGCTTCATTTCCAGCTCTTCTTTCAGATAATCCATCGCGTCTTCCGCTGTCATACTGGTATCGTTATTTAATGCTGTTGTCACAAGATTAAGGGTTTCATGAATAATATTATCATCAAGGTTCATAGGACGTGTCTCAATATTCGGAATAATTTCATCTAAGAAATATGCTCCCAGATCCTGGTCACCAAACCATTTACTCTTCCATACTTTAAGTTCCGGATTTTCTTCATAAGGAGCTTTTGCAGATGTCAAATATCCAATTTTATTTAATACCTCTGCCCCATCTGTGGAAAGCGTCGCAAATTTAATAAACTCCCATGCAAGTCTCTTATCTTTACATGTCTTTGTAATTCCCATTGTAGTTCCGCCCCAGCTTATATTTCCTTCTGGTGCGTTCATAAGTCCCCAGTGTCCCGTGCTCTCTCCATTCGGGTCATTGGGTTCAATCGTAAACGGAACAGACCAGGTTGCACAGCCTGCGAATATATGTGTATCTTCTCCAAAAGAAGCATACCACGGTGCACTCCATGCTTCCAGTTTATCTACAATTCCCGCGTCACGGAACTGACACGCAAGATCTAAAGAGCGCTGCAGACTCTCTGTCGCATTAATTGTATCTCCATCAATCCAGGAAACCGCCCCCTGCTCTCTGATAAACTGCTGCGCATCTGCGATTCCCGGCCACATATAAACTTTTCCGTCGCTCTTTTCCAGTACCTCTTTTCCTTTCTCAATAAAGGCTTCCCAGGTAGGGAACATAGCTTCCAGTTCCTTCGGGTCGTCTGTTCCAAGATATTCTTTTGCAAGATCTTTTCTGTAGGCAATTCCGGCAGGACTTAAGCACTGTTCAATTCCACATACAGCTCCTTTTGAATTTACCATTTTGGGGTGAAGATAATCATATACCTCATTAATATCAAAATTATACGGCGCTGCCGACAAATCCTCCCACATATCAAGTTCAAATACTTTCGCTCTGGAATCAATAATCGCCCAGCCAATGTCCGGAAGCTCTGTTCCTGTTGCAAGAGCTGTCTGGTATTTCTGGAGAGAATCCCCATTTGCCATTGGCGTGTACTCAAATTTTACATTTGGATATTTTTCATTGAAAGCTTTTGTAATTGCCTCAAAATAAGGATCGTCCCAGCCCCACATTGTAAGAGTGCCTTCATAATCCTCAGGAAGCGGCTCGCTGTAATCTTCTGCTTTTTCCGCATAAACCAGAGTGCTTCCTCCTGTTCCAAATGTTGTAGCTGCCACGGCTGCCGTCATCATCAGCGCCATGATTTTTTTCGTTCTTTTCTTCATAAATGAAACGCTCCCTCCGTTTAAGATGGTTTTACTTTAACATTCTCCGGCGCTTCTTCCCATACGGTAATCTTTAGTTTCTGTTTAAATTTTATAGGGCAGGTGTAAAGTTACTTTTGTTCCTCTTTCCGGAAGCCTTGTGATCCACATTCCATAAGGTTCTCCGTAAAGATAGGCAATTCTGTCCCTCACATTGCTGATTCCAATATGCTTTCTTCCGTTCTTCTCATATATCAGCTCTTCTCCCTGTTCAAAAGATTCCAGTCTCTCTTTCGAAATTCCCTCTCCATTATCTTCCACCTCAACGCAAAGAAAATCCTCTTTTTTATAAATACGAATGTAGATGATTCCTGGTTCTTCCAATGGCAAAATCCCGTGAAGGATTCCGTTTTCTACAAGAGGTTGGATTATTGTCTTCGGGACAAGACACTCTTTTAAATTTTCCTCACATTCTATCACTGCCTCAAATACATCCGGATAACGGTATTTCTGAATATCAAGATAACACTGCGTAAGCATCAGTTCTTTTTTTACCGTCGTCTCTATGTTTTTTTCTCCGAGACGCATTGTCTCCTGCAGACTGAAAATCAGAGCATTTGTAATTTTTACAACCTCCTTATTTTTCCCTGCTGCCGACAGATATACAACTGTATTCAGCACATTATAAAGATAATGGGGATTAATCTGGGATAACATAATATCAAACTCCATATCCTTTGTACGCTTTTCGTAAATCCTCTGCTGTTCAATTCCTCTTTGAATTTCCTCTACCATATCGTTATAGCACTGATATAATATCTCAATCTCATCTCCTGTATGAACCATTTCCTGAACGCGGAGTTTATTATAGTGCGTCTTTTCCATTCTCCTGGACAGAACCGTTACAGGACGGATAATCTGCTCCATAAGCCTTGATGTCGTAAGCAGGATCGCAGAAATTGAAATCACAAAAGACAGGCTGAAAAAGATAAAAACAAACCGGCATCTCTGCCACAGATATTCCGGGGTAATCATAACATACAGCTTCCAGCCGGAGTTCCCAACATCATTGCATATAAAATAATTTCCCTCCGCTTTTGAAGTTCCCTCTTTTATCTCATTCTTCTGGTTTTTTATAATTCTGCTGAGTTCCCCCTCTTTATTTCCCTCATATAAAACCTCATTATCATTCCCCATCAGACAGATATTCTTCTGATTTTCTCCGTAAGCTTCCACCTGCTTCAAAAAATATTCCAAATAAATTTCAAGGTAAAGTGTTCCTTGTTCTTCTCCAAACTGAAATTTGTTATACATGGGGCTTCCAAAGCAGATAACCGGTTTGGAAATCCAGTTATCCACTCCGTAATATGGCAAAGAAAACATTTCTTTTTTGTTTCCTGTATAGTTTTGAAGTTCTTTTATTTTCAGTTTTTCTTCCATATATTCTTCAGCTGAAAGCGGACCTGTGCTGCAATATTTTTCCCCGTTTTCCAAAATCACAAAAGAGCCGGCTATGTATGTTCTAAGACTGTTATAAAAAACAAGCCTGTCAGACATTTCATTTTCTTTTTTTACCTTATCAAAAGCTGCACTTTCTGTCTTTTTAATATTCAGTACATTCTGCAAATCCTCATCAGCTATAATACCCGCCGCAAAATTCTGAATATCTTCTACCATAAATTCAAGCTGACTTGCTACCTGTTCCAGTCCGGCTATTTCTTCTTCGATTACCTGTTTCCGCAAAATTTTTTCAAAATACACGTAACTTATTACCGTACTGAATATCATGGAAACTGCCAGAACTACAAAAAGCGTTTTTAAAATCCTGCTTTTTAATGATTTCTTTCTTATATATCTTTTCTCCATTTTTTATACTCCTGGGGCTTCATTCCTACGTTTTTTATAAATATCTGGCTGAAATACTGGCTTGTCTTATATCCTACCATCTCGGATACCTCAGACACATTTTTATCGCCCTGACTTAAAAGACGCTTTGCCTCTTCTATTCGAAGGGCTGTGAGGTATTTCAAAAATGTAGTTCCTGTCTCTTTTCGGAAAATCTGTCCAAGATATACACCGTTCATCTGAAATTCCTCTCCCAGAGATTCCAGACTGATTTCTTTACAGTAATTCTTTTTTATATACCGCATCATATCAACGACAATACCTGAATATTTTTTCTCCGTTCTTTCCTGTATGATCTCAGAAATATCATTCATTTTATGTATGTAATAATTCTCTATATCCGAAAGCTTATATCCTTTCTCTTCTTTCTCCAGAGGTGTAATTCCATGTCTGTCCTCCAGTTCCTTTGCCAAGTTATCAAGAACAAAGAGAAGATCTCGAAACCCCCTTAAATTTTCTCTCGGGTATCTGACAAGTTCAAATAAATAAGAAATAAAATCCTCTGTTTTTCTTCCCTCAAAAATAATGTCGCGAAGCTCTTTTTCCTGCTCATTCCACGATATTTTCTCTTCTGTCCCAGCTTCTTCCAAACGCTCCAGCGCATAAATACAGCGTGGTTTCCAGAAAACAGAATAATGTATCATTCTTGACATTTTTTGAAATGTACCGCTTATTTCTGTCCTTGTAATTTCATTGCTGTAAATCATATTAAAAGAACTGCTCTGTGCTTTAATCAGCGCGGCAGAAATTCTTTTTGCCATATTTTCTATTTTATTTGTAAGTTCGTAACGGCTGCTGATATTTCCTATTTTATAAAGAATAATGCTGTTGCCAGACGTCAGTCTAACATCTGACACATAAGAAATCTCCTCGTCTGTATCTTCAGAACTATTCTGCAAAAGTTCTCTTTCCTCGTCTGACCAGGAAAGTTCCCTGAATACACCGTTGCAGAAAACAGGATTTTTATTAGCCAGAATCAAAAAGAAGCGATTTCCCAATTCTTTTTCTTCCACCTCTGTCACATCTTCCATGTTGTAAATCAACTGTTTTGCAAAATACTTCTGATAAATCTTCTTTTTTCTTCCGCTGTCCTTCAGCCGCTCTTTCGCCTTTTCCAATTCCTCCATAAGCTTTTCCTCGCACAGCTCATGCTTTAAAAGATAATTGGAAACACCATATTCAAAACCTTTCTGAGCATATTCAAAGTCCCGGTAAGCAGAAAGCAGAATTACCACCACATCTGTATTTTTCTCTTTCAGCTTCTTTGTCAGCTCAAGACCGTCCATTCCTGCCATTTTTATATCTGAAATTACTATATCCGGTTTTTCTCTTTCGTATATTTCCAACGCTTTTTTCCCACTTCGTGCATGTCCGATTACAGAAAAACCTTCTTCCTCCCAGGAAATCATGTTCTGTAAATACTCCATTGCCATCACTTCATCATCTACAAATAATACCTTTATCATAATCCCCCACCTTTTCCCTTTTACTCTATCTTAAAAATATCATATTTTTTCTTTCTTTTCCTGACAGGAATTTATAGATTTTGTTTAAATTCTTTAGAACATCTCCATAAGCTCCAGTTTTTTCCCTCTGGACATCTGTTTGATCTCATATTCCCTTCGCATAGCTTCTTCCTTCGTTGCAAAGCCTTCGTAATATACAAGCGTAACTGGTCTTTTCGACTTTGTATACTTTGCCCCTGCTTTGCCGCCATTATGGGCTTTTATCCTTCGCTCCAGACAGTTTGTCCAGCCTGTATACAGGCTTCCGTCTGCACAGCATACCATATATGTATAATTCATTCTTCTTTCTCCCGGATTTCATTTTATCTTGCCGCTATATGTAAGAATAGCTGTCTGTCCTTATATTCAGACAGCCATTCCTGAAACTCTCTATAAAAAGCAGTCAGCCAAAACTCGTATTTTTAAAACAAAGAATCTCGCAAGCGAGATTCTCCGCCTGCGGAAGGGCGCTTTCCTGTAACATAAAAAACAGAAAGCAGGTGGCTGAAACACTGACTGCGAATTTTCTTACCCACCTGCTTTATTATACGTATCTTTTTTAATTTTGTGAATGCCTTACGGAAGATAAGCAATCGGATCAATCGGCTTTCCATCTTTTTTCATTGCAAAATAAAGATTGCTTCCCTCTTCACTGTAATATTTTGTCGGTGCGTTGACGTATCCGATAATCGCGCCTTTTTTTACCGTATCCCCTTCCGATACATTCAAATCCTTTAACTGTCCGTAAACAGCCTGATACCCATTTCCAAGCTCCATAGTTACCGTTGTTCCTGTTTTTGCAGTTTCTTCCACAGAATAAACCGTTCCGTTTACAGCAGACATAACAGGCGCTCCCTCATCTGCCTGTACTGCAATGGCCGGGCTTAAGCGATACTGGTCAAGGGTAGGAAAATATACGGTGGAATCCATACTGTAATCTACCAGAATATTTCCGTGAATCGGCCACTCCATCAATGTTTCCTCAGAAAAATTCACTTCCGGAAGGTTTAATGGTGCCGCCTGTGGATTGGCTGCAGTTTCCACCGGTGTTTCCTCCGGCTCTTGTGTTTCATCTGAAGATTCTTCCTCTGTCTCTTTCTTCTCTTCTGCGTCTGCGTTTTTTTCCATACTTGCTTTCACCTGGCTGGTATCTGCATCTACCAGTGCTTCTTCTTTTGTCTCCTCTGAAATCTGCGGCTCTGCACTGCCTTCTTCTTTTGCCTCTTCTTTTACCTCTTCATACATGATTTCTTCTTTTGAGGAAGATGTACCAATCTGGTAAACTGTGATTCCCAGTGCTGCCATCACTGCCAGAACTGCGCCGTTTAAGATGATTTTTGCTTTTTTGTTGTTCATCATATTCCCTTCACCTCTGCTTATATTCTCTGTAACTGTCCGGTTTGTCCGCAGCTACTACTATGTTTCTGTATCTATAGGGTGTCCAGAATATGGTTGTTTATTCACGTAATTAAAAAAGTTTATGTATGTCTTCCTGATTCATTTCGGGAAAATACGCCGCCAGAATTTCCTTGTAATTTTTCCCTTCTTTTGCCAGCTCATTTCCTCCATACTGGGAAAATCCAAGACCATGCCCCTTTCCACGGCACAGAAAACGTATTTTCCCATTTAATTTCTGCACTGTAAAATCTGCTGAGGAAAGTCCCATTCCACGGCGGAATCCCTCTCCCTCCAGAATGCTGCCGTCTGCTTCAATACTCTGCACGTATCCGGCGCTGTCTCTTTCTTCTACTTCAAATTCCTTTGGAAGCTGTCCTTCCTCTATGTACACGCTTGAAAGATAATCCGGGGAATCCATATCTGTGCTGCTGTCCACAGACTTCAGATATGCAAAATCCGGATCGCGAAAAACCTCCTCTCCGCTTCTTGTTTTTCCGCTGCTGACTTCATGATAGGGAATTTGTTTCAACTCCCCCTTCCACGACAACACTATATTTTCTGTTTCTTTCACTGCATCGAAATATACTTTTTCCGCTGCGCCTCTGCTTTTCTCGCATTCTTTTAAAATATCATACAGACTTTCTCCTTCTTTCATCCTTCTGTAAAGATTCGTCCTTGCAATAACAGCCTGTGCTTTTAGTGCTTCTTCTTCGCTGTCTGCTCCAATCTCTTCTGACAAAATAAAAGGAAGGCAGTCTTCTGCCTTCGGGATATGATTTATCAGGGCAATTTCCTTTCCCTGAAATCCTATTACGGCAAAATAGGGAATCAAAAGAAGAGCCGCAGCTCTCCAAAATAAAAAAGAGATTTGATGTTTCATATACAAATCCTGCTTTTTTCCCTATTATATGCCCTTTTTTCAATCTATATGCAAAGCTGTATTTTTTAAGGCGGAGGTCCGCCATATTCTTCAAAACATGGTACTCTGATTTTACAAAGTTCTTTCTGTGTTGAATATTTTTCTGTCACATTCCTTTTCTGAACCTTTTCCTGTTTCCAGTATTTCCCTGTCACTACATGATAAACATTCTTCTTATTGTCGTTTCTTTTTATTGAAAGTTCATTTACAGAAAAGTTTTCCACATCGTTTTTATTGTTTACAGAAAGATTTCCACTGTTTCCACAGACTGAAGCTGTTAAAAGACTTTCCTCTTCTCTTCTTCTGTTTCTTCCGGAAAGAAGATTTATCACAAAGCAAATAAATGCTGCAATCGCCTGACAAAAGCTATCCTTTAAACCCTTCATAAAAATCCTCCTTTTCTTACAGCCTGTCCAATACAGAAGTGCGCATCTTCCATATCTTTCTTAGCTACTATTATTTTATGCTGTAATTTCAAAAGTAGAACCTATGAATCTCAAAAGATCTGATAAACAAAAAAACTGGAAACCGTTAAGATTTCCAGTAAAAATGAAGCATCGGGGATTCGAACCCCGGACAACTTGATTAAAAGTCAAGTGCTC